>JAFUOP010000046.1 GCA_017481875.1 Bacteroidaceae bacterium
CTTGAAGTTTTCAATGAAACCTGATGGCAATATCAAACGAGCTAATTCCAATAGTATTTTTTCGTCCTGCATAGTACTTTATTTTAACTATGCGAAGATAATATTTTTATATCATCCCCCCAACTTTTGCAGGTGAGCCCAAAAAGTAGGATAAAACCTATGTAATCATCTGATATACATATCTTTGTAAAGATTATCATTGATATGCTAAAAAAATACTTTTTTATGCAATTCCGGTATTAATATTAGCGGGGTTATACATAGGTAAATACCAAGAGATTATAGGCGGTGCCACATTCCCGCCATACCTGTCAAGAAGAATGGGGCGTGAGGAGAGTTTATACATCTATATTTTCCACGTATTTTTCGCCAACGAGGTACATACCCTTTTGACAAAAGAAGGGCTGCCGCACTATTGGGAATACATTGGCACATTTGCTGTTCTCATTGCAACTCCCATTTTTATTTTTATCCTTAGAAAACTTAAAATCATCGGCAAGATTATATAAAACAGATAAAAATACGTAACATATAACTCTGTTTTTAAAAAATAGTACTATCTTTGCAGACGTGTTTGGGAAACCAAATACAGCAAGGGGCATTAGCTCATCTGGCTAGAGCGTTTGACTGGCAGTCAAAAGGTGACGAGTTCGACTCTCGTATGCTCCACTGAAAGGACAGCTACAACGGCTGTCTTTTTTTATTTACTTTTATTTACGGTAACCACTGCCCCACAAAACTTGCACACAACCACGGGTTGCACATACCGTTCCACGCAGTAGCTGCACACTACCCCGCAATTGGGGCACAAATAGGAGTATCGGCCTGTTATGAGGTGCCAGAAAGCAAAACGGCTGATTGGCGTGTTGCACTTGCTGCATAGTTTTTTACTCATAAGAAAATGGCATAGGGTTCATTTATAACAAACCCATATGCCATTTGTTTTTTGTGCTGCACGGTGTTTTATCTTTCTGCACGCATTGGATTGGTGAGAAAATCCTCGTACGACAACTTTATTCCGGCTTCAAGTTCTGTGCTGTAACGCCAGCCGAGCCCTGCGGCCTTCGATACATCGAGTAGCTTGCGGGGGGTGCCGTTGGGTTTTGTGGTGTCCCAAAGGATTTCTCCCGTGTAGCCCACTACCTGCGCTACAAGTTCTGTGAGAGCTTTTATTGTTATCTCCTTGCCTGTGCCGGCGTTCACGGTTTCGTTGCCACTGTAGTTGTCCATAAGGAACACGCATAGGTTGGCAAGGTCATCAACATAGAGGAACTCGCGCAAAGGCGTGCCGTCGCCCCAACAGGTTACAGTGGGTGCACCGGCCTCTTTTGCCTCATGAAAGCGGCGTATAAGGGCAGGCAGCACGTGGCTGTGTGTGGGGTGATAGTTGTCGTTGGGCCCGTAGAGGTTTGTGGGCATAACGCTTATGTAGTCGGTACCATACTGGCGGTTGAGGTATTCGCAGTATTTAAGGCCCGATATTTTTGCAAGCGCGTAGGCCTCGTTGGTGGGCTCCAGCTCCGACGTGAGCAGGCAACTCTCCTTCATAGGCTGCGGTGCCAGGCGGGGGTAGATGCACGACGAGCCCAAGAAAAGCAACTTTTTGCAACCGTTGCGCCACGCTGCGTTTATCACGTTCATCTCCAGCATCATATTTTCGTACATAAAGTCGGCAAGGGCGGTGTGGTTGGCTATGATGCCACCTACCTTGGCTGCTGCAAGGAACACATATTCGGGCTTTTCTGTGGCAAAAAACAGCTCCACTTGTTCCTGGCGGCAGAGGTCGAGCTCGGCGTGGGTGCGGGTGATTATATTGCTGTACCCCTGACGCTGCAACTCGCGCACAATAGCAGAACCCACCATGCCGCGGTGGCCTGCCACATATATTTTTGCTTGTTTCTCCATTTTACAGACTATTTTACAATTCCGCGCTCAAGATACTCGGCAAGGTTGGTGCGTATATGCTCCTCGGCACGCTCCACTGCCACTTTTGCCATATCAGAATCGACCATTATTTTTACTAACTGCTCGAATGTGGTCTTTTGCGGGTCCCAGCCAAGCCTTGTGCGTGCCTTTGAAGGGTCGCCCCAAAGGTTCACTACGTCGGTGGGGCGGAAGAAATCGGGTGAAACCTCAATGAGCACCTTACCCGTAGCCTTGTCGATACCTTTTTCGTCGGCACCCTCGCCCACAAATTCAAGCTCTATACCAACGTGCTTGAAGGCGTAGTAGCAGAAATCGCGCACAGAGTGCTGCACACCGGTGGCAATAACAAAATCCTCGGGTTTCTCGTTCTGCAACATCAGCCACATACACTCTACATAATCCTTGGCATAGCCCCAGTCGCGCAACGACGACAGGTTACCAAGATACAATTTATCCTGCTTGCCTTGCGCAATGCGGGCTGCTGCAAGAGTTATTTTGCGGGTAACAAATGTTTCACCACGACGCTCACTCTCGTGGTTGAACAGAATACCTGAGCAGCAGAACATTCCGTATGCCTCGCGGTACTCTTTCACTATCCAGTGGCCATAAAGCTTTGCTACTGCATAGGGGCTGTATGGGTGGAACGGAGTGTTTTCGTTCTGCGGAACCTCTTCAACCTTGCCGTAAAGCTCCGATGTAGATGCCTGGTATATGCGACAGGTTTTTGCAAGGCCCGACAAGCGCACTGCCTCCAGAATACGCAACACACCGGTGGCATCTACGTTGGCTGTGAACTCGGGAGAGTCGAAACTCACCTGCACGTGGCTCTGTGCAGCAAGGTTGTATATTTCGTCGGGGCACACCTTGCTCACCACCTGCAAAAGGCTCATAGAGTCGCCCAAGTCGGCATAATGAAGGTGAAAATGAGGGTTACCCTCCAAATGGGCTATACGCTCGCGGTAATCTACCGATGAACGACGTATAGTGCCGTGAACATCGTATCCCTTGCTCAATAGAAACTCCGACAAGAACGAGCCGTCCTGCCCTGTTATACCTGTTATAAGTGCTTTTTTCATTGTTGTTGCCATATAATTTTAAATTAATATTATCTACTGCAAATAACGCGTTTTTTTTACTTAAATTGTTAATAACTTAAAAAATATATACAATTACAGACTTTATCTCTGGAAAAATCTAACGAATAAGAGAAAATAATGATGGTGGCACTGGTGTTCAATGACTTATGAGGACTTATGATGAAAGCCTCGCCGATGCAAAAGTGCAAGAAAATGAAAGGTAATGAGTGCGGACGGTTTTCAAATCATTACCCAATAACGAGGTGATTTTATAGGTCGTTGGAGTTTATTTCTATTCTCTGCCATATTCTGCATAACAATGTACAACTCGCTGATAACTAATTTTGTAACCAAAAAGAATTAGATTATGCGAAGTACATTTAAGGTGCTGTTCTACGTGAACGGAAGTAAGGAGAAAAACGGTA
>JAFUOP010000042.1 GCA_017481875.1 Bacteroidaceae bacterium
GCGAAGGAAATATCTAAAACAATAATGAATATATAAAATTATTAAACGATATGAAAAGAACTTATGTATCACCTCTTGCAACAGAGGTTAATGTAATGACAGAGGGTATGATTGCTGTTTCATTGCAAGCATACGACAAAGAAGTAGATACCACAGTAAGCGGTGCTCAGCTTGGCAACACCCAACGTGGTGAATGGGGTAATTTGTGGTCTAAATAATAGACCACAAATTACACTATCGATAGCACGAGCAGCGATAAGTCGCGTGAAGCACAGACAAGGTTTGTGCCACGCGGGGCGCGGTAGCGAGGGCTATCAATGGGGTAAAGTAACACACAAAATAAATGGTAGCACGCTACCACTTATTTTCCCCAATGAACATAGGGAGCACACAATTATGTGCCCCACAAAACAAAAAACACAAGATAACTTATCGCAAGATGAGTTAATATTAAGTTAAATAGTTAAGACGCCGAAAGCGTTCGGTATCCTTAAACGACAACGTTGTGAAACGTTGTCGTTTTTGTTTTGTACTAAAGCTGCTGCAAAGCAGAACTGAAATTTCACCAATGGAAAACCTTACCCACGCGCTATGTGTTTATATTCTGCTTAATGAATATAAATTATGAGGTACACGTTACTATTTATTTTGCTGTTTTCCACTATATCTATCACTAAAGCGCAGCAAGGAGAGAGATATCTTACAGAGCCACTGCCCGACAGCTGGGAGAAAAGTGATTTTTTTGAGCAAACAACGCCCGAGAACGACCTGTGGTGGCAGAATTTTGAAGATTCGCAGCTCGATTCGTTAATAAATGTGGCAATAATGCGTAACCCGTCGGTGCTTGCAGCAATAGAAAATATGAAGAAGGCAAGAGCCGTGTGGCGACAGGCACAAAGCAACCTTCTGCCACAAGTGGGGCTGCAAGCAGGGTGGCAACGTGCAAAAAGCAGTGGCAACACTGCAGAAACCCTTTACCGGGAGAGCTACAACGGTTACTTCAGCGGGGCTGTTTCAATGAGCTGGCAAGCCGACGTGTTCGGGAGTGTATATATGCGCTCAAAGGCACAAAAAAAGCTTTTCCAGGCCACCGAGGAGGAGTATAGGGCTGTGATGGTTTCTCTCTGTGCCAATGTGGCCACAACATATTTTTCAATAAAGGAGAGTGTTGCACGCCTTGGCGTGCTACGCAACAATGTGGAGTCGCAAAGGGAGATTATAAACATAGTAACTTCGCGCTACAACAGCGGCCTTGCATCAAAATTAGATGTTGCACAATCGAAATCGGTATATTACAACACACTTGCACAGATTCCTGCTATGGAGGCTGTAATAACGGCATACAGGAATAGTATGGCTGTGCTGCTGGGCTGTTACCCACAGGATATGGGGAACTGGCCGGGCGATGACAAAAGGCTACCCGCGTACATAGAAACAATAGCTCTTGGAGTACCTGCGAATTTATTGCGACGCCGCCCCGACATAAGAGAGGCCGAAAAACAGGTGGAGGCCGCTGCCGCACTGCTTGGGGCAAGCAAGCGCGACTGGCTGCCCACGTTCTACATTAACGGCACTATAGGCTATTCGGCGGACGAGCTTAAAAAACTACCGCACGCACGCAGCCTCACGTGGGAGATAGCCCCCGCAATGAAGTGGACAATTTTCAGCGGTGGAGAGAGGTTGAATGCCACACGGGAAGCCAAAGCCGCACTCGAGCAGAGTATTTTATCGTTCAACAACAAAGTGCTTACAGCAATGCAAGAGGTAGAAAGTGCGATGAGCGAATACAGCAGCTCCATTGCCCAGATTGTGGCAATAAAAGAGGCTGTAAACCAAAGCAACGAAACATTGACACTCTCACTGGAGCTATACAAGCAGGGGCTCACACAATTCCAAAATGTTCTTGACGCGCAACGCACCCTTTTGAGCTACGAGGATTACCTTGTGCAAGCACAAGGGGCATCGCTCAAATACCTTGTACAGTTATATGAAGCCCTTGGCGGTGGTTGGTAGTATCAACTTAAAAAAATAAATATATGAAAAAGATTATTATAATGGCGGCAATGTGCATAATATGCAGCTGTCATAAAAAGGCAGAACAGGCAAGCAACTCTCAACCTTTGCCCGTTGAGGTTGCCGCACCTATTGAGCGTGCCGTAACACTCACCCGCGAATATCCGGGATATTTAGAGGCCGTTTCCACTATCTCAATTGTTGGAAGAGCAAGTGGTACACTGCAAAAGCAGAGCTACACACCGGGCGGCAGAGTGAAGAAGGGAGAGACTCTTTTTGTAATAGAGCCCACGCTTTACGAAAATGCCGTGGCACAAGCCGAGGCTGCACTGAACACTGCCGAAGCAGGGCTTGAATATGCCCGTAGCAATTACGAGCGTATGCTACAAGCAATAGAGAGCGACGCTGTGAGCCAGATAGAACTGTTGCAGGCAAAAAGCAACGTTAAGAGCTACGAGGCACAGGTAAACAACGCCAAGGCTGCGCTGAGCACGGCACGCACCAACCTTGGATACTGCTATGTGAAGGCACCTATGGACGGGGTTGTGGGTATAGAAAATTACTCCGTAGGCACATATATTCCCGGGGCGGCAAGCCCTGTGGAGCTGTGCAAAATGTACAAAGATGACAAAATGTATGCTCACTTTGACATAACCGACAACCAATGGCTCAACAAAGAAAAGCGTGCCGACGTTGTGGGCAAGGAGGAGTATGTAACATTTACACTGGGCAACGACACATACTACCGTTGGAAAGCAAAAATGGACTACTTGTCGCCTGACATAAACCTGAGCACAGGCACTATGCGTGTGAGAGCAGAGCTCGACAACAGCAACCTTTTTCTAAAGCCAGGCAGCTACATAAGCGTGGTGCTGCCCTATGAGAAGGTCGATAACGGAATACTTGTAAAAGATGCCTCTATAGGCACCGACCAGCTTGGAAAGTTTCTTTATGTAATAAACGACAGCAACACGGTGGAATACCGGAGCATTGACACAGGGAACCTTGTCGATGACACCCTGCGCCTTGTTACAAGCGGGCTTAAAGCCGATGAATTATATGTAACTAAAGCTCTGCTGAAGGTGCGCAACGGCATGAAGGTTACTCCTATAATGGAGGGCTCACGCAATAAAAAGTAGTTGCAACAACAATACAAACTTATACAAAGCTCTAAGATTATGAATTTCTCTAAATTCTTCATAGAACGGCCTATATTCGCAACCGTGTTATCGCTGCTATTGCTTGTTGCAGGCGGTATATCCCTTTTTGTACTCCCCATAGACCAGTACCCCTCTATAACACCACCCACGGTGCAGGTAAATGCGGTTTACCCCGGTGCAAATGCCGAGACCATTGCACAAACGGTGGGAATACCCATTGAACAACAGGTAAATGGTGTTGATGGTATGATTTATATGAGCTCCACTTCATCGTCGTCGGGCACATACAGGCTCACTGTAACATTTGAGGTGGGGACAGACATTGACATGGCAACAGTGCTTGTGCAGAACAGAGTGAATATTGCACTTAACTCCCTGCCCACCGAGGTAACGCAACAGGGCGTAACGGTGCAGAAGCAATCGACCAACGTGGTGCTTTTTATCACTCTCACAGGCGACAGCACCTATAATCAGCTTTACCTCTCTAACTATGCCGAGCTGCAGATTGTGGACCAGCTCACCCGCACCCCGGGGGTGGGCTCGGTAAATATTATGGGAGCCGGCAACTACTCTATGCGCGTGTGGCTGAAACCCGAGGCAATGCGCATAAGGGGAATATCGCCCGCAGAGGTTTACCAAGCAATATCAAAACAAAACCTCGCAATATCGGCAGGATATGTGGGGCAGACGCTTGGTGCCGGGGCCGACAACGCCTTCCAATACACGCTGAACGTGCAGGGAAGACTAAAAGATGCCGAGGAGTTTGCCAATATTGTGATACGCAACAACGGTGTGGAGATGCTACGCCTGCGCGACATTGCAGATATTGAGATTGGCAGCGAGACTTATGCGTCGTCGAGCCGCTTGAAAGGAAAGCCCACCGCTGCGCTTGCGGTGTACCAGCTACCGGGGTCAAGCTCATTAGCTGTTTCAAAAGCCGTGCGGGAGAAAATGGAAGAGCTTGCCGAGGGATTCCCGCCACAAGTGCAATACCAGATTGCACTGGACACTACCGACGTGATGCGCAGCTCCATTCACGAGGTGCTTTATACCTTTGTAGAGACCACAGTACTGGTGATTTTGGTTATATTCCTCTTTTTGCAGAACTGGCGTGCGACACTAATTCCCTGCCTCACTATACCGGTGTCGCTCATAGGAACGCTGGCAGTGATGGAGTTGTTGGGGTTCTCAATAAACACGCTATCGCTCTTTGGGCTTATTCTTGCCATTGCCATTGTGGTAGATGATGCTATTGTGGTGGTGGAGAACGCCACAAGAATATTAGACGAGGGAAAGCTTGCTGCACGCGATGCCACAGAGAAGGCTATGGAGGAGATTGCAGGCCCCATAATAGGTGTGGTACTTGTGATGATGGCTGTATTCCTGCCCACCACAATGATTAGTGGAATATCGGGGCAGCTATACAAGCAATTTGCACTAACCATTGCCACTGCCACACTGCTCAGCGGCTTTAACTCACTCACGCTAACACCCGCCTTATGTGCAATTCTGCTACGCCCATCGACCGAGAGGCGCGAGGGAGCTTTCTTCAGAGCATTTAACAGGGGGTACAACACCGTGCAACGGTGGTATGACAAAGTGGTGGATTTCCTGTTGCGCCGAGCGTGGATTGCCGCAGGCTCGTTTGCGGCTATGTCGTTGCTTGCAATATATATGTTCAACGTGTGGCCCACGACCTTTATACCCGAGGAAGACGACGGATATTTTATTATTGCTGTGCAACTGCCGCCCGCAGCGTCGCTAAGCCGCACAGAGGCGGTTGCTGCAAAAGTTGAGGATATTGTTTCGGCCTACCCCGAGGTAAAAACCAATATAAGCATTAGCGGGTATAGCATTCTGAACAACGGACAACAGAGCAACGCTGCAAGTGTTTTTGTGGTACTCAAGGACTGGAGCGAGCGCAAAGAGAAAGAGCAGAAAGCAGCAGCCATTGTAGAGCGTTTCAACAAGCAGGCTTATGTAGAGATTGAAGAAGCACAATGCTTTGCCATAGTGCCACCGGCAATTCCGGGCATAGGCAATGTGGGTGGCCTGCAGCTACAATTAGAGGACCGAAAGGCTCTTGGGCTCACCGAGCTGCAAAAGGGCGTAGATGCCATTGTGGCAAGCTACAGCAAGGCACCTTCGGTAGAGAACATGAACAGCTCTTACGAAGCCGATGTGCCACAATATTTCCTGAACATAGACCGCGAGAAAGCAATATCTATGGGGCTGGATATGGGCGCAGTACTTTCTACACTGAGCTATTATATGGGAGCCATTTATGTAAACGATTTTGTAATGCTCGGCCGTATATGGCAGGTAAAAATGGCAGCAGGAGAAAAGAGCCAGAAGGTTATTGACAGCGTACTGCGCTTGAGCCTTGCCAACAACAAGGGAGAGATGGTACCTTTCAGCAGTTTTATAAAGGTAGAGGACATTTTAGGCATTGACCAGCTTGGGCGGTATAATATGTACAACAGCGCAGCCATTACCTGCAATGTTGCACCCGGGTATAGCTCGAGCGAAGTGATGAACGAGGTGGAGGCTCTTGTAAAGGCTGAGCTTGGCAATGAGTTCGGGTATGAATGGACAGGCGTTGCCTACCAGGAAAAAACGGCAGGCAGCAGCACTACTCTTATATTTATAATTGCAATATTGGTCGCATACCTGGTACTTGCGGCACAATATGAGAGCTGGGGCAGCCCCGTGGCTGCTATCACCGGCGTGCCAATAGCTTTGCTAGGTGCTATAGCGGGTTGCTGGATATTTGATATTCCGGTGAGTGTATATACGCAGGTGGGAATAATTCTGCTTATTGCGTTGAGTGCGAAAAACGGAATTCTAATTGTGGAGTTTGCACGGGATTACCGACGCACGGGCAATAGCATACGCCAAAGTGCAGCCGAAGCGGGGCACGTGCGCTTGCGCCCTATTCTTATGACCTCTTTTGCTTTTGTGCTGGGTGTGATGCCTTTGCTCTTTGCCGGTGGTGCAGGAGCCAATGCCCGCCTCTCGCTTGGTGCAGCAGTGGTTATGGGTATGTTGTTGAACACTATTATTGCCACACTTTATATTCCAAACTGGTATGAGTGGGTACAAATGCTGGAAGAGAAACTGAGCAAAAAGCAACAACCTAAAGAAAAAGGAGAAGATATTTAAGTGTTTTAACAGGCAACAGCGGGAGAATCTTTTTACAGGTTACCACCATAGGAGGATTCATCTTCGGCAACCATACGATAGTCGGCGGCTTGCTCGCCGCCTATCGTATATTTATTTAAACGCTTGGCATTAATTTCTTCTTTTTCGGCTCTCACTTTTGCAATGTCCTCGTCGGTGAAGTATTCGCTCAATTCATCGTCGGTGTAGCATAGCAACGAGGCGGCTTCACTCAAAATCTCAGTATCTAATATCGCTTTTCCACCGGCATTGCAGAGTGTTTTAAGATTGGAATCTTTATCTATAGTGTTCATAATATTATTTTTTTATTGGTAAGAATTTAAGCTCGCAACGTGATGATGCCACACCGTTTTCTTTTGTAACCTGCGCTATAAAATGGTCTTCGGCAAGTTCTTTTATTCCATAAGAAAGTTCCTCACACGCTTCACCCTCATGCATATAAGCGACCACAAAATCGGTGAGGTTATGTGTGTACATATAATCGAGTGGCATAGCATCTAATATGTGGTCGAGCTCGCGTATGCTGTTCATGTGCCCGTTTATATCTATGTCGCTGTATTGAGGACGGCGACGGAATGATATTTCATCGACAGGTGTGCGGTTTATCGATGGAACACGCTTTATTGCGAAGGGTTCATCGGGGAGAATGCTTTCTACAAGACGCATACCAATATCTCCATTTAAATCAACCGATGAACGTGTTTTTAAATCCATAAGTGCAAACGTGGCAAGCATAGATGCTATGTGCCCGCCATTCTCATCAACAACACGCACACAACGGTCGGTGAAGCCGTGGTAGAGAGAGCGCACCCAGGTTTCTATGTAAAAACGCTCACGCATAACGGGTATTTTGTCTATGTGGAGAGCTATGCGGGCTATTACCCAACCCAGCGACTCGGTGGCACCAAAGCCACGCGCTTCGGCGTGCCTGTTACCGCATATAAGCATATTATTGACCAAGGTGCTTGGGCGCACGCGGCCAATCTTATCCACTAAGAAAGACTCGGCAAGAAAGGAGAACCGGTCTATTTTAGGACTTCTACTTTTCATTATATTCAAACTTTACGATGGCTAAGGCCACCGGTGCAAAAATAACTATTTCAATCTATATATTTTTGCAAAATTGCAACAAATTGCATTTCATTGAGGGAAGAGGCTAACCCGCAAACTCGCTCAGTTCAAGCCAACGCATTGTTTTTTCGTCTATTATCTCCATTACTTGCTGTATGCGTGCCGATTTTTCTAATAAATCGGCTGTGGAGAGAGTGCCACTGCTCATTGCCTGTTCTATGGCCGTTTTTTCTGCTTCGAGTTCAAATATTTCTGTTTCCAATACCTCGTACTCGCGTTTTTCTTTAAATGTGAGTTTACGTTTTTCTTCGGCACGGTGATTTTGCTTTGTGGGGGTACTCTTTGCTGCCTGTGCAGCTACCGTTTTTGCAGCCGTGGCACGCTCTTCATCGCGCCAATCGCGATACTCGGTGTAGTTACCGGGAAAATCTTTTATATTGCCCTCGCCATTGAAAACAAAGATATGGTCGACTACCTTGTCCATAAAATAGCGGTCGTGGCTCACGACTATCACGCACCCTTTGAAGTCGCTCAAATACTCCTCGAGCACCTGCAGGGTTTCAATGTCAAGGTCGTTGGTAGGCTCGTCGAGCACAAGGAAATTGGGATTGCTCATAAGCACGGTGCATAGGTAGAGACGACGTTTCTCGCCACCACTGAGCTTATATACATAGTTGTATTGTTTCTCGGGGGTAAAAAGAAAATGTTGCAAGAACTGCGACGCCGAAAGCATTTTATTGCCCACGGGAATAACCTCGGCAATGTTTTTAACAACGTCTATAACCTTCATTTGCTCGTTGAAGGCAAGGCCGTCTTGGCTGTAATAGCCCCATTTGACGGTTTCACCTACTTCTATTGTGCCACTATCGGGTGCCACCTTGCCAAGCAGCATTTTTATAAATGTAGATTTACCGGTGCCGTTGTCGCCGACTATTCCCAGCTTTTCGTAGCGGGCAAAGGTGTAATAGAAATCTTTGGTTATTACCTTGCCGGGGAAGGCTTTGGAGAGTGCCTTCATTACAAATATCTTATTGCCAATGTATTGTGCCTTTATTTCCATTGACACTTTTGAATCGTCGCGCATAGCGGCAGCCTTCTCTTCCAATTTATAAAAGGCGTCTATACGGTATTTTGCTTTGTGGGCACGTGCCTGTGGCTGACGACGTATCCAATCGAGTTCCTTGCGCAGCAGATTACGGGCACGTGCAGTTTCGACGGCTTTGTTTTGCAGACGCTCATCGCGACGTTGGAGAAAATAGCTGTAGTTACCTTTATAGCGATAGATTGTGTTTTCGTCTATTTCTATTATCTCGTTGCATACGTTGTCGAGGAAATAGCGGTCGTGGGTTACCATAAGCAGGCTGCTGCTCAAGCGAGAGAGATACTCCTCGAGCCACTCAACCATAGACATATCGAGGTGGTTGGTGGGCTCATCGAGAATCATAAGGTCGGGCTGCTCGATGAGAACGGCAGCAAGAGCTATACGTTTTTTCTGGCCTCCCGACAACTCTTTCACAGGCTGGTCGAAGCGGGTGATTTTCAGTTTATCGAGCACTTGCTTGGCACGGTGTTCATAGTCCCATGCATTCAAGCGGTCCATCTCCTCCATAAGCTGCTGCAATGCTGCTGTGTTGCCCGCAGAGGCAGCTTGTTCATAACGCGCAATAACCTGTGCTTTTTCGCTGTTGCGCTGCAAGCAGGCCTCTATTACAGTGAGATTATCGTCAAAATCGGGCTCTTGCTCGAGGTAGCCAATGCGTACACCACCCCGCAGAGTTATTTTGCCTGAGTCGGCAGGCTCATCGCCTGCTATTATTTTTAACAGCGTACTCTTCCCCCTACCATTACGCGCTATAAGCCCTATGCGTTTACGTTCTTCAACGGTAAAGGATATTCCACTGAAAAGTTCTAAGTCGCCGAAGCTTTTTGACAGCCCCTCTATTTGCAAGTCTATTGCCATAATTATATACTCGGTTTCAAATGCAGTGTAAAGATACTACAAAGCATCGACACACACAATATATAACCCGGCGCAGCGTTTTTATATCATAACTATACTATACAACTATGGAACGTGTAACACTGCTGCCTCCTACCGCATTGAGCGATGGCTGGATAGACCCCAAATACCTGCCCGAAGGAAAGGATAAATACTATATACGCAACAGGCAAGTAAAAGAGCCCGACGGTGGGTGGCGACACTTGCGCAGCGACGAGATTGAGCAACTGGTGAAGAACAACAACACTGCGTCGTCGTGGGACACTGTGTGGGTGGCCAACGAGTTCAACCCCACAATGATAAAAGACAATAAATTTTACGGCACAGTGCGCATAGGGCGTGTGTGCAATGGGGCGTTGCAGTTCCACGACTTGCGCTTGCCGGTGGGCATAACAAACTCGAGCATACATTCGTGCGACATTGGCGACGACTGTGCCATACACGATGTACACTACCTTTCACACTATATTATAGGTGC
The DNA here is from genome assembly GCA_017481875.1 of Bacteroidaceae bacterium. Lineage (GTDB taxonomy): Bacteria > Bacteroidota > Bacteroidia > Bacteroidales > Bacteroidaceae > HGM04593. The sequence continues at coordinate 9,902 of JAFUOP010000042.1, forward strand.
CCATTGTATGCTATTCAACATACAGGAAATGGCGACTACCGACCATGCGAAGTTCGGCAACGGCATAGTTAAGGAGGGAGAGCCGGAGGCTGTGCGCGTGCGCATAGAGATAATGAATGAGACGGGTGCACGCTCGGTAATTCCATTCGATGGTATGATACCTGCCGATGCCTATTTATGGGGGAAACACGCCAATGACACCGCCCTGCAAGAACGCTTAACCGAAATAACACAAAACACCATAGACCACCACCGTGGATACTATGGTGAGATAGGAGAACGCTGTGTCATTAAAAACTCGTCTATAATAAAAGACGTAAAGATGGGCACCGATTGCTACATAAAAGGAGCATCGAAGCTAAAGAATATTACTATAAACTCGTCGGACAGTGAGCCCACGCAGATTGGCGAGAATGTAATTCTTGTGAATGGAATAGTGGGCTATGGCTGCCACATATTCTACTCGTGCACGGCAGTGAGGTTTATTCTTGGTAATAACTCAAACTTCAAGTATGGTGCACGCCTTATAAACTCCATTATGGGCGACAACAGCACTATATCGTGCTGCGAGGTGCTAAACAACCTTATATTTCCCGGGCACGAGCAGCACCACAACAATTCGTTCCTCATTGCATCGGTAATTATGGGGCAAAGCAACATGGCCGCAGGAGCCACTATTGGCAGCAACCACAACAGCCGCACCAACGATGGAGAGTTGGTGGCCGGGCGCGGGTTTTGGCCGGGGCTCTGCTCGTCGGTTAAGCATTCCAGCCGTTTTGCCTCTTTCACCCTGCTGACAAAGGGCGACTACCCTGCTGAAATGAATATTACATTGCCGTTTGCGCTGGTGAGCAACAACATAGCCGGCAACTGCTTGGAGGTGATACCCGCCTACTGGTGGTTGTATAATATGTATGCACTTGCACGCAACACGTGGAAATACCACACGCGCGACAAACGCATAACAAAGGTGCAGAACATAGAATTCGACACCTTTGCGCCCGACACTATGCAAGAGGTAATAAAGGCACGCAAGCTGCTGGAGCTATGGACCGCAAAGGCATACATTAAAGCAACAGGTGGGCACAAAGAGATAGAGGGTGATGATTGCTCGCTAATGAAAACCGGGCAACGCTTGTTGCAGGGAGACCGCAAGGTGGTTGATAGCTTAACAATAGCCGGAGAAGGAATGGAGAACAGCCACAGGCCGGTGCACATACTTAAGGTTTACGATGCCTACCACGCATACGGAGATATGCTCATACACTATGCCGTGAGCAACACATTAAGCAATGGGCAGACTGCTTGCAACCAAATAAACAGCTTAATTAATTTCAAAACAGACAGTACACAAACCGGGCAGGAATGGACAAACCTTGGCGGACAGCTTGTAATGACTACCGATATTGACACTCTGCGCGAGGATATATGCAACGGCACACTCGACTCCTGGAATGCCATACACAGGCGTTACGACGAGCTGTGGAGCCGCTACCCCACCGACAAGCTACACCACGCGCTGCATGCTTTGTGCCACGTACTAAACTGCGATGCTTTGAGCCGCGAGCTATGGCTGCAAGCCTTGGAGGAGGCAAAGCGCATACAGCACTTTATTTGCAAGCAGGTATATCTATCGCGCAAGAAAGACCACGACAACCCCTTCCGTTCATCAACCTGCAACAGTGGCGAGGAAGCCTTGGCCATATACGGCAGAGCCGAAGAGAATAGTTTTGTAAAACAAATGCGTGAGGACACGGCCGCAAATATCGAAAAGATAGAGTCGTTTAAAGAAGATTTACAACAAAAAAGCGAGTGAATCACTCGCTTTTTTGTTACTTACCGCCACGCGGCCTGCGGCCGCTACGCATTGTTTTTTTCTGATGCTCGAGGTATTTTTCGTACTGTTCCTCGGTGAGTATCTGCTTCATATGCTCGTTGCGTATCTCCATACGTTTTTTCATAACTTCAGCACGAGCCTTGCGCTCCTCTTCGGTGGGCTGCACACGCTTGCCGTCGCGGCTTGCACGCTCCTTACGAGCCTTCATACTATCTTGCATAGCCATTGCGTCGGAGTAGTTCATAAGGAAAACCGCCTGATACTGAACGCTGTCGAGCTGCAGCACCTCTTGCAGTTTTTTGGTCTGCGCCAGAGCCATCGCCTCGGGATTAATCTGTTGCCTGCGTGCTTGGGCACCTCTATGTCTCTCTTGCGAGAATGCTGCAACGGCAATAACCATTGCAAACATAAACAAAATTGTTTTTTTCATACTTTATTTCTTCTATTTGCTTGATTAATAGACTGCACAAAGGAGAAAATGTAAAAAGCAGGCTCTAAAAATTAATATTATTTAACACTGCTCACCACCCCATCGACCATACGAATTGTGCGGTCGGTTATGCGGGCAAGTTCTTCGTCGTGCGTAACAATAAAAAATGTTTGACCGTAGCGGTCGCGCAAGTCGAAGAATAATTTGTGCAACTCCTCTTTATTTTTACTGTCGAGGCTACCCGAGGGCTCATCGGCGAGAATCAGTTCCGGCTTATTAATAAGTGCCCTTGCAACCGCAACACGTTGATTCTCACCACCCGAAAGCTCCGAAGGTTTGTGCTCTGCACGCTCCTTCAGACCCATTATTCCAAGCAGTTCCATAGCCTCTCTTTCAGCTTCGCCACGGCTGCGCCCCGCAATGAGCGCGGGAATAATTATATTTTCCAGAGCTGTAAACTCCGGCAGCAGCTGGTGGAACTGAAAAACAAAGCCTACATGCTTGTTGCGGAACGTTGCAAGCTGCTTGTCGCTCATACAAGCAAGTTCCTTGCCATTAAAACTTATACTACCCGATGTGGGGCGGTCGAGAGCACCAATAAGCTGCAACAAAGTTGTTTTGCCTGCACCACTGGGCCCCACGATGCTTATTACCTCGCCCTTATTGATGTGCAGGTTTACGCCACGCAACACCTGCAGAGAGCCAAAACTCTTTGTTATATTTTTTATATCTATCATATCTCTTTTATTACATATTCAGCAAGATAACAACCAAAGGCCGCTGTAAAATAGCCAAGCGAACCAATTATGGGCTTGCCACCTGCAGGAGAGGGTTGCAGGGCATAACTACGCGGTTCTTCGACACTGAACACCACAGGCAGTTTGTACTGCCCGCGATAGGCACGTAACAAGCGACGCATATTTTTTGCAAGCGTGCAATGCTCACTTTTCCACAAGTCACCTTGGCGTATGTCGACAAGGTTCATTTTGGTGCCGGCACCCATACTCGACACTATTTTTACACCACCCTGCCAACAGGCCACAATGAGTGCCGCTTTTGACGGTAGCGTGTCTATGGCATCTACCACAAAGGAGTAGCTGTGCCCGGCAAGCAGCTGCGGGATATTCTCCTCGGTAATAAACATCTTTTTTACGGTGAGCTGCACCGCCGGGTTTATTTCCCGCAGACGAGCGGCCACTACATCGCACTTGGGCAGCCCCACAGTAGAGGCCAAGGCCGGCATCTGGCGGTTGATGTTTGTAACATCTACCTCGTCGGCATCTATGAGGGTGAATGCACCCACACCGGCACGGCAGAGCATCTCGGCAGCCCAAGAGCCTACACCGCCCAACCCCACTATAAGAAGGTGAGCATCTCTCAAGCGTTGCTGCCTTTCAGCACCCAACAACAACTCTCCTCGTTGTAACCAATCTTTTTCCATAACAAGTTACGAAAATACAAAAATATAATCATAAAGATAGAATTTTGCCTGCAAAAAGGGGCTAAAGAGAGCAAAAAGAGGGTGTAACATATTATTTCTGTGGCATATTAAAGATTTTTGCAAATTATATTAGTATCTTTGCGATGAAATCGCGAAAATAGGATACACTCGCTGTGAAATACCGAAGCAAGCTTCGTATCTCGCTCGTTTGCACTATTTTTGCAGCCAAGGATTAGTTTAAATAAATAAATTATAATATACAAGATGAAAATTGCTATTGTAGGCGTGAGCGGTGCTGTGGGACAGGAGTTCCTGCGCGTGCTCGATGAGAGAAATTTCCCGTTCGACGAGTTGGTGCTCTTTGGCTCGGCTCGCAGTGCGGGGCAAGTATATAACTTCAAAGGTGTGGATTACACTGTTAAGGAGCTGAAGCACAACGACGATTTCAAAGGCATCGACTATGCATTTGTTTCGGCAGGCGGTGGTGTTTCAAAGGATTTTGCCGAGACTATTACAAAGCACGGCTGTGTGATGATTGACAACTCCAGTGCATTCCGCATGGACGAGGACGTGCCCCTTGTTGTGCCCGAAGTAAACCCCACCGATGCATACAACCGCCCCCGCGGTATTATAGCCAACCCCAACTGCACAACTATTCAAATGGTTGTGGCATTGAAGGCTGTTGAAGGGCTTTCGCACATCAAGCGTGTGCACTCTTCTACATACCAGGCAGCAAGCGGCGCAGGCGCAGCAGCTATGGCCGAGCTCTACGAGCAGTACCGCCAGGTACTTGCAGGCGAGGAGCCCACAGTGGAGAAATTCGCATACCAGCTTGCATTTAACGTTATTCCACAGATTGACGTGTTCACCGACAACGGCTACACCAAAGAGGAGATGAAGATGTACAACGAGACACGCAAAATTATGCACAGCGACATTCAGGTGAGTGCACAGTGCGTGCGTGTGCCCGCACTGCGTTCACACTCGCAGACTCTGTGGATTGAGACCGAAGAGCCCCTCACTGTGGAGCAGGTGCAGAAGGCTGTTGCCGAAGGCCAGGGCTTGGTGCTTATGGACAACCCCGAGAAGAAGGAGTACCCTATGCCCTTGTTCCTAGCAGGCAGCGACCCCGTATATGCAGGCCGCATACGCAAGGACCTCACCAACCCCAACGGCATAATTATGTGGATTGTGGGCGACCAGATTAAAAAGGGTGCCGCACTAAACGCTGTGCAGATTGCAGAGTTCCTCATTAACAACCCGCAGAAATAATTTAGCTGATTACATATAGCATTAAGGGAGCACCGTGGTGCTCCCTTAATGCTATTAACAGCACGTAATACATTATCAGAAACCAGTTTACCCGTATGATTGTTTCCAACGAAAAACTATCGCAAATAGCATATATCGTTACGGTATTGCTCATAGCACTCGCCCTTTTGGCCGGATACATTCCTCCATTGGCCCCTCTGGCAAATATTGCAACCCCACCGTTAGTATTGCTCACAGGCCTGTTATATGCACTTGTTTTTGGCTGCCCATACAAGAAATTCAATAAAAAAGCATCTAAAATGCTGTTGCAATACTCCATTGTGGGGCTTGGATTTGGAATGAACCTGCAAGCATCGTTGGCATCGGGCAGCGATGGTATGACATTCACAATAGTTTCGGTGTTCGGCACGCTTGCAATTGGTTGGTTCATAGGCCGCAAATTGCTGGGCATAGACCGCAACACATCGTACCTCATAAGCTCGGGAACAGCCATTTGTGGCGGAAGTGCCATAGCCGCCGTGGCTCCCATACTCAAAGCCAAGGATAGTGAAATTTCCGTGGCACTTGGGACAGTGTTTATACTCAACGCTGTGGCATTGTTTATATTCCCAGCTATTGGGCACGCTCTTGGAATGAACGACCAACAATTTGGCTTGTGGGCTGCAATTGCCATACACGACACAAGCTCTGTTGTGGGGGCAGGGGCGGCGTACAGCGAGGAGGCACTCGAAATTGCCACAACCGTGAAGCTCACACGTGCTTTGTGGATTATTCCCGTGGCACTTTTTTCGGCAGTCATCTTCAAGAGCAAAGGGCAAAAGATAAATATCCCCTGGTTCATACTGCTGTTTGTGGCGGCTATGGTTATAAATACATATGCTCTTGACGGTTATCCCGGTATTGGTTCTGCCATAAACGGCATTGCCCGCAAGGGATTGACCCTGACGATGTTTTTCATAGGCGCATCACTTTCTATCGATGTAATAAAGAGCGTGGGTATAAAGGCGTTTATGCAGGGTGTTATATTGTGGTTGATAATAAGTGCTGTTACTTTGGGTTATATCTTCTTCGCCATTTAGAGAAACAGGTTGCATCATGTGATGCAACCTGTTCTTGTTATAAGCAACTTCTTTACTCCGACGTGCGGTACTTGCCCTCCTCTTTATCTTCGAGCATACTAAGATAGGACTGGTAGCGGCTGGGGGCTATCTTGCCCTCATCAAGGGCGGCAAGAACAGCACAACCGGGCTCGTGAGTGTGGGTGCAGTTGCCATATTTGCAACCGCCCGACAGGGCAAAGAATTCCACAAAATAGTGAGGTATCTCCTCGGTTTCCATAGCGTATGAGCCGAAGCCCTTCACTCCCGGAGTATCTACAATGTAGCTACCGGGCATAAACTCGAACATTTCACTATATGTGGTAGTGTGCATACCGGTATCGTGTATTTTAGAGATTTCGCCCACCTTGGCTGCCAGTTGCGGTGCAACGGCATTCACAAGGCTCGATTTTCCAACGCCCGAATTACCTGCCAGCAACGAAACCTTGCCACGCATAGCCTCCTTGAGAGCATCTACGCCATCGCCATTTTCGGCACTTGTAACAAGGCAGCGGTAGCCTATATTCTCATAAAGTGCCACAAGATATTGCATTTCTGCAACCTCTTCGGGTGTGTAAATGTCGGCTTTGTTGAAGACCAGCACCACGGGAACGCGATAGGCCTCGGCCGAGGCCAAGAAGCGGTCGATGAAGGTGGTGGAGGTTGCAGGGTGGCTTATGGTAACGACCAGGAAACATAGGTCGAGATTGGCAGCAAGTATATGCGACTGCTTGGAGAGGTTCGATGCTTTGCGCACAATATAGTTCTTGCGCTCCATTATATCTACAATGTAGGCTGTGCCGTCGGCACGTACATCGAACTCCACAATGTCGCCCACGGCTACAGGGTTGGTGCTTTTTATTCCCTTCAAACGGAAATTGCCCTTTACCCTGCAATCGACTACCGAACCATTGGTTGCACGGACAGCATACACGCTACCCGAACTTTTTATAACTACCCCCTGCACTACGCAACGTTTTTACACGGTAAGTATCTCTTTTTCCTTGGTAGCGAAGATTTCCTCGGCTCTCTTGATATACTTGTCGTGAATCTTCTGCAGCTTCTCTTCGCCGTCTTTTGCAACGTCCTCGGGGGTGCCGTCTTTAACCGATTTCTTCATTGCGTCAATACCGTCGCGACGTGCGTTGCGAATGCTGATTTTAGCTGTTTCCAGCTCGTGAGAACATTGCTTTACCAGGTCTTTACGACGCTCACCTGTGAGGGGAGGAATAGCGATTATGATAACCTCGCCGTTGTTAGTGGGCATAATTCCCACGGGAGAGTCGATGATTGCCTTTTCAATGGGAGCTATCATATTCTTGTCCCAAGGCTTAATGGCGATGGTGCGGAGGTCGGGAGTGGTAACTGTAGCCACATTATTAAGGGGCATTTCGGAACCATACGAGCTCACGCGCACGCAGTCGAGAATATGAACATTGGCCTTTCCTGCACGAATATGCGAATACTCTTCTTCGAGGTGCATAATGGTCATTTCCATCATCTCCTCTATCTCACTTAAACAAGCTTTTACATCTAACATAGTTATTCTGTTTTTAATTAGTAATCTCTGCATTAACCCTGCAAAAATAAGGGATTATGCACGAAGATACTACTATTTTGCGAATTTTATTTATTTGTAACTGTTTTAATTTTTAACGCACACCTTTTTATGGAGGAGAAAGTTCTGTTTTTATGGGAGCGACACTGTTTTCAAACGCCTTATTTTTAAATACCGCATAAAGGTATTATTTTTGCTATATTACAGGCGTAAGACATAAAATTAATATTCGTTGTGAAAAGAACAGCAACCAAGCAACACCAATAAATGTTCTAATATAAAAAGGAGGCAGCGTTATGACAAGCAAAAGAAAGCAGAACCATTTAATAAAGATTTTTGGTGGCAACTTATGGCAAGCACAGCTTGTACAAGGGCTTTTAGAGGCAAATGATATTGCGTCTATTTTAAGGAACGAGACAATGTCGGCTGTAACTTCGCCATACGCCACATTGGGCGGTGAGGTGTGGGTGATGATTGACGAAAGAAACCGCGAGATGGCCGAAAGTATTTTAAACAAAGAGTGTGTATCGTCGGCACCTTACAATTAGAACAAATAAAAAACAGCACCCGTGGGTGCTGTTTTTTATTTCAAAGTCATTTTGACAATGCTTACGCTTTAATCTCTTTAATACGGGCCTTTTTACCTGTAAGTGCACGCAGATAATAAAGTTTAGCACGACGAACACGACCAAGCTTATTAACAGTGATGCTGTCGATAGCGGGCGAGTTCAAAGGGAAGATACGCTCTACACCAACGGTACCCGACATTTTACGAACGGTAAAACGCTTTTCTGCACCCTGACCACAGATTTTGATTACAACACCGCGGTACATCTGGATACGCTCTTTAGTTCCCTCAATGATTTTGTATGCTACTGTGATTGTATCACCGGGGTGAAAGTTAAGCTCACGCTTTACATCGGTAGCAAATGCTTCTTTAGCAATTTTAATTAAATCCATTACTTTGAATTGTTAAATTGTTCAATCATTCCAACGCAACATACCAAGTTACTCTTCCTTGGCAGCGATTACGCCGAAAGCGACCGCAAAGATAGAGCAAAATCCCGAGCCTGCAAAATTATCTTCTTGTTTTTAGAGGTGATAGCCGCGATTTTTCTCTTTTTATTTTGCTTTTTTGTTTTTTTATCGGCAATATGTTATTTTTGAGAAATTAAATGAAACAAGAATATGAGACACAGAATAAGTGCAATTTTACTGGCAGCTTTGTTGCTGTCGTGCAGCAACGGCAAGACCCTCACAGCCATAGAGGCCGGCAACATAGCCGTAACACATATAGAAAAAAACGATGGTGCCACAAAGGTGCGGGCAATTCTTGAGAAAAGTCGCGCTGCGGTAGATAGCATAAAAGCACCTGTGATAGGCACGGCAGCAATGGAGCTTGCAGTGTACCCTCCCGAGAGCCCACTAATGAATTTTGCTGCCGACGCACTGCGTACCATGGCACAGCAACACAGCGACACGCCCATAGACATAGCAATCACCAACAAAGGAGGGCTGCGCAGCACACTTCCGCAGGGCATAATAACTTTTGGCGATGTATATAATGTATTTCCATTCGAGAACACCCTTGCCCTGCTCACCCTTAACGGCAATGAGTTGCTGCAGTTATTTGCAGAGATAGCCAAGGTGGGCGGTGAGGCCATAAGCGGTGCAAGACTCACAATAACTCCCGCAGGTGAATTACTCACTGCTACCGTAAACGGCAAGCCCGTTGCCGCAGAGAGAGAATACCGCATTGCAACTTCGGACTACCTGTCGCAAGGCAACGACAAACTATATACACTCGCCAAAGGGCGCAACAAAGTTATAAAAAGCGACATTACAATACGCGACCTTATGATACAACACATTGCCCACCTGCACAGCCGAGGCAAAGCAGTAGAGGCAAGTACCGATGGGCGAATAACTGTGAAATAAAATACGAATGCCATGAAAAATATATTTATTGCCATATTATTGCTTGCAGCCACCACCATAGCGGCACAAGAAAAAATAACAATACTGCACACCAACGACACACACAGCTGCATCGAGCCCGAAAAGAACGGGAATGCAGGAGTACTTAACAGAGCCTTACTTATTGAAGCAATAAGAGACTCTGTGGGAGGCAACAGAGTGCTGCTGCTCGACTGTGGCGACTTTTCACAAGGCTCGCTTTATTACAATACGTTCAAGGGGAGCGTGGAGATAGAGATAATGAACGCCATGGGCTACGATGCCGGTGCCGTGGGCAACCACGAATTCGATTTTGGAATGGAAAACCTTGCACGCCTTGTGAAAATGGCAAACTACCCCATACTTTGTGCCAACTACGACTTCACAGGCACCCCTTGCGAAGGACTCATAAACCCCACTGCCATAATAGAACGCGAGGGGGTGAAAATTGGGTTATTCGGCCTCTCACCCAACCCCGAAGGGCTTATCTCAAAGGACTATTACGCAGGCATTAAATACCTGTCGCCTATTGAAACTGCCAACAAATGTGCACAGGAGCTGCGGGAGCAAGGGTGCGATGTTGTTATATGCCTTTCACACCTCGGCTACCAAATGCCAAACGAAAAATGCGACGACGAACGCCTTGCTGCAGCCACAAAGGGAATAGACATTATATTAGGAGGACATTCGCATACCTATTTCAAAGAACCAATGAAACTCACAAATGCCGAAGGCAAAGAGGTGATAATGCAACAGATGAACAAAAATGGCAGATACCTGGGATACGTAACATTGACATTTGAATAAAATTAACAAACTTATTAAAAATTCACAATTAGACACAGATATCGAAGTTTGTGCTTATATTTGCAACACACTGTAAACTGGGACAGCACCCATTATTACAAAAGAGTACATAAAAAACTTATAACATCACAAAAAATGAAAAAGATTGCAATTTTCGCATTTGGCGCACTTGCGCTCACAGCCTGCAACAACGGCTACAACATCAACGGAACAACCAGTGGTACACAAGAAGGCAAGACAGCTTACCTTATAAATATCAACACCAATGAGCCGATAGATTCTTGTATAGTAAAAGACAGCGCATTTGTATTCAAAGGCGAGCTTGCCGAGCCCGAAGTTTTGAGGGTGCAGATTGAGCGCACAAGCGGAGCATTGCTTGTTGAACCTAACAGTAAAATTACAATAGACCTCAAAAACCGCCCTGCCATAGTAAATGACAATGGTGGCTTGAACGACAAATCGACAGAGCTGCAGAATAGCATAAACGAGAAAGGTGCCACATTGGAGGCTGCTTACAAAGAGAACATTGCCAAGGTGCAAAGTGGCGAAATGACACCGGAAGATTTTGAGGCATTCCGCACAAATATAGTAAATGAGCTTTACGGTGCATATAAAGAGGGCATCATTTCAAACAAAGACAATATCCTTGGCGCATATATGCTTGCAATGTATTCTAAAGCTCTTTACCAGGACTTGGCATCGCTCGACTCCGTTATGCAGATTGTAAAATACTCGGGCAAGATGGCACCTGTTCAAGATTGGCGTGCCAACCTCGAGAAGAAAGAGGCCACAAAAGCCGGCAAAATGTTTGTTGACTTCAAAGGACAAAACATCGATGGTGGCGTAAGCGCGTTATCGGACTATGTGGGCAAAGGGAAATATGTAGTTGCCGACTTCTGGGCAAGCTGGTGTGGACCTTGCCGTGCCGAGATTCCCAATTTAAAGGCTATAAGCAAAGAGTATAGCAACGACAAACTCATTGTACTTGGTATTAACGTTTGGGACCAGGAGCAGAAATTCAAAGAGGCTCTTGCAAACGAAGGCATAGACTACCCGCAGATTTATGTTCCACAAAAAGGCGAATACAACGCCACCGAGCTCTACGGCATACAGGGAATTCCTCAAATCATGCTGTTCGGCCCCGACGGAACAATTATTAAGCGCGACCTTCGCGGTGATGGCATAAAGAAAGCCATAGAAGAGGCTATGAACAAGTAAAACACATCTTTCATATAAAAAATATATAGCAGCCAATTGGTTGCTATATATTTTTTCACTTTTTTTCGTACCTTTGCCGTGAACTGCGGAAACAGGTTACACTTACTGTGAAAATTCAAAGCAAGTTTTGTTTTCCGCTCGTTTGTTGCTACCTTTGCGGTAACCCGCGAAAATAGATTGCACTCGCTGTGAAATATCAAAGCAAGCTTTGCTTATCTCGCTCGTTTGTTCGTATATTTGATGTAGTTTGATTAAGATTCTTTGAGTATCAAACCATTAAGAAGAACTTGCATGAGAATGGGCAATGAATAAGAAATTGCTAACTTGTTTTATTACACTATATTCCTCATGCTTTTCAAATAACTCTTTTCTAAGTGCAAAGATACGATTTTTTCTCCAATTATTAGT
>JAFUOP010000047.1 GCA_017481875.1 Bacteroidaceae bacterium
ACAGATTTTTTTGCTGCTTCAACAACTCTTCTCCTATACTTTGCATAAATAAATATATCTTATGGTACTTTCTGCAATTATAACAATTGAGTTGACCGTTCGATTAATAAATATTTATTTTTAACAAAGTTTAATTAATGATTGCTGCAAAATACGAATACCCTTATATTGAAATTACATTGTATAATAATTGCTTTGTAGTAAATTATTAATGCTTCACTTGCCCGATACACTTTCCCCCCAAAAAATAAATAATATCATATCTTGCGATAAAAAGAAAAATTACGACAAAACCATTTTTTTGAATGAAACGTGCGTTCGATTGAAAACAAATCAGTAGATTCGCATATAAGACATAACAAAATACAGTTTTAACATTAACAGACGGTTATAATCTGCCAAATCTCACTTTTTTAGGTGATTTGTCGCTACCCCGCTATGTTTGTTAAAGCAGAAGGGCGAATTATGTTGATGATATAAATAGATAAGAATTTATGCAAACAAATACATTCAAAGATAAAGTAGTTGTTGTAACAGGTGGTGCCAACGGAATTGGTCGATGCATTGCCGATGAGTTCCGTAAACAGGGAGCCATAGTATATGTGATTGACAAGCAAGAGGGAGAACACTTCGTTGGAGACATATCCAACAAAGAGGTGCTGGAAACTTTTGCCACCGGAATTCTGAACGAGCACAGTAAAGTGGATATCATCATTAACAATGCCTTGCCATTGATGAAAGGGATAGATGAATGTTCCTACGAAGAGTTCCAATATGCCCTGAATGTGGGAGTAACCGCACCCTTCTATTTGGTAAAATTGCTAAAGAACCATTTAGTAGAAGGTGCATCTATCATCAATATCTCCTCCTCACGCGACCGCATGAGCCAGCCACAGACCGAGAGCTACACGGCTGCCAAAGGGGGCGTTGCTGCACTCACGCACGCATTGGCAATAAGCCTGTCGGGAAAAGCAAGGGTGAACTCCATTTCCCCGGGTTGGATAGATACGGCCTACGCTGTTTACGAAGGCCCCGATGCCACGCAGCAACCTGCAGGCAGAGTGGGTAATCCCATGGACATTGCCCATATGGTACTGTTCCTTTGCAGCGACAAGGCCGGCTTTATTACGGGTGAAAATATCTGCATCGATGGTGGCATGACCAAGCAGATGATTTACCACGGAGATTGTGGTTGGAAGTTGGAGGAATAACAAATGTAAATATAATATGAGAATAGAAGTAGATCCTAAAAAAACTACACGCGCCGAAGCCTTTTCGCTTTGGCTGACGTCTCCAATGCCAATGGTTACATTAACAAAAACATTCAATGTAACCAAAGTGCTCAAGGCAAGCAAGAGACGTGGAATAAAATTTAACGCCCTGCTATGTTGGTGTGTAGGAAAGGCTGCGAGCAACATAAAAGAGTTCTATATTCTACCCGAAAAAGATAAACTCTTCAAATATGACAGCATTGCCATAAACGTAATTGTAAACAACAGCAAAGGTGGAATCAATTCTTGCGACATTGCATACACCGATGATGCCGAACAATTCGCCAAAGAATACAACCGGCTGACAGCGCAGGCTGCCACGCAGTGCAAGAGTTCTTTCCTTGAAGATAGTATGATTGTGGGAACATCGGCAATGATAGAGACGGAACTCGACTGCATTGTAAACCAATACACCGACAAGTTCTGCAACCCAATGGTTATGTGGGGCAGGTATCGTTACAATTGGTTTAGTACCACATTGCCCATATCATTTCAGTTTCACCACGTGCAGATGGACGGCGGGCACGGTGCCTGTTTTTTAGAACAACTCCAGCAAGTGATTAATGAATTATAGCAATTCCAAGAACAGAGAAATTATTACAAATTTATGTTAGCATACACATACATAGAAAAAGGAAAGTTCGCTTTGGTGGAGAAACCGAAGCCTGCATTGATAGAACCTACCGATGCCATTATTCGCGTAACGATGGGGAGCATTTGCACCAGCGACCTGCATATAAAGCACGGGAGCGTACCTCGTGCCGTTCCGGGCATTACCGTTGGACATGAAATGGTGGGTGTAGTGGAAGAAGTGGGAACAGAAGTTACTAATGTAAAGCCTGGGGATAGAGTAACCATAAACGTGGAGACCTTCTGCGGAGAGTGTTTCTTTTGCAAGAATGGCTATGTGAACAACTGCACCGACCCTGATGGCGGTTGGGCATTGGGCTGCCGCATCGATGGCGGTCAGACGGAATATGTGCGTGTACCGCTAGCCAATCAAGGGCTGAACCGCATTCCTTGTAGTGTTTCCGATGAACAAGCCCTGTTCGTGGGCGATGTTTTGGCCACAGGATTCTGGGCTGCTCGTATTTCTGAGATTACCCAGGAAGATACCGTACTGATTATAGGAGCAGGACCTACGGGTATCTGCACGCTGCTTTGCGTGATGCTTCTAAACCCCAAGCGCATCATCGTATGCGAAAAATCCGAAGAAAGAAGGGATTTCGTGCAAGAGCACTACCCCAATGTACTGCTCACCACTCCCGAGGAATGTAAGGGTTTTGTCTTGAAAAATAGCGACCATAGAGGTGCCGATAGAGTTCTCGAAGTGGCCGGAGCCGATGACACCTTCCGCCTCGCGTGGGAGTGTGCCCGCCCCAATGCCATTGTAACGGTGGTGGCCCTTTACGACCAGCAGCAGGTTCTTCCTCTGCCCGAAATGTATGGCAAGAACCTCACCTTCAAGACCGGTGGCGTGGACGGTTGCCATTGCGAAGAAGTTCTTCGTCTTATTGAAGCAGGAAAGATTGACACCACTCCACTCATCACACACCGTTTTCCATTGAGTGAAATTGAAGAAGCATACCGCATCTTTGAAAATAAATTGGACGGGGTGATTAAAGTAGCAATAGTGAACAAATAGCACTGTTATTTGCTTGAAAAAGTAAAATATGCCCAATACTCTGTGAAGTTTGCAGAGTATTGGGCATATTTCCTCAAATAATGATTTTATGTTCTATTGAATAAATTACAGGCTACTTTAAAGTCTTTCCGTCCGAGAACGCATTGCCCACTCGTTTGCCGAGCTCTACATAACCGTGGTGAATAGGGTCATAAGTGATTAGCTGCATCTTTTCCACGTCGGGCTTGCCGTCTTCAGCAAGGCAGGCTTCATCTACAAGAATATTGACGATTTCTGCCACAATATAATACCCCTCCTCGCTCTCATCAATCTTACGCAGGATACGACACTCCATCGTCATTGGAAAATCGGTGAACACGGGTGCATTTACGTTATCAGCCTTAATGGCTGTCCACCCCGTCTTCTGTATCTTATTAGGGTCGTTCTTGGCACTTACAATCCCCACGAAATCCGATGCCACCATCGTATTCTTGGTGCCAAAAGCAACTGTAAATTCGTTGCAACGGGCAATGTTCTCCGTGGTAGCATGTGAACCCATGCTTATCATGATTTCCTTACCGTCCCATTGACCGCCCCATGCCGCATTCATGGCATTAGGAGTTCCGTCGCTGTTATATGTACCGATAATCAGTACAGGCTGTGGAAGTATCCACGCTTTTTGTCCAAAACTTTTCATAGGAAAGTCCTTAATTACTTATTATTGATTATTGTTCCGCCATTCTCTTTCCGGCCTCGTATGACTTTTGCAAGTCCTCCTCCCAATGGGCATCACGCCAAGCATGTTTGGCCTCCTCGGAGAAACTACCCAATTCATAATTGTCATATTTTAGCACTTGAGTAGTGTTGTAGGCTACGATGCGCTCAGGCTCGCAAAGGGCTGTGCTGATGCACCACTCCATCGTGCCAAAATGGTTGCTGTTGTTGCGCTCAGGTGTGCCATTCATTGTTTCAATTAGCAGCACAGGCATACGCTTGGGTGCCGTCAGGCTGTAGTCGTTGTACGATAGCCACGGGAACGACAAACGCTCCAGGAAGGCACGCATCTGCCCCGTAACATCACCAAAATAAATTGGTGAACCTAGCACAAGACCATCGGCTATGGCAATCTCCTCCAAAACAGGAGCAAGCGCATCTTTGAAGCGGCAAATGTTCATTGCCTTACCTTTGAGCTTGCAAGCCATACACGACATACAACCCTTATAGTCGAGGTCATAGAGTCTTATGGTTTTAACCTCAATATCACCACCTACCGATTGAGCACCTTCGGCAAATCTCTGCAACAACTTTGCGGTGTTCATACTCCTTCGCGGACCACCATCAATTATTATTATCTTTTTCATTCTCTTTCGTATATGGCATTTTTACAAACAAAACAAGGCAAATTCACAATATGTTGCGAATTCAATTCAAAACGAATAAATATTATGGTATAACGTTTAAAAATCACAGTATTGCGATTCCATTATTTACAACCGGCCAAAATTAGTTTTTTTTGCTTTCGAAAAGAAGGGAATCGACATCTTTTTTGTGGCAAAGAGAATTGTTTCATTACAATAAACTACCAAAAAAAGAGGTTGACTAAAAAATACATACGATTTTGAAGTGCCTCTTTTTATACCTGTTACTTTGCCAATTTCTTGCGCAAATTAATACGTGCAGCGTGTATATGGTTCTTTACATTGCTTAAAGAACTGCCGGTCTTCTTGGCTATCTCGTTGTAACTGTAACCCGTAAATGCAAGTGTAAACGTGCTTGCCTGCATTGGTGGCAATGTATCGATTAATGA
>JAFUOP010000002.1 GCA_017481875.1 Bacteroidaceae bacterium
ACAAGCTTAGACAATGCGAGCAGCCTATGGTCGCGTGCAGCACAGACGAAGTTTGTGCCACGCGGGTGGCGATAAGCGAGCATTGTCAATCGAACCTGCGACCACCTGGGCGCAAATACAAAAGATGACGGGTACTACCGAAATGCAATAAAAAAAGCAAGAGCAATTAATAATCACTCTTGCCGTTGGTCGGGGCGACAGGATTCGAACCTGCGACCACCTGGTCCCAAACCAGGTGCGCTACCGGACTGCGCTACGCCCCGAAACCTCTAAAATATTATTCTACTTTATAATATCCAACTGTTTAAAAATAGGCACCATCACATCTAAAGCACGGTCAATCTGCTCTTTTGTATGAGTAGCCATCAAGGAGAAACGTATAAGTGTATCCTGTGGAGAACAAGCCGGGGGAACCACAGGATTCACAAAAACACCGGCCTCCCATAACATTTTTGTAACCATAAAGGTTTTATCGGTATCACGAATGTAAAGAGGAATAATGGGAGTAGAAGTATTACCTATTTCAAAACCCAAATCGCGGAAATTCTTCAATGTATAATTTGTTATTTTCCACAAATTCTCCATACGTTCAGGCTCCTCTTGTATAATATGCAAAGCCTCTAATGCAGCAGCAGTAGCTGCAGGAGTATTACTTGCACTGAATATATATGAACGTGAATTATGGCGTATATAATTTATCACCTCCTTATCGGCTGCTATAAAGCCACCGATTGTTGCAAGTGATTTACTAAAGGTACCCATTATCAAGTCCACATCTTTAGTGAGACCAAAATGATCACAAGTTCCACGTCCTTGGTTTCCAAGCACACCCAAGCCGTGCGCCTCATCGACCATAATGCTTGCGTTGTATTTATCCTTCAAACGGACAATCTCAGGCAGATTGGCAATGTCGCCCTCCATACTGAACACACCATCAACAACAATAAGCTTTATGGTATCGGGGTCGCAAGCCTGCAACTCCTTCTCAAGGCCCTCCATATTATTGTGGCGGAACTTACGTACAGTAGAGAAAGACAAACGACGGCCATCTACAATTGACGCGTGGTCGAGCTCATCGCAGATGATAGTATCGCGGCGGCCGGTTATGCAAGAGAGCACTCCCAAGTTCACCTGGAAACCTGTAGAATAGACCAATGCCTCATCTTTTCCCACGAACTGTGCAAGCTCGTTCTCAAGCTGCAGATGAATATCCACGGTACCATTGAGAAAACGCGAACCGGCGCAACCGGTACCATATTTACGTGTAGCAGCAATAGCAGCCTCCTTAATGCGTGGGTGGTTAGTTAGTCCCATGTATGAGTTAGAACCAAACATAAGTACCTTTTTTCCACTCATAAGCACCTCGGTATCCTGCTCGCTCTCTATACAACGAAAATAAGGATATACCCCCATAGCCATAAAACGCTGAGGAAGGTCATATTTTGCATATTTCTCTTTAAGTAAACCCATCTTAGTATAAATAGCTCCGTAATACGGGGCAGAAATAACATCATCTATTTTCGAGGTGCAAAGGTAAGCATTTTTTTTTAATACACCACATTTTTTTTACAAAACTTACCAAATGCGGCATCGAATGCCCACCCTGCAACATCTATCAGCAACACACTTTACTCGTTCTTTTTCCCTTTTTTAGAAGAAGCCTTGGAATTATCCAAATAACCGCCATAGTAAGCATAACCGGCAGAATAGCTATGGACATATCCATAAGTACGTGTACGCTTTTCTACATCGTCGCCATTAACAACAAGCGAAACATTTTCCAGCTTGCCATCTTTCACAAGAGAATTCAAGAATTCAAAAGCCGCTTTCTCTGTATATCCTACACGAGACACATACACAACAGCATCAACAACACGGCTAAGAATTATAGAATCAGACACCAAACCAACGGGAGCTGTATCCATTATAATATAATCGAACTTCTTGCTTAAATAACTGATTGCAACCTCTAAGTTAGATTTTGACAATAGCTCCGCAGGATTGGGAGGTACAATACCGGCAGGCAATAGATACAAATTATGCACCTCGGTCGAAGGTATAATAATTTTATCAAGCATTGCTACCTCCTTTTCATCGGCACAAAGGAAACTTGTAATACCGTCCGCCTTAGGATCAATATTGAACACCTCTGCCAAACGAGGACGACGTATATCCATACCCATCATAAGAACCTTCTTACCAAGCATGGCCGCGCTCACCGCAAAATTCGTTGATACAAAAGTCTTTCCCTCACCACTGACAGTAGATGTAAACATAATTACATTTCCCGCAGACTTTTTCATCACAAACTGCAAGTTTGTACGCAGTGTTCTGAAGGACTCTGCCATTATGTCATTTTTATTGGCACGTACAACTATCGAAGATTCACGCCCATCAATTCCATTCTTCACAGGCACTGTTGCAAGTAAAGGCAAACTTGTAAGAGACTGAACCTCGGCTGCTGTTGCAATTTTTGTGCGCACCAACTCCTTTATATAAATATATAACGAAGGAATTAAGACACCCATAAGCAAAGCACCCATGAAAATAATACGTTTGCGGGGAGCCACAGGCACCGACGAACACATAGCCGGGTCAATGCAACGGAGGTTATTTGCAGTAACAGCCAATGTCAAGGCATTTTCCTCATACTTTTGAAGAAGCATCACATAGAGTTGCGATTTTATATCGGCCTCACGCACAATGCTTTTCAGCGAACGTTCCATTTCGGGAGATTTTTTCAATCGCGATGTATATTCATAAGCCAATGACCTCAATGCATTGTACTGCAAAGTAAGAGACTCGTTAAACGCTTTCAAAGCCTCACGAATATCACTCTGCAAGCCACGCACCAACTCTGTTTGAAGCTTAAGAGCAGGGTTCTCGGCTGTTGCAGTGAGCAACAATTGGTTACGTGCCGCAACCTCGTTATTATATTTAAGAATAAGGTTAGCCAATGAAGCATCATTTGTCAATCCCATAGTAGAAGGAATAGACTGGAGATCGTTCTTTGGGTTATTAACAAAACCGTTCAGGAATTGAGAATTCTTCATCACAATCTCCATCTCCTCCATTTTCTTCACATACTCATCTTTGTTTCTCAAAGCCTGAGGGGCATCGATTTCGGGGTTCAAGAGCTGATTGGTCTGTTTGTAACTTGCGAGGTTACCCTCTTTCTCTGTAAGGTCGCCTTTAATTTCATCAATGCGACTTGCCAAAAACTCTTGAGTCGCTTCGGCTACCTGACGTTTATCATCATTGGTAACCTTGTTATAACTATCTATAAGTGCATCGATAAAATCAATACCATTGGCAGGAACAGCAGTGTTTGTAGCCACGACAGCTACTGATGCCGTTTTAGAAACAGGCGCAACACCCAACGCCGACTTATATGAACCGGCAGTGGCAATCACAGGAGAAATTTGTATTCTCACATCGTTCATGCTTTCGGCATTCTCGTTCTTCGCAAGCAAGATGGCACCTTTTACAGTCTGCAGCAGATACGGGAATTCTCTTATAACCTCTTTTTCCGATTCAATTTCCAACCCTTCAGATTCATTTTCATACTCATATGCGACCGTATATAACGAATCCTCATTAACCTCCAAATCTATCAACAATGAAGAACGAAGATTTTCCAAATCCTGCATTTGAATTGTTGCATTAACCGGGCTTGAAGCTTTATATACAGGCTTGTACCCTATCATTTTAGGTTGATAATATGAGATATACAGCCCCGACTGCAAAACTGCACCGCTAACAACAGACATAGAGTTCAGCACCTCAATCTCATTTTCAACATTGGAACTGCCACCTTGATATCCAAAGTCAACGAGCATATCCATTTGCGATGCAAATGAGCCTTTTTCATCGTCCTGCATCAATATTTTTGCTGTTACCTGGTATATTTTTGATGAATTATAAACATAAAATGCAGCAAGAACAAGGCATAGTATAATTGACACCACAAACAACTTCCAATTAAGCAAGAAATGATGCAATAGAATACCTACATTAAAATCGCTACCACTCTCTTCCTGATTAATATTATTACGCTCAATATCCATAATTCTAAATATTTAAGTTACACGATTAATGGAGTATGTTATATAGCAATGAGGTCAAAGACACCAATATCGATGTTGCCGAGAACCACAACGATGTTGTGCTGCCCACATCTGAACCTTTTGCTTTTGCTTTATTGGGTGTAACATACACAACATCATTCTGTTGCAAATGATAACAGGGCGATGTAACAACCGAGGCATCGGTAAGGTCCAACTCATACACCTGGGTCTTTCCCGATACATCTTCACGAATAACCTTCACATTCTCACGCATACCATAAATAGTCATATCCTTCGCAAGAGCAAGTGCCTGGAAGATATTAACTTTGTCGTTTGAGATATTATATGTACCGGGGCTTGCAACCTCACCAAGCACAGAGACTTTGAAATCGGCAAAGCGCACTGTTACTATAGGAAGATCTTTAAATGAGCCGCTGATTTTGTCAAGAATAAGTTCCTCGAGTTCTTTTTTAGTAAGGCCGGCAACATTCAACTTTCCAACAATGGGAAAATCTATATATCCCTCATTATCTACAAGATATGTTTGATATGTAGGCTGCGCTGTCAAAGCTGCTCGTTGTTCATAAGGAGTAGACACAACTAAGTTATAAGGAAGTGCAGCTTCTGGCTTTGCCGGCGATGACACAATTATTGAAAGTAAATCGCGAGGAAGTATTCTAGACTCGTGTACCTCTGCAACCTGTGTAATAAACTCCATTTGATCACTGTTTTGGATATAAGGCACCTGCTTGTAAGAGGTACAAGACATCGCCAAAAAAGCAGCAAAAAATGCGGCAAAATTTAAAAATTTAAATTTAGTTACTTTCATATATTATTTTTTTATTTAATACATAGCAAGCGCAATAAGCGCAATCACCCGAATATTTTGCAAATATAACAAAATAAATATAATCTGTAACTTTTTCGCACAAAATTCTACACAAAGCAAACAATTCTTACACGACGCAGAGCGAAGAAGAAGAAAATAAAATTTATCCGATTTGTCTATTTATTTATAAAACCTTACCTTCGCAATAATATTTATAATAAGGCACAATAAAATGAGAATCAAAATTATAATTATTTCAGCAATTGTCATCGCCACAGCCGTGGCAGGGATAGCCTTCTATGGGCATCATATATTAAAAGGTTCCCAAGTGAACATAGACCAAACTGTGTATATACACATATACCCATACGACACAGCAGAAAGCATAATAAAAAAAATTGACGAAGCGGCTCACCCACATACAATGCTTGGATTCAAAATATTAGCCAAGCACAACAACCTCGATAAGCAAAAACGCACCGGACGTTTTGCCATACACGATGGCGATGACATGCATAGCCTGTACTTACGCATAGTAAGCAACCAACAAACACCGCTAATGGTAACAATACCCGCCACCCGCACCGTGGAACAGCTTGTTGCCACCGTGAGCAAACAAATTATGATAGATTCGGCAGCAATAGCCCACTTTGCCCTCAATCACCTCTACTACGAGCGTGTAGGATACACCGATGCCACTCTCCCCTGCCTGTTCATTCCAAACAGCTACGAACTATATTGGAACATCACCCCCGAACGTTTTATGACACGCATGCTACGCGAGCACGACATTTTCTGGAACAAAACCCGCCGTGCAAAAGCGAAAGCCATAGGGTTGAGCATAGAAGAGGTAGCCACACTGGCATCTATTGTAGATGAAGAGACAAACAATAATGCCGAAAAGCCCATTGTTGCAGGCCTATACATAAACCGTTTGAAACGCGGTATTCCACTACAGGCCGACCCCACGGTAAAATACGCCCTGGGCGACTTTGCACGCAAACGCATTCTTAAAAAGGATTTGGAGATAGAATCTCCATACAACACATACAAACATAAAGGCCTGCCTCCCGGCCCCATACGCATACCCACCATACAAGCCATAGAAAGTGTTCTAAACTACACAAAACACAACTACCTGTATATGTGTGCAAAAGAAGACCTATCGGGCACACACAACTTTGCCACAACACTTTCACAACACAACGCCAATGCACAAAAATATCAACATACACTTAATAAATTAAATATAAAAAAATGACAAAAAGTTTTTCATCATTTACAGCAGCACTTTTTACAACCTGCATTTTAATGGCACAAAGCCCCACAGAGGCTCTGATACCAATGCCAAACAACATAACCATTCAGCATAAAAACAAAACTTTCGAAATAGATAAAAAATGTGCAATAGAGACAAACTGCCCGCACGACTGTTTTTTCATAAAAGCATTGCAGGCAAGCATAAAAAAACATACAGGCATAAACGTGCCCATTAGCAGAAAAGGCAACATTTCAATATCAATAGACACAACCCTCAAGAGCACAGAACATTACACAATAGACATCACAACCAAAAGAATACGCATTAAAGGCGCAAGCGAGACAGCTCTGCTACGTGCCACACAAACAATGGAACAGATACTCCTTGGCGACTACATAAACAGCGCAAAAGGAGAAATAGCATGTCTAACAATAGACGACAAGCCACGTTATAAGCACCGTGCAATTATGCTCGACCCAGCCCGGCATTTTATACCCGTAAAAGATATCAAGTTTTTTATAGACCAAATAGCAAAATACAAATACAACATACTGCAACTGCACCTCACCGACGACCAAGGCTGGCGTGTAGAGATTAAAAGCCACCCACAGCTAACCACAAAGGGAGCCTTCCGCAACAATAAAGAGGGAGACCAAGGCCCCGACAATGGTTTTTACACACAAGAGGAACTTAAAGAGATTGTAACATACGCCGCCACTCGCGGCATAGAAGTAATTCCGGAGCTTGACATTCCAGGGCACTCCGCAGCCTTCCTTGCAGCATACCCCAAAGCAGGCTGCCCCTTCCGCCACAGCGAAACAATACAGCTTGGAGAAACCACAAACAGAATGCTGTGCGCCTGCAACGAAGAGACATACAGCATCTACGCCGACATATTCAAAGAACTTGCCGGAATATTCCCCTCGCAATACATACACTTAGGTGGCGACGAAGCTGCCATAAAAGAGAATTGGGCAAAATGCGACGATTGCATCGCCTTGATGAAAAAGAGTGGCTACAGCTCGCCCGAGCAATTAATGAACATATTCTTCGGCAAAATGCTAGCCCTGGTTCGTCAAAACGGCAAAAAACCAATACTGTGGTGCGAGCTCGACAACATATACCCGCCCGCCAACGACTACCTCTTCCCCTACCCCGCCGACGTAACACTCGTTACCTGGCGCAACGGCCTTACCCCCAAATGCATTGAACTCACCCACAAGCACGGGCACAAACTAATTATGGCACCTGGGGAGCACACATACCTCGACTACCCCCAGTACCGTGGCGACCTGCCGGAATTCGGCAATTGGGGTATGCCCGTAACAACACTCAAAAAGACATACGAGCTTGACCCCAGCTACGGATTAAAGGAGAATGAACAGACACACATACAAGGAGTTATGGGCACCTTGTGGGCCGAAGCCATACGCGACATTAACCGCATAACATACATGACATTTCCACGCGGTCTCGCCCTTGCCGAAGCAGGGTGGACAGAGATGCCACAACGCGACTGGGAATGTTTCAAAAAACGTCTGCTTCCCAACCTCACCGATTTAATAAGGAGTGGCGTTTCAGTGCGCGTTCCTTTTGAAATATATTCCAAATAGTACTATCACACACAGCAGGAGCACCCCACGGGGTGCTCCTGCTGTGTGTATAAAACAAAAAGTTTTGCTGCACGACGAGAACGATGAAACTCCGAGAAAAAATGATTTGAGTGCCCTTATCCTTTGTAATCCACCGGCTCTCGAAAGCTACCCGAAGGTTGTGGCCCGCCATTGGAAACAGAAGCTTGTCTCGGTTTCTAAGTAAAATTGATGAGTTTCCCAGTCGTTCGTACAGCAAAACCTATTACAAACATAGTTCATTTTTTATATATAAACAATCAATCGCGCTATTTTTTTTGCAAATTAAGACAATATCACACCTTTTATTATATAACAACAAAAACGCTCAAGAATTTCTTGAGCGTTTTTGTTCACTTATAAAAAAGTTAAATTACTTCTTTACCTTGTCCACAATAGCTTTGAAAGCTGCGGGATTGTTCATAGCGAGGTCGGCAAGAACCTTACGGTTAATCTCAATACCAGCCTTGTGAAGAGCACCCATCAACTGTGAGTATGAAAGACCCTCCAAACGAGCGGCAGCGTTGATACGCTGAATCCACAATGCACGGAACTCGCGCTTTTTGTTACGACGGTCACGGAATGCATAAGTAAGACCTTTCTCCCAAGTATTCTTGGCAACTGTCCACACATTCTTTCTTGCACCAAAGTAACCTCTGGTCAAACCTAAAATTTTCTTTCTTCTTGCTCTTGAAGCAACGTGATTTACTGATCTTGGCATAGTTTTAAATCTTTTGAATGTTAGCGCCGTTCAT
>JAFUOP010000003.1 GCA_017481875.1 Bacteroidaceae bacterium
AGCTCTAAAAGCAGGGGTGGGAATTTAGTTTATTACCCTTGCGGTTGCTGTTTTGCAACACCCCCGTGTGTGCCGGGCGGGTTGTTGCATGCAACAAAGGTAATGAATATTATTTAATTAGTTGCTCCAGGGGAGGTAAAATGGTATTTAATAATTAAAATAGTGAAAAACAACAAAAAGCATTTTTGTGTCTGTCTGTTCTTGGGGAATTACCTCTGTTTGTGAGAACTGCGCTCTGCGTGTTTATTGGTGTGCATTAAAGCTTTTAGGAAAACGAACGCGATTAATTACATTTTCCCCTCTTGTTTTGTGAAAAATCGGTTTTTGGTACAATTCTTGCCAAATAATTATAGAAATGACAATAAATTATATTATTTTTGTAAAATAATTATAATGGCATAAATATGCCCTTGAGGGTGTGCCGCAGAGGCTATGCATAATCGTTTTTTTTGAACAAATATCAATACAAAAAATATGGAAAATAAAATTCAAGAACTAACCGAAAAAATCTATGCCGAGGGCGTGGAGAAAGGAAAGGCCGAGGCTGAACGCTTGGTTGCAGAAGCACAAGCCAAAGCCGAAGCAATAGTAAAAGAGGCACAGGCTAAAGCCGATGCAATAGCTGCCACAGCTGCAAAAAAAGCCGAGGAGTTGAGTGCAAATACCCGTTCGGAACTCAAACTCTACGGAGCACAGGCCGTGGGTGCAATTAAATCGGAAGCTGCAACTATAATTACCGATACAGTGGTGAAGGCTGCCGTTAAGGCTGCTGTTGGTGGCGATGCACTCAAAGCACTTGTCGTTGATATAGCTTCTCGCTGGAGCGCAAATGAGCCTCTTGTTATCTCGACAGCCGAGGCTGCCGAGCTCAAGGCTTTCTTTGCAGCAAAAGCAAAAAGTTTGCTCGACAAAGGCGTGGAGATTAAACAGGTGAACGGTGTAAAGACATCAATCTCCATAGCTCCTGCCGATGGCTCGTACAAGGTGAATTTCGGAGAGGGTGAGTTTGAGGCTTTCTTCAAGTCGTTCTTGCGCCCCCAAATGGTTGAACTTCTATTTTCATAATCAATGAGCAGTTACTATTGCTTGGTTGCAGGCTTGCCCGATGTTTTGTTCGACGGGAGCAAGACGGCCTTTACAATAGACCGTTTTAGGGAGGAAATTTATCCTTCTCTTTCGCCCGCCGATGCAAAATGCATCGACCTCTTTTTCCTTGCGTGGGACAATGAGAATCTTTTGAAGCTTCTCCGCGAGGGTAGTGAGGTGGAGTTTGCCCGCACAGGCTGTTACAGCAAAGAGTCTCTGCTCGATATAATATCACAAGTGAAAAACGGCGATGCCCGCGATGAGCAGGTGCCCGCCTATCTCTACGATTTCCTTGTGTGCTATTTTGAGAGTGAGCAGGGCGAGCCCCGCTTGTGGCCCGATGTGTTGAGTGCATATTACTATGCCTATGCAATGAAGGCGCAGAACAAGTTTGTAAGCGCGTGGTTCACATTCAATCTTGATGTAAACAATGTTCTTGTAGCCATGACTGCACGCAAGTACAAAATGAACACTGCCGATGTCGTTATTGGTGATAACGAGGTGGCCGATGCGCTGCGCACATCAAGCGCGCGCGACTTTGGCTTGTCGGGCTCGTTTGAGTATCTCGAGGCATTGCAACGCTTGAGCGAGAACGAAAAATTGCAGGAGCGCGAGCACCAGCTCGACGAGATACGTTGGGCTTGGCTCGAAGATAACTCTGTGTTCAACTACTTTACTGTTGAAAAGCTATATGTGTTCTTGCAAAAGCTCGACATTATATCGCGTTGGGCAAAACTCGACAGCGAAACGGGAATGCAACGCTACAATGAGCTTATCGATAACCTCAAGAGCGGGTTGAATCTTTAGAAACGAATTAAATAAAAATTGATATATGGCAACAAAAGGAAAAGTAACCGGTGTTATAGCCAATATGGTGCTGCTGGCTGTTGATGGCCCTGTGGCGCAGAACGAGATATGCTATATCAAAACCGGTGGCGACCGCTTGATGGCCGAGGTCATTAAGATTAACGGCGCAAAAGTGTACGTTCAGGTGTTTGAGAGTACACGACGTATGAGAATTGGCGACGAGGCCGAGTTTACCGGTCATATGCTGGAGGTCTCTTTGGCTCCCGGTATGCTGTCTAAAAACTACGACGGTTTGCAGAACGACCTCGACAAAATGGAGGGTGTCTTTCTTAAACGCGGCGACTACACCAACCCACTTGACGAGGATAGAATATGGCACTTCGAGCCCCTTGTAAAAGTGGGCGACACAGTGGGTGCCGCAGCTTGGATTGGCAGTGTGGAGGAGAATCATCAGCCTCTTAAAATTATGGCTCCCTTTGGCTTGGAAGGAAAGTGGGCCGTGAAGAAAATAGCTGCCGCAGGCGACTACAAAATTACCGACATTATTGCTGTTATTGCCAATGAGGCCGGTGAAGAGAAGGAACTGAATATGATTCAGAAATGGCCGGTGCGTGTGGCAATGCCCGACTACAAGGAGAAACCACGCCCCTTTAAATTGCTCGAAACCGGTGTGCGCACCATAGATACTCTAAACCCCATAGTAGAGGGCGGTACAGGCTTTATTCCCGGTCCCTTCGGTACAGGAAAAACCGTGCTACAGCACGCCATTTCAAAGCAGGCCGAGGCCGACATTGTAATTATTGCCGCTTGTGGCGAGCGTGCCAACGAGGTTGTGGAAATCTTCACCGAGTTCCCCGAATTGGTCGATCCCCACACAGGTCGCAAGCTTATGGAACGTACCATCATCATTGCCAATACATCTAATATGCCCGTTGCAGCCCGCGAGGCTTCGGTTTACACTGCTATGACCATTGCCGAGTACTACCGTGCGATGGGCTTGCGCGTGTTGCTTATGGCCGACTCTACATCACGTTGGGCACAGGCATTGCGTGAGATGTCGAACCGCATGGAGGAGCTCCCCGGCCCCGATGCATTCCCGATGGATATATCGGTAATCATTGCCAACTTCTACAGCCGTGCAGGTTATGTGGTGCTCAATAACGACCAGATAGGTTCCATCACATTCATCGGAACAGTGTCTCCTGCGGGTGGTAACCTCAAAGAACCCGTTACCGAGAATACCAAGAAGGTTGCACGTTGTTTCTACGCTCTTGAGCAGGACCGTGCCGACAAAAAACGTTACCCGGCAGTGAACCCCATCGACTCATATTCAAAATATCTCGAATATCCCGAATTCGGCGAGTATATCACAAGCCGCATCGGTGCAGGCTGGTTGGAGATGGTTAATGAGGCAAAGACACGTCTGTTGCGTGGTAAAGAGATTGCCGAACAGATAAACATTCTTGGTGACGACGGTGTGCCTGTGGAGTACCACGTTACGTTCTGGAAATCGGAACTTATAGACTTTGTGGTGTTGCAGCAAGATGCATTCGACGATATCGATGCTGTTACTCCCTTGGAGCGTCAGCAGGCAATGTTGGAGCTTGTAACAAGTATATGCCGCTCTGAATATAATTTCGAAGAGTTTCAGGAGGTAACCGATTTCTTCAAGAAGGTAATCAACATCTGCAAGCAGATGAACTATTCCGAGTACAAGTCCGATAAATACAACAGCTATCTTGCTTCGCTCGAGGAGTTGTTGCAAACCCGCATGGCTTAATGTTAAATAATGTAAGACTATGGCAACAGAAGCATTTCAGAAAATATATACAAAGATAAACGCCATTACAAAGGCAACCTGCTCGCTCAAGGCAACAGGTGTTGGCTACGACGAGCTTGCCACCGTGAATGGTAAGTTGGCCCAGGTGGTTAAGATTATGGGCGACGAGGTTACCTTGCAGGTGTTCGAGGGTACAGGTGGTATCCCCACCGATGCCGAGGTTATTTTTATGGGCAAGGCTCCCTCGTTGAAGGTAAGTGAGCAGCTCACAGGCCGTTTCTTCAATGCCTATGGCGACCCCATCGATGGCGGTCCCGTGGTTGAAGGCAAGGAGGTGGAGATTGGCGGCCCATCGGTGAACCCCGTACGCCGTAAACAACCCTCGGAACTCATTGCAACGGGTATTGCCGGTATTGACCTCAACAATACCCTTGTTACAGGCCAGAAGATTCCTTTCTTCGCCGACCCCGACCAACCCTACAACCAGGTGATGGCCAACGTAGCTATGCGTGCAGAGACCGACAAGATTATTCTTGGTGGTATGGGTATGACAAACGACGACTACCTCTACTTCAAAAACCTGTTCTCAAATGCAGGTGCACTCGACCGCATAATCTGCTTTATGAACACAACCGAGGACCCTGCCGTTGAACGTCTGCTCATTCCCGATATGGCCCTTACTGCTGCGGAGTATTTTGCAGTGGAGAAGAACCAGAAGGTGCTTGTACTGCTCACCGATATGACAATGTATGCCGACGCGCTCTCTATCGTATCGAACCGTATGGACCAGATTCCTTCAAAAGACTCTATGCCCGGCTCTCTCTATAGCGACCTTGCAAAGATTTACGAGAAGGCAGTGCAGTTCCCCACCGGTGGCTCTATTACAATTATTGCGGTAACAACCCTTTCCGGTGGCGATATCACTCACGCTGTGCCCGACAACACAGGTTACATTACCGAGGGACAGCTCTTCTTGCGTCGCGATAGCGATATTGGTAAGGTGGTTGTCGATCCCTTCCGTTCACTCTCTCGTTTGAAACAGCTTGTGGCAGGTAAAAAGACACGTAAGGACCACCCGCAGGTGATGAACGCCGCCGTGCGTCTTTATGCCGATGCCGCCAATGCAAAAACAAAATTGGAGAACGGTTTCGACCTCACCGACTACGACAAACGTACACTTGCGTTTGCCCGCGACTACTCCGACAAGTTGCTGGCTATCGACGTAAACCTCAACACAACCGAGATGCTCGATGTAACCTGGGGCCTCTTTGCCGAGTACTTCAAACCCGAGGAGGTAAATATACGTCAGGAGCTTGTCGATACATATTGGAAGAAATAATTTGTGATAGTTAAGAAATGATTGCATTTCAATATAATAAAACATCGCTTCAGAATCTCGAAAAGCAGCTGAAAATGCGAGTGCGCACTCTCCCTATTATTAAAAATAAGGAAAGCGCATTGCGCATAGAGGTGAAACGCTGCAAGGAGGAGATGGCGCAACACGACGAAAGTTATGCAAAACAGCTTGAGTTGTACCGTGCGCTCTTTGCCTTGTGGAACGAGTTTGATGCTTCATTGGTGAAGACCGGCGACCTCTTGATTGAGGAGAAAAAGGTGGCGGGCGTTAAGGTGCCTGTTCTTGAGCACGCCGACTTTGTGGTGGCTCCCTACAGCCTTTTTAGCTCCCCAAAATGGTTTGCCGACGGTATCGAGTTGCTGAAGGAGATGGCAATGACGGCTATTCGCCGTGAATTGCTCAATCGCAAGCTTGTGCTGCTGGAGACTGCACGCAAAAAGACCACCCAAAAGGTGAACCTCTTTGAGAAAGTGCAGATACCCGGCTACCAAGATGCGATAAGGAAGATTAAACGATTTATGGAAGACGAGGAGAACCTGTCAAAATCTTCACAGAAGATTTTGAAATCTCTTCTTGAACAGAGAGAGGAGGCAGAGGTATGATAACGAAGATGAACAAACTTACCCTCCTTATATATCATAAGGAGTACGAGGCGTTCCTCGAACGTCTGCGCTCGGTGGGTGTAGTACACATTGAGGAGAAAAAGAGTGGTGCCCCCGATACCGAGGAGGTACAGGCTATGCTTGCTCTCTCCAACCGCTATACCCGTATAATAAAACAGTTGGAAAAGAGTGGCGTTGATGCTGTAGCACCTGCAAAACAAGGTGCCGACTACGCTGCGTTGCTCGATGCAGCCGACAATCTCTATGCTCAAGTAGAGCAGTTGCGCACAGCATTGCAGGTTGTGGAAAAGGACACCGCAGCCATTGCTCCTTGGGGCGATTTCGATTTCTCTCTCTTGGAAAAACTTTCCGCTGCAGGCTACGATGTAAAATTCTTTATCAGCACTGCAAAGGATTTCAACGAGGAGTGGTACGATAAATACAATGCAGTTGTGGTGGGCGAGGGTGCCTCAAAGCTCTATTTTGTTACGGTTACACAAAGCGGTGTGCCCGTGGAGATTGATGCTGAGGTTGCAAAATTGCCCACAATGTCGTTGTCGGCACTCAAAACCGAGGCGGATAATATAGTTGCTGCCATTGCTGCCAAAGAGCAGGCAATAAAGGAATTTGCCGCAGAAAACATAGCCACCGTTAAGGCAGGCCTTGCCACGCTGCACAAGCAGATGGAGTTCTCGGCCGTGGCTTTGTCGGGCGAGAAGGTGTCGGGCGACAAACTATTGCTGTTGCAAGGTTGGGTGCCCCAGGAAGATAAAGACGCTCTTGTAGATATGCTCGACAAGGAGGCGGTGTTCTACCAGGTAACCAAGCCCAAGCTTGGCGATAACATTCCTGTTAAGTTCAAGAACAATGCTTTCACCCGTATGTACGAGGTGCTCACCAAAATGTACGGTATGCCCAGTGGCACCGATTTCGACCCCACACCCATTGTGGCACCCTTCTTCTCGCTCTTCTTTGCATTCTGTATGGGCGATGCGGGTTATGGTCTCATTCTCATTCTGCTTGGTTTCTTGCTCAAAAAGAAATTGGGCAAAGATATGGCAGGTATGATGAACCTTGTGATTACATTGGGTATATTCACCACCGTTATTGGTTCGGTGTTGGGTACATTCTTTGGTATGAGCCTCATTAGTTCCGATATTCCGCAGGAACTAAAGCAATTTATCATTTCGGGCGATGTGGAGCTCTTTGGTTCTACATACAACAAGCAGATGATACTTGCGCTTGCAATTGGTGTAGTGCATATATCGGTGGCTATGACTGTGAAGGCTATAAACAACACATTCTTCTTTGGCTTCAAAGAGTCGTTGAGCACGTGGGGCTGGTGGCTTGTTGTGGTGGGCGGTACCATTGTGGGTACTCTTTCCTTCCTCAGCGTAATCCCGGCCGATGTATCTAAATGGGTTCTCATTGCCATTGGTGGCTTGGGTGCTGTGGGTATATATCTGCTCAACAGTTTCGAGCGCAATGTGTTCTTGAACATTGGTGTCGGCTTGTGGGATACATACAATATGGCATCGGGCCTGCTTGGCGACGTTCTTTCATATATCCGTCTTTTTGCCTTGGGCTTGGCGGGTGGTATGCTTGGAGAAACGTTCAATAGCCTTGCTCTTATGGTTGTAGAGGGCCAGGAAGGTGTGGGTGCTGTTTTTGGCTGGGTAGGTTTCGGCCTTATAATTGTGTTTGGCCACACTCTCAACATTGCAATGTCGTGCCTCAGTGCCTTTGTTCACCCGCTCCGTTTAACCTTTGTGGAGTACTTCAAGAATGCCGGCTACGATGGCAAGGGTGTTGAATACAAACCCTTCAGTGAAAATTAAATTAGTGAACAATAGAAAATATAAATAAATAAAAAATTAAAAGTTATGAACGAATTATTAGGTTATTTGGGAATGGGTCTTATGCTTGGACTCGCAGGTATTGGCAGCTGCTATGGTACAACAATTGCAGGTAACGCTGCCGAGGGTGCTTTGAAGAAGGATTCTTCAAAATCGGCAGGTTATATGATTCTCTCTGCTCTGCCCGCTACACAGGGACTTTACGGTTTCTTGGCTTTCTTGCTTCACATTGGCAAGGTTAATGCCGAAACAGGTACTTTGTGGTTTGGTGTCGGTATCGGTGTTGGTTTGGTATGTTTGTTCTCTGCCATTCGTCAGGGACAGGTTTGTGCCAACGGTATCGTGGGTATCTCACAGGGCCACGATGTTCAGACAAACACCATGATTTACGCTGCATTCCCCGAGTTCTATGCTATTCTTGCTCTTGTAGCAACATTCCTTGTGTAATATAGTACGAACCTATTTGGTAAAAGAGATGACTAAAAAGTGTATTTTTGCGTTACGCTTGCCTTCAAAATCCTCATTTACGCAAAGTAAATTATAAGGTATTTTCACCCGTTTTCTAAGATTTGCCAATAATATGCAAAACATTGTGTTTTAGCGTATTGTTGGCA
>JAFUOP010000004.1 GCA_017481875.1 Bacteroidaceae bacterium
AATAGCAAAGTTTACTTTGGCTATTTACCGCGAGTGCAGCCTATTTTCGCAGTCGTTATTTTGCAAAGATAGTGCCAACGAGCAAATAGCAAAGTTTACTTTGGCTATTTACCGCGAGTGCAGCCTATTTTCGCAGTCGTTGTTTTGCAAAGATAGTGCCAACGAGCAAATAGCAAAGTTTACTTTGGTTATTTACCGCGAGTGCAGCCTATTTTCGCAAACTTTTAGTTTGCAAAGATACTAATAATATATATATAAGAGTTCTCATTTTAGCGTTTTTTAGCAATTAACCCTCTTTTATTTCAATTTATTGGTTTTTTCTATAGCTGTAATAGAAAAAAATGAACATAATAGATGTGAAAAGAATAAAATGTGTGTTATTTTTGCGTAAAATTGCAAAGTAGCGTCTTTCTATTTTGGCACGGAGGCCTTTGTAAACAGTAATGTAAATTATTAACTAATTAAAATATTGTAATTTATGTTTAAAAATTTTCAGGGATTTAGTATCTTGGAAAAGATTCAAAAAGACAAATCCCATAAAAGAGAAAGAAAGTTGCCCCTGGCAACACTGAAGCTCATTCTCATTGTTGCAGTTACAATGGTGGTTGCTTTGATACCCACCGAGGCTTATCACGAGATTGGGCTTGAAGGCCTTACCGTTATTCACAAACGTATTATTGCATTGTTTGTGTTTGCTGCTCTTATGTGGCTCACCGAGACTATGCCTTCGTGGGTAACATCTATGATTGTGGTTACTATTATGTTGTTCACAGTCTCCACGAGTACGCTGAGTTTCTTGCGCCCCGAAGATACATCGGGCCTTGTTCCCTTCAAGAGTATATTTGCTTGTTTCTCTAACCCCACCATTATGCTCTTTATTGGTGGATTCGTGCTTGCTATAGGCCTCACCAAAGTGAAACTCGACGTTGCGCTTGCCCGTGTGCTGTTGAAGCCTTTCGGTACAAAATCCGAGGTAGTGCTTCTGGGCTTTATGCTTGTTACAGCTATCTTCTCGGCATTTGTGAGCAACACCGCAACTGCTGCCATGATGCTTGCGTTCCTTACACCTGTGTTGCGTTCACTCCCTGCCGATGGTAAGGGTCGTATAGCTCTTGCACTTGCAATTCCCGTGGGTGCCAACCTCGGTGGTATGATTACCCCCATTGGTACACCTCCCAATATGATTGCGCTCGACTATCTTGCATCGCAGGGTATGGGCATCAGCTTTGTCGATTGGACAATAAAGATGGCCCCCTTTGTTATTGTACTTCTTTTCCTTGCTTGGTTGCTGTTGCGCGTTCTCTTCCCCTTCAAGCAAAAGAATATTAAGATTGAGATTGAGGGAGAAATAAAGTGGAACTACCAGACTTGGTCGGTTGTAATAGCATTTGCTCTCACAATATTTATGTGGATGTTCGGTACCGATATGTGGGGTGTTGATACAAACGTAGTGGCTATGATTCCCATTGCAATATTCTGTGCAACAGGCGTTCTCACACGTCGCGACCTCGAGGAAATCAACTGGAGCGTGCTGTGGATGGTAGCCGGTGGTTTTGCTCTTGGTGTAGCTCTTAACTATGGTGGCGATGCTTCATTGAGCAGCCTCATTGTGAAGTCGGTTCCCTTCGACAACTTCTCGCCCATTATGGTTATGATTCTCGCAGGTGTCATCTGCTTTGGATTCTCTAACTTCATTTCGCACTCTGCGGCAACATCGTTGTTGGTGCCTGTGCTTGGTGTGGTTGCAAGCGGTCTTGGCAGCGCACTCGACAGTGTTGGCGGTCCCCAAGCAATGTTGGTGGGTATTGCCATTGCATCGTCGGTGTCTATGATTCTTCCCATCAGTACACCTCCCAATGCAATTGCTCACTCAACAGGTTTCATAGAGCAGAAGGATATGATGAAGGTGGGTATTACCATTGGTATCTTGGGCCTTGTTCTTGGATATGGAATGTTAATATTCATAGGATTCTAAAAAATAGGTTCATAAAAGACAGAATTTGTTCTTAAATAATGGTTCCGGCTCACAAATGGTTAATTTTTTAAAGAACTTAACCATTTTGTGAGCCGGATTTCTTATCTTCGCATTCGGCAATATTTATATATATGGAACTACGACAACTTAAATATTTTGTAAAAAGTGCTGAATATCTCAATTTCTCCGAGGCTGCCAAGCATTTGTATATTACACAAAGCACATTGTCGCAACAGATAAAGCAGCTGGAGTATGAATTGGGTTTTACACTTTTTATACGCAATAGTCGCCACATCTTCTTGACAGAGGCCGGCGAGGAGTTCCTGCCATTTGCACAGCGCACAATACAAGATGCCGAAGATGGTGTGCAGCGTCTCTACGATTTACAACACGTGAAAGTGGGCACTTTACACGTGGGTGTAACTTATAGTTTAAGTACTGTTCTCACCGAGGGGCTTATGCGTTTTATGCACGAATATCCGGGTATAAAATTGGAGATTTGCTATAAAACGATGGCCGAGCTATTGGAGTTGTTGCGTGCACGTAAATTGGATTTTGTGCTGTCGTACAAGCCCTTAATCGACTCCCCCGAGATTGACGCAATGCCGTTGTTCGACAACACTCTTGCTGTTGTTGTGGATAAAGAGCATTCGCTTGCAAAACGCTCAAAGGTCTCTCTGCAAGAGTTGCAAGGCCATAATTTAGTGTTGCCCTCGGTGGGCCTGCAGGCGCGTAGTATGCTCGACAGGTTAATGGAAGGTAAAGACTTTGCATTAACATCTAAGCTGGAGCTGAATGAAACAAATATACTGTTGCAGGTGGTGGCAACGGGGCATTATGCAACAATCTTATCTACTTCGGCGGTGTTTGGCAACACACGCTTCAAGGCTGTCCCCATTGACGAGCCGGGCAACGTAATGCAAGCATCGTTACTTAGTCTCCGTGGTACATACCAAAAAGCATCGGCAAGGGAGTTTATAAAAATATTGCTCGATACAGAAGCTGTAAAGCGTCGTTTGATGAATTGTAAATGATACCTTAATATTTAACAAATGGTTGAAAAGTATAGTGCTATAAAGCGTATTCCGAGTTTTGATGTAGATTCTTCATCGACAATGAAGGCGACCTCTTTTCTTAACTATGCACAAGAGGCTGCCAATATACACGCCGATTACCTTGGTGTGGGTTACGAATCTATGCAAGTTACCCGCAAGGCATGGGTGCTGGCAAGAATGCACGTTGTGTTCCATCGCTTGCCAAAGTGGCGGGAACATATAAATATGCAATCGTGGCACAAGGGTGCCATCGGTTTTCAATATCTGCGTGATTTTGAGATGTTCGACAAAGAGGGTAGTGAGAAACTTGTTTCGGCAACAACTTCCTGGTTGGTAATAGATATTGATACTCGCAGGCTTGCCAAATATTCGGAGCTTGCAGAAGACGAGGGCAAGTGCATTGTGGAAAATGCTTTAGAAGAGCCTGCTCCCAAGATTACAATGCCTCGCGGTGTGGAGCCCGTTCACGTAATGAGCCACAAGGTCGATTATTCTGACCTCGATATGATAGGGCATGTGAACAACGTAAAATATACCGAGTGGGCTATGAATGCCGTGGAGCTGGATATTACTACTTCGCGACCATTGAAAGAGCTTGTTATAAATTTCAATAACGAAGTGAAAGCGGGCGACACCGTTGAAATTTATCGCCATTGCGAAGCTGCCGAGAATGGCTCCCTGGTCTATTATATTGAGGGTAAGGTTGCCGAGAAATCTTCGTTTGTGGAGAAATTGATATTTTAAGGTTGTTTAGATAACCATTATAAACAAAAAAGAGGCTGTAAGCCTCTTTTTTATATGTTTGTTACCTTTGAGAGTGTTGCCTGAATATTCTATTCTACAGGTTCTGCGTCGGGCACTTCGGTAATCTCTGCAGGCAACATATTTCCTTTTATATATAACCTCACAATCTCTTTTGTGGAGTTGTTGTGCACTGTAATACTTCTGCGCATCTTTCCAGGGTATTTCTTGGTACCATCGTATGTTACGTGAATGGTGTCTTTCTTGCCCGGCATCAAAGGCTCTGTAGAAAAGTTTGCAGCTGTGCACCCGCACGCTGTGGTTACTTTGTGTATGTACAAGGGTGCGTCTCCAATGTTTTCATATACAAATTTGTATTGTATTATTGCTGTGTCAGCCGAAAATGTTCCGGCATCGATAGTTATAGAATCGAACCTTATAACAGGCTTCTTTTCGTTGTTCTGTGCTATAGCAATTGTGCAGAGTGCAGCACATACAATTGTCAATAATATCTTTTTCATAGTTCGTTCTTTTGTTTATTTGCGTTGCAAAGATAGTGTTGTTAAATGAATTTACAAACTTATTTGTCGGTTTTGAAATAAGGTGCTTCTTTTTGTGAAAGGAATTATTTGTAAAAAATAAATTATATTATCCTCTTTTTACCTGTTTCACTCCTTTCACGTTCTCTATTTTGTCGGTGAGCTTGCGTAGCTTTGCATTGTCGTCTATAAGCAACGATAATGTGCCGGAAAAAAGTGTGTCGTGCGACTCTATGTTTATTCCGCGCATTATAACACCTTTTTCTTGTGATATAATTGAGGTTATGTTATTGACAATGCCTATGTCGTCGTGCCCCACAATGCGCAGAGTAACCGGGTAGAGTGCATTGTTTTTGTCAATTTCGCTCCAGCGGGCATCTATTATGCGGTAGGGGTAACGCTCCTGCAGTTGTTTGGCATTGGTGCAATCTTTGCGGTGAATGGATATGCC
Source organism: Bacteroidaceae bacterium (assembly GCA_017481875.1). Classification (GTDB taxonomy): domain Bacteria; phylum Bacteroidota; class Bacteroidia; order Bacteroidales; family Bacteroidaceae; genus HGM04593. The sequence continues at coordinate 4,762 of JAFUOP010000004.1, forward strand.
ATCGTGTATGGTTACAAACCCGAATATATCGTCGCCGAATATGGGGTTGCAGCACTTTGCAAGTTTGTAATCAACTCCTTTAAGATTGCGTTCTATTACAAGAATATCGCCTCCTATGGCGTTGTCAATCTCACCGGAGAATACATATCCACCGGCACTGTGCCCCGTCTCGTTACCTTCGTTCTGTGGGGTGGTGAGTTCTTGGTATTTCTTAAATACATCGCTTACATCAATGCCACCCTCTGCAATGCATTGATAAAAATCGGTGAGGCGTTTATATCCCATTTTGCGTATGAGGTGGTCCATCATCGCCTCGTCGTATTCAATCTTGTGGTTCTTGAACTTGCGAATGAGCATCTCTCGTGCAATGTCGGCCTGGCGGGCTGTTATTTCCTTTAATGCTTGGCGTATCTTGGCCCTGGCACGCCCGGTCTTTGCTATAGACAGCCACGCTTGCTTGGGTGTCTGGCTGTTCGATGTGATAATTTCTACCTGGTCGCCATTGTTCAGTGTGTGGCGCATAGGTACGTTGCGCCCGTTTACGAGTGCACCGGTGCATTTGCACCCCAGCCCCGTGTGTATGCTGAATGCAAAGTCCAGAATTGTGGCTCCCTTGGGCAGGCGGAAGAGGTCGCCTTTGGGGGTGAAGATGAAGATTTCATCTTTGTATAGCTCCATCTTGAACTTGTTGTCGTTTACCTCTTCCTCACTTAAGTTTTCGAGTGTGTCGCGAATTGATGCAAGCAGGTTGTCGAGCCCTTTTTCGCTTTTAATTCCTTTGTAACGCCAGTGGGCAGCAAGGCCGTGCTCGGCAATGGCGTCCATGCGTTCTGTTCTTATCTGTACTTCTACCCAGCGTCCTTCGGGGCCCATAACTGTTGTGTGCAGCGACTCGTAGCCGTTGCTCTTGGGCACGGAGAGCCAGTCGCGCAAGCGGTGAGGGTTGGGGGTGTACATATCGGCAATTATTGAATATACCTGCCAACACTCGCTTTTTTCGTTTTGTGGCTCGCTGTCTATTATTATGCGTATGGCAAAAAGGTCGTAAATCTGCTCAAAGGGGCGTTGCTGGCGTTTCATTTTTTGCCATATCGAGTTAATGGATTTTGTGCGCCCTTTTATGCGGTATTTCAGGTGTGGCAGTGCACGCAGCTTGCTGTCGATAGGTTTAATGAAGCCTGCAATGTAGTCCTCGCGTGATGCCGCTGTCTCTTCGAGCTTGTGGCTGAGTTCTGCATAAATCTCACTCTCGGTGTAGCGCAGTGCAAGGTCCTCCATCTCCGACTTAAGCTTGTAGAAACCGAGCTTGTGTGCAAGTGGAATGTACAGCTTCGAAGCCTCACCGGCTACCTGCTTGCGGGCATCGCTGTCGGTAGATGTGCGCAAACGACGCAACAGCACCAATCGGCTGGCTATTATGATGAGTATAATGCGCATGTCGTTTGTGAACGAGAGGAGCAGGTTGCGGAAGTTTTCGGTTTCTATAGTGGGGCTTTTGGTGTAGAGGCTGTTTATCTGTGTGAGGTTGGTGAGTATTTTTGTTACTCCCTCGCCATAGTGCTCGTTTATCTCTTCAATGTTTGTTACACCAAGCTGCACACAACGGTTGAGCATTATGCTTATAATAATTTCGCGATGATGCCCAATCTCCTGCCCCACAAGTGCAGCGGTGTGCATATCTACAACAACAGGGTGAAATCCAAAGCTGTCGCGTAACATTTTACCTTCGGCAATAGCTTTTTCTATTTGATTTTTTATAAATCTGTAATCGGTGGAGAGAAGTCTTCCTTCGATGCTTTTCCTTAGTATTGCATTCAACTCGAAAATCTCCGACTTCTCCTCCTGTGTAAATGCGCTTGTCCTCTCCATACTCTATCTTCACTGTTTACCGCAAAAATAAGCAATTTTCTTATAAATGGAATCAACTTTTATTGTAATAATTGGATTTTGATGAAAAATAGCTTATCTTCGCAATTGTACAATGCAGTGTTGTGCACAAACGGAGAAACTACTAATTCTAACCAATATGATAAGTAAAGCAGATCAGGCTCTTTTGAGCAAAAAAGGAATTTCGGCGCAGCAGGTTGCCGAGCAGTTGCAAACATTCAAAACCGGTTTCCCATTCTTGCCAATAGAAGAGGCTGCGACAATAGGGAAAGGTATTATATGTCCCTCGCAGGAGGAGGTTGATGCGGCTCTTGCAACCTGGGACAATTATTGTACATCGGGCAAGAGTATTTTGAAATTTGTTCCGGCATCGGGTGCCGCAAGCCGTATGTTTAAGGACCTGTTTTCTTTCCTGAGCGCGGAGTATGATGTGCCTACAACCGATTTTGAGAAAAATTTCTTTGCCAATATTGAAAAGTTCGCTTTCTATGACGACCTTGACAAGGCTTGCGCTAAAAACAAAGGTGCAGGCATAAAAGAGCTCGTTGTTGCAGGTAAGTACAAAGATGTAGTGTTTAACTTGCTCGATTTTACCGGTATGAACTACGGTTCATTGCCCAAGGGGTTGCTGAAATTCCATACATACGAATCGGACGCCCGCACAGCTGCCGAAGAGCACTTTGTAGAGGGTGCTTTATATGCTGCCACAAATGGCAAGGTGCAGTTGCATTTTACAGTATCTCCCAACCATAAAGCACTCTTCCAGGAACTTGTGGCCGAGCGTAAAGCATATTATGAGCAGCTCTTTGGTGTTACGTACGATATCTGTTTCTCGGAACAGAAGCAAAGTACCGATACCATTGCTGCCGATGCCGACAACCAGCCATTCCGCGAGAATGGGGCTCTTGTGTTCCGCCCCGGTGGCCACGGTGCGCTCATAGAGAACCTTAACGACATAGACGCCGATGTTATCTTTATTAAAAACATTGATAATGTGGTGCCCGACCGCTTGAAGCCCGACACTGTTACATATAAAAAATTGCTTGCAGGTATATTGGTGCAGAAACAGCAACAGGCATTTGAATATCTCCGCCTCATAGATAGTGGCAGCTACACACACGAACAGGTTATGGAAATTGTACGTTTCTTGCAGCAAGACCTGATGTGCCGCCATATTGAAATAAAAGATATGGAAGATTGCGACCTTGTTCTCTACCTGCGCAAGAAACTAAACCGCCCGATGCGTGTTTGTGGTATGGTGAAGAATGTGGGTGAGCCCGGTGGCGGCCCCTTCCTCGCATATAACCAAGACGGAACTGTGTCGTTGCAGATTTTGGAGAGTTCACAGATAGATATGAACAATCCCGAGTCGAAGGCTATGTTCGAAAATGGAACACACTTTAATCCGGTAGATCTTGTATGTGCCGTTAAGAATTATAAGGGTGAGAAATTTAATCTTCCTGCTTACGTTGATAAGAACACCGGTTTCATCTCTCACAAATCCAAGAACGGCCGCGAGCTTAAGGCTATGGAACTTCCCGGTTTGTGGAATGGTGCTATGAGCGACTGGAATACAATCTTTGTCGAGGTGCCTTTGGTAACATTTAACCCTGTAAAAACGGTGAACGACCTGTTGCGCGATGTTCATCAGTAATAGAGTGTGTATTCACAAATAAATATATTCAGGCGACTGTAAAATGAAGTGAACCCCAAAGTTTTTTCAAACTTTGGGGTTCACTTCATTGCCTGTTCTGTTTTATCTCATTTAATTCCGAAAAAGGAATATATTAATGAAGAATAAGAAACTCTTTTTTCTCTGTTTGGTAGTAACTTTGCCACCGAAAACCTAACAAGGTTTTATTAAGGTTTTTCATATTCTTATGTGGTAGGGGCTGCCTTTTGTGGGTAGCCCCATTTGTTATTTGTAAAACTACCAATATATATCTGGAAACGGCAATTTTGGAGAGAAACTTTTTTGTGTGAATACCTGTTTTGTGAGCTTTTATAATTTGTCCCTCTATTTGTTGCTTTAAGATTTCTCAAATTCGTAAAAAAAGTGTAACTTCGCAGTCGCTTGCGCGACTGCAAGAAAATGAGGCGAAAAAGCTATTAAATACTTTGTCATTCCTGTGCGTGGCGGGTAATTTATATAAAGTAATTTATATCTCCTGCATACGTTTTACTATGATAATAAATAGTGCTGTATTCGCACAACGATTTAGAAAATTAAACAGTTTCTTAATATATGAATATTTCTTATAATTGGCTCAAAGAGTATGTCGCTTGCGACCTTACTCCCGAAGAAGTTTCTGCAGCCCTCACCTCCATAGGCTTGGAGACCGACGGTGTTGAAGAGGTACAGACAATTAAAGGCGGCCTCGAAGGCTTGGTTATAGGTGAGGTACTCACCTGCATAGACCACCCCGACAGCGACCACCTTCACATAACAACAGTGAACTTGGGCGACGGTGTCCCCACACAAATCGTTTGTGGTGCGCCCAACGTGGCAGCAGGGCAAAAGGTGGTTGTTGCAACCATCGGCACCAAGCTCTACAGTGGCGACGAGTGTTTTACAATTAAAAAAGGCAAAATACGTGGTGTGGAGTCGTTCGGAATGATATGCGCCGAGGACGAAATAGGCGTGGGTACAAGCCACGATGGCATCATTGTGCTACCCGCCGACGCCGTTCCCGGAACACCTGCCAAGGAGTACTACAACATAAAGAGCGACTATCTGATAGGCGTTGATATTACCCCTAACCGTGCCGATGCCTGCTCACACTACGGTGTGGCACGCGACCTTTATGCCTACCTTACACAAAACTGTGGCGGCAGCTCCATAACACGCCCCTCGTGCGATGCCTTTAAAGTAGATGACAACTCTTTGCCCATCGACATTGTGATAGAGAACCCCGAGGCTTGTATGCGTTATGCCGGCGTTTCTGTTAAAGGCGTTACAGTGAAAGAGAGCCCCGATTGGTTGAAGAACAAGTTGCAGATAATAGGCTTGCGCCCCATAAATAATATAGTTGATATAACAAACTACATACTCCACGCATACGGCCAGCCTATGCACTGCTTCGATGCCGACAAGATTAAAGGCGGAAAAGTGGTGGTGCGCACATTCCCCGAGGGCACTCCCTTTGTTACTCTCGATGGCGTGGAGCGCAAGCTCTCGGAGCGCGACCTTATGATTTGCAATGCCGAGGAGCCTATGTGTATTGCCGGAGTGTTCGGCGGTCTCGACTCCGGAACAACTGAAGAGACAAAAAATGTGTTCCTTGAGAGTGCCTATTTCCACCCCACCTGGATACGCAAGACTGCACGTCGCCACGGCTTGCAGACCGACGCGTCGTTCCGTTACGAGCGCGGTACCGACCCTAACAATGTAATCTATGCATTGAAACAGGCTGCCATTCTCATTAAAGAGCTTGCCGGTGGCACAATATCAATGGATATAAAAGATGTATATCCCGCCCCTGTGGAGGATTTCAAAGTGGAGCTCGAGTATAATTATGTGAACAACCTCATTGGTGCTTGCATTGCTCCTGCCACAGTGAAAAGCATTGTTACATCGCTTGAGATGAAGATTGCCGGTGAGACCGAGAACGGCCTTTCGTTACAGGTGCCCCCTTACCGCGTAGATGTTCAACGCCCTTGTGATGTGGTGGAGGATATTTTGCGTATATACGGCTACAATAATGTGGCTATCGACACCACCTTGCACTCATCAATAATCACCAAGGGTGCCGAGGACAAGTCGCACAAACTGCAAAACCTTGTATCGGAGCAGTTGGTGGGTTATGGCTTCAACGAGATAATGAACAACTCGCTCACATCGGCATCGTACTACGACGGCCTTGAAACATACAAGAGCGAAAATCTTGTGCGCCTTATGAACCCCTTGAGTGCCGACCTCAACGTTCTGCGTCAGACACTTCTTTTCGGTGGCTTGGAGAGCATACAGCGCAATGTCAGCCGCAAATTCACCGACCTCAGCTTCTTTGAGTTCGGTAACAGCTATCGCTTCGATGCCGACAAACGTACCGAAGAGAAAATATTGAGCCCATACAGCGAGAGCTACCACCTATGCTTGTGGCAGACAGGTAACAACGTGGCGGCATCGTGGGTAGAGCAGGGCCGCCCCCTTTCGGTTTACGACCTGAAATCGCACGTTGAGCATATATTCGACCGCCTTGGTCTTAAACCGGCAATGCGCGTTATAAGCACTTTCAGCGACGATGTGTTTGCTGCAGGCTTGCAGGTGCAGGCAGCCAATAATAAAAAGGTGGTGGCGCAGCTCGGTATATTGCGCAAGAAGATAACCAAACGCTTCGACATCGATAGCGAGGTGTTCTATGCCGACATCAACTGGACAGAACTTATGAAGGCTGTGAAGAGCGTGAAAATTGGTTATTCCGAGATAAGCAAGTACCCCGCAGTTAAGCGCGACTTAGCACTGCTTGTGGATAAGTCGGTTACATTTGCGCAGATAGAGCAGGTGGCACGTGAGACCGAGAAGAAATTGCTGAAAGCTGTATCGTTGTTCGATGTTTACGAGGGCAAGAACCTCGAGGAGGGCAAGAAGAGCTATGCTGTAAGCTTCATATTGCAGGACGACAACCAAACACTCAACGACAAGGTTATCGACAAGACAATGGCTCGCCTGATGGAGAACTTCCAAAAACGCCTGGGTGCTATACAGCGATAACAAAACACAGTAATGTCATTGGCTCGCTTTGCTTTTCGTGCACCGCAGGGCATCACATTCAGCGATGCTGCCTGCGACGTTCACTGCAAAACTCGCCGATAACAAAATGTAATTTTGTCATTTCGAACGAACGTAAGAAATCTCAATATCGTAAGAGATACTTTGCTGCAGTTCAAGTATGACAAAACTTAGGTAAAAGATAAATATTTAATTAAAAACTAAAATATACTATGGGAAGAGCTTTTGAATATCGTAAAGCTGCGAAACTGAAAAGATGGGGTAACATGGCACGTACATTTACCCGTGTAGGTAAACAAATTGCTATTGCTGTTAAGGCCGGTGGTCCCGACCCCGACACCAACTCACACCTTAGAGCTATCATTGCCAATGCAAAGCGCGAGAATATGCCCAAGGACAATATTGAGCGTGCCATAAAAAATGCACTTGGCAAGGACCAGAAGGATTATAAGGAGGTTACATACGAGGGATACGGCCCCTTTGGTATTGCAATTTTCGTTGATGCCGCAACCGACAACACCACCCGCACCGTAGCCAACGTGCGTGCCGTGTTCAACAAGTTCGGTGGTACATTGGGTACATCGGGCAGCCTCGACTTTATGTTTACACACAAATGCGTGTTTACATTCACAAAGAAAGATGGCCTTGATATGGACGACCTCATACTCGAACTTATAGACTATGGTGTGGAGGACGAGTTCGACGAGGAGGAGAACGAGATAACAATCTACGGCGACCCCAAATCTTTCGGTGCCATTCAGAAATTCCTTGAGGAGAAAGGTTTTGAGATTACCGGTAGCGAGTTTACCCGTATTCCCAACGACCAAAAAGACGTTACCGAGGAGCAGCGTGCAACCATTGACAAGATTGTTGAGCGTCTCGAGGAGGACGACGATGTTCAGAACGTCTATACCAATATGATGCCCTTAGAATAATTTTGCATCGCAAAATTATCGACAAGCATATAAAGCAATAGTCGCGCGTAGCACCGACGTAGTTGGTGCCGCGCGGTTTGCGTTTTATTATATGCTTGTCAATATTCTAAAGCATCGCAAAATTATCGACAAAACGAGCAGCAAAAGGTCGCGCGTAGCACCGACGTAGTTGGTGCCGCGCGGGTTGCGAAGGCGAGTTTTGTCAATGATCAGAAACAAAATTATCGACAATTTCTCGTGCATAGCTGTGGCTATGCACGAGAAATTGTTATACTATCACGGTACAAACCCCGGAGGGCCGGAACTAACACCACCTCCACCGCCCATAGGCGGCCTTATCCCACCCATTGGTGGGCGCGGGCGCATAGGTGGTCCCAAGGGTGGCCCCATTGGTGGGCGTGCACCAATCATTGGTGGTGGCGGTGCCATCATCGAAGGGTGGGGCGCAAACCAGAATCCGGCGTTGCCACTCCATATATATCCCGGTGTGCCCTCGAACACTCCTGCGGTGCTGTATGGGTACAGGGTACCTTCCATTGTCATATAGTTTCCGCTGAAGTTAGGGTTCACTTGTGCGGTGGCGTTGTTGCTGTTGGCATTAAGGGTTATATATACGGTGGCCGATATGTTGGCACCTTGTATGCCGTAGCTGTAGTATATGTTCCCGTTCTTGTCGCGGCTCATTTCGCTCCCCGTGATGGAGCCCTCGAGTGTTATGCCACCAAGCCCGTTGGGCGAGTTTATGTTGCTGTTGTCGAACGCGGTTTGTACCACTCCTGTTCCTTCGTTTATAGAGACATAATTTGTGCTGGGTGTTACATACTCGGTATATCCGTTGCTGAATGTAATGCTCGATGCTTCCAATGCCCAGGAACCACTTTGCAACGCTGCAATGGCCTGCATAAAATCTATAGAGTCGCGCTGTTCCTCGCGTGCCCTCTCCTCGGCTTTCTTTTTCAACCTTGCTGCACGCCAAGCGGCTTCGCGCTCCTTTCTTGTCATCTTCTTGTCGTTTTGTGCGTTGCTCACCGAGCCTGCGCACACTGCAAGCATTGCTAAAAATAATAACAGCTTTTTCATAACTCACTTGTTTGGTTGTTCTATCACTAAAACAAGATTCTCCCCATTGCTGTGCTGCAAAAACATTTAAATTTCTATAATTTGCATTGCCGTGGTTTTTAAATCTTCTAAATGCAATGCAAAAAGGTAGAATTATCTGAATTTTCTTGCTTTAGATTCTTTGTTTATATAAATTTGCTTATCTTTACAAATAAAACATCGTATAAGGGTGAAAAGGGTAATGTATATATCTCTCTTGTTTGCGCTGCTGCTAATTGTTTGTTTGCAGGGGTGCAAGAGAGGTGTAGCCACCGGTGGCGAGCTTCCTGCTCCGGCCGGTGTGGCTGTGGCGCAGGTAGCGATAGATACAATGGACCTTGCCAACCCTTTTGTTATATACGACGGTGCCAAAGACATCTATTATATGACAGGCGATGGCGGTTATTTGTGGCGTAGCACCGATATGCGTGTGTGGGAGGGCCCCTTTGATGTCTTGCGCCCATCGCAGGCATCGTGGGTGGGAACCGGGGCTGTTGTAGCCTCGCCCGAGATTCACAAATACAAAGGGCGTTATTATTATATGGCAACCTTTGTACAGCCTGAAGTTGTTATAGACACTGTGGCGGGAAAGCCTGTTTTACGTACTTCGTGCGAGATATTTGCAAGCGACAGCATAACAGGCCCCTATGAGCAACTTACTGCGGAAAAACCATTGCTCGCACCCGATTATATGGCTGTTCACCCCACTTTTTGCGAGGACGAGTTGAATGTGGGATACCTTATATATAACTATGCCGCGGAGCAGTCGGGCAATGCCACGGTGCAGATAATACGTTTGGGCAGAAACCTTGACGTGCAGGTGGGTGAGCCTTATGTAATGTTCAGCGCATCGCAGAATGTTTGGTCATCTGCTGTTGCCGAGAATGGCGAAAAGAGCTATTCGCCCATGATGCGGGCACCTTTTATGTTCGACACGCGCGGTGGTGAGCTTGGAATACTGTTCGACACTGCCATAGACGGTGCATCAGCAATAGGGGTGGCGTACACAGAAAAGGGCCATGGCCTCAACGGCCCGTGGCACATAGAGCCGCAGCCCTTGCTCACCGGCAACGTGGGTGGCCCGATGCTATTCAAAGACTACGATGGAACGCTTGTTATGGCGTTGCACAAAGATTCTGTTGTGGGTGGCGTTAAAAAGAGCGTACCGCAATTTATGAGAATGGATTCACAGTTTGACAAACTAAAAGTTAAAGGACACTATAAATTTTAAGTATTATGCGTTTAATTATTGAACCTAACTATCAGCAACTTTCTTGCTGGGCTGCATCTTATGTAGCACGTAAAATCAACGAGTTTAAACCCACAGAGGAGAAACCTTTTGTTCTTGGTCTTCCTACCGGTGGTACACCCCTTGGCACATACCGTGAGCTTATCAACCTTTACAACAAGGGCTTGGTTAGTTTCAAGAATGTAGTAACATTCAATATGGACGAGTATGTAGGCCTTCCCGAGGAGCACCCCGAGAGCTACCACTCATTTATGTGGAACAACTTCTTCAGCCACGTAGATGTTAAGAAAGAGAATGTAAATATCCTCAATGGTAACGCTGAAAACTTGGTAGCTGAGTGTGCACGCTACGAGGAGAAGATTAAATCATACGGTGGTATCGATTTGTTCCTCGGTGGTATAGGTCCCGACGGCCACATTGCCTTCAACGAGCCCGGTTCTTCGCTTGCATCACGTACTCGCATCAAGACTCTTACAACAGATACAATTATTGCCAACTCTCGTTTCTTCGACAACGACATCAACAAGGTGCCCAAGACAGCTGTTACAGTGGGTGTTGGTACTGTTATGGACGCAAAAGAGGTTCTTATCCTCGTAAACGGCCACAATAAGGCTCAGGCTCTCTATCACGCTGTTGAGGGTAACATCACTCAGATGTGGACAATCAGTGTATTGCAGATGCACCCCCGCGGCATCATCGTTTGCGACGACGCTGCTACTGCAGAGCTAAAGGTTGGCACAGTGAACTACTTCAAGGATATCGAGCGCGACAACCTCGACCCCGCTTCAAATCTTAAATAATATTTGAGTATATAAGTCTTTGATACAATAAACAAGGGATACCCGTGGGTATCCCTTGTTTATTTATAGCTTAAAAAATGGTGATTTTAATTATTTCATCATCTCTATGCTGCGCTTCACAAAGTTATTCAGTGCCTCGCCAGTGAGCATGTTATTCTGCAACAGGGTGATGTCTATTAGTTGTCGCACAGTGTTGTTGCTTGCTGCGTAGCTTGCGAGTATAGCCTCTTTCTCGCTCTTTGCATCGGTTATGTTTTTCTCAATTTCCCCGAGCTCGTCTTTTTCACTCTGTGGTACATCTTCCTCTTTTTTGCCCTTGCGTGCATCGTAGAGCTCTTTGCGGCGGCTCTCCCACGCAGTGGTCTTTTCGTCGATGGAGCTGAGCTTTTCGGCGCAGCTTGTCTCGGCATCGGCAAGAACACGTTTAATAAGTGGGTGCTCCTCGTTTATGAGTATGTTGTACATATCGGGCATATCGCCATAGAACGACATTCCGGCCTGTATCGATGCCATCTCCTTCATACGACGCATATACTCGGCTTGGGTTATCATTACGGGTGCGCCGTTTTCGCCCATTGCCTGTGCCATTACATAGAACTCTTTCTTCTCCATTGTGGGTAGCTGGCTTTGGAACACGCCTGTGAGTACCTCGCGCTCTTTCTCGCCGAGAGTAGATGATTTCTGTTCCTCTTTTACAATGAGGTTTTCTATAATATCACTATCAACTCGTGTAAAGCGGCTCTTCTCAAATTTGCGTTCAAGGAGGCTGATGAGGGCTACATCGAGCTGGCCGTCCATACTCAACACGTTGTAGCCTTTGTTCTTGGCATTCTCTATGAAGCTATACTCCTTCTCCTTGTCGTTTGAGTATAGGTATATGAGGTTGCCCTCTTTGTCGGTCTGCTCGGTGCCAATGAGGTTCTTGTACTCCTCGTAGGTGTATTTCTTGCCGTCGGTGTCCTGCAACAGGGCAAATTTGCTTGCCTTGTCGTAGAAATCCTCCTCGGTGAGCATTCCGTAGTGTATGAAAATTTTCAAGTCGTTCCATTTCTCCTCGAATTGTGTGCGGTCGGTCTTGAAAATAGATTGCAAGCGGTCTGATACTTTTTTTGATATGTATGAAGAAATCTTCTTTACATTGGAGTCGCTTTGCAGGTATGAACGCGATACGTTCAAAGGAATATCGGGCGAGTCTATAACACCGTGCATGAGGGTGAGGAAGTCGGGTACGATGCCTTCAACCTCGTCGGTTACATATACCTGGTTGCAGAATAGCTGTATTTTGTTCTTTTGCAGGTCCAAGTTGCTCTTTACCTTGGGGAAGTAAAGAATGCCGGTGAGGTGGAAGGGAAAATCCACGTTCAGGTGTATCCAGAAGAGGGGCTCGTCGCTCATGGGGTAGAGCTTGCGGTAGAACTCCTTGTAGTCCTCGTCTTTGAGTTCGGCGGGCTTGCGTGTCCACAGCGGGGTGGTGTCGTTTATTATGTTGTCCTCGGTGGTTTCTACCTGCTTGCCATCTTTCCACTCTTTTTTCTTGCCAAAAGCAATTTCCACCGGCAAGAAACGGCAATATTTGTTCAGTATGTTGCTTATGCGGCTCTCCTCCAGGAACTCCTTGCTATCGTCGTCGATGTACATTATAATATCGGTACCGCGAGTAGCCTTGTCGCACTCCTCCAATGTGTATTCGGGGCTGCCGTCGCAACTCCATTTAACGGCCTGCGCACCCTCTTTGTACGATTTTGTAACAATCTCCACCTTTTTAGATACCATAAAAGCTGAGTAGAATCCAAGGCCAAAGTGTCCAATGATGGAGTTTGCGCTGTCTTTGTACTTCTCCAGGAAGTCGGTTGCGCCCGAAAGGGCTATCTGGTTAATGTACTTTTCAATCTCCTCTGCAGTGAGGCCAATACCGTTGTCGCTCACTGTAATGGCATCGTTGCTTAGAGACACCGTTACCTTCATATTCCCAAGCTCGCCTTTGAACTCACCCTTTTCGTAGAGGGTTTTCAGTTTTTGTGTGGCATCTATGGCGTTTGATACTATCTCGCGCAAGAAAATCTCGTGGTCGCTGTAAAGAAACTTTTTAATTACGGGGAAAATGTTTTCGGTTGTTACCCCAATGTTACCTTTTTGCATATCTTTTATCTGTTATTAGTTAATCTTCCATTTAATGTGTGAAACGCACGCATAACGTTTCACAATATTATAAACAAATAAAGTGCCAAATGTGTTGTTCTGTCAAAATGGCAGAGGCTCTTTGGCATTATGTCAGCCAAAGAGCCTCTGCGTGTGGAATAGAGTTGCTTATTGCTCTGTTTCTTGAATGTTGAATTTTAGTTTATCACCTTCTGCAACCACCACAATGTGGTCCCCGGCTTTCAATGAACCGCATAAAAGTAATTCCGATATTTCATCTTCAACATATGTTTGCAATGCTCGTTTAAGCGGGCGGGCACCGTACTGAATATCGTAACCTTTTTCTGCTAAATATTTTTTTGCTTCGGGGGTTACATCAATGCTATAACCAAGCTCTTCAACGCGTTTGATAATCTGTTTAAGCTCTAAATCTACAATGTTTACTATGGCATCAAGCCCCAGCTGGTCGAAGTTTATAATCTCATCTATGCGGTTTATGAACTCGGGCGCGAAGCGTTTGTTGAGTGCTTTTTGTATGACGCTGCGCGAATATTCTTTGTCGCCTGCACGCAGGTCTTTTGTAAAGCCTACGCCTGTGCCAAAGTCTTTTAATTCGCGTGTTCCCACATTTGATGTCATAATGAGCACTGTGTTGCGGAAGTCCACTGTGCGGCCATAGCTGTCGGTGAGACGGCCCTCGTCCATTACCTGCAACAATAGGTTGAATACATCGGTATGCGCTTTTTCTATCTCATCGAGCAGTACAATAGAGTATGGGCGACGGCGCACTTTCTCGGTGAGTTGCCCGCCCTCTTCGTAACCTACGTAGCCCGGAGGGGCTCCCACAAGGCGCGACACTGTGAATTTCTCCATATACTCGCTCATATCTACGCGTATGAGTGCGTCGGCTGAACCGAACATAAATTTTGCAAGTTCTTTTGCAAGCAGTGTTTTTCCTACACCCGTCGGCCCCAGGAACATAAATGTGCCAATAGGCTTGTTGGGGTTTTGCAGGCCCACACGGCTGCGTTGAATAGCTTTGGTAAGTTTCTCTATTGCACTGTCCTGCGCAATAACTCTTGCTTGAAGTTCCTCTTTCATACCGCGCAAGCGTGTCCATTCGTCTTGCTGCATACGTTGCATAGGCACGCCCGAAATCATAGACACAACATTTGCAACGTGCTCTTCGGTAACAGTCTGTCGGTTGTATGCACGGCTCTTTTCCCATTCGGCTTTCATTGCGGCAAGCTCGGCTTGTAGTTGCTTCTCTCTGTCGCGACTGTTGGCTGCACTCTCAAAATCCTGACGCTTTACTGCATCGTTCTTCTCGCGGTTTACTTTGTCCAGCAGTGCCTCTTGTTCCTCAATCTCCTTGGGAACATTTATGTTGCTTATATGCATACGTGCTCCCACTTCGTCCATTGCATCTATAGCTTTGTCGGGGAAACAGCGGTCCGTTATGTAACGGTCTGTCAATTTGACACACGCTTGCAATGCTTCATCGGTGTATGTTACATTGTGGTGGCTTTCGTAACGCTCCTTGATGTTTTTGAGAATGGTGTAGGTGTCGTCGGCCGACGTTGGTTCTACAAGCACTTTTTGGAAACGACGCTCCAGTGCACCGTCTTTTTCAATGCTTTTGCGGTACTCGTCAATAGTGGTGGCACCAATGCATTGAATCTCACCACGTGCAAGGGCAGGTTTCAAAATATTGGCGGCGTCCATTGTGCCGGGTGCCGAGCCTGCACCTACAATGGTGTGTATCTCGTCTATGAAAAGAATTATATTGGGGTTCTTTTCCATCTCGTTCATTATAGATTGCAGGCGTTCCTCAAACTGCCCGCGGTATTTTGTGCCGGCAACAACGGCTGTCATGTCGAGTGCCACAATGCGCTTGTCAAAAAGGGTGCGCGATGTTTTGCGTTCTATTATACGTTGTGCCAGCCCCTCAACAATAGCCGATTTTCCCACTCCGGGTTCTCCTATTAAAATAGGATTGTTTTTCTTGCGGCGGCTCAAAATCTGTGATATTCGCTCAATCTCCTTCTCGCGCCCTACAACCGGGTCGAGTTTTCCTTCTGCTGCTGCACGGGTAATGTCGGTGCCGAAGTTATCGAGTACAGGAGTGCTGTTGTTGGGTTTTTCGGTGCGTGTGTTTGTGCTGTTAAAAGGTTTGTGGCCGGCATTGTACGGGTTGCCCGGTGCAGTGTCTTCCTCTTCTTCATCGGGGTCGGTAAAGCCGAACCCGCCGGTGATGTCGGGTTTCATATTCTTAATGGCATCTACCACACGTGAATAATTTACATTGTTGCTTTCCAGAATATTGGCGGCAAGGTTCTCCTTTTCTCTTAAAATGCCAAGCAATATATGTTCGGCATCGGTATCTTCCTTGAGACCTCTTGCTTCTAAGGTGCTGAAACGTAGTATTCTTGCTGCTTTTAACCCTAGCTCTATTTCTCCGTTGGCGGCTTCGCTATTGGCGGGTTCATTAATCTGTTTTTCTATGCAATCTTTTATGTTTGCAATATCTACATTGAACTTATTCAAGATATCTATTGCAGTGTTTTGTCCTTTTTTTATAATGCCAAGCAAAAGGTGTTCCGGGTTAATGGTCTTGCTATGCAAACGTTGCGCCTCGTCTTTGCTCAGTGATAATATTTCGGACATTCTTTGTGAAAAATCGTTCATATCTTCTTCTCCTCAATCAAAAACAATAGGGTGAATAAATGGTTTTTCTAGTTGTTATTCCCTCGTGTCAAAATGTGGTTATCTTTTGACTTTGCGAAGATATAACCATAATTTTGTGTGGAAACAATATTTTTACATAAGAATTCTTACAAAAACCGTGCCAAACTCTTAAATTACTATAACAAATGCTATTTATTTTCTCTATTTTATATAAAATATCTTTTAAAATATTTTTCCCCTTCCCCTGATACTAATATTATTCTCGGTTTTTGAGCCTAATCCCGTTTTTTTTTCTTATTTTCGCAAGTTAAAACGTTTAATCAAAAAAAATAGTATAAAATGTTTCGTACAAATACTTGTGGCGAACTTCGTTTGTCCGATGTAAATAAAACAGTTACTTTGAGTGGTTGGGTGCAACGTGCCCGCAAAATGGGTGGTATGACATTTGTCGATTTGCGCGACCGCTATGGTATAACTCAGTTGGTTTTCAGCGAGGATAGCAATGCCGAACTTTGCGAGAAGGCTTCGCACTTGGGCCGTGAATATGTTATTCAGGCAACAGGCGTGGTGAGTGAGCGACAGAGCAAGAATGCCAATATTCCCACCGGTGATATTGAAATTATTGTTAGTGAGTTGAATATTTTGAATGAGGCTGTAACACCTCCTTTTACAATAGAGAACAACACCGATGGTGGCGACGATATACGTATGAAGTACCGCTACCTCGACCTTCGTCGCGAGGCTGTGCGTCGTAATCTTGAAATACGTCACCAGATGACAATGGAGGTGCGCCGCTACCTCGATTCTATGAACTTCATAGAGGTTGAAACACCTATGCTCATAGGTTCTACCCCCGAGGGTGCACGCGACTTTGTGGTGCCTTCTCGTATGAACCCCGGGCAGTTCTATGCACTGCCCCAGAGCCCGCAGTTGTTCAAGCAGTTGCTTATGGTGTCGGGCTTCGACCGTTATTTTCAAATTGTTAAATGTTTCCGCGACGAGGACCTGCGTGCCGACCGCCAGCCCGAGTTTACACAAATAGATTGTGAGATGAGCTTTGTGGAGCAAGAAGATGTCATCACTTTGTTCGAGGGTATGGCAAAGCACTTGTTCAAAACAATACGTGGCGTGGAGCTCACCGAGGCGTTCCCCCGTATCACCTGGCACGATGCTATGAAGTACTATGGCAGCGACAAGCCCGACACACGCTTTGAAATGAAGTTTGTGGAGCTTATGGATATAATGAAAGGCCACGGCTTCGGTGTCTTTGACAGTGCCGAGTACATTGGTGGTATCTGTGCAAAGGGTGCTGCAACATACACCCGTAAGCAGCTCGATGCTCTCACCGATTTTGTGCGTCGCCCGCAGATTGGTGCAAAGGGTATGGTTTATGCCCGTGTGGAGGCCGACGGCACAGTGAAATCGAGTGTAGATAAATTCTATTCGCAAGAGGTGTTGCAGCAGATGAAGACGGCTTTTGCTGCCGAGGCAGGCGACCTCATTCTCATTTTGAGTGGCGACGATGCTATGAAAACCCGTAAGCAACTGTGCGAGTTGCGCCTTGAGGTGGCACAGCAGCTTGGCCTGCGCGACAAGAACAAGTTCTCTTGTTTGTGGGTTGTGGATTTCCCCTTGTTCGAGTACAGCGAGGAGGAGGGCCGTTATATGGCTATGCATCACCCCTTCACATCACCTAAGCCCGAAGATATCCCCTTGCTCGACACCGACATGGGTGCCGTGCGTGCCAATGCCTATGATATGGTAATTAACGGTGTAGAAGTGGGCGGTGGCTCCATTCGTATATACGACAGCGAGCTGCAGAACAAGATGTTTGCTCTGCTTGGTTTCACACCCGAGCGTGCACAGCAGCAGTTTGGTTGGTTGCTCGATGCATTTAAGTATGGTGCACCTCCTCACGGTGGTCTTGCCTATGGCCTAGACCGTTGGGTGAGCCTCTTTGCCGGTTTGGATTCAATACGCGACTGCATTGCATTCCCCAAAAATAATTCGGGCCGCGACACAATGATTGATGCCCCCTCGGTTCTCGACCCCGCGCAGCTCGATGAACTTAATATTGCACTCGATTTAAAGGAGGGAAAATAATGGCTGTGAAGAAGAAAAGCGAGGCGCGTATTGTCAAGGAGCGCAAACGCAAAGCCGACAAGAAGCGCAAGCAGATGTTGAAGCAGATTGCAGTTATTGTACTTATAGTGGTTCTTGCAGCAATGTTGATATTTGCTTTTGCTGCCACACCAAAGGCTGTGTAAATAACAGTTATATATACTAAAAAATCCGTCGCAGACTGCGACGGATTTTTTAGTATATAAGTGTCAATGTTTTGCCAAAAACTTGGTTCGGTAGCAAAAAGGTGTTTGCACTCACCATACTCGCACTCTTTCCTGCAAATGCTCTGATAAACACTGTGATTTTAACGGTGCCGGTTTCTTTTTTCGAATTACCATTGCAGGAGGTTTTTCGTTGCACAAAGGGCAGCGTGAGCGCACAGGTTATTAAAGAATCAATTTGTTATATACAAAGAATGCCGCGAATTCGCGGCATTCTTGCATTATATAAATTTACTTTTACTTCAAATTCTCGATGAAGAATTTGGCAATGCGTGTAAAGAGGTGGAAACGAGTGTTGCTACCGTGATAAATACTGTGGTTGCTGTCGGGGTAGAGTGCCATTTCAAACTCTTTGTTTGCTTGGTTTAATGCGTGTGTGTAAAGTATCATATTACGCAAGTGTACATTGTCGTCGGCTGTGCCGTGTATAAGCAGCAGCTTGCCATTGAGCTTGTCTGCATTTACAATGGCCGACCCTTTGTCGTAACCCTCTTTGTTCTCTTTGGGTGTGCGCATATAACGCTCTGTATAAACAGTGTCGTAGAAACGCCAGTCGGTGGGTGCTGCCACTGCAACACCGGCCTTGAACACTGCGTCGTCCTGGCTCATAGACATAATGGTGTTGTAGCCGCCAAAGCTCCAGCCCCAAATACCAATGTTGTTTTTATCTACGTAGGGTAGTGAACCCAAGTATTTTGCAGCCTCTACTTGGTCGCCTGGCTCGTAAACGCCAATATTAAGGTATGTGCATTTGCCAAATTCAGTTCCACGGCCACCGGTTCCGCGTCCATCGACACACGCCATTATAAAGCCCTCGTTTGCCATGTAACTCTCGAACATTGCGTTGCCGTAGTTTCCAATGTACCAACTGTCGTTCACCTGTTGCGAGTAGGGGCCGCTGTACTGGAACATTACCACGGGGTATTGCTTGCTTGCATCGAAATCGGCGGGTTTTATCAGCCAACCATTGAGCTGTGTGCCATCGCTGGTGTTGAAGGTGAAGAACTCCTTGGTAGGCATGTTGAACTTGGCAAGGCTCTCCACAAGGGCTTTGTTGTCGATAAGTGTCTTTATAGTCTTGCCACTGTTGTCGTTTGTTGTTACTATGTGCGGGGTGTTAATGTTCGAGAATGTGTTAATGAAATATTTCAACCCATTGCTGAACACCGCGCTGTTGCTGCCCACGCCCTTGGTCAATTGCGTCTTTTTGCCTTTGGCATTTACCTTATATATATTGTCGCGCAGGGGGCTGCCCTCGTTGCTGCGGTAGTAGAATTCGTTTTTCTTCTTGTCCCAGCCAAAGAACTCTTTTACCTCAAAATTGCCTTCGGTTATGGGGCGCACAAGTTCTCCTCCTGTGGTGTAGAGGTATAGGTGGTTATAGCCGCTACGCTCGCTGTGGAGTATAAAGTGGTTGCCAATGAACTCAATGTTTGCATATACCTGCTCGTTTAGGTAGGTGTCGCTCTCTTCGCGTACAATGCGTTTGCTTATGCCCGAAAGAGGGTTCACTGTAAAAATATCCATTATATTTTGGTGGCGGTTCAGTGTGAGCACAGCGAGTGTGTTGGCGTCGTCGGTGAATTTTATGCGTGGAATGTAGCCCTCTTCGGGAATGGGTACATCTAATTGACGTGTCTTGCGGCTCTTTATGTCGAATGAGTGAACCGAAATCTTTGAGTTTGCAGCTCCTGCTACAGGGTATTTGAAACTGTATGGTTCGCAGAAGGGTATCATTGAGGTATTTTCTTTGCCCCCGGGCAGGTACATAGGCATGTCGTACATCATTACCTCGCTCTCGTCATATTTTACATATGCAATAACCTTGCTGTCGGCACTGAAGTCATATGAACAGTTGGTCATAAACTCCTCTTCATTTACCCAGTCGGGTATTCCGTTTATTATCTTGCCGGCTGCACCGTCGGTAGTTATCTGCGACTCGCTGTTGTCGAACAGCAGCTTCACAAGGAATATGTCGTTGTTGCGCACAAATGCAATCATGGTGCCGTCGGGCGAGAATTTAGGTACCTGCTGGGCTCCGTTCTGCGATAGTGGGGCTACTTTGTTGTTTTTGCGCGAGAATATATAGTGCTCGGCGGTGAAGGAGTTGCGATAGATTCCCACTGTGCTTGTTTGCAACAGAATGCGGCTCTCGTCGGGCGAGAATTGGTAGCCGTCGATACGTGTCTTGTCGAAACCGCGTGCTGTGGCTGCGTTGAAGAGAGTATCTACAATGCTGCCGTCTTTAAACGAGCCCATAAGAATCATTGAACGGTCGCTGCTCATGCGGGCAAAGTGTTCTCCGTCGGCCATAGGTTGTATGGCTGCATAAGTCTGTGGCCAATAACCACCGTACATGGCATCGGTGAGCTTGAACTTGTCGCCGGCCTGTGTTGCAGTAGCGGCAATAAGTGTGATGAAGAGTGTGAGTAATTTTTTCATTGTATTTTTTTTATAAATTATTGCATTTATGTTTGTGGTTACGAAGATAGTTAATCTTTTTTATATTAGCCCCCGAAAAGAGAGGTATAATCGTTCTGTTTTTTGTAATTTTGCAGTAAACCGCGAATTTTATTCTATATGAGTGTTGTTGAGCGTTTTTATTACAATGACTTTGGAAGTTACTTGCAAAAACAGTTCCCTTTCAAAGTGCAAAAGATAACTCTTGATGGTGGTTTCACCTGCCCCAATCGCGATGGCACAAAGGGGTGGGGTGGCTGCACATATTGCAATAACCGCACCTTTAACCCGGCCTACTGCCATAGAAATAAACCTATTGCCCGGCAGATGCGTGAGGGCATAGCTTTTTTTGCACACAAATACCCGCAAATGCGTTATCTTGCCTATTTTCAGGCCTATACAAATACTTATGAATCACTTGCTGTGTTGCAGAAACGCTACGAAGAGGCTTTGGTTGTTGAGGGCTGTGTGGGCATTGTTATTGGTACCCGCCCCGATTGTATGCCACCCTCTCTGCTTGCCTACCTGCAAGAGCTTGCGCAGCGCACATTCGTTCTTGTGGAGTACGGCATTGAGAGTTGTAGCGATGCCACCCTGCTACGCATAAATCGCGGGCACGACTATGCCACGGTGGTTGATGCCGTAGAGCGCACGGCAGCCTGCGGAATTCCGGTGGGCGGGCACATAATACTTGGCTTGCCGGGCGAGGACAAGGCTGAACTTATGCGGCAAGCAACTGAACTTTCAAAATTGCCATTAACAACGCTTAAAATGCATCAGTTACAGCTGATACGTGGCACTCGTATGGCCGAAGAGTATGCCGAGCAACCAAGTGATTTTCACCTCTTCTCTCTCAATGATTATGTAGAAACCGTTGTGGATTATATAGAACGTTTACGCCCCTCGCTTGTGCTCGAACGCTTTGCATCGCAATCGCCCAAAGAGTTGCTTGTTGCGCCCGACTGGGGCATAAAAAACTATGAGCTTGTGGAGAAGGTAAAGAAACGTATGCGTGAACGTGATACCTGGCAAGGAAGGCTGTACGGGCTTTAAATAAAACAAGAGTTCACGTGTGAACCTTGTAGATAAAACACAAAATGACAATTGTCATTTTGTGTTTTTAGAAATTCATTCGCACTTGCTGCACCAGCAGAACATACCGGGGAACGCCGCCTTAATATCTTCCACGCTATGCTCCTCTTTGAAAATACCAAAGAACGATGAGCCAGAACCCGACATAGATGCATACACTGCCCCCATAGCGTATAGCTTCTCTTTTATGACCTCGCACGCAGGGTGTTTGGCAAACACGCTCTTTTCAAAGTCGTTCTTCATAGCTCCCTTCCACTGCTCGACGGGCAGGGTGGCAATGTGGGTGAGGGGTGTTGCGGGTGCGGCAGGCACCACAAGCGAGTAGGCCTCTTTGGTGGATATATGAATGTCGGGCTTCACCAATACTAGGTGGTAGCCCGCGAGGCTGCAAGGGGTGGGGGATAGTATATTACCGATTCCTGTGGCATATGCGGGTGTGTTCCTTATGAAGAAGGCGCAGTCGGCCCCAAGGCGTGCGGCATACTCCTCCAACTGCTCGTCGGTGAGCCCTAGTGCGGCAATCTCGTTAAGCATTTTAAGTGCAAAGGCGGCGTCGGCCGAGCCACCTCCCAGGCCTGCACCGGTGGGTATGTGCTTGTAGAGCGAAATATCCACTTTGGGCAGTTTGTGGTCGGCTGCAAGAATCTTGTATGCCTTCACTACGAGGTTGTCGTCGTCGATGCCATCGAACCTGGCGTTGAACATCTTGAATGTATAAGCCGGGGCCTCCTCATCGGCAGGTGTTATCTCCAGAATATCCTGCAGGGGAATGGGGTAGAAGATGGTTTCAAGGTTGTGGTAACCGTCGGGGCGGCGTTCCACAACGTCGAGCCCCAAGTTTATTTTTGCGTTTGGAAAGGTAATCATAGCTTTCGTCTTTTTCTCTTGTGGCAAAAATAACCCTTTAATTCTTTTTTTGCAATAGCAGCCTGCTTGGCTACTTAAATGCCCGTGTGTGCGCTTTCGCACGCGCAGTGTGCATTATCGCACACTCTAGAGGTGCTGCGTGGCGTGCTAATGCGCTGTTTATTACTGCATTATCGTTTTGGCACGCTTTTTGTGTATGCATTTATGTGTGGTCTGCAAAAATATAAAATATAAATTTTAGAACTCTAAAATCCTTTTTTTAGATCTATTTTTATGCAGTACGTGGCTTCTGTTTTATATTTGTGCAATAAATGCGGGTGCAAAGTATAAGAATTTGTTTATGGAATTTTGTAACCTATTTTCATTATAGGTGTCTATATGTAAAAGGAATCTCACTTTGTTTTAACAAATTTTAACAGGGGGGGTAAATGTATGAATGAAGGAAATTATATTTGCAGGGTAAATGATATTGCAAACGAATTGCAAATTTGGCATTTGCTGTTTACACCTAATATCTATGTTACTTTGTATTACAGTGTTGCAAAACCGTACACCATTGTCCGCAAACGGACAATGGTAGAAATGATAAACTATTATTAACCAATGTATTAAATTTTTGGCACGATTTTTGTATATGTTCCATCAAAGACAAAAAAACAAAATGATAATATGAAAAAACTGCTTTCTACACTTTTGTTTCTGCTCACAAGTTTTGGCATTGCCGCGCAGTGGGCTCCTGCGATAAACGAGTATCACTATCGTGGTGGCATGGTATGTTTCCGTGGGGAATTTATAAATGTGCCCGACGGCAAATACCCTCCTCATATTCTGTTGTTATTCGATAATATTTTCGCAAACACCGAGGAAACCGTGCTTGTAACCGTAAACAGCGACGGCTCTTTCAATAGCAATGTGCATATCCCCCACAGCTCAACACTCTATCTGCGTGCCGACGGTTATGAAAACTCACTCCCCAACGACCTCTATTTCTTTGTAGGCGACACTGTTACATTAACCGTAGATGCCGCAGCCCACAAAACAACCATCGCACCCGGGAGCATAGCCTATTGGGTGGACCACTGCCGTAATATCCACGAGGAACTCTATAGCAAAAGTCCATACGGCGACCTCTCCTCTTGGTACGAGGTGGGCCGTAAAGGTACACGCGACGATGTTGAAAAGTTCTGCCGCAATCTTGGCAAGGTGGTGGAGCACACTATTATTGATATTGAAAAAGGCAATTTCCCCTTGCCTGCCGATATACACCCTATAGCAGCCGATATAATAAGAATAAATGCCATCTTCACCGGGTTGTATCATATATTGGATATACGTTCTCTTTATAACTACCGCAAATATGCACCCCATTTCGACGAGGCAAGCGGGCGCACCATTCCCAAGGCTGTAGAGGGCTTTGAACCACTCGACAATAAATGGCTGTTCAAGTTCTTGAAAAAGCACGAAACTATCTTGCTCGATAATCCCCTTGCCGCGCTATATGAAAATGCCGATGTTCTCATAAACCGTATGGAGTTCGGCCCTTGGGACTTTAATTGCAACGATTTCACACTACCCATAAAGAGCGGCACTCCCCAAGATATAGAAGATTACGCCTTTGAATTTGTGCTGCCTGCCGAATATGACAAACAATTCCTTGACGCGGCACTCCCTATGCGTGGCGACACACTGCTCACCATAAGCGAGGCGTTTACCGGTGTCATCGAGCGGTTACAAGAGGAGACAGGCCTGCAATGCACGGGCTTTATGATGCAGTGGCAGATAATGCGCCACCTGTTCGGCTTCAGAATAAAAGAGCAACAGGCCCACCCCGATGTGGTTGCCGAGTATGTTGCCGAGGCAATGCCCTTCTTCACCAGCCCCATAATAAGCCATCACTTTATAAAGGCCTATCGCGAATATGTGAAGAAATACGAGGTGGCAACAGCTGGCGACAACATTACCGACGACGAGGTGTTGCAACGTATAATAGCCCCCTACAAGGGCAACATACTATTCCTCGATTTTTGGAATATGGGCTGTGGCCCCTGCCGTGCCGCAATGATGGAGCAGCGCAGTTTTCTGAATGAGATGAAGGGACAACCCGTAAAGTTCCTGTATATCACCGAGGATAAGTACCGCGAAGCATCGGAAGAATGGCTCGGCAGCACATGCATAGAAGGTGAGCACATATACATCAGCAGCGACGATTGGAACTATCTGCAGGCAAAACTGCGTTTTATCGGTATTCCCTTCTCTTGCATTGTAGATATGAATGGCACGCTGCACCGCGATATGAACCACACAATGGTAATTGAATACTTGCCTTGACCTTGCCGATGACAAAAGCAGCATCTGAATAATCAATCTCAAAACAACCAACAAAATGAACAAGATATTACTAACCCTGCTATTTGCATTTGCCACCATTAGTGGCTTTGCACAGGAGTGCATAGACTATAACAAAAAACTACATTGTCACATTGAGGGCGAGGTAAAAGAGAGTACTTTTACACGTATATTACTCGTGATTGGTAACGGCGACCCAAAAGTAGTACCGGTCGATACTATCTGGGTTAAGGATGGGCGTTTCTCGTACGACCTTTATACCGACGCTCCTGAATTCTATCAGCTGTTTGCTTGTGAGGATTACAACAATGGTTGTTGGATGCCGCTGGATTTCTTTGCCGAGGAGGGAGATGTTTATGCTACATTCTACGGCTATGCAATAGATGATGCTTCACTTCCTACACTGCATTCACAGACACCGCTCAACAAAGAGCTGATAGCCTACAATAAAGGCATTGAAGAAAGGTTCTACTTGCCTATGAGACAGGAGGAGGCTGCTTTGGAGAAAGCAGGAAAACTTTTAACAGCTGAAGGGGCAGCACTCAAGAGACTATATGATGAATGTGAAGACCGCGATTCGTTAAATAGCCTTAGAGAGAAAATAGAGCTGTTAGAGAAAGAAAACCGCCTTTATACGCCGGAATACAAGGCATTTATGGCGAAAGGAGAAGAGTTAAGAAAAGAGATGTATGCATATGAACTTGACTACATCACGAACAACCCGAACCTGGTAGGACTTTATCTGCTCAACCAAGCAACGCAAAGGCTTTATAACAAAGACGATGCTGCTAAACAGCCATACGTGGATTTATTTAAGAACATATATGATACAAAGTACCCTACAAACAACATGGCAATTAACTTACGTAATTGGGTATCATCGATGGATGTGCGTGTAGGCTCACGATTTATTGATTTTACTCTTCCCGACCTCAACGGAGCAAGACACACCCTCTCGAAAGAGATTGAGGGGAAGATTGCTGTTGTCGATTTTTGGGCATCGTGGTGCGGTCCCTGCAGACGTCAATCGATGAGCTTCATTCCATTGTACAACAAATACAAGGATAAGGGATTCACTGTCGTTGGAGTGGCAAGCGAACTGGATAGTGAAAATATGAGGTTAGCCGTGGAGAAAGACGGTTATCCTTGGCTCAACCTGTTGGCACTGCGAGGTGTGGAAAATATTTGGGAACGTTATGGTATCAGAGGTGCCGGAGAGGTTTTCCTTATTGACAGAGATGGTACAATTCTTGCAGTAGGAGCAACCGCCGAGGAGGTAGAACAGATACTAAAAGAAAGATTATAATTTGTAAGCGTAAAATGGTTATGAAAAAACTATTCTTAACCCTTGTCGTTGCATTTGCCACCCTGTGTGGCTTTGCACAGGAAATAGCAAATACCTATTGGCGCAACGAAGTTACAGGCGATTGGTTTATAGGAATTGCTGATAAGTATATTATATATGACTGCCGTTTTTGGGAAATAGAGAACATAGGGCAAAAGAAAGACCGCTACACACTCACTGCAACATGTGACGACGAAAGACTTGACATTGCCATAGGTAATTTGAAGAATGGTACACGCACAATCACCGTAGGCAATTCAAAGGCTGTTAAGTGCAGCCCCATAACCACCGCCACCTTGCCCGATTACCCTGTGAAGGATACTCGCGTAGGTTTTAAGGACAACGGCTACGCCTTGGGTGATAGTGTTACAATCGTCGGCTGGCTCAAGGATATGCCTGCCGAGGCTTGGCAACGGGGTGGCAACGAGTTTGAGGTGTTTGTGCATAACATAATAGCACGCAACTTAGACGATGAAAGTTTCTACGATAAAATGGATTCCTTGGGGCGTTTCACCATTAAGATGCCGTTGATGAACACCTCACAAGTATATATGGATTGGAAAAGAACAACGAAGGTTAGCGTGCTGGAACCGGGTGAAACATATTTCTTTCTCCACGATTTCGGCACAGGGCAGAAACTCTTTATGGGCAGCGATGTGCGCTTGCAGAACGAGCTGCTTGCCTATCCCGCCTCTTCTATGTATGAGCGTATGGAGTACGAGTATGCCACGCAGGAGCAGGCTATGGAGTTCCTGCACCACGTAAAGGAGTGCGGCCGTCGGCATAATGCCGAACTGCAAAAGAGGGTAGAGGAGCACCCTATGCTTTCGCGCCGATATATCGACTACCTCGCAGGCTACATTCTTGTAGGAATGGGCGAGAGTCTTATGCAGGGAATGTACAGTGTTGCAGGCGATAAACTGCCCGCTGAATATATCGCCTTTGCCGACTCTCTTTGGAACAGTATGATTGCACCATTATCTACCGATGGGTTTTCAACGTTGAGCAGCCCTAAAAGCCTCTATAGCGACTATCCACTTTTCTTGACTGATTATATGTATTATAAAGTACAGAATATGCCAGAACAGGAAGGCTCTGTGGCAAAGACATTGCAACGTCTTGCTGCAGAAGGTGCAATCTCGCTCGATGAGAAAGAGACCGATGCTGTGAAACGTTACGACAGTGAACTTGAAAAGATGAAGGCACAACTTGCAACACTTGACGATGATGCGGAGATAGAAAAACTTATAAGCGAATTCAATAATAGTGAAATTGCTTATATTATAAACGATGTGTGGAACAGTAATGCCGATGCAATAATAAGGGAGTTCGCTGTAAAGATTCCGCAGCGTGCGATAAACCGCCTGCCCAACAACAAGGAGATATACGATATTTATATGGCCGGCATCATCTGGAACGAAATAAACAACCGCCGCATTCCCCTACCGGCAGATGTGATAGAGTGGGCAGAGGAGAATATATCGACACCGGCTGCAATAAACACAGTGGTGGAGATGCAGAACAGATATCTTGCTTTGCAACGTCGTGCACTATCAGGTAGCGAAAGCCTGAAAACCAACGACGAGGTTAAGAATATGAGCGACGGCGAGAAGATTCTACGCAAGCTCATTGAACCGTACAAAGGCAAGTTTGTATTGGTCGATGTGTGGGGAACATGGTGTGGTCCCTGCAAACGGGCTCTTTCGCACAGCAAAGAACTTTATGAGAGAATGGCGCCGTATGATATGGTTTTTCTCTACCTTGCCAACCGCAGTGATGAGGGGGCGTGGAAGAACGTCATAAAGGAGTACAATGTAACAGGCGAGAATGTGGTACACTACAATCTGCCCGGTGAGCAGCAGAGCGCGGTGGAGAACTTTCTTCGTGTGTCGGGTTATCCCACATACAGGCTCATAGACCGCAACGGCAACCTGCTCGACGTGAATGCCGACCCAAGAGACCTGAATGTTTTTGAGAATTTAATAAAGATGATAGAATAATTACATTTTGTTATGAAAAATTTCATTGTAACCACTCTGTTATGCTGTATCTCGTTTTGTGCAGCAGCGCAGAAAAACGAAACCATCGAGTATCCCTTTTTCCGCACAAAGAACACACGTGTATTTGACATAACTAAAGTAACCACGAGCAAGGAATATACCGTGCTCGAGGTCTATTTCTATGCTGCCGATTACATAAAAGTAATTAGCACAAGTATCCTTACCGGCAACAATAGTGGCAAGAAATATAAATTGCTGCGCAGCGAAGGTGTCAATATAGACCAAGAGACCGCATTGCCGGTAGGTGGTTATATGAAAGCTACCCTCTACTTTGAGCCATTGGACGCAGCCGACCGCTCATTCGACTTTTCCGAGGGAGAGAACGTACCCAATGGTTGGGAAATTACAAACATATCGCTCACCCCATGCAGCCTCAAAAAGGTATTGGAAAAAGATAAAAAGTGGGGAAAAAAGAGTGTGTCGCCATTCGCACGTGAATATTGCAGCGACAGCATAACGATAGAACTCGACATTAAAGATAGCAGCGAAAAATTTGAAATGTATTATATGCACGGCTTGAGCTTTGTCGAAAGAAAATTCTCTAACAGCCGATATTCATACTCCATACCCGCGTTTAACACAATTACTATAATCGCATATTTCCCCAATAACGAATATAAAAGGTTAGTGGCATCGCCCGGCGACAATATAAAAATTTCGTACGACGGGGCAAGCAGGCAGGCAAAGGCAGTTACTGCCGATAACGAAATGCAACGCTGCATAGACGAATATGACAGATACAACAGGGCAAGTGGAATATATGAATCGCCCGTGGGCTATGCCTTGTCGCCACAGCAACTGTTCTACGACTACATTGCGGGAACGCTCAAGCGCAAAATGATGCGCTTGCAGAATTTCATTGACGAGCATCCCGGTTTCAATGAAAAGGCTGCATATTTTCTGCGCACAAACATAAAGACAGAAACGCTGCGTGAATTGCTCCAGTATCGCTTCAACATACGCAAGCAGCAACAAAAATGTTTCTCAAAAGAGACTATGGCACTTATCGATGAACTGTTTACCGACATTGTCAATCCGCTTACAATGAGTAGCAGTTTTAACAGGATTATGATAGACTATGCAGGTTACCGGAATGACCTATGGATGCGAGGATTAAGAGTGGCGCTAAATGCAAACACATCAAATGCAATGCGAACACTAAACAGCATAGGGGAGATAAAACTCAGTAAAAAAGAGATAGCGACAATTGAAAAAGGGCGTTATCTGCTGAGTCTCCTTCTTGCACAAGCTCTCAATATGGTAGAAGACACCGTAAAAGCCGCGCAGGAACTAAAAGATTCCACAATAGTAAACAAGCGTTACAGTGCCTTGCTCAAAAAATATGGCATTGATAAATTGACAAAGAGTGAGATTGAGAACTATTCCACGGCCTATAATTATCTGAAAGTAGGAGATGGAATAAAATCCCTCCCCATAACCGATGAGGATAAGAAGTTTGCAGTAACATTCATAAATTACGAAGAGCTGTCCGATGGTAACAAGTCGCTTAACGACACAATATTAAATATTGCTATGCGCGGGCTCGAAGATTTTGCCCCTGCTCGGCAACTGGTAGAGCAGAACAACTATATGCGTAAATTGGAGGCTGAGGAATTGGAGGTGAAATATCTGCGTAATTGCGCCGAACTCACCCCCGAAACGCTTAAAGCCGATTCGCTCCTTGCTTCAATACTGGAGCCACACAAGGGAAAAGTGGTGTATGTCGATTTCTGGGGCACTTGGTGCAGCCCCTGCAAAGAGCAGATGAGCTATGTGCCCGCAGTGAAAGAGGCGCTTAAAGGCAAAGATGTAGTTTTCCTATATTTTGCCGACAACAGCCCCGAAGATGTGCGGCAGACAATCGTCAAAAGATTTGGTATTTATGGCGAAAACACATTCCACTACAACTTGCCCGACGAGCAGCAGCATTCGCTAAAAGAGCTGTTGAACATAAACAGTTTCCCCACCTATCTGCTGTTCGACAAGGAGGGTAGGTTGGTTAGCCGCACTGCACCGCGCCCGCAGCAGAAGGATATGCTGCTGAATGAAATACAAAAACTGCTTGATGAATGATTGATATGTTTATATAAAATCTTTTAAATACAAAATACAATGAAAAAAGTACTTACATTATGCGCCCTGTTATTTGGCGTGTTTGCAGGCAGCTACGCGCAGCAAATTAAAAAAAGCGCACCGGTGTTCGACGACTATCTGCCCCTGTTGCAGCAAGCAGGGTACAATATGTTCACCTACGATATTTCGGCATTAAAGGATACAACGTACAATATCACATTCATCATTCGCGAGTATGCCGCCGGCAAGCATCTGCAAGATAAAGACCTACACATAGGGCTGCGTGCCAACCGTTATATGCTGGCCGAATTCGATGAGGCCGACCGCGCCCAAGCGATAGCCGACGGCATTGCCGAAGATGCCGCCAATGGGGTATTCAGGCTTGCAACAAAAATAGGCATAGGCTTTACCCCTGCGCAGAGCGATACTCTGCAAAATATTCTCTTTAGGGCGTATGGCAAAGAACCGTTGGCGCAGTCGGGCCACAGGGTGGTGTTGCGCGATGTTCGTATGGATAATGAACGTGCCGATAATGAGAGCCGTAATTTTATCAGATATACTTTTCGTGAATTCAAGGAAGAACCATTTGCCACCGACACATTTATACCGCTACTGATGTATGCCTCATTTTGGTGGGACGCCGAGCATAATATCTATCGCTTTTGTGGCGACAGTGAGCTTACGAAAGATATGACTTCTTCGCTTTTCAAGGATTCGCCTCACTATTACATAATAGGGGTAGAGTTCAATAAACAGTAAATAGATTTAGTTTGCTTGTAACTCTATAGATGCTTACCCGTCTTATAGTTATAGATGAACAATGATACTCAATAAATTAAATCGTATGAAAGAGACTTTATTTGCCTTGCTGTTTGCATTTGCCACCGTATGTGGTTTTGCGCAGATGAATTCTTCTACAGCACGGTTCGAACGCAGAGACTCAATCCTTGCAACATTGGGCCTTAACGAAAGAATCTATTCAATATCACACAGAATGTATAACCCACCTGCCGAGTTCTATTGGAACGATACTTTGTATTATATGGACAGGTCGCCGCTTGCCTATATAAATGAGAAAGAATTCAGGGATATATATCCCGAATGGCCGGTAGTAGAAGGGCTGTCCCTCGGTAATTATTCATACCGTGGAAGGTATGACTGCGTGTGGGAGCTAATGGGTGATTCTCTTTTTCTAACCAAAATAAGAAAAGCACGGATAAGTGAACGCGACAAGGAGGAACACACTCCTTATACATATGAAGAGGTCAAGGCAAAAATGGAAAAGTTTACAGGTGGTAAATTTGGTGCAGATAACAAGATGTTTGCTTCGTGGTTCAGTGGCTCACTATATATAATGCAACCATTTCTTACCGATGGTTTGCAGTACGAGGAATACAAGGCTGCAAAAATAGAATGGGGCCTGAAGCATATACGCAGGCTTACATTCAAGAATGGCAAGCTTGTGGATATTGAATATGTCAAATGATCGGGGGTAGTCTCGAAGAAGCAAAGAAACGTGGTAAGGAATAAATCGTATACATATTTTATTGGATTTGTATTATGAAAAGAGCTTTTTTGTTTGTTGTTTTATTTATGCTTGTAGTGCATAGTGCAAATGCACAATACTTCCAAGTGGATACAGCAAAGTTGAATAGAGCGTATAGAACTTTAGTCAATGAGCCTGACAAAAAGGAGAAACAGGAGGCGTTTTTCGATGCTTTCCCCTGTAATTGGAGAGAGTTTATAACAACTTATGGTTTTCGTTCTGAAATTTATGGTTTATGTCCTCACGGTGGCTATGACTTTACTATGTATAGTGCTGCCAAAAGTCATATAGAGGCCTTTGGTTCAATCTCTTTGGTGAACGATACAGTTTATTGCCGTAAATTGGTGAATATTGCAGTTGGAGGTACATATGAAGCTGATGCACCGAACTTTTTCAAAAGCCTCCTGCATCGGGTGGTGCATAAGAAGATGGATATTATGCTTTACACCGTTTCCCGGCTGCGCAAAGGGCACCAAATGCAGTTCTGGCAGTTCTATTGGTCGAGCAATGGCAAGAGTGATGAACTTGAAAAGGAGTTTGCGCATCTGTACGAGTTGAATGTTGGCAAATATCCCGATATGATGAAGACGATGGAAACAGCTTTTCATTATTTCTATAATGGTGTTAATATTGATGGCGGGTATATGAAAGGTAGCGGCATAGCCTATGACAATAATGGGCAATATATCTTTCCTATTCTTGAAACCCCGGCGGAGTTCCCGGGTGGCCACAAGGTTTTAATGGAGTGGATAAAAAATAATCTGCAATATCCTAAAGAATGTGTGGAAAACAAAATCGAGGGTAGAACCTTTGTGTGCTTCATTGTAAAGAAAGATGGTTCGATAGACAATGTTAAACTCTTTAAAAGCAGCGGTAATACATTGCTCGACCAGGAAGCACTGCGCCTGATAAATGAGGATATGCCCCTGTGGGTTCCGGCTACACACTTCAGCGAAGCAGAGGGCGAATATATAAAAGTTGACAGCCGCGTGTGGTTGCCGGTATTGTTCAAGCTCAATAATTTACCAACTTGCACTAATGCGGATTAAGGTCTTTGAAAGAGGGCCGTTAGTCTTAAGATTGTATCGTGGAGAGACTTTAATGATAAAGCATTGAAGAAAGAATAGAAATGAAAAATAGTATAGACAAATTCTTGAACAGGGTATTGTATTCGTTTTACAATCTGATGTATTTCTCGGGATTACCTATATATGCTGCACTCGAATTATTGGTGCAACGCCCGCTGTATTGTTTGCCTTTCTGGAAGAGACATTTGAAAAAGCAATACGGAATTAATTCATTCAAGGAATATAAGGATTGGGCGAGAAGTGGGTTGTATAAGACCATAGACCACCCTGCATCGGGGTTTACACTATACTATTTGACCGCTCTTGCATTGCTATTGTTTGCCTTACCTATTTATTTGGTGATTAATATTTGTATGATTTGCTATGGCCCACAGGCATATGACATTGTAGGAAGGCATTTGGCCCTTGTTGTCGCTTTGGGAATTGTTCCTTCGTGGATAATAGGTTATCTGGTATATTGGAAGAAGGACCGCTATTTGAACTATTTTGCAGTTTTTGAAAAAGAGGGTAAAATAAAGAAGATAGCTTGGACTATTGGTACTGCTATTGCTTTATGTCTGCTGATTGTAGCCAATTTTATGCTAATGTGGTACTATGTTTTTCTCTATGGTTGAATAGTTAAATCTTATAACCTACTACTTTACCTACTGTATAAGATTTATAAACAAAAGATTGCCTAATCGCGTACGTGATTAGGCAATTGGTATATTAGTGGGTGCATAAATTGGACTACATATTCTCATTTGGGATATTAAATGATTCTGCCAATAATTTTTAATCTTCTTAAAACCATAATAAGTATCATTGTCAAGCAGAATACTAATGGTGCGCTGTAATAGGGTAGGTATGGAACTGTATTACACTTTGTAGCTAGTAATATGGCAAATATGAAGTGAAAAAGATAGATGTATAGGCTGTCTTCTCTACCCGTTTTTGAGAAGATATTATCGGTTGTTTGTTTAATATTCAAGAATAGGATAAATATTAATATTGATAAAGGTATTGTTGTAGCATAATAATCGCCACTACCTTCACATATATACTTGACTTCAAAAATGGATATTATATAGATTATTAAGGAGGAAATAATTGCAAAACGTTTGCTTGGTAACTTTTTTGCACGTTTAATCATCATTCCTATTGAAAAAAATGGGAGCCCGGTAAATAGAAAGTTTCTTGTATGCATTGATATGCCGGTTATTTCGCAATATCTTCCTACTGCTAATGTCATAACCAATATTATAGGGGTTATATAGAAAAGTAATTTATATAAATTAAATCTATGCACAAACAAAATAATAATAAGCACATAGATGTAAGCAAAAATATACCATAGGTGCATTCCAAGAGGTACAGAATTGAATAAAACAAATCGTTTTGTAAAGATATTTGATAAATGTGCTAATGAGTCTTTGCCATTGGCGATAAAGAACAGCAATGCATATAATAGAAATCCCCAACATAAGATTTTCGCCAAATATATGATTCTTTTGATGATGACTTTATTAATGTTTTTTTTGCCATAAGTAAAATATCCCGATATCATAAAAAATATGGGGACTGCAGTACGAATTATCGGTGTAATAAAAGTTTCCCAAATTTCGGGTTGTGGGGTGTGGATATATATTACCAATATTGCGCAAATGAGTTTTAGTGTATCTATGGAGTAGTTTCTCATAAATTTCGTGTTTTTGTAAAAATAACAGTTTATATCTCCTCAATTAGCACCTTGTAAAGCGGCGACTGTTCCAGCACTTGCCTATTGCCAAAAATAAACATCTGTTTGCGTGCACGGGTGATGGCCACGTTTAATTTGCGGTCTATTGGCTTGCCTTTTTCATCGGGTACCGGTGCCGAAAGAATATCTATCTGCGAGGGGCTGTTTATGGTGGTGCCAAAAAGAATAATTTCGCGTTGCGAGCCCTGGAAACGTTCTACTGTGTCTATTACAATATCTTTGCTGTCGGGGATTCTTAATTGGGCTATCTCCTTTGTTACCATTGCAATCTGGCTGCGGAAAGGTACAATAACACCCACCTCTCGCGAAGGGTTGCAGGGCAGCCCATTTGCGGTGCGCACCCGGTAATATGCTTGTACAAAAAGGGCTATTTCTTCGGCTTCCCTGCGGTTTATTTTGGGGTTGCTACTTTCGGCTTCCTCGGCTGTGTCTATGAATGCGGCCCTTTTGGTGGCGATGAGGCCTTGTCTGGTGTCGCTTTTTTCATATAGTGGGTACTCCAACTCCTCCTGCTGGTGGGGCAGAGGAATGGGCTCTAAAATGCCGTCATAAAAGTATTTATTGGCAAAACTATTTATTGCAGGGTGCATTCGTCCTTGCCTGTAGAGTGTGGCGGTGATGCCTTCCACGGGGTGCTTGTGGTAGTAGTTGTACAACCTCTCGAACAGCGAGGTGGCGTGGTCTGTTATCCCAATATTGTTGAGTCGCTTGCTCTTTACTTTGGTTGTAGCGGGGTTTTGTGCTACTACTGCAGGCAGTTGCTTGGGGTCGCCGATGAGTATAAATTTTTTTATAGCAGTTTCGCCTTGCGGGGTTGTGGCGGCAAGCAGGCCTGCGAGCTGCGACTCCAATATCTGAGTGGCTTCGTCTATTATTGCCACGTCAAACCGCTTTAACGCAAAAAGCTCTTTGCGTCCTGTGAGCGATGCCACGGTGCCCACAACTATGCGGCACTGTTGCATAGTGGTTTTTATCTGCTCGCGGTTGTTGCAGTGCGCTATTGCGTTTTTCAGCAGGTGTTGGCGATGTTGCGGTGCGCAGCTTTGCTCACTGCCTATGCGTATGTATGCGGGGTTCTGCGGCAGGTTTTCAAGTGCTTCACATATCTCATCTACCGCTCGGTTGGTGTATGAAGCCAGCAGTATGTTGCTCTTGTCGTGGTCGTGGAACTCCTGCACCATACTCTTGAGTGCTTGCGATGTTTTTCCTGTGCCCGGAGGGCCTACAAGCAAAAATAAATCCCGGGCTTGCTTTGCCTGTAGTACAATTTTGTCTATGTATTCGTTGGTGTATTGCCCTGCGAGCGTGCGGCTTTTGTCGATGCGTGGTGTGCGGCGTGCAAGCAACAGGCTTGTGCGCTCCTCGGGAGCAGTGAGCAGGCTGAAGAGGTCGCGGAAGGCGGCACGGAAGGTGCTGTCGAGGTGGTCGTGCTCCATTGCGTAGTGGCTGGTGCGCGGGTATAGGTTGTGGTTCCTCTGTTTGTGGCGCAGACGCAAGACAATTTCCGTGGGTGTGATGCTTGTGAGCGTGCCACGGGTTACTTGTCTGTTTACAGCGGTGTGCTGCTCATTGTCGCGGCGGTATATGAACACGGTGTCGCCTGCACGGAAATTGGGGAAGAAATCCTCCCTGTATTGTGGTATCGAGAGGGTTATTTCATTTATTCCCTCCTCGTTGTCAAATCCTTTTATTTCCAGGTCGGTGAGTATGTTGCCGTTTTCAATCTTTGCTTCTAACGGTGCGTTCCATATATCGGCAAAACTGCGGCCACGCTCATAATCGCCGTTGCCCACCTTTGCAAGGTGCATTTCGCGTGCAACAAAGGCTGTGTTGGCAAAAAAATAGTCCTGCAGCAGCTCGTCGGCATTGCGTATGGGGTTGAGAACTTCCTCAATGCGCGGGCGTAGATAATTGTTCCATAGCCTGCCGTTGTTGCCACGCTCGTTAAGGTCGTCGGCTGTTATTTTCAGCAGGGTGGTGCGCAGCCCGTCTTTGCCCATGGCAATGAGTTGTGATACTATTTTATTGCGCAGCATAAGCACGTGGCTTATCTCTGTGGGGCTGCTCTCCTCGCGGTAGAAACGGGGGTAGCGTGAATATAGCAGATAAGGGCGTATGGTTTCGCGCGGAATCTGTAGCGAGTAGCAAAGCATCTCCTTGTAGAGCGACATCTGTATTCTGTGCTCGGCTTTTGCGCCACCGCAGAATTCATCGGCCTTGCCCGACTTAAGCTCGATGAGACTGCTACAGTCGCTTTGCAACAGGTCTATGCGCCCTTGCAAGCCTAACGGCTCGCAAAAGAACGATGGTTCCAGGTAGGTTTTGTCGTTGCGCCTGGCACTCTCCATATCAAGAATGCCCGACGTGCCCACCTTTATCTGTATGTTGTTGAACTGCTCACGTGCGAGTGTAAAGAAATTGTTATCAATCTCGTTGCATGCCGACAGTTGCAGCGGGTATTCGCGAAAGAATCGTTTCATAGATTCTACGTATGTGGCGGGCTTGTCGTTGTGTTCGTTTACACAGTCGTCGAGGAACATATTGGCTGCCTCTCCAAGCAGGCGGGCAGCACTGTCGCTGCTCTTTTCAAAGAGGTTTATTATGTAGCCCATTGCAGGCGAGCCGTAGGGTTGCACGCAGCGGGCAAGCGATGATATATCTATCAGGTAGTCGGGCTCCAGTATTATGTCGCGCGGGTGAAGAATGCCCTGTGCGTTGGTGCCGGCCGATAATATATTTAATTTGCAACCATTGGTGAGCAGGGCAGGAAGTTGCTTGTATGCGCTGTCGCCAGGGAGTGCCACGGTGACCACGGCATCGTTGTTGGTGTGCCCCGTTATGTTGCCTTCTTTATATTCGGTGAATATTATTTGTGTCCTTAATATGCCTGCCGCTTTTTCTTGCATATAACCGCCCTCTTATTCTTTTATTCTTATGGTGCTGTCCTTTGCCATAAGTGTTGTTATGGAGTCGTTGTAACGGGTTTGCAGCATCTCAAACCGTCTCCAATTGCGCTTTACTTTTTTTACAAAAGATAGCGTCTGCTTCCAGTCGCTGAAAGAGCCGTTGCGGCATACGCTGTCGGTGTAGTATTCGGGTTTTCCTTTTAATATAAGAAAACTATCGACATTGTCATTCCACACATATCGCGGGCGACCATATTTTTCGGCAAGGTTCATAGCATCGCCTATGTGCCCTGCACCTGCGTTGTACGATGCAAGTATGAAATTTGTACGCTCATCAAAATTCTTTATGCGGCGGTACAGGTGGTCGAGGTAGTCGAGTAACTCGGCTGCTGCCATAATATTGGTGCGGGTGTCCATGTGTAGCGAGTCCGGCACTCCCATTCCACGCAAGGTGGCAGGCATAACCTGCATCACACCACAGGCTCCGACTTCCGATGTTGCAGTGCTGTCGAAGCGCGACTCGGTGAAAGCTATCGCTGCCACAAGTTTCCAATCCCACCGTAGTGTGTCGGCTGCTGCACGGAAATGGTGGTCGTATGGCGATATTTTCACATAAGGCGACACGTACGTGATTCTTGGTGTGGGTGGAACCGGGTAAACTCCTTCTACCTCACCGCGAAAAATGGCATCGCCCTCTGTTACCGTAATAACAAAGGCAATGAGCAGTGCAAGCGGGTAGAGGAATTTCAATTGCATAGCTTTTTATCTCTTCAAAAAGTAGCCTATAGACATTTGCAGGGTTTTTATGGCCTTGGTGTTGTGCCCGCCTTGGGGAATTATTATATCGGCATATTTCTTTGTGGGTTCAATGAATTCCCAATGCATCTCTTTAACAATGCGCTCGTAGCGCGAAATTACAGTCTCTGGTGTGCGCCCGCGCTCTATCACGTCGCGTCTTATGAGGCGAATGAGACGGTCGTCGGCATCGGCATCTACATATACCTTCAAGTCCATAAGGTCGCGTAACTGGGGGCTCACAAGTGCCATAATACCTTCTATTATAATAATCTCCTTCGGTTCTATGTGCACTACCTCGGGCTGGCGTGTGCAGGTGATATATGAGTATGTGGGCTGTTCTATTGCCTTCCCCTCGCGCAGCATTGTAATCTGCTCTACAAGCAGGTCCCAATCGAATGCATCGGGGTGGTCGAAATTAATAAACTGCCTCTCCTCCACCGGAACGTGGCTGCTGTCTTTGTAATATGAATCTTGTGGAATTACAACCACCGACGCTTCGGGCAGTGAATTTACAATCTCTTTAACCACGGTGGTTTTCCCCGAACCTGTACCACCTGCAATACCAATGATATACATAATGTTATTTCGTTTTTTATGTTTGCGGCCTGTTGCGACAAAGCAACCACTAAGCGCAAATATAACACAAACGAGCGAGAAATATAAAGCTTGCTTTAATATTTTTCACAGCGAGTGCTGCACATATTCGTGCTTTAGCACAAAAATAACACAAACGAGCGAAAGTTGTGCAAGCGAGTGGGTAAAAATTTATTTTTACACGCAACGAGCGCAGCTAAACTTGGCCGAAGGCAAAGATGTTAGCTTGCTTTAATATTTTTACACGCAACGAGCGCAGCTAAACTTGGCCGAAGGCAAAGATGTTAAGCTTGCTTTAATATTTTTCACAGTGAGTGCTGCACATATTCGTGCTTTAGCAAAAATATAATTTTATTCTCCTGAATTGTGCTTGCTTTACATTAAAATCCTTTCATCTTGCAGCCTATTTCAGCATTATTTCGTCTGCCACATAAATTTTTTATAGAATTTTGAACAAACTTTTATTTATAACGAAAGAATTTATTAAATTTGCAGAAAATCCCGCATAGGGTAGTTGCGAAAGATTATTTTCTATTACTTAATAAAAAGTATGATATTATGGTAAATTACAAAGAACTTGGCCTTGTAAACACACGTGATATGTTTGCAAGAGCAATGAAAGGCGGTTATGCAATCCCTGCATTTAACTTCAACAACATGGAGCAGTTGCAGGCTATTGTTATGGCTGCAGTAGAGACAAAATCTCCCGTTATTCTTCAGGTATCGAGCGGTGCTCGCAAGTATGCCAATCAGACACTTCTCCGTTACATGGCTGAGGGTGCTGTTGAGTATGCAAAAGAGCTTGGTTGCGCTAACCCCGAAATCGTTCTTCACCTCGACCACGGTAACTCTTTCGAGTTGTGCAAGTCTTGTATTGATATGGGCTTCTCTTCTGTAATGATCGACGGTTCACACCTCCCCTACGAGGAGAACGTTGCTCTTACAAAGAAGGTTGTAGAGTATGCTCACCAGTACGATGTTACTGTTGAGGGCGAGCTTGGTATTCTTGCTGGTGTTGAGGACGACGTTGTTGCCGAGCACCACACATATACACGCCCCGAGGAGGTTGTAGATTTCGTTACAAAGACAGGCTGCGACAGCTTGGCTATCTCGATCGGTACATCTCACGGTGCTAACAAGTTCAAACCCGAGCAGTGCACACGCAACGAGAAGGGTATCCTTGTTCCTCCTCCCTTGGCATTCGACGTTCTCGAAGGCTGTATGAAGGAGCTTCCCGGTTTCCCCATCGTTCTCCACGGTTCTTCTTCAGTTCCCCAGGAGGAGGTTGAGACAATCAACAAATATGGTGGTGCTTTGAAAGACGCTATCGGTATTCCCGAGGAGGAGCTTCGCAAGGCTGCTTCACTCGCAGTTTGCAAAATCAACATCGACAGCGACAGCCGCTTGGCTATGACAGCTGCTATTCGTGAGGTGTTTGCAACCAGCCCCGCAGAGTTCGACCCCCGCAAGTACTTGGGTCCCGCTCGCGAGAATATGAAGAAACAGTACATTCACAAGATTGTGAACGTTCTTGGTTCTGACAATAAACTTGCTCAGTAATTAGGAACTTCTTCCATATAAAAGCCCTGCTTAGGCAGGGCTTTTTGTGTATTAATATAGTCTATAATATCATGGGAACAATGAAATAGATAAGTGGTGGAGAGAAATAAGGAGATATATAGATGTTCTTATTATTTTATCAAGATTTAATTTGTTATTTATAATTTATACTGTATTTTTGCATAAACCCATTAATGTTATAAGCTAATGGGTGACATATTTAATTCAATGTAGTAAAATACCTCCTTTGACAAAAGAGGGTATTGGCATTGATAAAAGGACGTTTACAGACGTTTCTTCTACGTACAAATCTCGCAAATTTGAACCATTCAAGAAGATACGGCAACGAAACGTTCACGTTAGATATATTATATTTGTTTGTGGCTGATGCTATAAACATATTGTATATATCATGGCGTGGGCTGCCTGCGTTGCTTATCCTTGAGTGGGGGCAATGCGAGAGCCTGTACGTGGGATAAGTGAGATGTAGAAACTCCCACGTCTTTTTTATTTGTATAATGCTGAATTGTGGGAGTATAGGCGAATTAATTTATTATTATGCGAAAAAGAATCTTGCTAATTATTTGTGTTCTTGCAGTAAATTCGGTGGCTTTCTCACAATTTGTTCAATGGGGGCAGATGCAGTATTATGATAACTCATACAATAGTCATCACAATTTTAATATGACTAATCATATGATAAATACGTATCAAAATATCGGAGCATGGCAAAATTATTTAAATCAAATGCAGATGCAACAAATGCAACAAATGTATCAAAATGGAATTCAGTATCAACAAGATTATAATGAGGGAAGAAAGCAACGAGAAGCAAAGAAAAAAACAAAATGCTCTAATTGCTCTGGTACCGGTAAAGTAACACATTACCATAAATCAAATGGAAAAGTTCAAGAGATAAAACTTAGATGTTCATTTTGTCATGGCACCGGAAAAAGTGAAAATTGATTAAGGATAAGTTTAGTAAAAAAGGAACGGTGTTTTATAATTTAGCACTGCTCCTTTTTTTTAGCACCCGCAAAAGTTTGGATGCACGCTCTAAGTTTCTTGGGCCCCGCTCGCGAGAATATGAAGAAACAGTACATTCACAGGATTGTTAACGTTCTTGGTTCTGACAACAAGCTTGCTCAGTAATAAAGAGTTTATTTATATGAAGATGACTAAAAAGTGTATTTGGTTCCCCAAATTTGGCTGCACTCGTTGTAAAATCACAAAGTAAACTTTGCATTTAACTCGTTTGCACAATTTTTTTGCGTTACGCTTGCCTTCAAAATCCTCATTTACGTTTAGTAAACTGCGGTTTTTCAGGCTACGCAAGCATTAAACTACATCTTTTTATTCATCTTCCTGCAAAATGAGGCTGCTAAAAAATACTTTTTAGTCAGCCTCATTTTTTTGTGCCATAAATGTTGTATCTTCGCGTGTGTAAATGTAAACTATGAAAGAGATACGGAATATAGCCATTGCAGAGTACGATTATCCGTTGCCCGACGAGAGAATAGCAAAATATCCGCTTGCACAACGCGATGCATCGAAACTCCTATTATATAATGGTGGTGTAGTGAGCGAGGATATTTTCTCCTCATTACCTAAATATCTGCCACAAGGGAGCTTGATGATATTCAACAACACCAAAGTTATTCAGGCACGCCTGCGCTTCCGCAAAGAGACAGGCGCGCAGGTAGAGGTTTTCTGCCTTGAGCCTGAGAGTCCGGCCGACTACCAATTGATTTTTCAGCAGACAAGCGAGTGTGTGTGGCAGTGCCTTGTGGGCAACAGCAATCGCTGGAAGAGTGGCACGTTGTCGCAAGTGATAAATATTGGTGGGTGCAATGTTACGCTCACCGTGGAACGTTTGACCGCAGGTGCCGTGAACAATGTGCGTTTCACTTGGAACGGTGGTTACTCTTTTGCCGAGTTACTTGAAGCCGCAGGTGAGCTCCCCATTCCTCCGTACCTGAACCGCCGCACCGAAGAGAGCGACAACACTACATATCAGACTGTATATTCAAAGGTGAAAGGCTCTGTGGCGGCACCAACGGCAGGTCTTCACTTCACACCTGCAGTGATGGAGGCAATAGACCGTGCCGGTATATGTCGTGAAGAGGTTACTTTGCACGTTGGTGCAGGCACATTCAAACCTGTTAAAAGTGAACTCATTGCAGAACACGAAATGCACGAGGAGTACATTGAGGTGCGTGTGGAGTTGCTCGAAAAACTCATTGCAGCGGGCGGGCAGGCTGTTGCTGTGGGCACGACCTCGGTGCGCACGCTCGAAAGTCTCTATTTTATAGGTGAGAAGGTGCTGCAGAATCCCTCTATTGCACCCGAAGCCTTAAATGTGAGCCAGTGGACACCCTATGAATGTGAGCACACTGCGAGTACCATAGATGCCCTGCAAGCACTTGTCGGTTACCTTAAGAAGCACGGCCTTGCAGTTCTTCACTCTCACACACAAATTATGATAGCCCCAGGCTACACATTCCGCATAGTAAAGGCTATAGTAACTAATTTCCACCAGCCCAAAAGCACGCTGTTGCTCCTTGTGTCGGCATTTGTGAAGGGTGATTGGAAAAAGATTTACGACTATGCCTTGGCCCACGATTTCCGTTTTTTAAGCTATGGCGACAGCTCGCTTTTAATACCATAATTATGATAACAAAAATAGATTCCATACCATACCTCTTGAATGATGCCGAGGGAGTAGCAACCGTTACTAAGAACGATGAACCCTATGAGGGCAGGGTGGTGATTCCCGCAACCGTGGCGAGCAATGGCAAGAATTATAAAGTTACCGAGATTCTCGACGAGGCTTTTGCCGGTTGCACAGGTCTGCTCTCAGTGGAGCTTGGTGGCTCGGTGGAGAGTGTGGGTATTTCGGCTTTTGAGGGCTGTACAGCTCTTGCCGAGATCGTTTTTGGCCCTGCTCTGCACATTGTGGGTATGAATGCCTTTAAAGGTTGTGTGTCGCTTGCCGAGGTTGTCTTTCCTACACGAGTGCTCGTTATCGGCCGTGCTGCATTTGCCGGGTGTACATCGTTGCGCAATGCCTTTTTGCCCGATATGCTCATAAACATAGAACCTTCTTTGTTCGATGGTTGTGCGTCGCTTGAGAGAGTGTCGGTGGGTGGCTCGGTAGAGAGTGTGGGTGAGTATGCTTTCTGCGGCTGTTCTTCGTTGCGTGCCGTCTCCTTGCCTGCGGGTGTGCTTTCTATTGAGGGGTGGGCCTTTCGCGACTGTGTATCATTGGAAACCATTGATTTGCCCACTACGTTGGTGTCTGTAAAAAAAGGTGCATTCTGGGGTTGTTCTTCACTCACCTCGTTCACGCTGCCTGCAGGTGTCAATATGCTCGACCA
This sequence comes from Bacteroidaceae bacterium, assembly GCA_017481875.1. Lineage (GTDB taxonomy): Bacteria > Bacteroidota > Bacteroidia > Bacteroidales > Bacteroidaceae > HGM04593. The sequence continues at coordinate 48,482 of JAFUOP010000004.1, forward strand.
AGGTGTGCTTGCGGGTTGTTCTTCGTTGCGCTCGGTGGCTTTGCACAGTGGCGTGCTAAGCATAGGCTATGGTGCTTTCTATAACTGCTCGGCACTCGCTAGTGTAACCATTCCTCCTGCCGTGGTGAATGTGGGCGACCAGGCTTTCCGCAGCTGTTCGTCGCTCAAGGAGTTGCGCTTGCAATGTGAGGCTGCCCCTATGTGCTCGGGTGATATTGCCGATGCTGCGGTGTATGCTGCTGCCACATTGGTTGTTCCGCGTGGTGCTGTTGCCGAGTATGGTTTTGCCCGTGTATGGGAAAAATTTGCAAATGTAATAGAGAGCGAGTAAACAATTTTTCACACCTTGCTGTTCTCATATTGTAATATTTTTGAGAATGGCCCGTATCCTTTTTGTCATTTTAACGTTTGTGTTTGTTGTTTCTTGCAAGCACGCTGTTACCGATGAACTTGCATCACCGGCAAGGGCTATATTTTTGTTGCCTTATGGCATTGATAACCGTCGTTTAAGCGTAGATAATTTTATTCCTGCACATTATAATATAGAGCTTGTAGAGTATGATACACTGCACCCGGTGATGCAGATAACGTATAGCTCGCACAGAAAGACTGGTGATAGTTACGACTGGGTGGATACAGTTTTGCGCTTGCCTGTGAGTGTGCAGCAGGTAACTGCTCTGAAACAATTGCTCTATGGCGGTTTAGAACACAATTTTCCATAAAGTCGTAAATATCAGGTAGATATTAATTCCTGTTAGCGTACATATAAATTATACTCTTTTTCCATTCCAATATTGGTGTAGTCGCTGTGCCCGGGGAATACACGCGTGTCGTCGGGCAGTGTAAAGAGCCTCTCTCTTATACTCTTTATAAGTGTAAGGTGGTCGCTGTCGGGGAGGTCGGTGCGTCCTATGCTGCTGTGGAAAAGAGCATCGCCTGTGAAAACCATTTTTTGTTGTGGCAGGTAAAAAGCCAAGCTGCCGGGGGAGTGCCCCGGAACTGCAATAACCTCAACTGTTTGATTGCCGAACTGTACCTTGTCGCCGTGGTTAAGAACCCGCACCGGTGCCGAGATATCTTCGTTGTAGCGTAGCCCGAAGAGCTTTACTCGCTCTGCAATACCTTTGGCCCAAGCTATGTCGCCATCGTTGGCCTCGTATCCAAGCCCAAAGCAGTGTTGCACGAAAGGGTTGCCGAATATGTGGTCGAAATGAAGGTGGGTGTTCAGATAGTGTTTAATGGTGAGCCCCTTTTCGGCTACAAAATTTTTTAGTTGCTCCTCTTCGTGTTGGTGCAACGCTCCGCAATCTATGAGCAATGCCTCTTTTGTCTCGTCCCACAGCAGGTAACAATTAACCTGCACAGGGTTAAATATAAATCTTCTAAGCTCTAACATACTTTATCCTATTGGAACATAAACAATTTTTTTGTCTTTGAAAAACTCTTCGATGAATATAGTGCTTAGCTCTGTTATCTCCACAAAATTCTTAAATGGTTGCACCTCTCCCTCAATATTCCCGCCTTTCAAGCATATAATACCATTGGGCAGGGAGTTTAGTTGTTCTTTACATATATTTTTGCGGCATATTTTTATGAGTTCGGGCAGCTGCATTACTGCGCGGCTCACCACAAAATTATACTTCTCCTTAATCTCTTGTACACGGCTGTGCGTGCCACGCACGTTCTCCAGCCCTATGGCTGCTGCAATTTCTGTGGCTACACGCACTTTCTTGCCTATGCTATCTATCAGGTGAAAGTCGGTGTCGGGGAACATTATGGCAAGGGGAATGCCGGGAAAGCCACCACCGCACCCAAAATCCATCACTTTTGTACCGGGGCGGAACTGTATGGCTTTGGCAATAGCAAGAGAGTGCAACACGTGGTGCAAATATAGATTTTCAATGTCCTTACGTGAAATGACATTTATTTTACTATTCCAATCTGTATATAAGTCGTACAGTGCTTCAAACTGCTCCTTCTGCTTGTCGGTGAGTGAAGGGAAATATTTTAAAATTTCTTCCATCTGCTTTATTTTAAAAACTTTCTTTGAGTAAATCTTTCAGTTCTTCGTATTTGAATCCTATGCGGCTTCTTCCTTTGTAATATGGGGCTATTTCGTAATTGTTGTAAAGGAAGAATATACTATCTTTTCCCAATATGAAATTATTGGTAATATACATATCGTTCAGCACCAGATAATCAATCTCTTTAAGCTCCTCTATCCCTTTTACTCCGTTTTGCAGCGCGAGCCTGTCGATAAGTCTTTCTGTTAGCTGTTCTTCGGTACCGTCGGTAAAAATATCTTGCAGAGTAATCTCTTTGCCTGTTTTTTCATTTATGTTTACACAACTTATTATGCTGTTCGGGTGTGCACCGCCACTGTATATTTCATAATCTACAGTATAGCATATATTGCCGTGGAGCCCCTCGCTTGCGTTGCTGTGCAGTGTGTAGTAGTTGTTGAACCAAGGAGCATCGGGGTTGGCTGTTTTTTCATTTATATAGTCGTTGCGTAGTTCAAGATATTCGTTTTTCATGGAATTTACAGTGGAGTCGGCAGCCTTGGCCGCTGTCAATCCCTCATATCCAAACGCTGCATAAGAAATACATGCGTTCATGTTTTGGGCTACCATTGGTGAGATATCTCCCGGAACAAGCAATTCTATGTCTATTTTTAGTGCAGGAGAATTTGCATCTAATGTGTCGAGCAAAATATGTTTGTTTATGCGCAAGGTGTCGAACATTGCTGCACGGCAGCTCTCTTTGTCGCCGGCAGTAGTTGCTTGTGGTTTATTATGGCAGGCTGCTACACATATAGCAACCAACGTACATAGTATGATATAGCCTTTTCTCATAGTTCTCTAAAATTTATGTAAAAAAACTAAATAGGTGTGCCGCTTTGCTCCTTTCGGTTGTTTCATTTGTATCCGAACATTGCTGTATGCAGTAACGGCAAGCGAAGATAGTAATTTTTTGTTATGAAACACCTAATAAAGAGATTTTGATTTTTCATAGCTTGCAAAAATACTCTTTAAAAATTGATTTTCGGCAAAAATGCAACTATCTTCGCATTTGCCAAGAGAGGGCAACGGCATAGTTCGGGGTAATGTTAATATATAAACTTTTGAATTATGAAATTTGCTTGTTGTATGGTGGCTTTTGCCGGTGGGGTGCTTGCCGGTGGCATAATGGCTTTGTTGTTTGCACCCAAAAGAGGCGATGAGATGCGTCGTGATATAAAAAAACATGCAGATGACGCTCTAAAACACATTAAGGACGAAATCTCTTGTTGTAAACCCGGCTCCCAGGTGATAGAGGAGGATATATCACTGTCGTTAAAGGAGTAATGTGCTATGAGTGTACAACAGAACTTCGACAGGCTCTCACGCGATGCTTGTGAGTTTCTCAATCTTAAAATTGAAGAGATAAAACTATCTGTTGTTGAGAGGCTGTCGCTCCTTTTTGCCGACGCACTTTCCTGGCTTGCGGTCATAATTTTTTTGTTGCTGTCATCGTTATGCTTTATAGCGGCATTGGTGGCTATGCTATCTGTTTTTATGGGAGTTTTACCGGCACTGCTTCTTGTCGCGTTTTTGTTGCTTGCTGCTGCGTGGCTTTTTTATTTATTGCGTGGGAGTATTTTTGCCAATATGGTGGTTGCCCGTTTATATAAAGTATTTTTTAATGATGTTGAACAGAGCAATGGAGAAGAGTGAACAGCGTGCACCCATTACAACTCTTGTGCAATTGCACAATGCACAGCGTGCCAATAGTGTACAACTGAAAGCTGCAAGCAAACGCCTGAATAACAGCTTGCTGCTATTTAAGCAATCCCTTTCGGTGGGCAATATATTTTTATCGGCAGTGAGTGGCTGGGTGGGGCTCCTGCAGCGTATAACCACCTTTAGGCGCAGTTATCGTATTATTATGAACTTTTTAGAGTCGTTACTACACAAGTATAAATAGGCTGACAAAACAAAATAACACAATAGCAAATGACAACTACAATTCTTATCGTTGCTTTATTAACCCTGCTTTTTGCAGTGTTATATATGCAACTTGTGGGGCGTAATGCTGCCATAAAAAAAGAGAACGAAATAATAGGCGCAGAACTTGCCACTGCACGCCAGCAGCTTGCTGCTGCAACAACAGCGGCAGCCGAGCAACAGCTACAACGTGAGCAATTGCTCACTCACATTGCGGCAATAGAAAGTGAAAACCGTATTTTAGATGAACGGCTCTGTGCGCAAAGAGAACAGTTCGACAAAACTCTTGAGCAAATGCGTATGGAGTTTAAAAATATGGCTGCCGAGGCTTTGCAAAAGAACAGTGAACTCTTTGGCCGGCAGTCGCAAGAACATCTGACGGCCATTTTGCAACCTTTTAATATTGATCTGAAATCTTTCCGTGAGAAGGTCGATAGCTACTATGGCGAGGAGAGCAAGCAACGTTTTTCTCTTCAGCAAAATATAAAGAATCTTATAGAGGCCAATCAAAAAATAAGCCAAGACGCAGTGAACCTGACCAATGCAATTGTTGGTACCAACAATAATAAATTCCAAGGCGATTGGGGTGAAACAATTTTGGAACAGATACTCGAGAATTCGGGGCTTGTGGAGGGTGAGCAATGGGAAAAGCAGGCGACACTCTACGATGATAAAGGCAATGCTATATCTCACAACGAGACGCAGCAAGGTATGAAACCCGACATAATAGTACACTTCCCGGGAAAACGCGATATAATAATTGATTCAAAAGTCTCCTTAAAAGCATATATGGCATATCTTTCGGCCGAGGACGAGGAGACTCGCAGCCGCTATCGCAAAGAACACCTGCTCTCCATTCGTAAGCACATCGATGGGCTTGCTGCAAAGTCTTATGCAAGTTACAACACAAATTCACTCGATTATGTAATGCTTTTTGTGCCTAACGAACCATCTTATTTTCTTGCAATGGAAGCCGATAATAATTTGTGGAACTATGCCTATAAACGTGGTATAGTATTAATATCTGCATCAAATCTCATATCTACACTCTTTGTGGTAAATTCATTGTGGACACGCGAGCGACAGCAACGCGATGTTCAGAAGATTGTCGATACTGCAAATGCTGTTTATGAAAAAGTGGTGCTTTTTACCGAAAATTTTTCAAAAATAGAGGTTGCTCTGGAAAAAGCGTCCGATGCCTACCGCGAAGCATACAAGCAACTTGCAACAGGCAAAGGAAATATCACCCGTCGTCTCAACGAGATTAAAGAACAGGGGCTCATTGTAACACACAAACAAATACCCGACCATTACTTGCCCGAAGAATAGTGTATGATAACAAATATTTTATTACCTCTTGTGGGTGAGCGTTTTAAGAACGACACACGTTACCGCGAAGGGCACTTGCGCGTGATAAATGCACTGCCTGTGCGCAAAGTACTTGGCTTGCACACTCCGGAAATGAAGGCTGTGGCACGTGAACTTTCTGCAACCGATGCAATGGGCTACATAAAGGCTTTTGAACAAGCACCTTCACAGTCTCTTTGCTACGAAGAGACTGTTATTTGGGGGCTGCTTATAAACCGTTGTAAGTGCTCTTGTGAAGTGCGCTTGCAGATGCTTGAAAAGTATATACCTGTAATGGATAATTGGGCTGTGTGCGACAGTTTCTGTGCCTCGGCAAAGTGGGCAGCCGGTGCCGACAAGGAATTGCTGTGGCAGTGGTTGCAACAGTGGTTTTCATCTTCGCGTGAGTTTGAGGTGCGTTTTGCTGTGGTTTTCTCTATGTGCTACTTCTTGGAGCCTTCGTTGCTGAAAAAGGTGCTTTCACGCATTGATACGATTAACTTTAATGAAATAAAGTCGGAATATAGGAGCATTAAAGGAAAACCAAAAAATGTTCAAGAGGGTAGTGTACAGGGAACGGAGCCTTATTATGTGCGTATGGCTGTAGCTTGGTTGTTGGCAACGGCTCTTGTGCGTTATCCTTCGCTCATACGTGAGTTTGTTGCAACGTCGCACCTCCCTGCCGACGTGGTTAAGCTCTATGTGCGCAAGGCGCGTGAGTCGTTCCGCACACGTAATGTACCGGCTTTGTAGCTATCGGCTTTCTATTGTAAATTTAATTTTATCGGCGCAGTTGTATCCCTCCTCGTAGAGAGCTGTCAGCTTAGATATGTCGCGCTCTATTCTATCTACCTCAATAGGTTTTTCGGGGCGTATAACAGTTATTTTCCCCTCATCTTCCAATTGCTCAACCAAAGCAATCTGTTCGTTGTAGTGGGCATTGCGGTTGCGTATGGCATTGCGCAGGGCGGGGTATTTGCGGTACATGAAGAATGGCACTTTGGTTGGTTTTTCACTTTTGCGGTAGCCTTTGTTGCGTGTGAGCACCACCACGTTGTTTGTGAATCCTTGCGACTGTGCACGCAGTAGAGGGATAGAGTCGGCAATACCTCCATCAAGCATAGGCTCACCATCTACGTAGGCGATGGGGCTTACAAAAGGCAGGCTGCTCGATGCTTCAACAATTTCAATTATGCGTTTGGGGTTATGCTTTTCGTTGAAGTAGCAGGCCTCGCCACTCTTGCAGCTTGTGGTAACCATTTCAAAAATTTCTTTGTTTCGTGCAAGTGCATCGTAGTCGTAGGGGCTTATCTCTACGGGGAATACGTGAAACAGCAGGTTGAAATCCATAATATTCCCTTTTAACAACAGGTGTTTAAGCCCTATATAGTTATATTGTTCAAGAAGGTCGATGTTGCCATATTTTGCTCTCCCACGTTGCCCCGACATGTATGAAATGCCGTTGCAGGCTCCGGCACTCACTCCCACTGTATAAGGGAAACGTATTCCTCGGTCCATAAAGTTATCAAGTACGCCCGATGTAAATACGCCACGCATTCCTCCACCTTCGAGAATAAGGCCGCTCTTGCTGTTTATAAGCACATTTTTGTATAAATCCATCTATTAAATCTATTATAGCAACATTATTAAAGTATAGTGTAATTTAGGGTGTGCATCATTCTTCCCTGCCACTTAAAGTGATGATTGCATAATCTCCTTTTGTGCCGATGCGTACAGGTGGCCCCCAAAGTGATATTCCGCTTGATACCCACACGTGGGCGTGAGACCATTTGCGATAGCCGTGGCTTTGCTCAAATAAATGGTCGGTAATTAAATTCCCCGGCCATACCTGCCCATGGTGCGTGTGTCCACTTATGTGTAAGTCTGTCCCGGCCTCATTGCTTTTTGTCAGTTCATTGGGCTTGTGGTCTATTAAAATTATAGGCTTGTTGCTGTCTGTTTTCTCAAACAATTGCTTTAACTTCAAACGCTTTCTGTTATAACCATCATCGCGCAATACAAGTTGTACACCACAAGGAAGCGTAACAACACTGTCCATACATAATTTTATATTTGTGCCGGCAATAAACTCTTTGCACTCTTCTATTCCACTTATATATTCGTGGTTGCCCGGTGCCATGTATATTCCTTGTGGTGCTTTCAGTTTGTCAATCTCTTCTTTTATATTATCGTTCTCGACAGCTGCAATGCTGTTGTCAATGAGGTCTCCTGCAATAAGTATTACATCGGGTTGGTGGCTGTTAATTAATTCAACATATTTTTTCATTTCACATTTCCCGGTACCATACCCCAAATGTAAATCGCTCAAGGCTGCAATTTTTAATTCACCCTTCATTGGCTTCTCTGTTTCAATATCCAGGAATACAGCCTGAGGGTTGTGGTAGTTGTAATTTCCGTAGGCATAAATTGCTGCGGCAACACCCATTGCCCACCATAAATTGCCTTGCATTGCAGGTATAAAAATACGTGCAATATCTAAAGCGATAAGTAACATTGCGGCCGTGCACGAAAAAAAGAGCCAAGACGAGCCTATGCGGAATAATCCTTTTCCAAAGCAGGCCGGTAGCTCACTGCCACGGAGTATCATTGCTACAAACATAGACAATGTTATAGCCCAATACAGTGTTGATAACGTAATCTTTATGGTTGTGGGCAAGCCTTGCATTGCTTGCAAAATTCTGTAGAAAAGATAACCATTAAATGCTATATACAATAATGGTATAAATAAAAAAAAGAGATGCATCGTTGCAATGTGTGTGTTATGAACGTGCAAAATTAGCACAAATAAAGCTATTCTCCCTTCATGCTATTGTTAATTAATTAAAAATCATAGTATCTCCATCTATGGTAACCATATTTTCTTGGAGTTTCAGAGTTTCCTGTTCTATGTTTACATTATTTAAACAAAGCGTTTGCTTGTTTACAAAAACAATGAACTCGGTTGTGCTGAAATGTATGTTCTTTTTCACTGCTTTTGTGTGCAATGTGTTCCATTCTGTTTGTGTGCCTCCAATTTTGCTTGGTGCCTCTTTCAATGTTTGAATGTACCTGTAAGTGTCGGGGTGAACGGCAAAATCTATGCTAATTTTGTTGCAACTATTGGTGATTGCATATAAAATGGATTTATAACTTACCAGTGGTGAGTGCGTTAAATTTATAGTCGCATTAAGCCCATAGAGCCTTATCTCTTGCAATGCAGCACACTCCTCGAATGTGTCATCGCTAATATTGCTTACAGCTTTAATGTTTATGGGGAACACTGTGTGTAGTGAACTGCACCCGCAGAATGTACCTTCCATACCGGCTGCCGGCAATATATTCGCCTCTTCTGTGCTGTCAAGCTCCTGCCCGCTGCCGAATTTCAAAATTTCAATACTGCACCTATCAAAGGTCCTTTCACCATTTAAAGGGCGGGTTTTCAATCGTTCGCCCACAGGCTGTTTGCAAGGTAAAATGGTCCTTACCTTGCAGTTTTGCAATGCACGAGGAATGTCCAGATTGTCAATAGCATCTTTGTGCATATATATGAGCAGCATTTCGTCTTCATTCATATCATCTATGCCGTTTATTGTAAAACACCCCTCTTTATCACTTGCCGATGCACCTGCAGCGAGAAATAAAATTTTTAGTGGAGATTTTTTTTCATTTTCTAATCTCCTTGCAATGTAACTTGTGCCTGTTTTGCTGAATGTTATCGTTTTTTTCATATTGTTTTTTGTTACAAATGTAATGCCGTGCACACCGGGGCAGGTTGCTATATTAGTAAAAACATCTGTTGTTGAATACTGCTATTTGTGTAAACTGCAATAAAATTCTAAAAAATAATTCATCTTCGTCGGATATAATCATCATATTAATTATCTTTACAAAATCAACAGTAAATAATAGAATTGTATGAATAAAGAATTGGATATGAATGCCAACAAAGTAGTGGCATATCTTGGAAAACCTTCGTGTGAATTTACAAAAGCCGATATAGTGCGCTTTGTAAAGGAGAATGGTGTGCGTATGGTGAATTTTATGTATCCTGCAGGTGATGGCAGGCTTAAAACCTTAAACTTTGTAATAAATAACCTTGCTTATCTTGATGCTATACTCACTTGTGGCGAGCGTGTCGATGGTTCAAGCCTCTTTCCTTTTATTGAGGCCGGCAGTAGCGACCTTTACGTTCTACCCCGTTTCAGAACTGCTTTCGTAGATCCTTTTGCCGAGATTCCTACACTCTCAATGCTCTGTTCTTATTTTAACAAAGACGGTGAATTGCTTGAGAGTTCTCCCGAAAATACCTTGTACAAGGCTTGCAAAGCATTTACCGATGTTACCGGTATGCAGTTCCAGGCAATGGGCGAGCTCGAATATTATGTAATAGCCCCCAATGAGGGCCTGTTCCCTGCCACCGACCAGAAAGGCTACCACGAATCGGCCCCTTATGCTAAGTTCAACGAGTTCCGTACACAGTGTATGGCTTATATAGCACAAGCCGGCGGCCAGATAAAATATGGCCACTCCGAGGTTGGTAATTTCACCATAGATGGCCGTATTTACGAACAAAATGAGATTGAATTTCTGCCGGTAAACGCCGGTGATGCAGCCGACCAGCTTATGATTGCAAAATGGATAATACGTAACCTGGCATACCGTATGGGCTACGATGTAACATTCGCACCCAAAATCACAGCAGGAAAGGCAGGTTCGGGCCTTCACATACATATGCGCATAGTAAAAGACGGAGTGAACCAGATGCTCGACGGTGGTGTGCTCTCAGCAACTGCCCGCAAGGCAATTGCCGGAATGATGGAGCTTGCCCCCTCGATAACTGCATTCGGAAACACCAACCCCACATCATACTTCCGCCTTGTTCCTCATCAAGAGGCCCCCACAAACATATGTTGGGGCGACAGAAATCGTTCAGTTCTTGTACGTGTTCCCCTTGGCTGGGCCGCAAAGAGCGATATGTGCCGCATAGCCAATCCTTTGGAGGGCGATAGCAACTACGACACCACCCAAAAACAGACGGTGGAGATGCGCTCGCCCGATGGTTCTGCCGATATCTACCAATTGATTGCCGGCCTTGCAGTAGCCTGCCGCCACGGCTTCGAACTTGCAGGCGCATTGGAAATAGCCGAAAGAACCTATGTGAATGTGAACATACACCAGAAAGAGAACGAGGACAAGCTGAAGTTGCTTGCCCAGTTGCCCGACAGCTGCGAGGCATCGGCCGACTGCCTGCAACAGCAGCGCGAAATATTTGAGAAATATAATGTCTTCAGCCCCGCAATGATAGACGGCATCATAAAGAAACTGCGCTCTTATGGCGACCGCACACTCCGTGCACAAATTGCGGGCAACCAAGAGGAGATGCTAAAGCTCGTCAACCGCTACTTCCATTGCGGGTGATTGTAATACATAACGCATATAAAAAATGGCTGTTCCCGCAGCATTGAGTATTTCAATGGCAGGGGAGCGGCCATTTTTAGTACAAAATACTCTCATGATTTTCCAATTTTAATAATTTTTGTATAAAAAATTGTTCTTTAATTTGAAATTGCATATATTACACACGGTTTCAATTCCGAACCGAAACCGTAGCAATTAGCAGTGTTCGGTGCAACTAAATTTTTTATTATTATGAAAAAGTTATTTTTTGTAGTTGCCTTCTTGGCTGTTTCAATGTTTGCCAGTGCTCAATTCTACATTGGTGGCAATGTCGGGTTTATGAAAACTGATAACGACGGATATAAAACAACAAATTTTCAGATTGCTCCCGATTTTGGTTATGTGTTGAATGATTCTTGGTCATTCGGTTTGGCTTTGGGATTTGCCGATATGGAAAGCGGTGATTTCTTAGGTAAACAGTATACAGTGAGTCCTTATGCCCGTTATACTTTCTACAGAAGCGGTGCGTTAAGCGTATTTGCCGATGGCGTATTCGATTATTTGAACCTTAAACCAGAAGTCGGCGATAGCTTCAATGGATGGGGGCTTTCTATTGAGCCCGGTATCGCATATGGCCTGAGTGACAAATTCAGCGTTGTTGCCAAGTTTGGTTCTTTGGGTTATGTCGATGTTGAAGATACGTCAGCCTATGGCTTTGAATTAAATAATACATTGCAATTTGGCTTGTACTATTCATTCTGATAGCACTTATATCAAATAACATAATAAAAGCAGGGGTACCCCTGCTTTTATTGTGTTATTACGGCTCACCTGCAAAAGTTGGGGGGATGATATAAAAATATTATCTTCGCATAGTTAAAATAAAGTACTATGCAGGACGAAAAAATACTATTGGAATTAGCTCGTTTGATATTGCCATCAGGTTTCATTGAAAACTTCAAGA
>JAFUOP010000048.1 GCA_017481875.1 Bacteroidaceae bacterium
TGAAACACTTGTTGTTTGTGGCTGTTGCCGGCGTTTTTATTGGTGCAGCGTTCAGCAATGGTATGATGGAGGTTGCCCGTAGTGGAATTTTTAACCCATCGGAGTTCTACTTTTCCGAAGTTATGTGCATTTTCCTTGCCGTGATGGTGAGCGATGTCTTTTTGCTCGACCTCTTCAACTCGCTTGGCTTGCCCACATCTACCACTGTGTCGTTGGTATTTGAGTTGCTTGGTGCAGCCTTTATAGTGGCAATAATAAAAATGTTCAGCGGTGGTGCCGATATGGATATTGTAAACCTGCTCAATACCGACAAAGCATTGGTAATGATTATTTCCATATTCCTTTCGGTGGCAATAGCTTTTGTCTTTGGCCTTGTGGTGCAGTGGATTGCACGTCTTATCTTTACATTTCATTTTCGCAGGAATCTTGGTCGTAAAATAGGAATCTTTGGCGGTATTGCTGTTACCTCCATAGTATATTTTATGCTCATCAAGGGGTTGAAGGGTACCACTATCGTGCCGGCCGATATAAAAGATTTTATAGATAATAACTTACCCTTGGTGTTAGGTGGTTGTTTCCTCTTCTTTACACTGCTTATGCAGTTGCTCCATTGGTGCCGGGTGAATGTTCTTAAAGTAGTTGTGCTCATTGGTACATTCTCGCTGGCACTTGCCTTTGCGGGTAACGACTTGGTGAACTTCATTGGCGTTACCCTTGCCGGCTTCGATTCATTCATTACATATACGTTCAACAACCCTGCCGGTCTTTCTGCCGATCAATTTACTATGGAGTCGCTTGCAGGTGCAGCAAAAACGCCTGTCTATTTCCTCTTTGGTGCCGGTGCGGTGATGGTAATTGCGCTGTGCACCAGTAAAAAGGCATTGAAGGTGTTGCAGACATCTATTGACCTATCTACTCAGAGCAACGAAGAAAATGAGATTTTCGGCACATCGCCCATTGCGCGTAACCTTGTGCGTGCAACCACTAAGGTTGCCGATGCGGTAGTGCGTGTTACTCCGCAGTTTGTGAAAAATTGGGTAAACAAACGTTTTACCCCGTTGGAGGAGCGTGAGGATATTGCCTTCGACCTTGTGCGTGCATCGGTGAATCTGGTTCTTGGCGGCTTGCTCATTGCCGTGGGTACATCGCTAAAATTGCCCCTTTCCACTACATATATTACATTTATGGTGGCTATGGGTAGTTCACTTGCCGACCGTGCCTGGGGGCGCGAAAGTGCAGTGTATCGTGTAACCGGTGTTATTTCGGTTATAGGTGGTTGGTTTGTTACCGCAGGTGCTGCCTTTATATTGGGTGCCTTGGTGGCTGCAATTATGTACTACGGTGGCATAGTGGCAATGTATGCAATGATTGTGCTTGTAATATACCTGCTCATACGCAGCCATATAAAATATAATAAGAAGAAAAAAGAGGAGCAGTGTGATGTTACTATGCAGGTGGTGTTGCGTAGCGACGATGAGGCTGAGGTGTGGGCTGCATTGCAGGAACGTACTGCAAAAACTCTCTCTTCTTCGCTCACTTTCTCGGCCGATACATACAAATGTATGTTTGAGGCTTTTGCCAAAGATTCGTTGCGCCCACTTAAATTGTCGCTCATAAAAATAGTGGAGGAGAAGGCGAAGCTAAAAAAACAGCGTCGCTTGGAGACACGCGGCTTGCAGCGCATAGACCAGCAACTGTCGTTTGAACGTAGCACTTGGTATCACCTCTGTACCAACAGCTGCCAGCAAATGCTCAATACCCTCACTCGCATAGGTGAGCCTATGAAAGAGCACGCCGGCAATAGCTTTTCTCCGCTTTCGAGAAACTACATCGAGGAGTTCTCCCCCTATTGTCGCAATGTATATAATGTACTTATGGATATAAACCGAATGGTTGAAAGCGGTTGTTACGACAATGCCGACGAGGTTTCGGCACGTGCCAAAGATCTGAAGCACGCGCTTGCCGCACTGCGCAAAACACAGACAAGGCGTTTGCAGGAAAACAAAGGGAGCCTGCGTATGGATTTTGAGTATCTCAATATAATACAGGAGAGCCACGAGCTGTTGAGCGAGGTGCGCAACTTGTTGCGTGGTAGTAATAAATATTTTGCTCCGGTGGTGTAAAACTCGCATTGCGTTGTAAATAAGGTTATTAAAAATTTAACAAAGGAAAGTGCACTTTCCTTTGTTAAATTTTTTTGTCCCTTTTGTTGAAATATAAAATATTTATCTATTTTTGTGATAATTTAGCACTATTCCGTTTAGAAGGCGGGTATAGTAACTATGATGCAAAGATAGAAGTAATATATAGCCATAAAGTTTATTTGTCATTCAGAACCTTGCGTGAGGATTCTTAAAAAGACTATTGAGATATCTCACTTTTGTTCGGTATGACATTAATAAGAATTGGTGAGCGATTAACTGCATAAATAAAACATAATATAAATTAAAAATATCGATTATGGATATTGCGTATCTATTGGTAGTCATCTTTATGTTCTCGCTGGCAATACTCGACTTGACAGTTGGTGTGAGCAACGATGCCGTAAACTTTCTAAGTTCTGCAGTCGGTAGTAAGGCTGCAAAATTAAAACACGTGCTTATGGTCGCCGCTTTGGGTGTGTTCATCGGTGCGACATTCAGTAGCGGAATGATGGACGTGGCGCGCCACGGAATCTTTGCTCCGCAGTATTTCAGTTTCAGTCAGGTTATGTGCATCTACTTGGCGGTGGTCATCAGCGATGTCTTTCTGCTCGATCTCTTCAACTCGCTTGGCTTGCCTACATCTACCACGGTTTCTATGGTGTTCGAGTTGCTCGGTGCTGCATTCATCACTGCGCTCATCAATTCAAGCACAACCACAGCAAGTTTCATGGAGATGCTCAATACCGATAAGGCGTTGACAATTATTATTTCAATCTTCCTTTCGGTGGCCATAGCCTTTGTGTTTGGTCTCATTGTGCAGTGGATTGCGCGTGTTATATTTACTTTCCATTATCGCAAAAATCTGTCGAGCAAGATTGGAATTTTTGGCGGTATTGCAGTTACATCAATCATATACTTTATGCTCATTAAGGGATTGAAAGGCAGTGCGTTGGTAACAAATTCCGTGAGGGCATATATTGACGAGCACACTGTTCTTATCCTTTTTATTGCATTTGTGTTCTTTACAATATTTATGCAGTTGCTTCACTGGTGCAAGGTGAACGTGCTCAAGGTGGTTGTGCTCATAGGTACATTTTCTTTGGCATTCGCCTTTGCGGGTAACGACTTGGTGAACTTCATTGGTGTTACATTGGCTGGTTTTGAATCGTTCAAGGATTTCACGGCCAATGGTGCCGGTATCTCTGCCGATAGTTTTATGATGGATTCGCTCAACGGCTCGGCAAAAACTCCCGTATATTTCCTCATTGGAGCGGGTGCAGTTATGGTTTTTGCACTATGGACAAGTAAAAAGGCTCGCAAGGTGCTGCAGACATCAATCAATCTGTCGAGCCAGCAGAACGACGATGGCGATATTTTCGGAACATCGCCCATTGCCCGTAACCTTGTGCGTGCCACAACCAAAATGGTCGATGGAATTTCGCGTGTAACGCCGCAGAGTGTTAAGGACTGGGTGAACAAACGCTTTACTCCGTTAGAGGAGCGTGAAGATGTTGCTTTCGACCTTGTGCGCGCTGCCGTGAACCTGGTGCTTGCGGGCTTGCTCATTGCAATTGGTACATCGCTTAAACTGCCCCTCTCAACAACCTATGTTACATTTATGGTGGGTATGGGTTCTTCGTTGAGCGACCGTGCCTGGGGGCGCGAGAGTGCCGTGTACCGTGTAACCGGTGTGGTTTCGGTAGTGGGCGGTTGGTTCATCACAGCCGGTGCTGCATTCATAATTGCTGCTTTTGTGGCATCGATAATGAACTATGGCGGTATCCCTGCAATGTATGTGATGATTGCCCTGGTTGTCTATCTGCTCATTCGCAGCCACATACAGTATAATAAGAAGAAGGATAGTGAGAAGGCAGACGAGGATATGATGGTTATTCTCCGTTCCGAGGACCAAAAAGAGGTGTGGAATAAATTGCAGGCACATGCTGCAAGCACCCTCACACACTCGCTCACCTTCTCGGCCGATACATACAAACGTCTCTTTGAGTCGTTTGCAAAAGATGAGCTACGCCCATTAAAGTCGTCGCTCATAAAGATAGTAGAGGAGAAGGCCTATTTAAAAAAGGAGCGTCGTTCCGAAACACGTGGCATGCAGCGCATAGACCAGCAGCTTGCTTTTGAGCGCAGCACCTGGTATCACCTTTGTACCAACAGTTGCCAGCAGATGTTGAATACGCTTACCCGCATAGGTGAGCCTATGAAGGAGCACGCCGACAACAGCTTCTCACCCTTGTCGAAGAACTACATTGAGGAGTTCTCTCCCTATTGTCGCGACGTATATAACACGCTTAAAGACATTAACGACATTATAACAAGCGGTAACTACGAGGCATCGCACGAGGTATCGGAGCGTGCAAAAGACCTCAAGCATGCGCTTGCCAACCTGCGCAAAACGCAAACAATGCGTCTGCACCAAAGCAGCGGCAGCCTGCGTATGGACTTTGTATATCTGAACCTTATTCAAGAAAGTCACGAGCTCATCAGTGAGGTGCGTAACCTCTTGCGTGGTGGTAACAAGTTCTTTGCCTCATCGGCAGTGAAGGTTGCTCCTGCTGAATAACAGGTGGTAAAAATAAAAATGAGTAGCTGCAGAAAGATAGAAAAATTCTTCTGCAGCTACTCATTTTTTTGTAAATTTGCCGTAAATAATATAATAGGAAAGTTATGAAATATATTGGAGCGCACGTATCGGCAAGCGGTGGAGTGGAGAACGCACCGCAGAATGCAGTGGCTATAGGGGCCAATGCATTTGCCCTCTTTACAAAGAATCAACGCCAGTGGGTGTCGGCACCTCTCACAGAAAAGAGCATTGCTCTCTTTAAGGAGCGTTGCGCGGCAGGTGGCTTCGATGCTCGTTACATATTGCCGCACGACAGTTACCTCATAAACCTTGGCAACCCCGACGATGAGGCTATACAAAAGTCGCGTGCAGCCTTCCTCGATGAGATGAAACGTTGCGAGCAGCTTGGGCTCACAATGCTCAATTTCCACCCAGGCAGTCATTTGAATAAAATATCGGTGGAGCAGTGTCTCGATGCCATTGCGGCCAATATAAACCTGGCTCTTGCACATACCAACGGTGTAACTGCTGTTATTGAAAACACAGCGGGGCAGGGCAGCAACGTGGGTAACCGTCTCGAGGAGATACGTTACATAATAGACCGCATCGATGATAAAAGCCGTGTTGGTGTGTGCATAGATACCTGCCACTTCTATTCTGCCGGCTACGACATTGTAAACGACTACGAAGGCTCATTTGCTGCGTTAGACAATATCATAGGGCGTGAGTATCTGCTTGCAATCCACTTGAACGATACCAAGAAGCCCTTGGGCTCGCGTGTCGATAGGCACGAAAGCATTGGGCTAGGTTTGTTGGGCTTGGATTTCTTCAAACGTTTTATGAAGGATTCCCGTTTCGATAATATACCAATAATCCTTGAAACACCCGACGAAAGCCGTTGGGCCGATGAGATAAATTTATTGCGTAGTTTCGAATAAAAGAGTATGGAAAGAATACTTGTAGTAGATGACGAGCCCGATTTGTGTGAGATTCTCAAGTTTAATCTCGAAAACAGCGGCTACGAGGTAGATACCGCAAACTCAGGTGGGGAGGCTCTTGAAAAAGATGTGGCTTCCTACAATATGTTTCTGCTCGATGTTATGATGGACGATATGAGTGGTTTCACTCTTGCAGCGTGCCTGCGTAAGATACCACAAGTGTCAAATACCCCCATAATATTCATTACGGCTAAGGGTGATGAAAACGATGTGCTCAAGGGCTTCAATGTGGGTGCCGACGACTATATACACAAGCCTTTCCGCATAAGCGAGGTTATTGCCCGCGTGAAGGCGGTGTTGCGTCGCCACGAGGCCGTTGCCCTGCCCGTTGCACAGGCTGGCGAGCTGCTGGTGGGTTCTCTTGCATTGAACCCCGAAACCAAGCGTGCAACCATCGACGGCGAGGATATATCGCTCACAAAAAAGGAGTTCGAGGTGTTGCATATGTTGCTGTTGAGGCCCGGCAAGGTATATTCGCGTGAGGAGATTCTTGCACGTGTGTGGCCCGACGACGTGAACGTGCTCGAGCGCAGCATAGACGTGAATATGACACGCTTGCGCAAGAAGCTTGGTCCTTATGCCTCAAATATAGTGTCGCGCAGTGGCTATGGTTATTGTTTCATTTTAGACCGTAACGAACAGTAATAGTATGCCCTCCTCGTTTGCAAAGTTCTTTTTCCCTCTTGTGGTGCTGTTGCTTCTTCTTGTTGGTTGCAGCATATACTACTACCACGATCGTGAGCGTCAGCTTGCCGAGCTGCACTTGCAAGAGGCTCTGCGCAACGTGAACGAGAATGTGTACGACCTGCTGCGCATACGTGGCGAGAATGAGTACAGCGAAGATATGGCCCTGTATATGCAACGCTACATTGCTCATTACGACAGGCGCGGTCTGCGTCTCACACTCATTTCACCAGCAACCGGCAATGTGCTTTATGAGTCATCGGCCTTGGCAGGCGATGCTTGGATAAACAGTGAAAACCACGCAGCCCGCCCCGAAGTGTTGCAGGCCAAAAGCGATGGCGTGGGCTATGCTGTGCGTCGTCTCTCCACTGCAACCGGCAAGGAGTATTTTTATGTGGCAACCTACGATGAAGAGTTTAATTTTATTGTGCGAAGTTCAATGCCTTATGAGTTTGTCTATACGCACAACACCGCCAAGCATTTGGTTGTTTTCCTCTTTGCAGCCTTTCTTGTCGTGTTGCTCATTATAATAATGTATCGTGTGGTGCAGGTGGTTGGCAGTAAAGAACTTGCAACGCAAAAATTGCTTATGCATTTGAGTATAGCGCAGGAGGGGCTTGCCTTTTTCGACCATCGCAAACGCCTGCTTTTTGCAAACAGTCTCTTCAGAGAGTATGGCGATTTTATATCGGCAAAGCATCTGGCCGACACAGGTAATATCTTATCCCAGCCCGAATTCCACAAAATAAAGCGTTTTATAGATAACGACGGCTACTTGAATAACACTACGCGTGAAAGTACCATACACGACAAGGTTGAAATCTCGGGGCGTACATTCTCTTTGCGTTGTGTGCTGTTCAACGATGGTAGTTTCGAGGTTTCTATTAACGATATATCCCGTGCCGAGGAGCAGAGCCGTGTGGAAAAACAACTGACACAGAATGTGGCACACGAGTTCAAAACACCGGTATGCAGTATTCAAGGCTACTTGGAAACAATATTGGAAAACTATCCCGGCAACCTCACCGCCGAGCAGATGATGCACTTTCTGCAACGTTGCTACTCGCAAAGCAACCGCCTCAATACCTTGGTGCAGGATATGCAGAGCCTCAACAGTATGAACGATACCTTGCAAAAGATAAATAAAGAGTCGGTGGATATAGCACAGGTAGTCGGCGGTATTCAGCAGGAGATAGAGAACAAGCTTGCCGAGCAGGGAATGAGCGTGCAGAACAAACTGCCTGCGCAACTGTTGCTTATGGGCGATGCGGGTAAAATATACTCCATCTTCCGCAACTTGTTCGACAATGCCGTTGCCTATGCGGGGCAGGGTGCGGTTATTACAGTAAGCTGCTTTCGCAGCGATGCCGAGTACTACTATTTCAGTTTCAGAGATAATGGCGCGGGAGTGCCGCAAGAGCATCTGTCGCGTATATTCGAACGTTTCTATCGTGTGGATAAAGGGCGCAGCCGCAAGCTTGGCGGTACAGGCCTTGGGCTTGCCATTGTAAAAAATGCGGTGGCATTGCACGGTGGCACAATATCGGCACGCGAGGCACAGGGTGGTGGGCTTGAGTTTGTATTTAAGCTGCGTCGATGATTGGTTGTAAAAACAACACAATATGGCACAAAACGAAAAAATAAATATAGGTTGGATAGATATGCTACGCGTGGCAGCCTGTTTCTTTGTGGTCTTTTCGCATAGCTGCGACCCTTTCGTGGCACATTTCGATGCCAACCGCGAAATGTTCGTTACAGGTGTGTTTGCAGGCAGTCTTATGCGCCCTTGCGTTCCTCTTTTTGCAATGATGACGGCCGTGCTGTTGCTGCCTATAAAGCAGGGAACCACGCTTAACGAGTTCTATCGCAAGCGCATAGGGCGTGTGCTGAAGCCGCTTCTCTTCTGGTCGTTGGCACTTCCGCTTATGGCGTATTTCTACTTCACGGTGGTGAGTCCCCATACCCCCAACCCCCAATTGTCGGTGGCTGACTACACTCCTGCAACATTGCTGCAACGGCTATATACCTTCGTCTTCAATTTTAATTTCGACACCACACCGCTATGGTATCTCTATATGCTCATAGGCTTATATTTTGTTATGCCCATAATAAATAGCTGGCTTGTGCAGGCAACGCAAAAAGAGATAAAGACAGTGCTTGGCGTGTGGGTGGTAACACTCTTTTTGCCATATATTAAAATGGCAGCTCCTTTATTGGGTTACGCGGGTAACTATGGCCATATGGGGCTTTTGGGCGAGTGCGATTGGAATGTATATGGCACCTTCTACTATGTGTCGGGCTTTGCGGGCTACCTTGTACTGGCCTACTATCTTAAAAAATACCCCCTTCAATGGAGCTGGGGCAAGATGGCTGCAATAAACCTGCCTATGTTCATTGCGGGCTATGCCATAACCTCGGTGGGCTACATTGTTACAAACAGCTATTTCCCCGGCAACTATGCCTATTTGGAAATCCTGTGGTACTTTGCCGGCATAAATGTGTTTATGATGACCTTCCCCGTTTTTGTGACTATTCAGAAACTCAACGCAAAGCCACGCCCGTGGCTCTCGCAGGCGGCCAAGTTCACGTTTGGCATATATCTGTGTCATTTCACGTTCACATTCCTTAGTTACGACCTTTACAACACCCCCTCGCTGCCCTATGTAGTGCGCATAGTGCTTGCGGCCATAACCACCACGGCTGTCAGCGCACTGCTTGTGTGGCTGCTGTCAAGAAATAGATTTACAAGGGTGCTGGTGGAGTAGGGGGATTGGCTTCGCTTTGCTCGCCCATCCCTTTTTGTGGTTCCTTTGCAAGAAACAAGAACGCTGTCGCGTTTCTTCTAATTTCCTTTTCTCGTCAGCCGGTAAGCGAGCTTCCCGCTGCCGTGTTTGTTCGGGATTGGCTTCGCTTTGCTCGCCCATCCCTTTTTGTGGTTCCTTTGCAAGAAACAAGAACGCTGTCGCGTTTTTCTTGTTTTGTTTTTTACTCGCTTTGTGAGCAAGCTCCCAAGCGGGCATAAAACAAAACAAGAGAACTTTCAGTTCTCTTGTTTCTTGCGGAGAGGGAGGGAGTATTTTGTAATTTTTCCCTCTTATCCTTGCGGAGCAACTCCTTGCAATTCAATGCAGTATAAAAAGCGACCATTGCATCTTTTGTCGCCCTATGTCCGTATCTCGTCCTTAGGGATTGTTTATTTTTTGCTCTCTAACTGCTTCATCAGCATTTCGTTGACTGCTTCGAGGAGTGCAATCCTCTTGTCTTTTTCCTCTATCAATGCCTGTAAGTTCGCTGTTTTTTCTTCAAGTGCGCCTACTGAATAGCAGGCAACATTGTTGCTGCTTCCCACAACGCTGATGTGTGGTAATTTATTCCTTATAAAGAATGTGTCCATAGATACTCCGAAGAAATCCGCCACTTGTTCAAGGCGACTTGCTTTTACGTCTCTATCGACTAATGGGCGCAATCCTCCATCGCCGTCAAGCCCTAATGCTTCTAAAAGGTCTTTAGCACGCAAGTTGCGTTCTTTTAGCAGTGCTTTAATTATGTCTCCATTATACATATTCCGTCAAATTAAGAATAATTAACAAAACAAACCCGTCAATAATGACGGATATAATATTTTTTTATCATACTTTTGTAGCATCAAAAATATGATATTTTTTATTGTCTAACAAATAAATCTTCTTGATTATGGCAGAAATGGTTATTAAGAACTACTACGACGGACTAACAACCGAGGAGAGGACGGATTTCATTTACAGCGCTTGCAAGCTGTGTGATATGAGTATTCCAACCTTTTATAAGAAGTTGCGTACCGACACATTCAAAAAGAGTGAAGAGACACTTATTGTGGAAAAATTGATATGTGCATAATATGATTGCCAATATTGAATTTTACACAACACCGGATGGTGATGTTTGTTGTAAACCTCTTGAAGGACCAATGTTTATCCTCGACGAGAGTCGCAAAGAACTCATCGCAGAAATGATGGTGGCCATCAAAGAACTTTATCCGGGAGCCTTTGCGGCACTCTCGGAACTCTACTCCAAAAGTTCGCTAAACCAGAACTACTATCATTATAAGATAGTACATAGGTTTATTCGCTGCAACTTTGGAGAATACGATGCTTTGTCAATGGATGTTGGCGGTTCCGGTCAATTCCGTATGGAAGATGTCAGGTGTCCGTTGCGCGGAGAGTGCAAATTTGACAGGTTAATCTGTCACGCACGACTGGAAACTAAACTTAGCGAAAGGGAACAGCAGGTGGCAAATCTTCTCGGTAAAGGATACTCGACTGAAGAGATAGGGGAAGAACTGCATATATCTCCCTACACCGTAAAGCGACACATTGCTAACATCAAGACCAGGCTTAAACTTACACACACAAATCAGATAATCGCAAAATTTTCTAAGGAATGAAACAGGTTAAAGTGAGAAGACAAGTTAAAATAAAAGCCCAACCAATATGCGATTTGGAGGAGAATGATATCGGGAAGAAAATTACCATCGTAGATATAAATAGAGAGTTTTATACTGGCACATTTAAGGAGATAGTTGACGACAATGTGATACTGCAGAATCCTGGCGAATTGATTGGTTTAGGACTTCCTCTCAAATCAGTTATATGCTTTTTCTATGGTAAACTGGAGGATGCAATTAAAAAAACATATTAATAATAAATAAGTACAGCTATGAAACAGTATTATGAATATCTTTCTCAATTTTACGGTGACAAAGGGATGCTTGGCCTCTTTTATTTAGCAAGCACAAAATTGCCTAAATTGGATAACTATTTCAGTGCACCTATTCTGTATATTTACGGCGAACAGGCTACAGGAAAGACTGAATTTGTGAATTTTATATTTAGAGAGTCGTTTGCTCGAAAATCCTTTAAGCATACAAGTACACCTACTTTTAGAGCCTTATTAAAGACTAATACGGATTTGATTATGCATCTTGATGATATTGATTCGGAGTTGGATTTGGAATGGAAGGAAAATATAAAGAGTTCATATGACAGGGTGCAATCAGAAAGAAGATTGATAATTTCCGGACGAGGATTGACAAAGGATGTCGCATTCATTTCAAGAACTATTTTTATTGACTTATCTCGCGTTTTCCCTTTTACTGAAGAACAAGAGTGTATGTTCAAAGCAATGTCTTTTATACGCGATAAGGCTTCTTTATGGACATATGAGTACAAAAAAGATGAAGCTAGGGCCATTCGGTCATTATTAAAAGCTGATAAAATCATTGAAAGCAGATGTGAAAATGCAGAACATAGGTTAAAGGAAAATTACAAGACCTTGTTAACCGCCTACTTCTATTTTGAAGATCTTTTCCCGGTTAGTGAATCCAAAGCCGTCGATATTGTATTAAGGAATTTGGAACTACAAGAACTGATGCTTTATGAAGACAAAAAAGAGGATGACCAAGAAGAGGAGTAAAACCGTACGACGGATAATCCGACATTTAGGGAATATCAATCAAGCAGCTGCCGCCTCTTGTAAATCTTTTGATGAGATAGTGGAGCATCTGGGAAGAGTTAGTAAGATTTTAACAGATAGAACAATGATAACACACATTGAAAAACAAAGAGTTCACTGCGTACTGCATCAGACACTGAACGGCTTTATGCTGAAGACCAGTTTCAATCCCTTCGAGAATATGAGGTTCCTTGAGGAGATGGACAAGCGCTTCCACGTCACTGGTGTTGAGAATACTCTTGAGAACGGTGTCAATGCCGTTGTATTCAACACCCGGGAGTATAAGACTGAGAACATCTTGGAGACTATCCAAAATGTTCTTGAGGAGACTGTTTTTAATTGAAGTTTTGTCTTTTGTACAAAGGTCTGAAAAATAGACCTTTGTACGCCAAAACACTTATATTATGATTGATGATAAAAGCATTGAGCAAGTTCTTGCCCGAGCGGACATTGTGGATGTTATAGAATCTTGTGGAGTGCAGCTCAAGAAGAAAGGCGCGCACTATGAATGTTGCTGTCCTTTCCATAGCGAGAAGACACCATCGTTCATCGTGGATCCGCGCAAACAAACGTGGTTCTGTTATGGCGCGTGCCAGGAGGGAGGAAACTCCATCAGGTTCTTGATGAGATACAAAGCTCTGTCATTTCCCGATGCGGTGGCCGAACTCGCCAAGACATACAACATCGATATACAAAGCGAACAGCGCACCTTAACTCCTCAGGAACAGCAGGAGCAGGCAAAGAAGGATTCGATGCTAGCAATCAACGAAATGGCGGTGCAGTATTATGTCGGCAATATGGCTCTCTCATATCCCGAGAATACAGCTGCCATGGGTTATGCTACAAAGCGATGGGATAAGGAGTTCTGTCAGCTCATCGGAATAGGCTATGCCGGGAAAGATTGGGACGGACTTTACAAGTACGCGCAGAGCAAAGGCTATTCGACCGACCTCATGGTGGAGATGGGATTGTTGAAGCGCAGTTCAAAAGGCTCGCTGTACGACTTTTTCCGCAACCGCATAATGATACCTATCCGCGACAAGTTTTCGCGTGTGATAGGCTTTACAGCTCGCAATCTGGGCGAGGACGGACCGAAGTACCTCAATAGTTCTGCTTCGGCCATTTATGACAAAGAGAACTCTATCTTTGGCATAAACGTTGCCCTCCGCCAAGGAACAAAAGAGGAGACCTTCTATCTTGTCGAGGGTGCGCCTGATGTTCTGCGCCTGCAGTGCATAGGTGTTGCCAATGCTGTTGCTCCGCTTGGTTCTGCCTGGACTAAAGCACAGCTGCAGCAACTCAAGAAATATGCTTCAACACTCTGCTTTATTCCTGATATAGATGTGCCAAAAGAGGGAGAACATTACGGTACCGGAATAAAATCCGTACTCAAGCACGGTGCGCTGGCACTCTCTATGGGCTTCAAGGTGAGCGTTATCCACCTGAACAGGACGTTCCAAGGCGAGAATGAGGAGGACATCGACGTGCCTTTGGTAAAGGCTGACCCCGACAGCTTTATCACGGATAAAGGTATTTGGCAGAGCCTGCTGCAGAAGAAACAGGACTTTATTGTATGGTATGTGCGCCAGCGATGGAATCCCAAAGCGACTACCGAAGAACGCAAGGATGTCATTGACGAGGTGGCAAAATTCATTGCCCTCATCGATGACGGAGTGCTCGAAAAGATGTACCTCAAGCAACTCCAGAACTTTGCCCCAAAAGATATATGGAGTACCGCTATTAACGCTGCCAAAAAAGCCACACGCGAACAAGCCAAGAAGAAAGGCAAGACGCTCGACAAGGAACTGCTCGACAAGTACGGCTTTTACGAAGAGAATAACTGTTATTTTTCAGTCTCCAATCAAGGAGACTATCAATGGAGTAACTTTGTGATGGAGCCGATGTTCCATATCAAAGATGCCCTTTCACCAAAACGACTCTACAAAATACGAAATATAAACCGTCAGGAGGAAATCATTGAGCTGAAGCAAGAGGACCTTGTTTCGTTGGCGAAATTCAAGCAGAAAATTGAAGGTCTGGGCAATTACATTTGGCTGGCCAAAGAGGAACAGCTTACAAAGCTGAAGATGTTTCTCTATGAGCAGACTGAGACTGCACTGGAGATAGTGCAGTTAGGTTGGCAGAAGCAGGGCTTTTTTGCATACGGCAATGGTATATATGCTGACAAGAAATGGTACACTACCGATGAATACGGCATTGTGCGCCTCGATGACGAGCGCAATTTCTATCTGCCGGCATTCTCCAGGATATACGCTGATGAGCAGAAGCTCTTCCAGTTTGAACGCCGGTTCGTACACCTCGGCTATTCAGCGATATCACTATTGGACTACTCCAAGAAACTTGTTGCTGTTTTCGGGAATAATGCCAAAATAGGCATCGGTTTCCTCCTGGCAGCACTATTCCGTGACATTGTCACATCACAGTCACAATTCCCTATATTGAACCTCTTCGGTCCGAAAGGCTCCGGTAAGACAGAACTTGGCACCTCGCTGATGTCATTCTTTGTCATCGAGAATAAACCGCCAAACCTCCACAGTTCATCAAAGGCCTCACTCGGTGACACTGTCGCACAGTGTGCCAACGCCCTTGTGCACCTCGATGAGTACCGCAATGACCTTGAGCTCGAGAAGCGCGAGTTTCTCAAGGCCATTTGGGACGGTACCGGCCGAACACGAATGAATATGGACCGTGACAAGAAGCGTGAGACTACCGCTGTGGACTGCGGTGTCATCGTGTCCGGGCAGGAGATGGCCACTGCAGATATCGCACTCTTCAGCCGTATGGTATTCCTGACCTTTGACACCAGTGAGTTCACCGCAGAGGCAAAGCGCAAGTTCAATGAACTGATGGAGGAGCGCAAGAAAGGACTTTCGCACCTCGCACTGCAGATCCTTTCACACCGCAAAAAGTTCGAGGCGGAATATGACGGCAACTACAAGAGTGCCTTCAGTGATATCACAGGACAACTCGAACAGGCACGCATTGAAGACCGCATACTCCGCAACTGGGTGGTGCCATTGGCCGCCTTCAGAACTTTGTCCGGTGTTCTTGAACTTCCGTTCACATACAACGATTTGCTGAAGATAACCATTGAGGGTATCGTGCGACAGAACAGCGAGTGCAAGAGCAACAACGAGTTAGGCAAGTTCTGGGATTTGGTTGCATACCTCCGTCAGAATGGTGATATCTACAACGAAAGCGACTACCGCATTGTATATGTCAATGAGTTCTCCTGCAACTCCCCGGCTGTCAAAATGCAGTTCAAGGAGCAGAAACGTATTCTGCTACTCCGCAAGAGCCGCATTTTCCAGCTCTACAAAAAGGAGGCGCGCGCCGTGGGTGAGACCTCGTTGCCTGAAGGCTCTCTCAAGTTCTACCTCGAGAAGTCTCCCGAGTTCATCGGCACGAAGAACAGTGTCCGCTTCAAGAATGTATCAAAGGGTGTCTTTGATATCACCGTGAAGAAAGATGAACACGGCCGAGACGTTACCACCTACAAGCAGACTGTCGATATGGCAATGGCCTTCGACTACGATTTACTGACCACACATTATAACATCAACCTTGAAGTCTCCGACATCTTTGCACAGGAGGATGAATTCAAGGATAAATAAAACTTTCTCATCATAATTTAAATTCAACATCCCCTTTCCCCTGGCTGCTGTGAAGCCCGGGGAATTTTTCAAAAAAACAGCTTATGACAGTATTAGAAGAATTCAAACTATTTGAAAAGACAGTTCTCGAACTTGGCTTCGAGGAGGTCAAACGGCAGACCTTTAGATGGTATATCAACCCTATTCTTTATGTTGATATAGAATTTAGATGGACTTATCTGCTCTACAACTGCAATATGAGAATCGGCAAAAAAGATGAGCCGCTGGCTTCTTTAGAGTACAAGGAAATTGTCTACATAAAGAAAATTTTCAACAGTACCGGAGACCCGATTTGGTGTGATAAAGATTACATCAAGCATATTATAATATCACTGTTCACCAAAATGATAAGAGAACACGTCGATATGGCTTGGGGCACGTTTATAATTAAATGAGTTGAACGATGAAAAGTATAATGAGGGATTATTTCCGAATCTATTTTGTGGTATTCATAGCAGCTATGTTTGCCTATTGTTTTGACTGGATTGACAAAGTTGAGTTATTGCTTTCCGTTATATTCCTGGTTGTGTGTTATATATTCCTTATTTTATGTCAAATAAAGTCGATTTTAGAGGAAAAATCAAAAAAGTAACGAAAAAGTTACTCAAATATTTGCATATAAGTAACGAATGTGTTACCTTTGTTGACGTAAAGATTGAGATCATTGAAGTTATGAAGACAAGTGAATTGACCGCAGCACTGCTCAACGCAGGTTGCTACATTCTCCGCAATGGCTCAAGACACGATATCTGGTTCAGTCCGACAACGAACTGCAAATTTCCGGTACCCCGTCACGGAGCAAAAGAAATACCGAAAGGTACGGAGAAGAGTATTAAGAAGCAGGCAGGGATTTAATCCCTCCTGCTCTTAAAAAAAACTTGTAATTGTGATTTCTTTGTGTCTCAATCTTTGTTTATGATTATAGTATTATCAAATATTTGTTCGTATGAAAAAGGTTACTGTTATTATCGAGGTTGCCAATGACGGTGGTTTCAGCTGTTATATGGCAGATGATATCGAGGGCTTAGGCCTGATGGGCTACGGCGATACAGCCGAAGAGGCCAAGAACGATCTTCTTGTAGCCTATGAGGAAATAAAGGAACTCAATAAAGAGGAAGGCAAGGAGACTCCGGTACTTGAGTTCAGTTTCAAATACGATATCGCATCATTCTTTGACTATTACAAAATGCTTAATGTGACCGAGGTGGCCCGCCGTGTGGGTATCAATCCTTCACTTATGCGCCGTTACCGTTCCGGTATCTCACACGCATCACAGAAGCAATATGACAAGCTCAGAGACTACATTCATAGATTAGGCGCAGAGCTTTCTGCGGCTCAATTCTAATTCTCAATCTTTACACCGCCCCTCAGCATTTATGTTGAGGGGTTTTTGTTTTCTTTGCCTTTTATTAAATATCATATTTTTTATGATATATTTTATGATATTTGTATCTTTACAACCACACACAAACGACAAAGGCTATGAGGATACCGAAAAACTTTACAGCCATCGACTTTGAGACGATGACAGCAGAAGCCACCAGCGCGTGCGCTGTAGGCGTGGTACAAGTAAACAACGGAGTGATAATGCAAGAGTATTACACCCTTATAAAACCTATTCCTGATGATAGAGAACATACAAACGAGTTCGTGCACGGCATCACGCCGGCAATGGTGGAGAACGCTCCGAACTTCAAAAAAGTATTTCCTATCATTGCAGAACTGATAGGAGACAACACCATTGTTTGCCACAACAGAGGTGCAGATATTCCAATACTCGAAAGTTGTATGAGACATTACCGCTTGTCCGGCATCGATACCGACAAGAACCTGTGCACATACGAGCTTACAGGCAAGTCTCTTGTTGATGCCTGCGAGGAGTACAATATCAATATGGGCTGTCATCACAACGCCCTCGACGATGCACGCGCCTGTGCCAATGTGCTGCTTGCACATTCAGGCAAGATTTTCGCCGATGTTTTCGTGATGGACAAAAAGCATATTGCAGAGAAAAAGTTTGCACCAAAGGTCAAGCGAGAACTGCTCGACCCATTGGCCGACTGCGATGTAGATAACAAGGATACAGTATTCTTCCATTCTAACCTGGTTATTACCGGCACATTCGATGCCTACCCGGACAGGAACGCACTTGCCGCGCGCCTTCAGTCTTTAGGCGCGGACATCAATACATCGATATCGGGCAAGACTACAGTCGTTGTTATGGGGCAAGGTGCCGGGCCATCAAAGATTCAGAAGATAGAAGACTGGATAGCCAAAGGGCACGACATCAAGATAATTCGTGAACGGGAACTCATTGAGATACTCGAAAACAACTAATCAAATCTTTACACCGCCCCTCAGCATATGTTGAGGGGTTTTTATATATTTGCACTTTAAACAATATCTTATGAAACAGACATTCAATAACAAATGGTTTTACATAATTGAGGAAGGCGATGCTTTTATTCGTATAGCAACCGACAAACCAGTATCCCAGGAGTGGATGGTGGACTTTGCCAGAGAGTACCGGGAAAAGTATAACGAAATTTATTTTTTAGTAAAACCTTTCGTTGAACGAGGAATGGAAAGGGCGAAATTTATAGGAAACGAACTCCACGATTTTGAAACACTGGAATTTATACCATTATGAACGAGTCCTACAACAGATACATCAACAAGACAGAAGATGAAATACTTTCGTGTTCCGACATTGTGCAGCTTAGTCAATGGAAAGGTGTTCTTGAAGAGAAAATCGCACAGGCAAAGATTTCCATCGGGAACATACGGAGCAAAGGCCGGTTGTCCAGCGAAGAACTCTCTCGCGTGAACCTGCTCATTGAGAACCGGGCAGGGAATAAGAGGTTCCTTTCGCTCATCATGGGGCGAATAAGGGAGATACACGAGGTGGCAGAGGATTACGGCTGGAATATGGAAAAGGTAAAAGGGGATAAAGTCCGGGAATGAGCCGGCGTTGAACAGTTTGTCGGTATCGGTGTACGCTTCTGAAACTTTCGCACTCAAGCCGTAAGGCATAAACGAAGGAAAGAGCCTTCGCTATAACCGTAGTCGCACTGGTGTCGCTTTTTGGAATCTGGGAACTCACCCCCTTCAGGTGTCGGGGGAAACAAAAACCTCCGACACTTTTTTATTTCAACAACTTAACTTATCTTTGAGGTATGATACAATTCGCTTTTATATTCGCTCCAGGACACGGCATCTATTGGCTGATAGGTGTGCTGCTTGTCATCATTATATACAAATGGAAGGCAATACTTTTAGGTTTGTTGAACCTTCTGCTAATACCGTTGATGTTTCCTATAGCTCTTGTTTCTGCTGTCTTCAATTGGGAACCAAAGTTTGTGAAGAGGTGGGAAAAAGAGATTGAGGAGGCAAAAAAGAAAAATCAATGACATAAAGACCGGAACAGTGATGTTTCGGTCTTTTTAGTATCCCTTTTATTGCTATTTATTTGTAGGGTAAATAATACCCTACTATGGCAACTATTAGAGATGTAGCAGAAGTTCTCATCAAGATTGATGACAAGGAAGCCCAGAGCAAACTCCCGGCTCTTGAAAAGAAAGCAGATGACCTTAAAAGAAAATTTGAGGAGTGTACCTTAAACGATGACCAGAAAGGCCTCAAGGAGGCAGAGAAAGGCCTTCGCAAGGTTTACCGGGAAATGGACAACCTGCAGAAGAGAACAATGGATGTCGACAGTGCAATGGCGCACCTCTCAACGGCGACACCTAAAGAACTCAAGCGTGTTCTTGAGCAGATTAACAGAGAACTCAATTCCGGTGCAATCAAGCGCGGCACAAAGGAGTGGGACGAGTACAACGATAAACTCAAACAGGTAAAGGCAGAGCTGAAGAAGATTGCCAACGAGCAGAAGGAGGTTACTGACTCGGGGCTTTCTTTTAAGGATATGCTCGATATTGGTGGTAATCTCTCTATGATTTTCGGTTCTTTCATTGATATGAAGGATACTGTTGCCGATTTTGTCCGTGACAATGTAAACAGTTACATTGAACTGGATGCAGAGATGGCCAATGTGCAGAAGTTCACAGGTATGACACGTGAGGGTGTCGAGGAACTGAATGCTGAGTTCAAGAATATTGACACACGCACATCGGTTATAGAACTCAATAAACTTGCCGAGGAAGCCGGTCGACTGGGTAAGACATCCAAAGAGGATGTTCTAGGATTCGTAAAAGCGGCTGACATAATCAATGTAGCGCTCGATGACCTGGGCGAAGGTGCAACACTTGAGATTTCAAAATTGACAAACATATTCGGTGACGAGAAGGCTCTCGGTACCGAAAAGTCTATGCTTGCAGTTGGCTCTGTTATCAATGAACTCTCGCAGAACTGTACTGCTGCTGCACCTTACTTGGCCAACTTTACAAAGCGCCTTGCCGGTGTAGGTTCTCAGGCTGAAATGACCATACCGCAGATTATGGGATATGCCGCAGTTCTCGACTCTCAAGGCCAGGCCGTAGAGATGTCGGCTACCGCCGTTTCCCAGCTCATCACAAAGATGTTCCAGGATCCAACGAAGATTGCAAAGGCCGTCGGTATGGACATTCAAGAGTTCACAAACCTTGTAAAGACCGATACCAATGCCGCATTGCTTACCTTGCTTGAGAGGCTCAACTCTATGGGCAATATGGATGTTCTTTCACCTATTTTCAAGGAGATGGGCACCGATGGAGCACGAGCTTCGGCTGTGCTTGCATCGTTGACCGGCAATATCGATATGGTGAAACAGCAACAGGAGGTTGCAACACAGGCCTACAATGAGGCAACATCGGTTGTCAAGGAGTTTACCGTGCAGAACGAGACCGAGGAGGCAAAGCTTGAGAAGAAGCGCAAGAAGCTCGAGGAGGTGAAGGTCGCCCTCGGAGAGAAGCTGCTGCCCATTATGGGAGGTTTCACATCGACAGGAACGATGATGATTAAAACGCTCAATGCACTGCTCGATGTGTTTAATGACTACAAGGCGACTATAATTTCTACTGGTTCGGCAGTGCTTGTATATACGGGCTATATTAAAATAAAAAACCTCTGGACTGAAAAGGAAATGACTTTGGAAAAAGCAAAACTTTTCTTACAGGAAAAATCTCGTGCAATGCTGAAGAAACTTAAAGTTGCAATGATGAACAACCCTTGGGGTATCGTCATCGTGGCCATCACTGCTGTTATAGGTCTTTTGGTGGACTACAACAGACGTTTGAACAGGGTTTCTGCGGGTGAGAGAGCACTCGGTAAGATAAGAGAAGAGGCCAACAAAAAAGCTGCTGAGGAAGAGGCAAGATTGAAGGCTCTTGTAAAGACTGCCGAAGATGAAAATGCTTCGTTGGAAAGCAGAAAGAAAGCTATCGATGCGCTCAATCAGATTATTCCCGGATACAATGCACAGCTTGATGAGACAACAGGCCAGTACACTGCCAATGCCGATGCCTTGACAAGATACAATAATGCTCTGAAGAAGAAGTATGAACTTGAGGGCGCAAAGGATATGCTTGCCGAGATGGGTGGCGAGAAAGCGCGTTTGAATATCGAGAAAGCGGAGATTGAAGCCGAGATTGAGAGGCTCAAGGAACAGCAAAGAAATATTGAGTCTGCAAGCACTTCTACGCAGGCATATGGTACTGCAGGAATGACAATGGGGCAATATAGTGGAGCTTCCATTGCTCCCTTGTTGGCCTCAAAGAAAGTTGAACTTGAAGACATAAACCAGGAACTTGATGACATCGCCAAAAAGGAGGCTGTGATATTCGGAGCTTACGGCGAGGAC
This sequence comes from Bacteroidaceae bacterium, assembly GCA_017481875.1. Taxonomy (GTDB): domain Bacteria; phylum Bacteroidota; class Bacteroidia; order Bacteroidales; family Bacteroidaceae; genus HGM04593. The sequence goes on from JAFUOP010000048.1 coordinate 21,366, forward strand.
TTGAGTAATTCATTTGCCGATGATGTCAAGACCAACAATAAGGGTGGGGGTGGCTCCGGAGGGGGAGACATACCTAAGACTGAGGACAAATTGAAGGAGGAGATAAAGCAGGCTGAGAGGGCTGCCAAAGAGAAGTGGGTGCTACAGCGTGCCATCGAGGATGCGGCATACTCGCGTGGAGAGATTTCATACCAGGAACACGTCGCACGTCTCCAACAGGCAGAACAGCAGTATCTCACGGACTGCAAGGCTGCTTATGAACAGCGTAATATGACCGAGGAGGATGGGTATTTCCAGCTGCTTGACAAGGAGAGACAACTCCTTGACAAGAACAATAAGGAACTACTCAATTTATCGCTCGAAGACCTGGAACGTCAACAGCAGGCTGAACGGAGTCAGGTGCTCAGTGATTGCTACAACACGAATAGTGTCCTCTTCGGTAATGAGAAGGTTCGCAATCAGCGTCTCTTTGAGATAAACATCGATTACTTGCGCAGGAAAGCAGAACTTTACCGCCAGGCTGCAATGTCCAAGGAGGCGCACCAGATTGAACAGCAGATAGCACAGGCCGAGGCTGATGAAGCTATGCGCAAGCAACAGGAGTATGCAGATAAGCTTCAGCAATGGCGAAAGGAGTATTCGGGAACATCGGCCAAGATACAGATGAGCGCGGAACTTGCTGTTCTCGATGAGATGCACAAAGCGGGGCTTGTCAAAGAGGAGGAGTATCAACAACTACGCAAGGCCATTCAGCAGAAATATGCAATGGGTGGCAAGTTCTCTGATGGCGGATATGGTGATATGCTCACCAATATGTATTCTGCCTTGGATGGACTTGTAAACGGCACCACAGACAAGACTGTCTCCAGCATGGAGAAGATTGGCGCGGTGGCGCAATCGACCTGGGCAATCGCCGGCGCTGCACTGGAGCAGTACTTGGCATATTCACAGGCTTGCTGTGATGTTGAGGTGGCCGAGATTGAGGCGAAATATGACAAGGAGATAGCTGCTGCAGGAAAGAACCAAAAGAAGGTTGCACAGCTGGAGGAGCAGAAGGAAAAGGATATTGCCAAAGTCAAGAGCAAATACAACAAACAGGCAATGACAATAGAGATGGCTCAGGCTGTGGCACAGACGGCAATGGCTGCCATCAATGCCTATGCTTCAGCAGCTGCTGTTCCTTTTGTCGGATATATACTCGCACCTATAGCTGCAGCTATGGCTGTGGCTGCCGGCGCACTGCAGATTGCGACAATTAAGAAGCAACACCAGGCACAGCAGAAAGGTTACTATGGCGGTGGTTTTACGCGCCGTTCCTTGAATGACCGCGAAGAGGTTGGTGTTGTTCACGCAAACGAGTTCGTGGCCAATGCCCGGGCGACAGGCAACAGTGAACTGATGCCGTTTTTCAACCTGCTCGATTATGCTCAACGGAACAATACTGAAGGCTCTTTGACTCGTGAGGATGTTATTAGCTCAATGGGTACTGGTGCTGTCGTAAGGGCAACTGCGACATCTGCCGGCGAAGCTCAACGAAACTCCGCAGAACTGCTCAATGTGGCTGTTTCGGTAGGACAGACGGGTGATACGCTTAAAAGGCTCAACGAGCGTCTTGAGAATGGCATAGAGGCCTTTATGGTTATGGATGGCGAACGTGGATTTGACCGAGCTTATACGGAATACAATAAACTTAAAAACAAACCAAGACGATGACAACATTATACCTTAACGGAAAAAGGGCTGTAGTAGATGAGGGGCAAGCTCTGAAACTCGTTCGTGAAAATACTTATTTCACAAAGTCTGGAACATATACATACAACATCAGTCTGCCTATATGCCCGGAGAACATCGCTATTTTCGGTATGCTGTCAAGAAAAGACATCAACAAAAGTGAGGTTGCTTATAACGCAAGGCTGGTCGTGAAAAACCGCGATGTGGTGAACGGCACGGCAACTGTCACTAATATCAGCGAAGATGAGATAAAGGTACAGCTGCTTGGAGGTAACAGCGAACTCAACTTCTACAACAAGAATGAGAACCGTTACATTGATGAACTTCCCCTTGGTACCTGGTATGACGTTGCCGGTGTTACCTCTTCAGATCTAACGATGCGCTCAATGGCAGAAAGGATACGTTCGCAATTCAATAGCGATGTATCATCGGTCGGTATTGAGGCTGCATACAAAAATCTATGCAACAAAATTTGGAACGAGAACACCAAGGAGGCTCCTGTCGATTGGGTGGCCTTGCCGTGTGTCAATGAGAACTTCGATGTCACTTGCAATAATTTTGGGATCAAGACATACACCGACAATAACGGTAATTCCAAAAGATGCCCGGCAATAAACAACCTCGATAAGGTCTATCTCTCTGCGCAGCCATACCTGGTGCAGATGATAGAACGTGTATTTAATAACTTGGGATATCCTGTTCAGGAGAATTGCTTGCGTAACAACGAGTTCTTTATGCACCTGGTTATAGTCACAGCCAATAATCGTTCCGCAATCGCACGCGCTCTTCCTCACTGGACAGTGGCACAGTTTATTGAGGAGATTGAGAATTTGTTCGGTGTGGTTTTCCTCATTAACGAGAGCACCAAAAAGACTCTCATAAAATCAAGGGGTGACTATTTCAAAGACAATATCGAGTACATTGACAATATACTTGACGAGTATTCCGTATCAATGGAAACTGATGAAACCACCGATATCGCCAACGCCAATGTCGGTTATGCCGAGGTTACTGATGTGTATGACCGCATCGATGATGATATTCGAGAAGCGGCCAAGGTAGATACAACCTACGACAATGAGGCCGATCTTGCCTATGGCCTGCAGAACCTTGTCACAAAACTTTCTCAAGACAGAGGTAACGGGCAGACAAGTACAGGCCTTCTAAAGCATAAAGGTACAATATTCAAAGTGTGTGGACACTCATATATCATAGAACTTTATGACCATGTTGATGGACAGGGCCGTACATATACCAACCACGCAAGGACTATTGCTATTGATGAGTTCGCAAATCTTATCAATGTGAAAGGTAAGAAAGATGTCGATATAGAGCTGAAGATATGCCCGGCAAAGTCAATAAATGATGGAACTGTTGATTTCTATAATGCCGATGGCAGTTTATCTTATACAAAGTCTTGCTTTCATTTGGTGAAGGCTGACAATACCGACCCGGCCGGTATTGAGAATGAGACCAACATATACATTGCAGGATTGATATCAGGAGAAACAGAGAAGGTGGACACAAAAGAGGATATTATGTCCATATGCCTATATGATGGCGGTATGGCCAAGCGTGCCGAGACTGATTACAATGACGGATATCCGAGTTCTTTGTTGACACAGGTGGAGAATTTCCTATTTTACCCGGCAGGGTATATCAAAGACCAGTGGCAGGCGAATACATACACAGGTGGTGGTACCATTCAGAAATTTGCATACGAGAGCCTGGCACTGAACATCGATTCTACATATAGGACTGTAATCGGCCATAAGTACACATTCCGCACGTTCTATTCCGAGGTATTCAAAAGGTTGAAGAAGATTGACACGCAGGTCAAATACTGCTTCAAGTTCATAACAGACAGAATGGACTTACCTGTAAATTCAACATTCATTATCAGGAACAAAAAGTTTGTCTGTGAGAAATTGGAGTATAACATAAAGGCTGATGGTGTAAGCGAACTTGTTACTGGATATTTCTATGAATTAGAGGAATAGGCAAGCGGTTTTATTTTGCTTTGTAAGGGTGCTGGTGACGGCACCCTTTTGTTTTATGCCCGTTTCGGGTAAATTTAGAGCAAACGCTGTTTTTTTTCGGGTAAAACTTCGTTCTACATATTCTACATATTCTACAATGTTAATAATAAAGTAGTTATATTGTAGAAATACCACTACAATGGTTCTACAACATTCTACAAAATTCACTACAACTATTACTTTTCTACAAAAGGACTGTTTTTTCTACAATGTAGAAATATTGAATATAATTTATATTATTGTGTATCAATACAATAGGAGCACCGTAGAACTTGTAGAAAGTGTAGAAGCTGGAATGTATCCGTCAAAAATGATAGATTTGTTGGCAAATCCGTCATTAATTACATATTTTTGCATAAATTAAATACCTATGAGTCAATTCTGTATCTATGTCAAACTGAAGCCTTACCTTGCTGAATGGCTTGTTGATTCTCTTGGAGAACCTGTGCGTTTCCCTGATAACAGCAACGAGAATGCGGTTATCAGAACATTCATTCGCCAACTCCCACCGGGTGCGGTGCCCGAAGTGAAGGAGGAGGGCGATATCGCTATTGCCATACCGGACTCAAGGGCCAAACCTCCTATGCGCTATAACTATATGGGCGAGCGCGGAAAGAAGGCTTTGAAAGAGGCCATCGAGGATCTGTTCATTCAGAACCTATGGACTGAAATGAGTATTTGTGCTTTGGCAAGTACCGGCAAGGGAGTGAACTCCTACATCGCTGCGTGGTGCGAAATGCACGGCATTTCTCTTGATCACGTGGAGACTGTGAGACAAAAGTATTTCCGTCTGCGTAAAGCCTATACGGAAAACAATATTGAATTGAGAAATTTTTCGCGAGAAAAAAAATGATTGTCTGCCGTTTTTTCCCGACTTGCGTACTGGTGCGTACTGGTGCGTACTGGTACGTACTGATGCGTACTGATGCGAACTGATGCGTACTGATGCGAACTAAATATTTATATTATGCTTCCACTTCTTAATCACATCAAAAAAGTTGAGTTCATAGAAGCTCGTTTATTGAGGGATTGTACTGTCATTAACGGTGTCGGATTTTTGCTGAATGGTTGGCGCAATTGGCAGGAATTACCAACCGTCGGCCTCTCATCAGCAACCGTTTCTTCGAAGATAGTGAAGAAGAACACTATCTACACGGTTAAACTCACGGCTACACTCAAGGAGAAATTCGAGCCACTGAACAGGCATCTGTGCTATAGGCTGACAACCGTTACCGGTGGCCAGTTCATTCTCGGTACATTTGATAAGCCTTATGTCATTTCTACCGTTACGGATAATTATCCGGGAACGGTTACAGAAAAAGCAGGGACAACTCTCACTGCCGAATACTCGAATATATTCGGTTTACTCGCCATTTTGGATTAGTTGAACGGTTTTTGGTCTTTTTAATAGAGGAAATGTATGTTTTTATTTGCGTAAAATATTATGCAAATGGACTATCAACTTATTCTTGACTATGTAATCGGGTACGGAAATTGTACCAAGTCTTATGTCCGTGATGTTCTTGCCAAACATAAGGGTAAGCCGGTAAATGTGCTTATCTCATCGTATGGCGGTTTGCTGAGCGACGGACTTGACATTATGCAACAGTTCCGCGACCATGGAGACGTTACTGTGTATATTTCGGGCTTTACAGCATCGGCTGCAACAGTGGTTGCTATGGGTGCCAAAAAGGTCGTAATGGGCAAATATTCAATGTTCCTTATACACAAGTGCTCAAACTACATTGATGCCTGGGGCAGTTACAATGCCGACCAGCTTCAGCAATTGATTGATGAACTGGTGGCCAATAAGGAGCAGAACGACAAGATTGATGTTGTTCTTGCGAACCTTTATGCCGACAAGTGCAAAAAGAGTGTAGAGGATATGAAGACTATCCTCCAGGAGGGCAAATGGCTCAATTCTGAAGAGGCAAAGAACATAGGCTTCATCGATGAGATTTCTTCTTTTGACGAGAAGATAAATCTTACAGGAAATGAGCGCCGACGTATCATGAACCTGGGCTTGCCGACTGAAGGACTCCCTGCAGAGGACAATCCTTCATGGTTCAATGCGCTTTTTGAGAGACTCAAGGCTTTCAGTAAGGCTGGCTTACCTGACAATGGCGAAAAACTAAATAATTCCACAACAATGAAGAAAAAGTTCAATTCCCTCGGCAAGGTCCTCAACAAGGAGGAATTTGCCACCGCCGATGACGGCGCAGTTACAATGACTGGTGAGGAGATGCAGGCTGTCGAGGATCGTCTTGCCTCGCTTGAGAACGACATCAACGAAAGGGATACTACCATCGCGCAGCGTGATGAGCGTATCACTGAGCTTGAGTCGCAGATTGAGAACCTGCAGAAACAACCCGGCGATGAGACAACAGATGTGCTTCCTGTAGAGGATTCTCTTAGGGTGGCCGAAGAGAGTAAAAAATTGTACGACAAAATTAAAGACCTTTAACTATGGCTGAAGAAACTACAAAAGTTAAGATTACGCCAGAAGAACTGGCTACATCTGCACGAAAGTATCGTAAGACACTGCTTATGATGCCTGTTCATGCAATGGGAAAGACATTAGCTCATATGACACCTCGTTATGGTATCCGTTATGCTGAAACAATTGGAGAACTTTCAGGTGACATGGAGATGGGTCCTTATTCTGAAACAAGAGTGGACAACGAAAAAGTTGAGATAAAGGGTAGAACTCTTTTTACATACTTCGGTTCTGTTGTGAAAAACTTCTCTCCTAATAGTGTCGTAGGTTCTATCTATGATGCTGCGCAGACTAAAGGCGAGGCCCTTAAGCGTACAGAAATAGCACAGAGGGTTGTATCTTTCCTTGCAGCTAAAGTAGGCAAGAACCTTAATGCTGCTATCTGGAATGCAGTTCGAAATCCCGAAGGTAGTACTTCTAAAGACTTGTTCAATGGCTTTGACACTATTGCAGCCAATGAGATTTCTGATGGCAATATCGCTGTTGCTAAGAAGAATCTCTATGAGTTCACAGAACCTATCACTGTAAACAATGCTGTTGAACAGCTCAAATCATTCTGTCGTGCTGCAGATTCTGTTCTCCGTGATCGTGATGAACTCAAACTTTATGTATCGCAGGACATCTACGATGCGTATGTAGACGACTACCAGGCTACGGTCGGTCCCATCGTTTATAACAAGACTTTTGACAAGTTGACTGTTGAGGGTTTTGATAATGTTGAACTTGTTGTCTTGGCCAACAAGAAAAATTCTCCTTTCATTCAGTTGTCAACCAAAAATAATATGCAGGTAGGATTCAACCAGCGTGGTGAGGAGGAGCATATCGCTATTGAGAAGTACAAGAGCTTTGTGCTTACTTTCGAGGCTACAATGTTTATGGGTTGCCAGTATGAGAGCATTTCACCTGAGGTGCTGCTTGTTGGTAAACTCGCATCTTAAGAAAGGAGGTAAATATGGCTACTAAATGTAATTCTAAAATATATTCATCGCTTCGTTTCTGCGGTGGCAAGACTGTGCTTCCCGGTATCAAAAGGACCGTTTATTTCATCTCTGCATATGACATTGTGAAATGGCCAAAACTGCCGAACATCGAGGACGCTGCAAGTATGGCCGATATTGCTGTGCTTGTGGGTGATTACGGTCTTGCAGCTGACGCTAAGTGGAAACGTATGGATGTGCTTACTACTGACTCCGACATCTCTTCTGAGTCGCAGGGTGATGCTCCATCGAAGACCTTCATCAACAAGTGTAACTTGAAGCATGCCGGCCGTAACGAAGAGGCTACCGGCTTCTGTCGTATGGCCAACAGTGACAACCTTGTTTATCTTGTTGAACAGCGTGATGGCGGTTTCCGTGTTATCGGTAACGATATGTTCGAGACAAACACTAAACCTTCACAGGCTTCAGGAGCCAAGGAGACAGATACCAGTGGCACAACCATCGCTATCGAGGTTACTGACCTTTGCCCGGCTCCTTTCTACAAAGGAAAGATTGAGACCGAGGATGGTGACATCGATGCCTCTACCGGCGAAGCTGCTGAATAATTAAAGTAAAAATCGTTGTGTGTATGGTCGGCAGTTCTGGCAATTTCTTGTTAGTCCTGCCGACCTTTTGACTTAAATACTATGGACAATAATTTGACTAAACAGATTCAGGAGTGGCTTGACACTCCGGTAAGTGAGAGAAATATTTCTGTCGGCGCAGAAATGCTGCTTAAACTCAACCGTAATCGTATTCTATACCAGAACATCATTCGCCGCGGTGTGAAGATGATGGGCAAGCTTGAATACGAGCTCAAGAAGTATCATCGTATGCGCATAGACAACAAGACTGTTGCCGATGTGGTACGTCTCGAAAAGGAGGTTATGCCCAAAGTGCAGAAGTTTGTTGAGGAGGAGCCTGCCAAGGCTGAACACGCAGGCAAACGCGAGGATCACGATGAACTCCCCGAGGAGATACAGGCTCTATGGGATGAGAACTTTGAGCAGTATGCCAAAGTGAAAGCTCTCTTTGAGGAGTTGAAGGCGATGGCAAATATGGAGCCTTGCGACCGCTATGAAAAATTGAAGCTCCTGGACGAGGCCGAGAGCAAATATCGCAAGAACTTAGCGGATTACGATGCTTATCTTAAGGAAAAACCTTTTCCTGAAGATAAGGATGATAAGGAAGATAACTTCCCGATGGACCCGGCAGAACTGGCCAAAGAAATCAATAACTCAAGGAAGTATATCTCAAGCAACAAGGATAAACTTGCCGCTTTGATTGAGAAGGACCAGGAAAAGGCCGAGGCTCTGCGTGCCAAGATGCAGGAGCGAGTTGATACAATACAGTCTGCAGGTGTCCCTTTCTCGCCTGACCAGCAGACCGAATTGGAATCTTTGGGCATAATCTTCAAGTGATATGCCTGTAGAGTTGGTAAAGTTCGAGAATAGGCCTTTGCAGGCTTATTTCTCGAACACTACTCAACTTGCCGATGTCATCGCCTCGATTCTGGAACACATCGGCCCGGCAGAGATTGTGATATCCACCTTCTCTACCAGCGAAGAGTTCCTCAGACGGATATTCCGTTATAAACGAGACGGGAAAATAACATCGGCCACTCTCTTTTGTGATTTGAAGGCTGCAAGAAAAACAGTCCATCTTTACAAGTTCATTACGGAACTTTTTGATGCTGTATATCTTGCCGAAAACCATTCAAAGGTACTTTTGCTTTCAAATAAGAATTATAAAATATCTGTTGTTACCTCGCAGAACCAAACAAGAGGAGACCGCTTTGAGTGCGGTGTCGTTTCATCATCTGCAGAGCTGTTTGATGTACTCGCCAAAGGTTTTGCCTGTATGCAAGAAAAATCATTGCCTATCGATGGACTTCTCGGATAATATAATCAATCAAATTCAGGAACTGGCCGAGGCATTAACCCCGGTGAGTGACATTGCAGCTCTGCTCGATATCGATGAGAACGAATTGCGCGAGGAAATCAACTATGTAAATTCGCCGGTGCGCCGTGCTTACAATAAAGGTAAAGCGAAGACTGCACTGGCTTTGCGTAAGCAGGAACTTGAACTTGCGCGAGTCGGTTCGCCTCTTGCAGTCCAGCTTACTGCCACTTACATCAAGGATATGACAATCGATGAGTAACTATGCCACTGCCAGCTATCATAGATACCGCCCGTGAATATTTGTTCAGTGACGTTGCCGATATGACTCTGCACTGTCTGCCTGCAGCTACGCAGACGCACATCCTGCGTCTGCGAGATCTTTATAACTACTGGCTGCAGCACCCCAAGGCCGCCGACAAGGAAATAGTCCTGAAACTGCAGAACGATTACTGTTTGGCTAAAAGCCAGGCATACACTGACCTCTCTATCCTCAAGACTCTCCTGGGCGAACTGCAGAAGACAACCAAGGATTATCATCGCTTTCGCTTCAATCAGATGATTCAAGAGGCCTACGAGTTGGCCCGAGTTCAGAAGGATGCCAAGGCTATGCAGGCTGCAGCAGCTCAATATGCCAAGTACAATCAGCTGGACAAAGAGGATGCTCTCAACTTCGACTATGAGAAAATAATCGTGCAGACTTTCGTGCCGACAGAAGATCCTTCGGTTGCCGGATTCAAACCTATTCCCAACATCCGTGAGAAGATACGCAGTAAGATTGACTTCTATAGTCAGGACAGTGAGTTTATTGAGGAGATTGAAATTGAAGAGGCTGATTACAATCCCGATGAAATCTTTAATGTGAAAAATGGAGACTCCAAATAAAGTTTTCCTGAACGATATTCAACAGGAGGTTATGTATATCGGCGCAAAGGACACTGTCCTTTGTGCTGGTCGTGCGTTGGGTAAGGGTGTCATTCACGCAATGTATAACTTGCGTAATTTCCAGAGAATGCCCCGTTCAATTACCGGCTTTGTTGTGGCCAACTGTAAACGTGGTCTTACCAATACGCTTCCGTCAATGTTGGTGCACTGGGAGAACTGGGGATTCAAACGTGATATCCATTGGGTTATCGGCAGAAAACCTCCTCGAGCCTGGAAATGGCCAGAGCCTATATTTCGCCCCGAGAACTATGACAATGTCATATCGTTCTATAACGGCTCCATCGGATATCTTATCTCTCAAGACCGTTCGGGTACCTCCAACTCGCAGAGTTATGATGCTCTGGATATCGACGAGGCAAAGTTCATTGACTTTGCCCAGCTCAAGGATGAAACATTTCCGGCGAATCGAGGAAACAGACAATACTTTGGCAAGTGCTGTTTCCATCACGGTATGCTGATAACCTCGGATATGCCTACAACAAAGAAAGGCAGTTGGTTTCTTGATTATTCAACCAAGTGCGACCAGGAATTGATTGATGTCATCAAGGGTATTGTCTTTGAAATATGGAAAGTAAAGAACCGTATTGCTGAGCTTCAGCGAAGTGGCAAGCCTGTTCCTGAATATACAAGGCAGTATCTCGGCCAACTGAACCGCGACCTGTGCCGGTTGCGTTCTGTTGCCGTCTACTACCGTGAGGCTTCAACCATATATAACCTTGCGGTCCTTGGAGAGGCTTTCATCGCCCAGCTCAAGAGAGATTTACCGCCTCTTACTTTCCAGACATCGGTGATGTGTAGGCGCATCGGTCTGTCACGCGATGGCTTCTATAATTCTTTGACCGAGCGTAATTATTATTCTTCAACAGATTTCTCTGTACTTGACAACCTGGAGTATCGTTTTGATGATATACAGAATGCCGGCTATGCTATCGATGCGGATGTTGATAGGTTTGCTCCTATTGCCATTGCGTTTGACTACAATGCCAATATCAACTGGCTCGTTGCCGGGCAAGTGAAAGATGGGAAACTGCGAATCATCAAATCTTTTTTCGTAAAGTATGAGCGTAAGCTCGTGGAACTGGTTGCTGACTTCTGCAACTACTATCGTCATCACAAACGAAAAGAGGTTATCTTCTATTACGACTCTACGGCTCTGGGTAGTAACTATGCTGTGAATGATGAGGATTTCCGTTGGGTAATTGTCAATGCTTTCAAGAAGCAGGGATGGCTGGTGCGAGATACCAACACTTACATCGGTAAGCCTATGCACCACCCAGAGAAGCAGCTACTCATTAACCGAATGTTGTCCGGACGTGCACGACTGCAGATCCTGTTCAACCGCGAGAACAATGAGGACCTGCTCATATCGATACAGACCGCCGGAGTCTATAATGGCCATAAGGATAAACGCGGTGAGAAGCTTGCCGAGACCGAAGAGGATAAACTCGAGAGCAGAACCGACGGCAGTGATGCCTTTGATACATTGGCCATCGGCTGTGAACGATTCCCAATCAGTACATACGATGTCGGTATTACCTCCGTGTTCAAGTAGGTAATCGGCGAATAGGTAGGGCACTCAAATCGAGTGTCCTTTTTTTATGCGCGCATTCGCGCTTACCGCCGTTGTCGCTCGGCATATTCCGCTAAAAATGAAATCGGTAATCGGCGCTCGGGCGGAGGGCGCTGGGGGGTATCCTGACCCTTAACCGCATAAAATGCGGCGGGGCGCTCGCGTAATTGCCCGATACTCATTCAATTACGCTCGCGAGGGGCGGAAAAAATCCAAATTTCTCGAATTTTCCCCGTTTTTTCGATAGGTAATTCATTCTTTTTCAAGCGCCTGCAAAAGGGTGCGCGCGGCGAAATTCCTTTCATTTTTGACATATTTCTTTCAGATATGCAATATGAACAGAATTTCGCGGTTCCGTACCCTGCTTGTATTTTCTCCGTCTCTTCATCAAGTTTCAAGACCGAATACTGCACGGGTGTTCTTGTTTCTATTGCGATAGCGTTGCTATCTGTTTTTTGCTCTTTTTCTCCCACTTCGCCTTTTAATTAAATCCTTTGTATAGCGACCGTTCTGTGTTTCCCTTTTTCCGCTGCAAAGGTACTTTCGCCATCTCGCTAATCAAGGTCAGGCCGATGGTTTCTCAACTCTACACAAGCGGAGACAGCTTTTTTCAGAACAACGGTAATGAGTATGTGATATGCTGAACGAGTTCGAGATATGGAGACTATGTGTAAAGGAATTTAGAAAGGTTATGAAACAGATTAGCGAAGAAAAGAAAAAACGCGCCCAGGAGCGCAGACAGCAGTTGAGCGCATTATCGCGCGAATTAAAAGCAGTGGCCAATCTTACAGGAGAGGCCGACAGCGTGAACGAGTTGCTGAAAGGTTATTACGCGAGCACATACGGCACAACCGACCTCCGCACCTTTGAGGAATGGAAGAAAGCCGGCTACACAGTGAAGAAAGGGCAACAGTCATATATGATATGGGCAACACCCAAGGCTACCAAATCGGAACGCGAGAGAGTGGCCGAGGCAAAGGCCAAAGGAGAGCAAGCAACCGAGCGAGAGGATTATTTCCCAGTGTGCCACCTCTTCGATATTAAACAAGTTCATACAATAACAAAATAAGCGGACACCGCGCGACAGGTGTATAGTATTAACTCCTTAAATTTATAGAACTATGGAGACAACAAAAAAGAACATCGAGAGTGCAAACGTAATGAACAACGCAACAGCAGAGGCTGGCAAAATTATTGTTGCCACCGTGCCTCCAGTGAAAGGCAACGAGGTTGCCCCCTCTGGAACTCCCCCAGCTCCCAAGGCAGAGAAGAAGGGCAAGGAGGCCAAGCCCAAGAGCGAGGCACAGCGCAAGGCCGAAGAACTACAGCGAGAGATGGAGCGCAAGCAGGCCGAGCTTGCCGAGTGCCTCAAGGTGCTTGAGGCGAAGAAGGAACTTTCAGCCAAGCGTACAAAGTTTATCGAGACGCTTGACCAAATCAACACCGCAGAAGAGGTGCTCAATGAGGATGACACTTTCGAGGTTACAAACTACCGCCTCATTTTCGCGAACTCGGGCGCGCCCTCATACCGCGAGGAGAGCATTTTCAAGATATCGAACCGTGAGCTCTTGTTGCACTTTGTGGATTTCATCCGCGATAAGATAAACAAGAAAATTGCCGAGATTGAGGCCGAACTCGTTAAATAACGGCCACAGCGAGAAAGGGAGTAACGCACAGCGTTGCTCCTTTTTTTGTGCATATTGCCGACTATATGCACAAGGAAGCACGGCCTTTTGTGCACGTTTTCAAAAAATCGCGCCGCCTTACGGCGGCAGGTGGCGTTCGCTACGGAACGGTTTTGTCTTTTTAGCTTGTGCTGGTGTGGGTTACTTTTGGTCTAAAATAAATTCTATGGCACGTTTTAGCAACATAACTGATGGTGTGGCTTTCTCTACCGAGATTATGAATGTAGAGATAAGTGATGCGTATGGAACGGTCACTTTCTCCATTCGTAAAAGTGGTGAGGAGATATTTTCTTCTGTTTTCACCCCTGATACTGCAGGGAATATATTCATATATGATGTGCGTTCAATTCTTGAAGCGCACATTGATGATGTTTTTGCGGATTTTTCTTTTACCGTCGGTAATGAAACAGTGAACTGTCGTGTGTTTAAGGCTTCTGTCACTGTTGCCGAAACTGCCGAACAGTTCCTGCCTTCTTTTTTCCTTTCTCCTACAAATAAAAAAAGAACTGCATCTGACCGCTACGAAACGCTGGCTTTCTATCCAGGCGAAGATCCTTGTCGCGTATATGCTCTTGCTTCATACTTTGACGGCGGTATTGTTACCGAGGAAATCCAGCTGATGAGCGAACAGGATGTTAAACCTGGTTCTATCAACACGGTTGACGTTTCGGCTGGGAGGCTCGTTGATGAATCAAAGGGTACTCTTGTGAGCTTCGTTGTTCGAGCCGGGGAACGTTCGTTCTATTATACCGTTGACAACACTCTGCCTGCAGCTGACCCTTCGATATTGTTCAGGAACTGTTTTGGTTGTTGGGATACGATGTACTTGACCGGTACCAAAGAAAACACTCTTGAAGTAAAGCGCTCTTTTGCGTATGTCAATGGACGTTATACGATGTATGACGTTGATGATACGGAGTCTTTCAAGGCCAACAGCGGTGTGCTCGATGAGTGTTTGATTATACTTGCGAAGGATCTTGCCCGGACGCGGAGCGTATTCCTTATGGACAAGCTCGGGAACGCGACGTATGAACTTGTGGTTACGGACTCTGAAATCAAATATACCAACGATGATGATAGTCTGCCTACAATGGATTTTACATTCCGTCGTACCGAACTTGTTACAGGCTTAATCGTGCCGAACAGACCGCCTAAACTCTTTGATAGTACATTCGATAATACATTCAACTAATGAAGAAGACAATACATGTCAAGGATGCCATTACATTGCTGGAGAGCAAGAACCCTGTGGACTTGAGGCTTTGGAAACTCTCCACCGGCGATATTCTGCACTACAAGGGTGTACGTTGTATATCTGCCTACAGAAGGGGTGGAACGCACAAGGTGCGCTTTCCTAATGGTGAAATCAGGGAATTTAGAGATATAACTCTTTTTGAGATTAACAATAAAACCATATACAGATGAAAGAAGAAAAAATACCTTCGCACATTGTGATGCAGGTGAAAGATAATGTCTCCTGTATCGTGGAAACCGTTACAGACTCTGCAACTGTCTTTGATGAAGATTTTCACGGTAATGCAATGCCCATTCCTGGCACTAAGGATAGATATATCCCGTTTGGGGTGGATGACCAGCTGCCTTATGAAATCATTCATCATATCGGCCGTGATGAGATTATGTCGCAGAATAAGTTCTTCAATGTCTTGACTTGTTATGCTTCGGGCCTCAATTATACCGAGTATGCCACCGATAAGCCGACACGTAATCCTGAAATAAGAAAATTCGTGATGCGCAACTCGTTGCCGTCATTCTTTCTTGAGCAATGTACGGATATGAAGTATTTCTTCTTCTCTGTGGATGTCGTGATTGTTTCCAAGGATAGGAAACAGATTGTGCAGATACGTCATAAGGAGGCTTGCTACTGTCGCTTTGAGGAAGCTGACAAGAATGGAAAAATCAATCATATCTTCTACGGAGATTTCCGCGAATCTACTCCTAATATTGACAAACTGGAGAAAATCCGTTTGTTGGATTTCAGGGATCCTCTCGGAGAACTTATGGTTCTGATGGGTAGGGAACCGGGTAAAGACGGCAAGTGTGAGGTGAGGACTAACGAGTATAAATTCGCCATTGTCTCAAAGTTCCCCACACCGGGCTTGCAGTATTACCCAGTTCCATATTACACCTCTATTTTCCGTGGCCATTGGTATGATATTAAGCAGCTCATCGGCATTGGCAAGAAAGCGAAGCTTCGCAACTCCTCAAGCATAAAGTATCACGTTGAGGTACACAAGGACTATTGGGAGCAAATCTGTAGTGCGGAAAATATCTATGATCCCGAGGAGAGAAAGAAACGCATTGCAAAGGAGTATGAGAATATCAAGGAGTTTATCAGTGGTATCGATAATCACGGCAAACTTTGGGTGTCGGGCTTCTATCAAAATCCTGATGGCAAAGAGGTGTCGATGGTTAAAATCAACCTTATTGACTCAAGCAAGGAGGGTGGAGACTGGACCGATGATATACAGGAATCATCGAATACCATCTGTTATGCGGACAATATTCACCCCAACCTGGTAGGTGCTACTCCCGGTAAGTCGCAGACAAACAACTCGGGCAGTGACAAACGCGAATTGTTTACACTCAAGCAATCGTTGGAGAAAGCTCCGCACGATATTCTGTGTACTGTTCACAATGTCGTTATCGCTTTCAATGGCTGGGATGATGTGGTTTATCCTGATATACCACTCATAATGCTTACAACGCTTGACCAGAAAAACGATGCGAAAAAAGTATCAATGAATAACAACTCTGAAAAAGACCCTAACGATGAATAGACTGAAAATAACTCAAGAAATATTTGAGAAACATTGTAGTTCGGCCACAAATTCAAACGATACTGTATTTATGGCCGTTGAATATGGGTTCTCCTTGTCGGAACAGCGAATTGCAACTTTTTTGGGACTTGAGGTCTTTGAAGAGTTGCCGGGCAATATTCTGCCGCTCTTTGAAAGGGCTGTCTGTCTTGACACTTACGCAGAGGCAATCCCTCACCTTGACCTCGTTCTTACCTCTTCCGGTTTCGGTGTTGTCAGCACCTCGAACGTGGCTCCGGCAAGTGCTGATAGAGTGAACAGGCTTTCAAAGACTCTTCTTGCAGCTCTCGATGATACCATCGATGACATTCTCTCCTTACTCCGTTTTGAAAGTGCCTGGAATGAGACTGCAACGGCTCATTCTCTTATTTCATCGGTGTTCTGGAGTGGCCGACAACTGCGTAGGTATGGCCTGCCATTGGCGCACCGTTCAGACCTTGTGGCCAATGCTATGAACATAAGTACGGCGGAAAGCAAATTGCGTGAGTTCATAGGCGATGAGATTATGATGAAACTCATTTCTTCTATAAGAACCGCCTCAAGCACTCCTAAGGAACTGACACTTTTGCAACTCATTGAACACGTTATCGCGGCGAATATCTCCGGCTGTGATGGCCGTGAGTTCAAGACGTTGCTGAATTCTGTGGCCAGATATTTGCTAAATAACATTGATTCTTTCCCCGATTTTGCCAATTCTTCAGCTTATGCTGCGCTTAAAATAGTCCGCTATGAAAACAAAAAAGATGACACCTGTTTCTTCTTTGGATAAAGAACTGAATTTCAAGTTCCCCAAATCGTGGGCAGAACTTACGCAAAAGCAACTCAAGGCTGTGCTTGTGTTCCTTTCGACATACCCGGCAACAACTGCGCTGGTGCGTATCACCTGCTATTTTGCCAATCTGGTAATTGTCAAGAAGGTCGGTAATGGGCAGTTCAGTTGCAGATTGGCCACACATTCAGGAGTTCATACCATTGTTATATCCTCTGTCGAGGTGGCTGCAATGACCGAGGCACTTGAGTGGGTGCTGCAACCTGGTGACACACCAGTGATACTTGAGGAACTCTATGGTCGTAAGTCTATCGATGCGGAACTGCACGGAGTTGATTTCGAGACATACATTGCGCTTGATAACCTCTATCAAGGTTATTTGATGAGTAGCGATGAAAATGCGGTCTGCGAAATGGCCAACTTGATTTATCCTTCTAACGTCAAAGATAATGGAGATTGGGACCGTGTAGAGGATATTACCGAATTACAGCCGTATGAACTGTTCTCTATATGCCAATGGTTTACTCAAGTGAAAATGCTTTTTGCAAAATCTTTCCCGAATTTCTTCAAGCCTGTGGGTGGTTCATCTGAGTGCAGTATGGTTGATGTTATGAATGCGGAAATTCTTGCTCTTACCGGTGGCGATATTACCAAAGAAGATGAGGTTCTGCATAAAGACACTTGGCGAGCTCTTACATATCTTGATGCTAAGGCCAAAGAGGCTGAGGAATTTCGTAAATCAATGAGTAAATAACTATGGAACTTTTTAATGCTGAGGAATACTTCAGGAATATTGCCACGACAAACAAGTTGTGTGTCGATGAAGGATTCCACTTTTGTACCTGTTCCGGACTCGAGAACCTGGAGGAAGCCATTGACCAGTTCAGAAAGGTTAGCAATTTCTTTATCTTCGATGATACGACTGAAGGGCAGGAGTTCAGAGGTGCCGGTGGTGGGTACTACCACAAACGTCTGTTCACTGTGTCGCTGATGCGCCGTTACCGTCTTGATGATATGGCAGACAGGGCTGAACAGCTCGCTATTTGTCGTAAGCTGTTCAAGCAGATTGTCTCAAAACTCTTGAGGGATAAGGAGCAAACAGAGAAACTTACATATTTGAAGACGGACAACATCCTTTACAGGGAGTATGACAGAGCTATGTTCAGTGGGTGCACCGGGCTGTTTTTCATAGTGGAGTGTTCGGAACCTGAAAACTTATGCTATAATAAAGAAGAATGGCTGATGTAGAAAAACAAACGCAAAAGGAGTACATCGATGGATGGACCAAAATGATGATGACTATCTGGAAAGAGAAAATCATCAGGTATGGCATTGTCGATACCGGTCATCTACATGGTAGTTTCAGCGGTGATCCGGATGATAATTCTGCTTTGCTCAAGTTTGTTTCTTATGGTATTTATCAAGCTATGGGTGTTGGCAACGGGTATAAAAGAGAAAATGGCGGTGATTTGCATTTCCTCGATCCTGAATATCGCAAGAAACACAAGCTCGGCAAACCTCGCAAGCGCAGGAATTGGTACAGCCCGAAATTATATTCTTCTGTCAAGGTGCTGCAGCGTGCAATGGCTGAACTATATGCTCACGATGCAGTCAATACAGTTTGCGATGCGCTGGATAATGCTCGTTCTGCGATAAAATAATGTCTTTTTATCTGCTCATCTTTTCACTTACTATTGTGGAAACTTTTAATTTATAATTATGAGCAGATTTAATGAACTATTACCGCTTGCAGCGCAAGTGAGGGATGCGACAGAAGAGGGTGAGAATACAGGTAAACGTGTCGGAGATCTTTTTGTCAATATTATTCAGAAAACAGAATCCTATTTAACCGAGAATGACGAAGACAAGCGGAACACGAAGAATGAATTAATTAAACGTATCCAAGGAAAAAGCGATGATAGCAATCCTTTGACCGACCCGTTTAAGTATATCAGCGCAAATAATAGCGTTGAGCTTGTTAATGTCCTTAACAATACCTTAAGCAGCGGTCGATACAGGATACGTCTCGGCAATGTTCTGCTCGATTTAGATGTGTTTGAAACAGGCGCGAATACTACGCAATTACTACGCGGCTTTGTTACGCCCACAAACGAGGGGTGGACTACTTCTCTCCAATACAACGAGCACCTCCGTACCCATAAAGATGCTTGGGGTGCATGGGAGGTTATTTCGGGAAAGAGCGTAAAAGAGTTGGTAGATAGTAATACCGCCTACCGCGGTAATTACATAGGTAATTACCCATTTTCGCAAAAAGCACTTGCTAAAAATGTTGATAAGCTAATTATTACGGGTTATATAGATTTTACATATAACGAAAAACTTGCATATATGTTTTCAGTACTATCAAAAGAAAAACTTAAACTTTCGTTATATAGCAAGCCAAAAGATGTGTTAAGAAAGGATATGTCAGAACCTCCAAAATTTATTTGTGGGTTCACGGCCTCTAAACTTGACAATTCACCATACTATTTTGCGAAGTTTGGTAACTCATGGCTTATTTTAGACTTGGATAAAGTTACTGAATATGATTCGTTATACGACTATGACGGTATAGCATTATCTCCATCACTATTCAAAAACGGAGGCATCCCCTTTATGATAACTGAATTATCTGATAGTATAGGTACTATTAACGATAGTATAGGTACTATTAACGATAGTATAGACGAATTAACTAAACCTATTTTTGAAAATAAAAAAACACCGTATAACCAATTAGTTCAAGAGTTATGGGTTGCCCCAACCTATATTCGTGATGGAGTTTGTCGATTTAAGACTTATAATGGTAAATTGTATCTGAGAATTTACCCTACAGAAGGAGATACGACTGTTGCTATATGGAATAGCACAGCAGATATTCCTGACGAAACTTATACTAAAACGCCTATTTCTTTAACGGTTAGTACCTCTAACGATGCGACAGTTCCCAAAGGTACAGAAGTTGCCTTTATTGTGCTTAATGATATAACCAAAGCAGATAATAGTACAGCACAGGGTGAGAAGGTAAACATCTCCTTTGCTTCGGTAAGAACAAACTCTCCTATCATCAATGAGTATCTTGCAAGTAAAGAACATACAGAGGCCAAAGAAAGTATTGAGAGTATTTCTACTGACCTTGAAGAGGTCAAAGAAAGTATTGAGAGTATTGACATAATAGATTATTCCTCAATAATTACGGCACCTGACATTTTCGAGGTTATTGCAGGAGACACCTTGCAAATATTCAAAAGGAGCATCGTGCAATGTTTTAGCCCTTATAAATATGACATAAGTTTTTCCTGTGCTGTAGGTAAGGACTATCCTCGTTATTTTACTTATGCTACTAATTTTACTGATGAGGCCAGAACGATTCCTTTAACTATTACAGTAAGGAGTGATAATGGTAATATTATATGCCAAAAGGAATCATCGATTAATGTTATTGCGCGACCTGCGGTATCTTCTATTAACAGTAAAAAAATACTGATTGTAGGAGCATCATCTATAGAATCTGGACATATTAGTTCCGAACTAAAACGTAGAATTGTAAGTTCCGATGGAGAAACAGTAGAAGGCATGCGAAATAAGCCATCTAATCCAGCCGGGTTAGGTGCAACAAATATCGAATTTGTCGGGAGAAAGACGGTGAATGGAGTAAATCAAGAGGCTACAGGAGGTTGGTCTTGGAAGATGTATTCAGGCGAAGGAGTTAAGGCGTATCGATTTTACGTGAGTGATGTATCTCAGTTGTATATGGGCGATAAATATACTTCTAATGGACTGACTTTTACAATTACAGAGATTAATGTTACCGACGGTAGTGGTAATATTCGTTGCACATATACAGGAAGTGGTACTATAAGCGAAAGCGGAATATTGACACGTAGCAATGGCGAAGGTGATGCAACTATTACATACAACAACTATATTGATGAGAAGTTTAATCCATTCTATAATAATAGCAAACTCGATTTTAAGAACTACGCAGACTTGTATTGCAAAAACTCTATAGATATTCTTGTGGCTCATTGCGGGGTAAACGATATGTGGGACAAGAATCGTACAGTAGAAGCTGTTGTATCAGACATAAAAACTTTTATTGAATGTTTCCATGCAGATTTCCCCAATTCGAAATTTGTGTTATCAACTTTACCTCTTCCTGATTGTATGGGTGGTATGGGCGCGAATTATGGATGCGCACACCATTATTACACGAAAGCCTTGAAGTTTTGGGAATTGGCGGAGGCCTTTAATAAACTATCTGATGATTTAAGTAATTTGACCGATAGTGAAGGAAGCAAATGTGTGTACTGCTCGCAGGTATTGCCTGCATTTGATTGCGAATACGGCTATCCGAAAACTGCAACTTCTGTTAATAATCGTGTAAGTACCACTGAGGACCTGGGAACCAATGGTGTTCATCCAAGTCAGGAAGGAAGTAAAATGGTAGCGGATAGCTTATTTGCAACAATAGTTAAATTATTATAACGTGAAGTATGCAAGGGATATTGTGCACCCAAACACTGCGGGCTTCAACCAATTTGCCGATGCTATGCTGGGCTATGCGTATGAGCTAATCAATGGATAATATGATATTAGGAACTCACAACAGCGCAACGGGTGGCAAGCTGCCTTGGCGGCTTCGCCCGCTTGCTTGGGTAATTAATCCCACAAGCAAGTGCCAAGATAAGAGCATTGACGAACAGTTACGCGATGGTGTAAAGCTGTTCAACCTGCAAGTGGCCTGAGAGAGAGTACAACTGATCACTTGATGCTTTATTTTTACGAATTATGAATTTCCATTTGAACTTGACACAAGATGTAGGCCACGGCGTCACATTGATATTCATCTGCTTTGTCGTGGTGCTTGCCGCGGTGTTGATTGACTTGCTTGTGGCGCTCGTTGCCGAGTACAAGATAGGCCATTCGATAGAGAGCCACAAGTTGCGCAAATCGATAACTAAGGTGATATTGTAACAGCGCACTACTATATGGTGTTCTCGTCGATGTAATAGGCCTCGCGTTCACGTGGTATGATATACCGTATGCAGCCATCTTGGCGGGCCTTGGCGCCGTACTAATAGAGGGCAAGGCTTTGCAGTTTCTTGAGAAATTTGTTGCTTCTATGAACAGTTATCTAGGTATGATGATTCATTATCGTACCTACAAGATAAGGCGCAAGGTCTATGAAAATACGAACTCTACATGGTGGCAGTATGTTTATATGGCCAATGACTATAAGAAGTTCGTTATTAAAAAGCAATACCGCCCACTTGAAATGGGAAAGAAGAAAGTAAAAAGCGGAGAATATAAGAAAATCCTTATGCCGGAGCTTTATTGACATTGCTAAAATTTGTCTTTTTACATAGGTTTTGCACATTATACATTTGTGCAAGTAATTTAGCCTATGAAGAAAATGTTTAGACCTATTTTTACGGCTCTTGGCGCACTTCTTGCATTGATCGAGCCGACACTCCCGTACATTATTATTTGCACTTTAGCGATTTTCTATGACTGCTACACGGCGTGGCAATTGGACCGTCGTGTCAAGGCGAAGTATGGTGATAAAGCACCAAAGAACTCCGGTAAGTTCCGCAGTTCCAATGCCGGCAGAGTCATTCATACGCTGATAAAGGTGTATGCTCTCATCATCCTGGCATACTTTATAAACTTATATATAACTTCTGGAACTGGTATCGATATGACAAAGGTCGTAGCCGGTGCCGTATGTTTCTGGCAATTATGGAGTATTCTCGAGAACGAGAGTTCCTGCAATAATGCAACCTGGGCAAAGGTAGCACAGAGGGTACTTGTTGACAAGACTGAGAGGCATCTCGATATCGATTTGTCAATGCTTAAAAAAGATAACAATGAAGATAAGTGAATATGCAGAAGAGGTTCTGAAAGAACACGAAGGTTTGCGCCTCAAGGCCTATCGATGTTCTAGTGGAGTGCTTACCATTGGTTATGGCCATACAAGAAACGTAAAGATGGGAGATGTCATAGATAAGGATACGGCCGAAAGATTCTTTGTAGAAGATGTAGAAGCTGTAGAACGGCTTGTCGATAGAGAACCATTCGCCAAAGATTTGTCGCAAGGCCAATATGATGCTCTTGTCTCGTTTTTATTCAATGTTAAGTATTCATCATATCAAACCTCTACATTGAGGAGAAAAATTATTAACAATGTCAATGATGTTACAATACCAGACGAGTTTCGTCGATGGGTGTATGGTACAGACCCCGTGACAAAAAAGAAAATCAAGTTGCCGGGGCTTGTAAAGCGCCGTGAATGGGAGGCATCAATGTATGAAGACTTGTAAAGAAAACTTGTAAATCTTTACAAGATATACAAGAAATGGAAAGAAATATGAAGATTTTTTACTTATTTACAACTTTTGTCTTGACACTTTTTGTCATATCGTGCAAGACAGTCAAAGATACATCACAGGAACATCGCTCTGTCATCGATGTTGATGTTAACCGTATATCTTTTTCAGATTCATTGCACCAGGAACTGAACAAACAGATCCTGAGCATTGAATTTGATAGTCTCAAGATAACGTTGCCGGCGCAGGATGAAAAGCCTGCAACAACGGCCACGATATACGGTGGTAAACTTGATTCCCATAAAGAGAATGCCGTTATCGATACAGCTTACAAAGAGGTCGCCGACAGCTTGGAAAGCCATATCGATACGGAGGAGAATGTAACAAAGGAAGTAGAACAAGTTGCAGTGGGCGAGCCTCCCAACCTGTTCTTTCTATACCTTATTATATGTATAGCACTTCTGTTCTTTATTTATATAAAATTTATAAGGTAATACCGTACTACTGCTTGTCATAATTTTATGTGTTTATTAGGCTGGACTGAGTCGTCGTGATGACGGCTCAGTCTGTTTATAAAGCACCGTCAAAATGTTTCGGTTCATTGTGTACCGGGATATCGCGTGAAGAAAGGTATTTATTCGTGGTCGAAACATCGGTGTGCCTTGCCTGGTCGCGTGCCACAACAATGCCCTCACTGTTGGCGAGGTCTCGAATGCCTGAATCCTTAAGGCTGTAGAACTGGTAAGCCTCCGGCCACTTCAATGCTTTGCGTAGTTTGAGCCATTCTCTACGGAAAATCTCGCTTGATGCTCTTTTTTCTGCCGGTTTCATTGACTTACCGAAAAGGTAACAGCCGGAATGGTGCTCAAATATTTTCAAATCAAGCATCATTCTCACAAGGTTGTCGTTGAGTGCAACCTTGCCGGCTCGTTTGTTCTTGCTTATCTCGGCCGAAACATAAACAGACTGTTCCTTTAGGCTGATGTCTCCAATCTTGATGTTGGAGAGCTCTGTCGGCCTGATGAACGTGTAGTATTCAAACATACAGGCCAAAAGAAAATAAGGATCCTTTTCGGTCAAGTATGTTTTCAGTTGCTTCAGCGATTCGATGGTTAGAGGTATGCGCTTCTTGGCTGTTTCTTCGACATTCCTTATCTTTTCGACAGGATTTTCCTTCAGCCAAGCGTGTTCAATGAAGTAGGCCGCCAAAGAACTGCACCAGCCTTTGTAGTTGTTGCGAGTGCGACCTGTGGTCTCGCGTTCATAATATATATAATCAAGGAAACCGGAAATGAATCCTTTGTCGTACTGATATACATATTTAATAGGTATAGGAAGGCTCGCATTGTACTCGCGCAGGATATTGACTCTGGACTGATAGCTTTTCTGTGTTTTGTATCGGTCCAGTCGGCTCAAGTATTTTTCATATTTCTCAAGTGCCACATCGAGCAGGGTGTATGATGTTGAAGCATTGGCATCCACCCATGGAGACCAGCCTGTACGCAGTAACTTGAGTATCGAGGATATCAGTTCTGCAGCTCGTACACGTCGTTGTGTCTTGGTTGGGATGTTGTCAAGGGTGTATTTCTTGCGCTTGAGACGGCCTTCGGCTGGATCATAGGCCAAAAAATCGATATACCAGGATTTACCGGTATGTAATTTAGGGTAAGTGTAACTCTGCAATTCGGCTTGCGAAGAAAGTTTTTTGCGTGAACACATTTTTTTTACATTTTTCGGCGATGAAAAATGCAAATGGTTATACTTAGGTTGTCCGTAATTTGTCCGAGTTTTAATTGAAAAAGCGACTTAATTCGTTGTTTCACAACTCATTAAATCGCTTTTAGCGGAGAGGGAGGGATTCGAACCCCCGGTACCTCTCAGTACGTCGGTTTTCAAGACCGGTGCAATCGACCACTCTGCCACCTCTCCAAAAGTGCATATTTCGTTGTTGAAATGTGGTCTCTTTGTTTAACGAGTGCAAAGGTATAACCAATTTTGAAATTACGCAAGAATTTTGAGAAAAATATTTTGTTCATTGTGCAAAATATGATAAAAATATGATGTTCTGTACTTCTTTTTTTGCGTTTGAATTTTGTTTTTTTGCCGTGGTGTGCTTCCTTTTATCTAAACTCCGGTATTTTTTTTCATTAAACAGCTTTGTTTTCCTTTTTGTTATAAATTGCAGTATAATTGTTCTGTTTTTTGCTATTGGTATGAACAAGAAGGTTGCATTTGTGGCTTTATACACATTATATGCTTGTGCATTGGTGGCGCAGAACATATCTAGGCCTTTGGTAGTGGCGCATAGGGGTGGTGCAGGCGAGGGGCTTGAAAATACTTTGTCTTGTATTGAACGGAGTATTGCGGCAGGTGTCGATGCTGTTGAAATTGATGTGCGTCTCACTGCCGATGGGCATATTGTAGTGTGCCATGATGCTACTGTGAACTCAACAACCAATGGTTGTGGTTGTATTTCGGAACTTACTTTGCAGCAGGTACAGGCGTTGCGTGTAACCGATAAAATGGGGGTAGTAACAGGGGAATCTATTCCCACTCTCGGGCAGGTGCTTTCTCTTGTAAACGGTCGCTGCAGCCTGCTTATCGAAGTGAAGCAAGGAGGGCGTGGAATTGAAGAACTGCTTGTGAGGGAAGTGCTTGAAGCTGATGCTGCCGGGTGGGTGTCGGTGCAATCTTTTAAAGATGACGTGTTGCATCGTTTGTATGAGATGAATGTTCCTTTTTCATTGGAAAAACTTATTGTTTTTAAAATACCCTTTTTACCGTTGGTGTTCGACGGCTCTTTGCGCTATTTCTCTTTTGATAAGTATAGTTTTGTCTCTTCTTTTAATTTTAAAAAGAGTTTTTTTCCTGTTTCACTTGCTAAAAAAATTCGTTCGTTGGGTAAAAAAGTTAAAGTGTGGACTTTGTCCGGCCCTTCCGATGCTCCGCCGTTGGAGGTCGATGCTGTAATTACCGATTTTCCTTCGTTGTGGCTTCCCTGAATAGTTCAATAGTTTTACAATTTTGTAATTGTCATTTTTCTATTTTTTTGTTATCTATTTGCTCAGTATTTTTCGGTTTTCGCTACAATCTCTGTTTTATTGTCTTTGATGCAGTGAAGAATCTTGATTTTTGCGAAAATATAATTGTTTCAGAATTGAAACGATTAAAGATATTTATGATTTATCCTCATTCTTTTTGCTGTGCTATATAATATATTTTCTTATCTTTGCAGTATATAATAAGATATACTGCACTTGCAGTTAATAACTAATAGGTAATAATAACTAAATATTAGTAATATGGAATTGAATCAAATGTTTAAAGATGGCCTTTGGAGCAAGGAGATTAACGTGTCCGATTTTGTACACGAAAATATCACTCCTTACGAGGGTGATGCTTCTTTCTTGGTGGGCCCTACAGAAAGAACAAAGAAAATTTGGGACAAATGTTTGGAGGCTCTTGCCGAGGAGCGTGCCAATAATGGTGTACGTTCGCTTGACAATGTAACGGTTTCCACTATTACCTCTCACAAGGCCGGATACATAGACAAAGAAAACGAACTTATCGTTGGTTTGCAGACCGACGAACTCTTGAAGCGTGCCATCAAACCTTTTGGTGGTATTAAAGTAGTAGAGAAGGCTTGTCGCGAGAATGGTGTTGAGGTTGATGACAAAGTGAAAGAGATTTTCTATCATTACCGCAAAACTCACAACGACGGCGTGTTTGATGCATATACCGACGAAATACGTATGTACCGTTCACTTGGCTTCCTCACCGGTTTGCCCGATAACTATGCTCGTGGTCGTATAATCGGCGACTATCGTCGTTTGGCTCTTTATGGTATCGACCGTCTTATAGAAGCTAAGAAAGCCGACCAAAAAGCTTTGCTCAGCCCTATGACCGACGCTACAATACGTTTGCGCGAAGAGGTTTCGGAGCAGATTAAGGCTCTCAACGAAATGAAAATTATGGGCGAGTACTATGGTCTCGACCTCAGCCGCCCCGCAAGAACAGCGCAGGAGGCTGTTCAGTGGGTGTATATGGCATACCTTGCATCGGTTAAGGAGCTTGACGGTGCTGCAATGTCGCTTGGTAATGTATCTACATTCTTGGATATTTATATTCAGTACGACCTCGACCACGGCAACATTGACGAGGTGTTTGCGCAGGAGCTCATCGACCAGTTTGTAATAAAATTGCGCATGGTGCGCCACTTGCGTATGCAGTCGTACAACGACATCTTTGCAGGAGACCCCACTTGGATTACCGAGGCTATCGGTGGCCGTTTCAACGATGGCCGCACAAAGGTTACAAAGACCTCTTTCCGTTTCTTGCAGACACTTTACAACCTCGGCCCTTCACCCGAGCCCAATATGACTGTTCTGTGGAGCCCCGAGCTTCCCGAAGGTTTCAAGGAGTTCTGTGCCAAGGTTTCAATAGACACCTCATCTATTCAGTACGAGAACGATACCCTTATGCGCGAGGTTCGTAACTGCGACGACTACGGTATCGCTTGTTGCGTGTCTTATCAGGCAATCGGTAAGCAGATACAGTTCTTTGGTGCACGCTGTAACTTTGCCAAAGCTCTGTTGCTTGCTATTAACGGTGGCCGTTGCGAGAACACAGGTACACTCATTGTAAAAGATATCCCTGTTCTTTCCGGTGAGTTGCTCAACTTTGAGGAGGTTCTTTCGAACTACAAGAAGGTGCTTATGGAGATTGCACGCGTTTACAACGATGCAATGAACATAATCCACTATATGCACGACAAGTACTACTACGAGAAATCGCAGATGGCACTTATCGACACCAACCCCACAATAAACCTTGCTTATGGTGTTGCCGGTCTCTCTATCGTGCTCGACTCGCTTTCGGCTATCAAGTATGGTAAGGTAACCGTTAAGCGCAACGAACTTGGCCTCACCGAGGGCTTCGAGATTGAGAAGGACTTCCCCTGCTTTGGTAACGACGACGACCGTGTCGATCACCTTGGTGTCGATCTCGTTTACTTCTTCAGCGAGGAGTTGAAGAAACGTCCTATCTACAAGAACGCACAGGCTACATTGTCGCTCCTCACCATTACATCAAACGTTATGTATGGCAAGAAGACCGGTGCCACCCCCGACGGACGTGCCAAAGGCGTTGCCTTTGCTCCCGGTGCCAACCCGATGCACGGCCGCGACAAGAAGGGTGCTGTTGCCTCTTTGAGCTCTGTTGCTAAATTGCGCTACCGCGACTCGCAAGACGGTATCAGTAACACATTCTCCATTATTCCCAAGTCTTTGGGCGTTGATACAGAGACACGTATCGAGAACCTTGTTACAATGATGGACGGCTACTTTACAAAAGGTGCACACCACTTGAACGTGAACGTGCTCAACCGCGAGATGCTTATGGACGCAATGGAGCACCCCGAGAAATATCCTCAGCTCACAATCCGTGTTTCGGGTTATGCAGTGAACTTCATTAAGTTGAGCCGCGAGCATCAGTTGGAGGTTATCTCTCGTTCTTTCCACGAGCGTATGTAATAATTTGTTGAAATATTGCTATAAAAGCCGGCAGCAGTGTCGGCTTTTATAGCTTAAAATTATTCTAAAATGCTTAGAGTACATTCTTATGAGTCTATGGGCACATTCGATGGCCCCGGGCTTCGTTTGGTTATATTTTTGCAAGGGTGCAATTTCCGTTGTCTCTATTGTGCCAACCCCGATACGATAGATGCAAAGGGCGAAAGCCAGGAGACAAGTATTGAAGAAATTATGCGCTTGGCAATGAATGAAAAAGCCTTCTTTGGCAAGAAAGGCGGTGTTACATTCAGTGGTGGTGAGCCCACCGTGCAAGCTGCAGCCCTTATACCTCTTGTAAAGCGTCTGAAGGAGCAGGGTATAAATGTCTGCATCGATACAAACGGCAGCATCTGGAACGATGACGTAGAAGAGCTTTTTCACCTTGTGGATTTAGTGTTGCTCGATGTAAAGCAGTTCAACCCCGAGCGTCATTGCTTGCTCACATCGCGCAGCAATGAACAAACACTGCGCACCGCTAAGTGGCTGGAAGATAATGAAAAACCATTTTGGCTACGCTATGTCCTTGTCCCGGGGTACAGTGCCTTTGAGGAGGATATTCGTGCGTTGGGCGAGAATTTAGGCTCGTATAAAATGGTGCAGCGCGTGGAGATACTCCCTTATCACACATTGGGTGTTCACAAGTATGAGGCTATGGGTTGGGAATATAAACTTGCCGGTGTAAAAGAGAATACCCCTGAGCAACTCGATGAAGCAAAAGCTCTATTCGACCAATATTTCTCAACAGTATATATAAATTAGAATGAATGCAGAAAAGGAAAAAATGCTTCGTGGCGAGCTATACGATGCCAACTACGATGCAGGCTTAATTGCCGAACGCAACGCTTGCAAAGAGCTCTGTGCACGCTATAACCGGCTGTCATACGATAATTACGAGGAGCGTGCAGCCTTGCTTGCAAAAATAGTGGGGCGTGCAAGTGGCAGCTACACCATTGAGCCCTCTTTTTGGTGCGACTATGGTTATAATATATCACTTGGCAGGAATTTTTATGCCAATCACAACCTTGTTATTCTCGATGCAGCTCCTGTTACCTTTGGCGACAATGTTTTTATTGGTCCCTCTTGTGGGTTTCACACCGCAGGGCACCCCATAAATGTGGAACAGCGCAATAAGGGGCTCGAATATGCAAAACCAATAACAGTGGGCAACAATGTGTGGATTGGTGCCGGTGTGCAGGTGCTCCCCGGTGTTACAATAGGCGATAATGTAACCATTGGTGCCGGTAGTGTGGTGGTGCGTGATATTCCTTCGGGTTCTGTGGCTGTGGGTAATCCTTGCCGCGTTATAAAGCAAGTAGAATAGCTTGCTTTTTTTGTAAGGTGTTGCCTATAAATATTAAAAGCGGCTGACTATTACGATAGTCAGCCGCTTCCTTAACCACTAAAATCAAACCTTACTATATTATTCTATATTTTTATTAGTTAAGTTTTGTCCAGTAAATTGTGGTTCCTATACCCCAAATATTACCAAACAGTTTAAGTTTCTTTGCATCAACAAACTCGGCTTCTACATTTACGCGTATGCCCTTTGAGGGGTCGTAAATCTTTGCTCCGTTCCACTCGCCTTCGTTCTTGTCAAATTTCAAACCTTTTACAATAACAACCTTGTCAATATCTACATTGCGCAAGTTTTTGTCGGGGTTTTTAACGTCTTTGCGTTTGTTGCCGTTTTTGTCCAGCGGTTTCTCAACCCAAAACATTTGTGCTGTATATGTGCCATCGGCGGCTTTTGTTACGCGTACTTTGCTTTTGCTGCCACCACGGTCTGTTAGGTACTCACCGACAATTTCATCACCATTTTTGTTGATGCTCTGTGCAAATGAAGGTATTGAAAGCACCATTGCGCAGATAAGTGTAAAGATAACTTTTTTCATTTTTTTATTCTTTATTTATTTCTGCGCAAAAGTATTATAAAAACTGCACACTTTTCGCCTGTTTGTGCAATAAATTTGGCTGTTTTGCACAAATTTAAGCTTTGTGTGCAGTTTTTGTCTAAAAAGTGGTTTTAATTTCTTCCTTTATGGTGCTTCGCCTTCACGCTCACGTCTCACAATGAGCAGGTTTGTAGCTGCTTGTTCGTCGCCCATTTCTGCAGCCTTCTCAAACGCTCGTTCTGCTGCGTGCAGGCGATGGCGGCGGTAATCGATTACTCCCTGGAGGTTTATAGCCCGTGCATCGTTCTTGTATTCTTTTAATAATTGTGCCATTCTGCGGTAGTCCGGGGCAGGGCTATTCATCAGCTCGTTTACAATTTCATTTATTGCAATTGCAGCACTGTCCGCTTTGTTGTGGTAATAAATTGCGTTCACCGACGTACCGCGTTGCTTGGCAAATGCTACACGTGATAATTCGCGGAATAGTTCTCCATTATTGTAGTTGTGAAGTATAATCTCTCGTTTTGTGTTCGAAGGCTCCTTTTGCAGTTGAGAAATAAGGCTGTCGCCACCCGGAATATCAAGCATTGCTATGTCCTTATAAATAAGTTGCCAATCTCTCCCTCCATTGGCTATCTCAAAAACGGAATCGTGCAGGTGATGATGCTTGCGTATGTGGTCGCGCAGGGCCATAGCTCTTTTATAGCCGAGTTCTGTATTGTTTTGTTCATTCCCGTCGGGGGAGGTATAGCCCACAAGCTGTACTGCCTCAACCGTAGTACTGCTGTCTGCTATAATTCTATTTATTATCGACATAAGCTCTTGAATGGATTGAGAGTTATTCATATAGTTCACATCGAGCAGAGGACTGTTGGTGCGGTATCTTACTATACGTTTTGCTTCGGGAAGGTTTTTATTACTCTCATCTATCGGTGTATAGTGCTTAATATTTTTCACATAAGGGTGTTCTTGGGCTATGTGGTCGGCAATAGTGAGCGCAGCATCTACCTTGTGGCAGCTTAGTGGCGGGTTGCCCGGGAGGATAATCTCCATAGTATCCAGGGTAAATGAGATGTCTTTGTTTTCTTTGTTGTATTCGCAATAGGTTATTCCCCACAGTGTGTCGCTTGCATACTGTTCGGGCAAGGCTATCACGCATTGGCTGTTCCCGTGATTGTGTAAATTGGGCTGGTAGCCGTGGCGTTTTACATATTGCTTGGCATATTTTTTACCTTGGAAGTGCTTGGCGGCAGATGTTATGCAGGTGTCGGGGTTGCAGAGATGAGTTATAAGCAACATACCATCTTTTGAAGGTATTTTGTCTATCTCATAATCGAGGGTAACATACCAATTACTGTCTTTGTGCTCAATAGAGCAATTCTCCGGTGATATTTGCGCAGCTATTCTGCCCACAGCCATTAGCACAAAGATAATTGCGAAGATTCGTTTCATAGGGGTTATGGTTTTGGTTATACCACTATAAAACGAAAAAACAACTGTTTAGGTTCGCTTTTCTTACAACGCGAGCAGAGTGGGGAGCTCCTCGAGTGATTTTATTATAGCCGTGGGGGAGGCATCGGGCATAACAGCCTCTTCGGCCCAACAAATGTTTTTAAGCCACACCGCCTTGCAACCGAGTGTGCGTGAAGGGTATATGTCTTTGTTGTATGAGTCGCCTATTACCAATATATGCTCTGCAGGCATATTAAGTGCTTTTACTCCAAGAGCGAACAATGCCGGGTCGGGTTTGCGCAATCCCACAACCGAAGATTCTATGATTTTAGGAAAATATCTGCTTATCCCGAACTCTTTTAGAACTGTAGGCATATTCCCATAGAAGTTTGTAACCAGCACAAGAGGATAATGTTTAGAGACCTTTTCTATTATATCGAGCGTGGTTTTCAAAGTCTCTGTTACCTTCCTATAGCACCCGGCAACAATTCCTCTTTCTTGTTCTGTGGTTACTTGGCAGCCATTATTGCGCAACCGGGTTGCCTGTATTTTTATCTTCTTTTCAAGTAATATGTGGAATGTGTCCTCGGGCTCTATTATAGGGTTCTTGGCAAGTGTACGTTCACCAAAAACATAAGCATCGCGAAAGAGTTCTTTGCTCGCAGGCACGGCGCAAGCTCTGTACTGCTCCCAAATAACTTCGCCCCAGTGTACTCCGTTGGTGTCTATAGTGCCACCGTAGTCGAATATTATACCCTTAACAGAATTCATAACCGTCTTCAATTCTCTTTGTAAGTTCTTTGCAGAGGTTTTCGTGCCTTTTATTCATATATGTGAAAATAATCATAAGTATCACAATCTCAAAGAATAGATAGAGGTATAGTTTACCTACAAGCATCGAGAAACAAAGCATTATTGCGCGTGAGTTAAATGTAAGAATGTTGGTGTACTTCATAAGGGGAAGGCTGCCTTTACGGAATTCTTCGCGCAACTCACGCGGAATGTCTGTTCCATATTTTTTGTGTACGGCAGCTATGAATTGCTGAAATTTCGGGCTCATTCTTTCTTGGTTTTCCACATATGCTATGTAGAAGGTTAAGAAAAGTTTCCAAAAGAAGTCGGTGCGCCACGATACCAGGGCATACTCCTTACGCTGTATTGCAGAATTATGAAACTCGTTACCGTTTTTTTCATTTATAAAATAGAGGTGTATGTTGCGGTAATAATCGGCCAATTGGCACTGTGAACCGTGTATCCAGAAACCGCAAAAAGAACAAATTATCCATATTATTACTCCCCATTCGTGTTGCGGTGCAAAGGGAATGGGAGCAAATGTGAGGCGTACAGCTATTGCATAATATATGCAGAAGAACCAGCAGTCGCCGGCAAAGCCATCGAGTATGCGCCCCCAACGAGTCTTTTGCCCTGTGATGCGGGCTAGTTGTCCGTCGGTGCTGTCATAGAGGTTTGCCCACATAAGCAGCAGTATTCCGAGCATATTCCAACGAATGCTTTCTTGGTAGAAACACACTCCCGCAGCTACACCCAAGAATATTGATGCTATAGTTATTACATTGGGGTGAATACCTCTGTTCCTGAAGAATAGTGCACAGTGAAATCCTAATGGGCGGTAGAACCACATATCTAAAAACTCTTCCGTGTCTTTAGACTTTATAGATGCTTCGTATATCTCTTTGTCCTCTTCTTTCATCTTTTATCTCTTTTCTATTACTAATTTTATTATCTCTTTAGCAGCCTCTTGGCGCACTGCGGAGAAACTTGGAAAATCGTTGAAATCTATTATATAAATTTCTCCTTTGGGTGTAATAATGCAATCTCCTCCATAAATTTCGAGTCCTATGGCTTTTGCCGCATTAAAAACTGTGTTTTTTAATATTTCCTTGTCAAAAGGGTATCGTTTGGCCACACCATTTACTGTTTCCCACCCGAATTTCGTTTTTTGAGGGTTGGGGTAGCTATATGTGAAAAAAAAATTCTTTACTCCGTAAAATTTTACAATATCTCCCTCTATGTGTTTGCAATATATGGCACAGCCATTTATATTGGCAACGGCTGTTGCAGCTTCATCGGCGTTTGTAACATATACTACATCTTCCTTTCGTTGCGACCAGCCTTTGCCTTTTTTCACCCACCCCGGGTATTCAAGCGTGCCGGGTATATTGCAGCCTTGTAGTATATTATACTGTGGTTGCTGAATATTGCTTTCTTGCAGAATTCCCATTAGACGTGTGCGTGAACAGTTTTCAATAGCCTGCGGGCTGTTTATTACTCTGCAACCATTGGCTTCGGCTTTTTTAAGGCGTTGCAAAGTCTTCTCGCTCCTCGACATATGGCATATAACGTCGTAGCCACAAAGTTCATCTTCCTCGTTTAAACGAGTAACGTTGTGCCCTATAGCAATGAGCTCTTGTTCAATACAATAAAGCATCGCGGTGTCGTTCTCCAACATATTGGGGGAGTGGGCCGGGTTACGTGTGATGGTGGCTATTTTCATTTTTTTATGCTAAAAGAATCTCTGCCTTTTGAATGTCTGAGGCGTGGTCTATATCTATTATTTTATTAAAAGGGTATGCTTGCAACTTAAGCTCATCGGCTATGAGCATACGCTGGAAGTTGCGCATACGGGAGTTGCCCTGCTCTATACACTTTTGCAGAGTGATGAGAGATTTTTGTGTCAGCCCATATATTCCTCCCGATATGTATTTACTGTTAATTTGTCTTGTGTCGCAGAAGGCTGTAATATTCAATTCTTTGTCTGTTTCCACATATAAAGGCTTTTCGTCGTCTATGTAGTCTGTTACTGCCATAAGCCCGTCGCTTTCGCTTGCTTTGAATGCAGCAATATATTTTGCAAACTCCTCCTCGCGGAATAGTGTATCTACCGTTGTGAGACAAAATTTTTCATCTCCCTGCAAGTGTGGCATAAGTGCATACATGCTATGCATTGAGCTTGGCGTGTCTTTTATCACCAGGTTTATTGGGTAGTTCTTTTGAAGCTCTTGTAGCAGGGACAGTGTCTGTGGCTGTTGTTCGTTTATAATAATATTTATAGAACTTGCCTCGTAGCGTGTAAATAGTTTTACAAGGCGTTCTATTAATGGAACGCCTTGTATTTTAATCAACGGCTTTGGGCTTTTTACCCCCTCTTTAGCAAGGCGTGAGCCTTCACCTGCAGCTATAATTGCATATTTCATTCTGCCAATTCATTGTCGCTTTGTTGCAAATTCAAGCGGTTGCTGTCGTCGCGTTTCTCATAATATAACTTGCGCAGAGGGTGGCGGCGTGCGTTGTTGTAGAAATTGCGGTTGCGATAAATATCTATAGCGGCATATATTGCTTGGCGGAATGAATTCTCGT
The DNA here is from genome assembly GCA_017481875.1 of Bacteroidaceae bacterium. GTDB lineage: Bacteria > Bacteroidota > Bacteroidia > Bacteroidales > Bacteroidaceae > HGM04593. Next base: position 56,936 of record JAFUOP010000048.1, read on the forward strand.
CGGCAACACCCTTGCCGGCAATGTCATACGCAACACCGTGTGCAGGTGAGGTGCGTATAATGGGAAGGCCGGCAGTGAAGTTTATTCCATTATTCATTCCCAGAGCTTTTAATGGTGCAAGTCCTTGGTCGTGGTACATTGCAAGAATAGCATCGAAACGGCAGAAGTTTCCACTGCCCATAAAACCATCTACCGCAAACGGGCCATAGCAGAATATCTCATTTTCATCGTTCATTTTCTTAATTGACGGAGAGATTATTTCTATCTCTTCGCTACCCAATAATCCGTTGTCGCCGGCGTGTGGGTTGAGTGAAAGTACAGCTATTTTGGGCGCATCAATGTTAAAATCCTCTATCAGGCTGCGATTGAGAATTGCAATCTTCTCTTCAATAAGTTCCGGTGTTATTGCTGCGGGAACATCACGCAGTGGGAGGTGAGACGTTGCTACCGCTACGCGAATATCGTCGCTGCATAGCAGCATAAGCGATTTGCACTCCTCTTCGCAGCACTCTTGCAGGTATTCTGTGTGCCCGGGAAAGTGAAACTCCTCATTCTGAATAGTGCTTTTGTTAATTGGGGCAGTTACAATAACATCAATATTGCCCTCTCTGTAGTCTTTCACAGCCTCTTCCAATGCTTCAAAGGCTGCCCGCCCGGCCTCTTTTGTTGCATTGCCTAGTTCTATGTGCAAGTCATCGTCGTTGCAATTTATAATATTCAGCTTGCCTTCCTCGGCTTCATTAATATGCTCTATGGCGTTGTAAGCAACATCTAAGTCGAGTGTCTTGCGGTGGTATGCCGCAGCTTTGGGAGAACCATAAATAACAGGAGTGCATATCTCGAACATTTCCTGTGTGGCAAATGTCTTTAAAATAACCTCGTAACCTATGCCGTTTATATCACCTTGTGTGATACCGACACGTATCTTGCGTTTGTCGCTCATTTCTATTATTTTATTTATTCATTATTATCTGCATCGTCAATTACCACTTCGGGTATGTGAACGCTGTTTTCAATATCTTTGTCTGCCGGTAGTTTTAAAGAGAAGAGGGCTGCCTCGAGCTTGCGTATGAGGTCGCCTTTCTTCTTGTTGGGTGCGTAGAGGAATGTCTCTACCACAATAACGCGGTTGTTCTTCTCATCAACCACCTGGTGTGAAACAAACGGGCCACCCATCATATCGTTCTCCATCTGCCACAAACCTTTGGCCACTTGCATATATCTCTGGCGGAACTCTGTGTCAAAAACATCTACAAACATAGTGTCTGTTGCCATGTAACGGTCGGGGCGGTTGCCGGGAATGTTTATCTTCATCACAGAGTCGCGCTTCTGCATAAAGTTTTCGCGTGAGAAGTTATCGACACTTGTGTAGGGGTAGCTGTAAACAACATAGTTCTGTATGCTGCTGTTGTTGTTCGAAATGTCCGATGCCCACAAAAAGTCTTTCCCACTCTTTATGCTGCGTATGTTCTTGGTTATGAGCATCTCACAGCCGAATTTTTTCTTTATCGAGTCGAGGAAATTCTTGTTGTGGTTCTTTTCCTCCTTCAAATCCTGCAACTCGCGGTTCATCTCGGCCGATGTAAAGAAGTCGATAATAACCTGAGAGTTCTTTGTAATGTACTCCAGAGCGTCGTCGGCCGAAGGCGACTGTATTGTCATAATCATCTGCGGAGCCGCGTATTTGTCTTGGTGGTATTTGAATTTTGTTTGTGTGAATTGGCTCTTGTCTATCTTTACTTCAATAATGTTGCGGAACGATTTAAGCAGGCGTGTAAAGCCGGCGGGCTCGGTAAACGATACACGGAACGAGCGTTCCGATTGCGGTATTGCAGGTACGTCGCTGTCGAGAACTTCGAACAATGCTCGGCCTGTGGGGCCTTCCCAAGTGTTCTTGTCGCACACAACGAGTACTTCGTATGCAAGGCCGCTCGACGGGGGTGTAAGCAACGAAGTGTTGCCGTTGCCACTACAAGCGGCAAAGAGCACGGCTGTAAAAAGTAGGGTGAATAGCTTCTTCATAATATTATCTGTTTTTTTTATTTATTCTGTTGCGATTTTTCTTTTTCGTTCTTCAGTGTCGATAACATTCCGCAGGCTGCAAAAATGTCCTCACCGCGCGATGCTCTTATGGTTGTGAAAAGCCCGTTTTTCGTGAGATAGTCGCGTAGGTTGGTCATATGCTCGTTATCAACCCCCTCCAATGGCACACCGGGGATTGCGTGGTAGCGTATGAGGTTTATGCGGCAGTCGAGCCCTGCAAGCAGTTGCAGTAGTTTGCGTGCGTGGAAAGGTGAGTCGTTTATTCCTTTGAATACAATATATTCAAAGGTGAGGCGACGTTGGTGGCTGAAGTCGTACTGCTTTAGCAACTCCACAATCTCGGTTATAGAGTAACCACGCTCAGCCGGCATTATTTCGCTACGTTTTTCGGGTATGGGGTGGTGCAGGCTTATGGCAATGTGGTACTCACCTGCGTCGAGCAGGCGTTTAAGCCCCTTGCGCACTCCCACCGAGGAAACCGTCAGGCGGTGAGGGCTCCACCCGAGAGCATAATCGGCCGTTAGCACCTCAATGGTTTTCAGTATGTTGTCGAGGTTGTCGCACGGCTCACCCATTCCCATAAACACTATGTTGGTGAGTTTGTCGTGTTCGGGCAGTGCAAAAATCTGGTTCAGTATCTCATTGGCTGTGAGCCCGGCAGTGTATTTCTGCTTGCCTGTCATGCAGAACAGGCAATTCATTTTGCAGCCCACCTGGCAGGAGACGCATAGCGTGGCACGCTCGCCGTCGGGTATATAAACAGCCTCTACAAAGTGATTGTTTTCTACTGCATAGAGATATTTTACGGTGCCGTCGCAGGAGCGTGCGGCGTCGGCCGGTGGCTGTTGCCCTACTTCAAAGAGCTGTTGCAGCCTCTCGCGGTTCTTTAGGGATATGTTTGTCATCTCCTCTATGCTGTGCACGCGCTTCTTGTAAACCCAGTCGGCAATCTGCTTGGCTGTAAATGCAGGCATACCCGCCTCTTGCACGGCCCCTTTAAGCTCTGCAAGTGTCATACCCAGCAAATATCTCTTTCCTTCGTTCATCGTTTTTCGTCTGTTTCTTCTGCAAAAATAACGAATATTTCTAAATATACTTAATGTTTATATTAATATTTACGGTGTGCAATATTTTGTTACTTGGTTTTTGTGTGGTATCTGGTTTTTTATTATTTTCGCATTATTGTAGTGCCATTGTGGCTGCTGCTTGACCTGTAAATTTG
>JAFUOP010000043.1 GCA_017481875.1 Bacteroidaceae bacterium
TCTGAACACTGCTTATGAATATTTTTATGCGTTTCATTTTCTTTATCTATTTGAATTTTTTTGTTCTTAAAATAACCGTAGTCTTGAAAAGGCTCATCCATAATCGTTTATTAATAAATAGATAAAATGCAAAGGTATTGCATTTTATCTTAATTAAAGAATATTGTAGTTTAAATTTTCAAATCTTCCGATTTCGAAGGGAGAAATTCGCAGAATGCGGCAAGGTTTTCGGGAGTAACCCGAAAAGTTTTGAGTTACTCAAAACATACCTTGCCACGTTCCTGCGAACATCAAGTTTGAAGTGGCTCAATTCATTTGGAGCGGCTGAAAACATACCTTGCTGTGTTCGGAAGAGCACAACTCTAAAGTTTCAATTCGTGGCTTGTTAATGGTGGGATTGCCATAACATAGGCAAGTAATATGGCGGTTTGTCAAGTTTGTGGGTAATAAGGCTATATAGCTCGCATGTGTACCTGCCGTATAGCCGGCAGATCAGCAGGCCGACCGGGCTGTGGCAAATACAGAATTGCTGATTCTTGAATCAGTCGAAGCGAAAACGAAACGAAGATATAAGAAACTTCGCTATATTTACAACCGGAGGTTGTGAAAATGGGCTTCATTCGTTGCAATTGAAAATAAATTTTCACTCACTCATTTGCACCATTTTTGTAATCACAATCGCTTAATATGTATTGCTATTCAGCCAGTTACAGCAATCAAGGAAACATTTCAAAGTCAAGAATCAAAGTAACGGGATAGTAACGAAACTTTGTCATTTTTTGGCTTTTCATTGGCATTTGATGGCTCTGCAACATCCCCGCAAACACTGTTAAATCGCTAACAGGCAACATTCTTTCCCCGTTTTGCACTCACTTTCGTTTCTTTGTAGTATCTTTGCCCAAACTGCAAAAAGTTTATTATTTATCTGATGCCTGCTCAACGTTTCTATTATAACGAGTTCGGTACCTATCTGCGTCGAATCTTCGGTTGCAAGGTGCAGAAGATAACTCTTGACGGAGGTTTTACCTGTCCTAATCGTGATGGCACAAAGGGGTGGGGTGGATGCACTTATTGTAACAACCAAACATTTAACCCGGCCTATTGCCACAGGCATCGTCCCGTGCACGAGCAGATGCAGGAAGGAATAGCATTCTTCTCGCATAAATATCCCGAGATGCGTTATCTTGCATACTTTCAAGCTTATACGAACACCTATGCCTCTCTTGGGCATTTGAAACAGTTATATGAAGAGGCGTTGCAGGTCGATGGTTGTGTGGGGGTGGTGATAGGTACACGTCCCGATTGTATGCCCGATGAACTGCTCGACTACCTGCAACAGCTCTCAAAACAAACCTTTGTGTTGGTGGAATATGGTATAGAGAGTGTCAACGATGCCACCTTAAGGCGCATTAATCGCGGGCACGATTATGCCATGGCTGTCGATGCAGTGGAACGCACCTCGGCGCGTGATATTCCGGTGGGTGCTCACATCATATTGGGTTTGCCGGGAGAAGATAAGGCCGAACTTATGCATCAAGCAGTTGAATTATCGCGTTTGCCGCTTACCACTCTTAAGCTTCATCAGTTGCAGTTGATTCGCGGTACACGCATGGCAAGCGAATATGCCGGCTCTCCCGGTGAATTTCATCTCTTCTCCTTGAACGAATATGTTGAGACTGTTGTAGATTATGTCGAGCGCCTGCGTCCTTCGCTGGTTCTCGAACGCTTTGCTTCTCAATCGCCCAAAGAGTTGCTTATAGCTCCCGATTGGGGGCTTAAGAATCACGAGCTTGTGGAAAAGGTGAAACGCCGTATGCGCGAACGCGATACATGGCAAGGCAAATTGTTTAACTCTTCATTTTAAGAAGTTATTTTAATTTCAAGGAGATAAGTTTAAACAACTTCTTAAAAATATATAAAAACAAATCAAATATATTAAGAATGCAAAAATAATTTTATTAAATTTGCGGTATATAACAATTAAATAATATAAAAGAAATTGGCAACACACAATAACAGGGCAGTAGAGCCGGTAGAGAAACCTGCACTCTGTAACCAATTGAACTATAAGATGTTATTAGTACCCCCCCCCTAAAGACGGATACTGTATATAAGATATAATGCGCTATCGTGCGGCACAGCAACGTGCCCTGCGGTAGCGCGCTTTTTTTAGAGTACAGATAATAGAAAAGGATTATTTCTCCTTTCTGATTTCTCCTTTCTGATTTAGAAGCCCTTAATTGACTTTAATGAACTTTAATAACCATTATAAAAAACCAATGAAACAAGAAAAACAGAATAAAGGAATTTACCGGGCACCTGCAATGACGGTGGTTGAGATAGAGACATTGCAAATGATAGCTATGAGTACAAAAAACGTCACTGTAGGCGGTTGGGTCAATGGCGGAAGCCTCGGAGGTGGCGAAGCGGAAGAAAGTGCTTCTCGCCGTGGTGAATGGGGAGATTTATGGAAATAAATCTCACTATCGCGAGTTTTGCAGCGAATGGTCACGCGAAGCACAGATGAAATTTGTGCCGCGTGGGTCGCAAAAAGCAAAACGAGTCAATTGGGGCAACCTATGGTCTAACAATTAACAGAAAAATGTATGAACAACGGAATTTCAGGTGCATATGAAGCACCGCAAGTGGAGATTATTGAAGTCGCCGTTGAACAGGGCTTTGACTTTGTCGAAGCCACCACGCTCACTGTGCAATTTTGTGAGTAAACTCACATTGCGCTCGCTTAAATGTGGCTTTGCCGTTAGTAGCGTGGATGTCGATCCGTGGGGAAACGGTGGACATCTTGGCGATTATGAATTAGAATAAAAGAGTATAAATAATATAATAAATCAAGAAACAATGAA
>JAFUOP010000005.1 GCA_017481875.1 Bacteroidaceae bacterium
AAGAAGTAGATACCACAGTAAGCGGTGCTCAGCTTGGCAACACCCAACGTGGTGAATGGGGTAATTTGTGGTCTAAATAATAGACCACAAATTACACTATCGATAGCACGAGCAGCGATAAGTCGCGTGAAGCACAGACAAAGTTTGTGCCACGCGGGGCGCGGTAGCGAGGGCTATCAATGGGGTAAACAAAAATATTACACTATCGATAGCACGAGCAGCGACAAGTCGCGTGAAGCACAGACAAAGTTTGTGCCACGCGGGGCGCGGTAGCGAGGGCTATCAATGGGGTAAAATACCGGCAAAGTAATAAACAATAAAAGGTGGTAGCGTGCTACCACCTTTCTTTATACCCCAAGATTAAACACCTTATTAAATGAGACGGGTGTAACTCAAAAGTTACAGCCCGTCTCATTTAAAACAAGAATAATTATTCCTCGTCAAAATCGAACTCCTCGTAATTATAATCATCATCGGCAACGGTATCATCGGCAAAATCGCTCTCCCAGTCGGCAAAGTCGTTTGCAAGCATTCCGGCATCGTAATCGCGGTGAACAAGCTCGTCACGCTTAACAGCAGCCATACGATTCTCTTCACTGTTAAGAGCCTCCCACAAAATATCTTTAAGCTGAGGAATGCCTTCACCTGTGGCAGCCGAGATGAAGACCGAAGGCACACCGGAAGGCAATGAGGGGGTGAGCATCTCCTTTAGTTCTTCGTCTATGAGGTCGCACTTTGTTATGGCCAGCACACGTTGCTTGTCGAGCATCTCGGGGTTGAACGTAGCAAGCTCGTTGAGCAGAATCTCATACTCTTTGCTTATGTCGTCGGTATCGGCAGGTACCATAAACAGAAGGAGGGAGTTACGTTCAATGTGGCGCAGGAAGCGCAAACCAAGACCCTTACCTTGGCTTGCACCCTCGATGATACCCGGGATATCGGCCATTACAAACGATTTATTATCGCGGTAGGAGACTATTCCTAAATTGGGCTCAAGTGTTGTAAAGGGGTAATTGGCAATCTTTGGCTTTGCTGCCGACACCGACGAAAGGAGGGTTGATTTCCCGGCGTTGGGGAAGCCCACAAGGCCCACATCGGCAAGAAGCTTGAGCTCAAGCGTTACTGTCATCTCACGCATAGGCTCACCGGGCTGTGCAAAGCGTGGTGCCTGGCGTGTGGGGGTTGCAAAGTGCACGTTACCCAAGCCTCCACGGCCTCCTTTAAGCAGAGTTACCAATTGCCCGTCTTCCATTACATCGCAAAGGAACTCTCCTGTTTCGGCATTATAGGCCACAGTGCCGCACGGTACATCAATTATCTTACTCTCGCCGTCGGCTCCTGTACTTTTGTTTATGCCACCGTTCTGCCCATTGCCGGCGAAGACGTGGCGTTGATATTTCAAATGCAGCAGAGTCCAATAGTTACGATTGCCACGCAATATTATATCGCCGCCCTTTCCACCGTCGCCGCCGTCGGGGCCACCATTAGGTATATATTTTGCACGGTGCAAGTGAGCCATTCCACGGCCTCCGCGGCCCGAACGACATACAATTTTTACATAATCTATGAAATTCGATTCTGCCATACTTTCTGCTTGTTTTATACTCTATAACAGCTTTTAAAAAAAAGAGGGCGCACTACACCTGCACGCACCCCCTGTTTTTAAACTTTTTTATCAGATTCTTGCATCGATTGCCGCAACAATATCGGCAAAAATGCGGTCGAGCTCTCCCAGGCCATTGATATAACAATGCTTTCCATCGGCCTTATACCAATCCTTCAAGGGAGCTGTTTGGTTGTGATAGACCACAAGGCGTTTCTTAATAGTTTCCTCATTGTCGTCGGCACGGCCACTCTCCTTGCCACGCAACAAAAGGCGTGTCATAAGCTCGTCTTCGGGGACATCGAGCTCTATCATAGCTGTTACTTCCTGGCCTCTTTCGGCAAGCATTGCCTTAAGAGCCTCGGCCTGTGCTATTGTGCGGGGGAAGCCGTCGAATATCACTCCTTTGCTCTGTGCAAAGCCGTCGAGCTTGGCTGCCAAGATGCTCACCATTAACTCGTCGGGAATGAGTTGCCCGTTATCGATGAGTGCTTTTGCCTGCATTCCAAGCTCACTGCCTGCTTTTATTTCGGCACGCAACACATCGCCTGTGGATATGTGGTCTATACCATACTTTTCAACTATTCTCTCGCTCTGTGTGCCTTTTCCGCTACCGGGAGCACCAAAAATTACTATATTAAGCATTGTCTTATTCTTTTATTCTTCAACAACATCGTAAACATCGGGCAGGTTACGGCCTAAGCCATCGTAGTCGAGCCCATAACCAACAATAAACCTGTCGGGGATTGTGAATGCACTATATTTAACATCTACGGGAACCTTCAGCCTTGCGGGCTTTAAGAAGAGTGAAGCTATCTGCAACGAAGCAGGCTCGCGTGTGCCCAACGTCTCTATCATACGTTGCATTGTGTAGCCTGTATCTACTATATCCTCTACTATTATGACGTCGCGGCCGGTAATGGACTCCGCGAGGCCAAGAACCTCGCGAATGACGCCTGTTGATGTGGTTCCTTGATAAGAAGAGAGCTTTACAAAAGATATCTCACACTCAATGTTGAGGTTGCGCATAAGGTCGGCTGCAAACATAAAACAACCGTTAAGAACACCCAACAGAAGAGGACGCTTGCCGGCATAGTCACGGTTTATTTCGTCGGCTACTCGCTTTACCTCTTTTAGAATTTCCTCTCTTGGAATTGATACTTCGAATTCCTTATCGTGAATTTTAATTCGTGACATAATTACTGCACTTATTATTGCACATTAACAAACATTGCACAAAAATAGTACAATCTTCCGAAAAAACAGAAACCTCATTTAAATTCTTTGAAAATTTTTCGCGCAACACTTTAAAGAATACTAAAAGTAACATACAAAGCAGCCATAACTTTGTATTTTGCAATAAAAAGTTAGATGCTTATCAAAACAATTTACTATCTTCGCGACAAATTAGAGGAATTGTGCTCCTGTACAAAGAGAGCAAAAATGGGAATTCCGCAAAAAACAGAGATATATGAAAAAGATAATCTTCGCGCTTTTAACACTCATTGCAATGCCTGTTGTGGCACAAACCGATGTCAGTGCGTTCCTTTCGGGGACTGCCGAAGGAGTAACATACTACCTGCCTGCAACAACTATTAATGTTAAGGTCGATGCACTGTGCATAACAAGCAAGCCGGGAGAGTTTCACCGCTACGCCGACCGTTACCTGCGCTTGAGCAATGTTATTCAGAGCGAGGACAAATATTGGGAGATAGAAAATGTGAAGGTGAGCCTCACAGGAAAGCCCGACGCCACAAAGATGTTCACTGTAAAGCTGAACAACAGCTCGGCAAGCAACATACACCTCACCGACGATGGTATTATTGAGAGCATAAACACCGAGCCTCGCACACAGCCCACAGAGGAAGCCGAAGCTGCAACAACTGCCGGCAGAACCGATGCAAGACAATACCTGACAGAGGAGATACTGCAGGCTACATCTACAGCAAAAATGGCAGAGCTTGTTGCAAAAGAGATATACGCAATACGCGAGAGCAAGATTGCCATAACACGCGGACAAGCCGACAACATGCCAAAAGACGGAATGGCAATGCAGCTTGTTCTCGACGAACTTAACAAGCAGGAAAAAGCCCTGATGGAGCTATTCACCGGTGTAACAGATACCGTGCGTGTGAGCCGCACCGTGCGTTTCACCCCCAACGAGCAGAGCGACACCACAAAAGCGGTGATGTTCCGTTTCTCACGCAAGCTGGGGCTTGTAGATAGCAATAACCTCGCCGGGGCACCTGTGTATTACAACTTCAACAACCTCAACAGTGTGTATATACCAACCGACGAAGAGGTTAAGAAAAAAGAGATAAAAAAAGAAGGAGTATGCTACAATATCCCCGGAAAGGCTATATTTAAAATATATACCCCCGGCAAAACACTGTATGACGGTGAACTGCCTATTGCACAACTGGGAACAACAGAGGTGCTGGCAAAAACATTCTTCAACAAGAAGGCTGTAACAAAAGTGCTGTTCGACAGAGCCACTGGTGGCATAATAAGCATAGAAAAATAGAATAATAACATAAAAAAACAACAGAACACAATGTTTGAAAACTTAAGCGAGCGACTTGAACGCTCATTTAAAATACTTAAAGGAGAAGGCCGCATTACCGAGGTAAACGTGGCAGAAACACTGAAAGATGTACGCAAAGCATTGCTCGATGCCGATGTCAATTACAAGGTTGCAAAAACCTTTACCGACACGGTGAAGAACAAGGCTATAGGACAGAACGTGCTGACATCTATACACCCCAGCCAATTAATGATTAAAATTGTCCACGACGAATTGACAACTCTCATGGGTGGACAGACAGCCGACATAAACTACGACGGACACCCTGCAGTTATTCTTATGTCGGGACTGCAAGGCTCGGGAAAAACAACGTTTTCTTCGAAGCTTGCCAATTTCTTGAAGAAAAAGAAAAACCGCAACCCCCTATTGGTAGCTTGCGACGTTTACCGCCCCGCGGCCATAGACCAATTAAAGGTGCTTGGCGAGCAGATTGAAGTACCCGTTTACAGCGAGCCGGAAAACAAAAAGCCGGTGGAGATTGCACTAAACGCCATAAAGGAGGCAAAGCACAAGGGGTATAACCTCGTTATAATAGATACCGCCGGCCGCTTGGCCATAGACGAGGCGATGATGCAGGAGATTGCAGCAATAAAAGAGGCTGTAAACCCCACAGAAACCCTTTTTGTAGTGGATTCAATGACCGGACAGGACGCTGTAAACACTGCTAAAGAATTTAACGACCGCCTGGACTTCACAGGTGTCATTCTTACAAAGCTAGATGGCGACACACGCGGTGGTGCAGCACTCTCTATACGCACTGTAGTAGATAAACCCATTAAGTTTATCGGTACCGGTGAGAAGATGGAGGCAATAGACCAATTCCACCCCAACCGTATGGCCGACCGAATACTCGGTATGGGAGACGTGGTTTCTCTTGTGGAACGCGCTCAAGAGCAGTTCGACGAGGAGGAGGCCAAGAAACTGCAACGCAAACTGGCACGTAACCAATTCGATTTCAACGACTTCCTCGGGCAGATTGAGCAGATAAAGAAGATGGGCAACATAAAAGAGCTTATGGGTATGATTCCCGGAGTGGGCAAAGCTATTAAAGACCTCGACATTGACGACAACGCCTTCAAGAGCGTGGAGGCTATTATACGTTCAATGACACCCAAGGAGCGTGAAAACCCCGATATTATAAACACATCGCGCCGTGAACGTATTGCACGAGGCAGTGGCACCAATATTCAAGAGGTGAACCGCCTTATGAAGCAGTTTGAGCAGATACGTAAGGTTATGAAGAATGTTGCCGGCAACAAAATGGGCAACCTTATGTCGCGTTTTAAAATGTAAACACGTAAAAAACAGTTATATATGCAACTCATAGACGGTAAAGCAATAGCGGCTACCATAAAAAAAGAGATAGCCGAGGAGGTGGAGAAAATAATTGCACAAGGTGGCAAGCAACCCCACTTGGCAGCAATTCTTGTGGGGCACGACGGTGGCAGTGAAACATACGTTGCCAACAAAGTACGTGCCTGCGAGGAGTGTGGTTTTAAATCGACTCTCATACGCTATGAGGAGGATATTACTGAGGAGCAATTGCTTGCAAAGGTGGAGGAGCTGAACAACGACAGCGACATAGACGGTTTTATAGTGCAACTACCACTGCCGCGCCACATTGACGAACAAAAGATAACCGAGGCTATTGACTACCGCAAAGATGTCGATGGTTTCCACCCTGTGAATGCCGGCCGCCTGGCTATAGGCCTGCCCTGCTTTCTTTCGGCCACTCCCAATGGTATAATGGAGCTCCTGCGCCGCTACAATATAGATACAAAGGGTAAAAAGTGTGTAGTACTTGGGCGCAGCAACATTGTGGGCAAGCCTATGGCAAGCCTTATGATGCAAAAACAGACACCGGGCGATGCCACTGTTACAGTGTGCCACAGCCACACACAGAACATTGCCGAGGAGTGCCGCAATGCCGATATTATTATTGCAGCCTTGGGACAACCTCACTTTGTGAAAGCCGATATGGTGAAAGAGGGTGCCGTGATTATCGACGTAGGCACCACTCGCGTCCCCGATGCCACACGCAAGCAGGGTTTCCGCCTGTGCGGTGATGTAGATTTTGAAAATGTTGCGCCTAAATGCTCATATATAACACCCGTTCCGGGCGGTGTAGGGCCTATGACAATAGTGTCGCTAATGAAGAATACCTTGCTGGCTGCAACACACAAAATTTACTGATTCAACTTGAACATTACAAGAAAAATAGCATTGTCGATATTCTGCGCCGTTACAGCTGTAACGGCGCAGAATATCAACAACCCGCTATCGCGCATAGAGCTGCTTTTTGCAGGCGACCTTATGCAACACCAAAGCCAGCTCAATGCAGCCCACACAGGCAAAGGCAGCTACAGTTACTCTCCATGCTACAATTACATAAGAGAAGAGGTGAAAGGTGCCGACATTGCTATTGCAAACCTTGAAACCACTATAGGCAATAAAAGATATGCCGGCTACCCATCGTTCTGCGCTCCCGACAGTTTTCTTTATGCAGCAAAAGGCGCAGGATTCGATGTTCTGCTTTTTGCCAATAACCACTGCCTCGACAGAGGCAGGCAGGGCGCACTGCGCACACTGCAAATAATGGACTCGCTGGGAATTGTGCACTGTGGCGTGTACCGCGACAGCACAGACCGCAAGAAACGCTACCCTCTTATTGTAGAAAGGAAAGGCGTGAAAATTGCTCTGCTAAACTACACATACGGCACAAACGGAATACCCGTACCGCCACCATTAATTGTTAATTTTATTGACAAAGAGGTAATTGCCAAGGACATTGAACGCGCAAAAGAGCTCAAGCCCGATGCTATAATTGCTTGCATGCACTGGGGCGATGAGTATGTGAGCACACCGCCTAAACACATAAAAGAACTTACAGATTGGTTGCTGCAGCAAGGAATAGACCACATTGTGGGCAACCACCCGCACGTAGTGCAGCCAATGGAGATGCGCAGCGACTCTTGCACAGCAAAGCGCAGCGCGGTGATATACTCTCTTGGCAACCTTGTATCTGGAATGTATGCACGCGGGCGCGACGGTGGGCTGCTTGTGCGTATGAGGCTTTTAAAAATCTATGATATATGCTGGCTCAGTTCACTCGACTACGCGCTTACCTGGGTTGCACGCCCCGAGAGAGACGGTTACAGGAATTTTACTATTCTGCCGGCAGACACAAGCCTGGTAAAGGGTGCTACAGGCAAAAAAAAGATGCAACAGTTTATAAACGACACCCGCACACTGTTCAGGCGACACAACAAAGGTGCAATAAAGGAATTCAAGATAAAATAATTACTCTCTTACAAAAGAGCACTTCTCCCAGCGAAAGAGCAAAGGCCGCAAGCAAGGAGCCACCACTGCCCTATCCTCGGCGTTCATATACTCGGGCATAGTGTATTCGGCAACAAGCGTGTCGTCTGTGGAAGAGAGAGCAAGCTTCACTAAGTAAATATCGCACTTGGGCATATAAATGGCTGCAGAATCGGGCGATATAAAGAAATCGACTATAGGCGGGCGCACAAACGATACTGCCGCAGGCTCCCAATTCTTTTTGTAAAAAGAGATGCGACTGTCGCACGCCTCGGCACAAACACTCCTAACAACAGCAACAACAGTGTCGTCCTCGCAAGGCAGCAAGCGCAGCTGCACTGTGGAATATTCGCTACTGCGCAACTCCAGGAAATTGTCGGTTATAGAACAAAGCTCACTCTTGCCCTCAAGACGATTGGTTACACGGGCACGCATACCGGCATCGAGAAAATCGATGCAATCCTCGCGATTGGTGCGGGTGAGCAATGGAAATACCGAGTCGGGAGCATTAATAAAAATATCACGCATTGATTGCGCTGCAACATCGTTTACCAATGCCGAGAGGAACAGAACAGCTATTATAAGTATCTTTTTCATTTCGAGCCCAAATATAAAAAGAATAATCCAATTAATATCAATAAAATATCAACAGCCTTGCTCTTGAGATTCTTCTCGTGCAGCAACAATGCTCCAAAGAGGAATGTGACTACCACATTGCCACGACGTATCATTGACACAACCGATATAAGTGCATCTTCCTGTGCCAATGCCGAAAAATAGCAGAAATCTGCGGCCCCAAGAAAAAGAGATATAAGCAATATCGACCAACGCCAATATAACTTTTTTGCACGCTGCGCAGGGGAAAAGAGATTCAAAAACAGCATAAGCAGTGCCATTAACAGGCACTGGTACAGATTGAACCAGCTCTGCACAAGTATTGGTTGCAGGGTGTGCATAAGGAACTTGTCGTACAACGCACTCACAGCACCGAACAGTGCGGCAAGAGCGACAAACACCACCCAACGATTGTGCACAAAGTATATACCCTCGCGCTTGCCGCTTTTGCTCAAAAGAAACACCGATAATATAGCCAAAAGCACACCCACCCACTGGTATGCATTGAGCTGCTCACCAAAAAGCAGTAATGCGCCCAGCAACACAAGCACCGGGCGGGTAGATTGTATTGGGGAGACAATTGTTATGGGAAGATGCTTTATGCCAATATACCCACAGAGCCACGACGAGAGCACAATAACAGCCTTTAGAAGCAACAAAAGGTGAGTTTCCACACCTGCCTGCGGAACATATAAAGAGCCCGAGGTTATAACTCCGGCACGGGAAAGCAGTATAAAAGGAAGAAAGAGCAATGCCGAAAAGAGTGTATTCAGGAACAACACCCCCACTACCGAGTTACTGCGCAACGACACTTTCTTAAAAAAGTCGTAGCAACCCAGCAGTGCCGCCGACATAAACGCCAACACAACCCACATCATAAGAAAATTTCATCGGGGTATTTAACATCGACGAGAAAAAGAGCCTCACCCATTGCAGAATCGCCTGCCGCGCTACGTTCCTTGTTCTCTATTATAGTTTTAAAGCCCTCTAATGAGAGTTTATGCCGCCCAACCATAAGCAGAGTGCCCACAATGGCCCTTACCATATTACGTAAAAAACGGTCGGCCTCAATCTCAAAAACCCACTCACAAGCAGATACCCGGTGCCACGCTGCTGAGGTTACCTTGCAATTATTTGTTTTTACATCGGTGTGAAGCTTACTAAAGGAGGTGAAGTCTGTATAGTGCAACAACAAAGCAGCAGCCTCGTTCATAGCTTCGAAGTCTATGTCGGGCTGTACTCGGCAGGCATATTTACGCGAAAAGGGAGATTTCGCAGTAACCACTCTATATTGATATTTGCGCGAAAGAGCGTCAAAGCGGGCGTGTGCATCGTCGCGTACACGTTTAAACGTGCTCACTGCAATGTCCGGGGGCAGCAGACGGTTTAGTTTATATACCATATGAGGTATATCTATCTCCGCCGTGAAATCGACGTGCGCCACCATAAGAGCAGCATTCACGCCGGAGTCGGTGCGCCCTGCACCCACCACCTGCACAGGCTCCCTTGTGAGAGTGGAGAGAGCCTCCTCGAGCTGCTGTTGCACAGTTGTGGCATTGGGCTGCACCTGCCAGCCGTGGTAACCGGCACCGTCGTATGAGAGGTAGATGAAATAGCGTGCCATATTTGTGATGAATTCTAAATTTCGTTTTTCAGAATATATGTGTGGCAAGCTGCAAGGCCCGCTGTTTCTGTTCTCAAGCGCGAGCTGCCCAAACTTACGGGGCGGAAACCGGCTGCAATAGCAAGCTCCACCTCCTCGGGGCTGAAATCGCCCTCGGGGCCTATCAATATTGTGGCATCTTCACCCTCGTGCAGAACATCTTTTAAAAGAAGACGCTCACTTTCGTAGCAGTGCGCAATGAATTTTGCACCGCTATGGGGCATTGATATAAATTTCTTGAAATCGACCATTTCACCTACAACGGGCTTTGTATATTTTAGTGATTGCTTCATTGCCGAAACAACAATGCGCTCCACACGCTCGGTTTTAATGACCTTGCGCTCCGAGAAACGACAATTAAGGAATGTTATGGCATCGAGGCCTATCTCAGTTGCCTTTTCGGCAAGCCACTCAATGCGGTCCATATTCTTTGTGGGAGCAATAGCTATGTGTATGTTGCCACGCCAATTCTTTGGCATAGCAATGGCTTCCTTTGCCTCCACATAGCAATGCTTGCCGGCTATTGAAGAGATTACTGCCTTGTAGAGCATACCCTTGCCATCGGTTATTTCCAAAGAATCGCCAATCGAAAGACGCAACACTCGCAGGCAATGGGCAGCCTCTTCTTCGGAAAGTTCCCACCTATCGGCAATGTCGGGTACATAGAATAGTGCCATTATTTATTACTTTATGTCTGTCGGTTAATTGTTTATGTTATTTTCGGCAAGATTGGAACTACGTGAGTCGAGTTCATCTTTCAGAGTTTTTGCAAACTCATAATCTTCGTTACGTATAGCTTCGGCCAGCGCATCGCGAAGCACTTTATCATTAGCTGCGTGAATGGGAATTGATATTGCTCCATTCGGCGCATCGCGCACGCAGGTGCGGTTAAGCAACTCTTCCGTTATAAGAATGGGGGCACCGGAACGCAAAGCCAAAGCAACAGCATCGGAGGTGCGAGCATCTATCTCGCGCACCTCATTGCCCTGTTCAAAGAGAATTGTTGAGCAGAAAGTGCCCTCTTCGATGCGATTTATAATAACATAACGCATCTTTATATCAAACGCTCGGGCAAGAGAGCCAAACAATTCGTGCGTTAGCGGGCGCGGGGAATAGGCTTTTCGCAATGACATAGCTATGGAATTAGCCTCGGGATTACCCAGTGCCAAGATAATTCTACGAAAACCATTACGCTCCTGCAACATAAGCACGTATGCCCTGTTGTCGTCGGCCCTTGACATTATGTTGGCAATAACCAGCTCAACCATAATTTACACCTGTTTTTTCTCTTTAAATACCAGTGCAAACACTACAGCAACAACAAGCGCGTAACCAGCGAAGATGTACCAAGCAGTGGGCCAGCCATCGAAATACGCACCGTCATCTGTAAAATGGTTCACAACTTCTTGTGCTGCTATGACACCCACCGATGCACCAAGGCCGTTGGTCATGAGCATAAAAAGGCCTTGCGCACTTGAACGCTGGCTCTCGGGCACCTCTCTATCGACAAACAGAGAACCCGAAATATTGAAAAAGTCGAATGCAACACCATAGACAATCATAGATGCCACAAAGAACAAAACACCGGGCATACCGGGGTCGCCCACGGCAAAGAAGCCAAAGCGCAACACCCACGCAAACATAGCAAGCAGCATAACCTTTTTAATGCCAAAGCGGCTGAGGAAGAAAGGTATGAGCAGAATACAGAGTGTTTCGGACATCTGCGAAAGGGAGATAAGAATATTTGTGTGCTCTACGGCAAATGTTCCGGCATACTGCGGGAATGCTCCATAGCCACTTATGAAGCCATTGGCATAACCGTTGGATATTTGCAACGCACCACCAAGCAACATTGAGAAAATGAAGAATATTGCCATACGCTTCTGGCCGAAGAGCTTGAAAGCATCGAGGCCGAGAGCCGAAGCAATGGATTTCTTGTCGCCGCCTTTGTTCACAGGGCAAGAGGGCAATGTGAGAGAGTAAGCTGCAAGCAACAGCCCCCACACCGCAGATGCGAAGAATTGGTTATAATCGCCTTGGAAACCTGTGATATCTACAATCCACATAGATACGATGAAACCTATGGTACCAAAAACACGAATGGGCGGGAAGGCCTTCACGGTGTCGAGCTTTGCCTTGTCGAGAACCGTATAAGAGACAGAGTTGGAGAGAGCCAAGGTCGGCATATAAAAAGCAACGCTCAATGTATAGAACCAGAAAAGGTCGTTAAACGACACATCTGCCCCCTTTGTCATACCCATATAACCGGTAAGAATCATAAAAACGGCTGCTGTAGCGTGGCAGAAGCCAAGCAAGCGTTGTGCAGGTACCCATCTGTCGGCTACTATACCTATGATTGCAGGCATAAATATTGACACTATACCCTGCACTGCATAGAACCAACCAATACTTGTACCCAGGCCCGCATCACCAAGATAACGACCCATAGATGTGAGATAAGCACCCCAAATTGCAAACTGCAAAAAGCTCAAAATAACAAGCCTTACTTTTGTTTCAAATCCTTGCATAATATAAATTCTTTAATTTTTATCTAAATTAATGTGCCTACAAATTTAGCTTTTTTCTCAAAGAAAAAAACCACAGCAGAGTAAATATGTTCATTTAAGTGATAAATTACGCCTGCCACCGCACTAACGGAATATAATATCGGTAATAACAACAGCCCTTACGTGCTCGTTGAGCTTGCGCACGAGCTCCTTACGGTTCATAAAGAGTTCGTGGCGCAATACCGATGAGGTGAGTGTTACATACAGCACTTGATTGTGAATATAGAGCTCCTTTGTATAGAAACTGACAGCACCACCAAGCACCTCGCCCCACGCATTTATGAGCCTGTGCTCGTTCAGTGGCGTTTCCAGCCCTTCTTCGCGCAACATTGCACGTACAATGGCTGCTATAGATTTTGTTTCACCTCTTTTCATCGCTCTTTTATTTGTTGCACACTGCCTGTTACAACTTCAAACAACTTATACTCCCCTTTTATACTGTCCAGAATATTATCTATGTGCTCGCGGTTTACATCGGTAATAAATATCTGGCCAAACCTTTCACCCGAAACAAGTGCAATAATCTGCTCTACACGGCGAGAATCAAGCTTGTCAAATATATCATCAAGCAACAGGAGCGGCATCTCACCACCCTTGCGATGCAAAAAATGGAATTGAGCAAGCTTTAGTGCAACAAGGAAACTTTTATTCTGCCCTTGAGAGCCCTCTTTCTTAATTGCATAGCCACCAAGCTGCATTACAAGCTCGTCGCGGTGGCACCCTTTTGTAGTGTGCCCCACACGGCGGTCGTCGGCGCGTGAGGCACGCAACAACGCAGAGAGATCGCCGTCGCTCAGGTGGCTGCGGTAGGCAAGGCTAACAGTCTCTTTTCCACCGGTTATGGTGCTGTGGAAATCGGAAAATATGGGCACAAGCTCATCGACAAAGGCCACTCGCCCACGGTGTATATACTGTGCTTCGGCAACCATCATATCTTCTATGAGAGAGAGAATTTCGGCATCGGGCTCACGCTCGCCACGCAACAATACATTGCGCTGCGCGAGTGCACGATTGTATCTTATGAGAGAATTTAAATACTCTTTGTCGTACTGCGAGATGACCATATCCATAAAACGGCGACGCTCCTCACTGCCACCCGCTATAAGTTCGTTATCGGCAGGGGAGATTATAACCAAGGGTATAGAGCCTATGTGGTCGGCCAATCGTTCATAACTCTTTTTATTGCGCTTGAATTGTTTCTTCTCTCCACGCTTCAAGCCACAAGAAACCTCCTCTTCAATGCCTTTGTCGCTTTTATACTCCCCTTGCAGCATAAAAAAAGGAGCTTCGTGCAAAATATTGGAGCTATCGTTCACCGTAACAGCACTCTTGCAGAAGGAGAGGTAATAAATGGCATCGAGCAGATTGGTTTTGCCCATTCCGTTGCTACCTATAAAACAGTTTATTTTAGGTGATAACGTAATATTTACGTCGGGCAGATTTCTATAATTGATTATAGATATATTTTTAACTAACATACATATATTAATAACTACTTTTGAGATTTATCTCAAAGATAAGCAAAAAACGGAAGATAAACCCACTAAATTGCAAAAAAAAGCAGTTATAATTTTTAAGCTAAACATAAATTGATTACTTTTGCACGTAATTTTCACGATAATAACAAAAAACATAATAATCATGAGCAACAAAACACATTCAGACGCACCCATTATGGCAGATGAGGTATTGTCAAAATCAGAGGCTTGGGTCATCAACAACAAGAAATCTATTATTACAGTAATAGCTGTATTCGTTATAATTTTGGTAGGCAGCATGGCATACAAGACATACGTTGCCGAGCCTAAAGAGAAAGAAGCGTCAGAGGCTATATTTGCAGCAGAAAACCTTTTTGCAGCTCAAGATTTTGAGAAAGCACTCAACGGTGATGGCGCAAACCTTGGCTTTTTACAGATAGCAGACGAGTATGGCAGCACAGCAGCAGGCAACCTCGCACACGCCTATGCAGGTATGGCACTTGCACAGCTCGGCCGTTACGAAGAGGCTATTGAAGAGTTGAAAGCGTTTGATGGAGAGGACAAAATAATTACCCCCGCAGCTTTAGGCACACTTGGTTCTTGCTATGCACACACAGGCGATGCCGACGCTGCAGCAAAATATTTTGTAGAGGCTGCAGAAGTTGCAGACAACAACGGTTTAAGCCCCTACTACTTGTTGCAAGCAGGTAACATATACGAAACACAGGGCAACGCAAGCAAAGCATTGAAACTCTACGAGCAGATTAAAAACGACTACAGTACATCGTCTATTGCAACAGACATTGACAAATATATAAACCGCGTAAAGTAATAGACGCAAACAAAATACAAAAAGCAGCTTGCGGTAGCAAGCTGCTTTTTTAATAAACAGAAACACGTAATCGGCGAGGTGGAGTTTAGTTGAGCCTGAATGACCGAGAACAAAAACGCGCACAACGCAGTAGATTACTTTTTAAATAAATTTTAGGCTACAGCACGGCCCAATGCACTACTATAAAATTGTTTTTATAAAGTGCAGATACAAGGCCGGCGCGATTTTTGGGCGAGGGAGTTTAGTTGAGCCTAAATGACCGAGAACAAAAACGCGCACAACGCAGTAGATGCCTTTATAAAACAATTTTATGGCTACAGAAATGCATAACCTCTCTGCCTACGACGCAAGCAAAGTGGCAGACGGAAAAGGAAGAAAAGTTGGCATAGTATATGCCGAGTGGAACAACGAAATAACATACGCATTGCGCGACGGCGCAGTGCAGACACTTGTTGCAAACGGAGTAAACAAGGAGGATATAGACTTGTGCAGTGTCCCCGGCAGTTTTGAGCTAATATACGGTGCAGCACAAATGGTAAAAAGCGGGAAATACGATAGCGTGATAGCGATAGGCTGCGTGATAAGAGGCGACACACCGCATTTTGATTATATATGCGAGGGAGTAACAGCCGGGCTGTCGAAATTGAATGTGGAGTATGACGTGCCCGTGATATTCGGCCTCATAACCACAAACAACCTGTTACAAGCACAGGAGCGCAGCGGTGGCCGCTTGGGCAACAAGGGCGACGAATGCGCGGTTACCGCACTGCAGATGATGGCGCAATTCAAATAATAGAAAATTGAACAGAAGACAACAGAAATTCATAGTAACTAAAGAGGGACGGCTGCGCCTGGGAATGGTAAAAAGGCATTGCGAGTTGCTGAAGCCCGGTGAAGCCTGCATGGGTGGCGGTTTTTATGAACTCGACTACATAACGCGCAAGTTGCTGCTCAGCGGAGCATCGAGCGAGTATGGCGAGCCGGAGTGGGAGGAGATAAAAAGCCTTAGAATATCGGCTTACTATCGCGGGTTGAATATTGTATATACACCGTGGGATAGTTGGAAGGAGATATTCCCTGTGAGCGAGAGGATTGATATTGTTTATGAATAATATGTTCTCTAAGAGACCAAACGGCTAGCATATAAAGAATCAAGGCAAGCACACGTGCTTGCCTTGATTTTCAACAATTTAATATCAATATTATTTTCCAAAATAACGGTGGTAGAGACCTTCGAAGCCTTTACCGTGGCGTGCTTCGTCTTTTGCCATTTCGTGAACAGTGTCGTGGATTGCATCGAGGTTAAGCTCTTTTGCACGCTTTGCAATGCGGAACTTGTCGGCACAAGCACCAGACTCTGCGTTCATACGCTTGTCGAGGTTTGTTTTTGTATCCCACACTACATCGCCAAGGAGCTCGGCAAATTTTGCAGCGTGCTCAGCCTCTTCCCAAGCGTAACGCTTAAATGCCTCTGCAATTTCGGGGTAACCCTCACGGTCGGCCTGGCGGCTCATTGCAAGGTACATACCTACCTCGGTGCACTCACCCATAAAGTGGTCGTTGAGGTCCTTTATCATTTCGCTGTCGCAACCTTTAGCTACACCAACTACGTGCTCTTGAACAAACTCCAACTTGCCATTCTCAACAAGCTCATTGAATCTCTCAGCAGGAACTTTACACATTGGGCAACGCTCGGGTGCTGAATCTCCTTCGTGAATATAACCACATACTGAACAAATAAACTTTTTCATAATCCTTTAATTTTTAAATTGTTATTATCCTTTTTATTATCCTAATTTTTTCTTTTACATATTGGGCATATACCCTTTAAATAGAGCTGCGCCTCTTTTATTTCGAAACCTTCGAGACCACTTACCATAGAAAGAAAATCACTTTTAATTTTCAAATCTACTATCTTGCCACAAGAGTCGCAGCGAAAGTGTGCGTGGCACGATGTGTCGCCATCGAAGCAGCGAAAAGTGTCGTCTATTGTGAGCAACTGCACAAGGCCGGCATCTACAAAAAGTTTCAAAGTGTTATAGACAGTTGTCAAAGACAGGGAACCGAGCTCGTCGCGCAATGCATCGTAAACGACATCGGCCGTGGGGTGTGTGTGGTGACTCTTAACATATTCATATATTGCCAAGCGTTGCACCGATGGACGAATACCCGCATTTATCAGCTCTCTTTTAAGTTCGGAACGTGCTATCATTTTTCTCTCTTTTTAATTTCGTTTCGCAGTTCATTTCTGAAACCATTGCAAATATAAAACCATTTTATTATTCTCTCCAAATTTTTTAGGAACTTTTTTCAACTTTTTTACAAAATTTTTATGAAACCGCCTTTTTACAGCCCTAAATTAGGGGGTGCAACCTTGTTTTTATCGCTTCTATGGTATAACTTTGTGAAGTAAATATGAAATATGCAAGATGAATTACTTTACTAAGCTTAGTATAGATTTAGCAAATCAAAGAAATTATTTGGATCAACTATTTTCGGTTTATCCACTAATTCCCGATAGCATAAGGGATATTGATGAGACCAAATGGAACAGCATAGAGACAGCTTATAACAACAACGACAATGAGACATTGTTACGCTCATTATTAGAGTTAGATTTATTTCCCATTAAAGATGGATATATACCATATTTAAGAAAAGACAAAAAAGCTATTGACAGGAATCCTAGCACAGTTAATCGCATTTGTGGTAGAATAAGAGAATTAGGCATTGATAAATTATACGAAAGATGTTCCGAGCCTAAAGAAACCAACAGACAAATGGGACCACTTTTTAGACGTTGGATAGAAAACGGCACACTTGGTATATTCCCTGTAGAAAAAGAGATTTTTCATAATACCGCAGGAAATGCTATATTAAAGGGAGGCGACACCTTGTTAAAGGAATATGCAAAAGAATATTTGGGCTATGAAAGAGAAGATAATAAGGGCATTGACTTCTTGGCAAGGTTCAACGGGAAATATGTAATTGGAGAGGCCAAGTTTATTTCCGATGAAGGAGGGCATCAGAATGACCAATTTCTAGATGCAATGACAGCACTAAAAACAAAAGCAAAAAACACGAATGTCATAAACATTGCAATATTAGATGGAGTATTATATATTCATAGCAAGAGAAAAATGTATAAAATGACATCAAGCAGCGACCTACCAATTTTAAGTGCTTTATTACTCCGAGATTATTTATATTCATTATGAGAGAAAGCAATATTTTAATTCATAGCGACAATATAAAAGCTCTAAATTGGCTCATTAACAATGGCTATGAAAGTAAAATAGATTTAGTTTACATAGACCCGCCTTTTGCAACAGGAGACACTTTTTCCATTGATAAAGATGGAAGGGTTTCCACTATAAGCAGGTCCAAAGACTCGTGTGTTGCTTATGAGGATACTCTACGAGGGAACGACTATATAAAATTCCTTAAAGAGAGAATCTTGCTAATACACAAATTGCTTTCTGATAAAGGTTCTTTATACCTTCACATAGATTACAAAATTGGTCATTACGTTAAAGTGATGCTTGACGAGGTTTTTGGCATTGATAACTTCAGGAATGATATAACAAGAATAAAATGCAACCCTAAAAATTTTGAAAAAGTAGGCTATGGCAATATTAAGGACCTCATTTTATTCTATACTAAAAGCAACACACCTATTTGGAACAACCCTAAGACCTTGCAACAACAAGAGGAGCTGGAAAAAAGATATAATAAAATTGATAAAAACGGGAGAAGATACACCACTGTACCCATTCATGCGCCGGGTGAAACAGAGAATGGCAACACTAATAAGCCTTTCAAAGGGATATATCCGCCTAAGGGGAGACATTGGAGGTGCTCGGTAGAAGAATTAGAAAGATTAGATGCAGAAGGGCTTATAGAGTGGTCGAAAAATGGAAATCCAAGAAAAATAAATTATGCCGATGAACACTCTGCAACCAAGACGCAAGATATATGGAATTTTAAAGACCCGCCATACCCCATTTACCCAACAGAGAAGAACTTGGAGATGATTGAATTTATCATAAATGCATCATCTAATACCAATTCTATTGTAATGGATTGCTTCTGTGGCTCTGGAACAACACTTAAGGCTGCACAAAATTGTAATCGTCGCTGGATAGGGATAGATTCTTCTAAAATAGCCATAGAAACTAGTGAGAAAAGATTCAAGGAGAAGAATCTTTTCAACCAAGAAGAATATCGTTTAATAACAATAAATTAAAGAACAGAATTGTTATCTATTGACAACATAAGAGTAGATTTCGGAGGCAGGAACCTGTTCCACGATGTCAGTTTCATTATAAACAAGAAAGACCGCATTGCTCTTGTAGGAAAGAACGGTGCGGGCAAAAGTACCCTGCTTAAAATTATTGCAGGCTTGCAACAGCCCACCGAGGGAGCGATGTCGAAACCACGTGGCTGCAGCATAGGCTACCTGCCACAGGTGATGGCACACACCGACGGACGCACCGTTTTTGAAGAGGCCGAGACTGCTTTTGCCCACATACACGAGATGGAGGAGCAGATAAGCAAGCTGAACGACGAACTTGCCACACGCACCGATTACGAAAGCGAGGATTACCAAAAGCTAATAGAGGAATATACCCATATAAACGAGCAATATACTATGATGGGGGGTAGCCACTACGAGGCTGAGATTGAAAAGGCCTTGCAGGGTTTGGGATTCAAGCGCAGCGACTTCACCCGCCCCACAAGCGAATTCAGCGGTGGCTGGAGAATGCGCATTGAACTTGCCAAGCTGCTATTGCAACACCCCGATGTACTACTGCTCGACGAGCCTACAAACCACCTCGACATTGAGAGCATACAGTGGTTGGAACAGTTCCTTGCACGCAGCAGCAATGCGGTGATGCTTGTGAGCCACGACCGTGCCTTCCTGAATGCCGTAACCAACCGCACTATAGAGATTTCGTGCGGGCGCATATACGACTACAAACTGCCGTACGACAAATTTATGGAGACACGCAAGGAACGTCGCGAGCAGCAGATACGTGCCTACGAAAACCAGCAGAAAGAGATTGCCGACATTAAAGATTTTATAGAAAGGTTCCGCTACAAGCCCACGAAAGCCGTGCAGGTACAAAGCCGCATAAAGCAACTTGAAAAGATAGTGCCGATAGAGATTGACGAAGAGGATACAAGCCGTTTAAGGTTGCGCTTTGCACCAGCCACACGCAGCGGCAACTACCCCGTTATATGCAAAGACGTGGAAAAGAGCTTTGGCAGCCACACGGTTTTCAGTAACGTGAACTTTACAATAAACCGAGGCGAGAAGGTTGCCTTTGTGGGGCGCAACGGCGAGGGTAAGACCACCCTTGTGCGCTGTATTCTGAAAGAACTTGGGCACCAAGGCGAAATTATTATAGGACATAATGTGCAGATTGGATATTTTGCACAGCACCAGGCACAACTGCTCGACGAGAAGCTCACCGTTTTCCAAACAATAGACAACGTGGCTACGGGGGATATAAGACTACGCATACGCGACATTCTTGGAGCATTTATGTTTGGTGGCGAAGCGTCGGACAAACCGGTGAAGGTGCTCTCGGGTGGAGAAAGAAGCCGCCTTGCAATGATACGCTTGCTACTGCAGCAGATGAACCTTCTTATACTCGACGAGCCCACCAACCACCTCGACATGCAATCGAAAGATGTGCTAAAAGAGGCTATACGCGACTTTGATGGTACTGTCATAGTGGTGAGCCACGACCGTGAATTCCTCGACGGGCTTGTAACAAAGGTATATGAATTTGGTGACGGCAAGGTGCGCGAACACCTCGGTGGAATATACGACTACCTTGCAACAAAAAATGCCACCAACATAAACGAAGCCCTGCAAACAAACATAAAAAGCAACACCGCAAGCGATGCTCCTAAAGCAATAAACGACAATAGGCTGAGCTACGAAGCCGAAAAACAGTTGCAAAAGCAGCGTCGTAAGCTCGAAAAAACGGTGGAGGAGAATGAGAACAGGGTTAATGAGATTGAAGAAGAGATTGCCACTTTGGAAGAGCTGATGAGCACCATAGAGGGAAGCACACAGCAAAACTTCACAAAATATGCAGAGCTAAAGAAACAACTTGCCGATGCCATGACCGAATGGGAAAAGAACATGGAGGAGCTTGACAGTTTAGGCTAACAGAAAAGAAATTCAATAATACCAATGAAAAAAATATTTATTTTGGCAGCTATGTTAATGGTAGCAGCCGCCTGCACAACAGAAAAGAAGATGGAGACGATGATTGATTTTACCAATATGGACACAACAAAGTGCCCGGGTACCGATTTTTATGAATATGCCACAGGCGGGTGGAGTCGCAAAAACCCACTCACCGACGAATATTCACGCTATACACAATTCGACGCTCTGCGTGAGAAGAGCAAAGAGCAATTAAAAGAGCTTGTTTTGGAGATTGCAGCCCAAGACAATGCACCCGGCTCTAACGGGCAGAAAGTGGGGGACCTCTATAACTTGGCAATGGACAGCACACGCCGCAATGAACTGGGCAATAACCCCATTCTACCCTTGTTACAGGAGGCCGCAGCTCTTAATAACCGTGCCGACATACTGCCTCTTGTAGCAAAGAACTACCGCTGCGGAATAGGCGGTTTCTTTGCAACAGGCATTGGGAGCGACATTATGGACAGCAACAAAAACCTGCTCACCGTGGCACAGGCAGGCCTCTCGCTGCCCGAAAAGAGCTACTACAGCGACACCGACGAAGCAACAACCAACATACGCAACAAGTTCAAAGAGTATGTCGTAAAAATGTTCTGCTTGCAAGGATTCAGCGAGGAGCAAGCCACAGCCAATATGAACGCTGTTATGAACATTGAAACACGCATTGCCGAAAAATCTCTCAGCCGAGTGGAAAGGCGTAACCCCTTGAACAACTACCACCTTATGAGCTACGCAGAGTTCAAGGAGAAATTCCCCGCTATCGACTGGGACAGTTTCTTCGCACCACTCGGCCTTAAAGATATTGATGAGATAAACGTTGCACAGCCCTCAGCCATCGCCGAGGTGAGTGAGATTGTCAACAACGTTCCAATGAACGATATTATTGCATACATACAGTGGCGCATCATAAGCTCCACAACAAATGAACTGAGCGATGATATTGGTGAGCTGGCATTTGATTTCTATGGCCGCACAATGAGTGGCAGAAAAACTCAACAGGCGCGTTGGAAACGAGCTCTGGCTGCCACCGACGGTTCATTGAGCGAGGTTATAGGGCAGCTTTATGTGGAAAAATATTTCCCGCCCGAAGCCAAGGAGCGCATGATTGCACTTGTAAAGAACCTGCAAACAGCACTAGGTGAACGCATAGATGCACAAAGCTGGATGAGCGACAGCACTAAGGCTGCTGCACACGAAAAGCTTGACGCATTCACCGTGAAAATAGGCTACCCCGATAAATGGCAGGACTACAGCAAATTAACAATAGACCCATCGAAAAGCTACAGCGAGGTGTGCCGCGACATTTCTATATTTAACTGGGACGACCACGTTGAAAGGAACTTCAAAAAGCCCGTGGACCGCAGCGAGTGGCAAATATCACCACAAACCGTGAACGCTTATTACAGCCCTGTAACAAACGAGATATGCTTCCCCGCAGCTATTTTACAGTACCCATTCTTTGACATGAAAGGAGACGATGCTTTTAATTATGGAGCAATTGGTGTGGTTATCGGGCACGAAATGACTCACGGGTTCGACGACCAAGGCCGACAGTTCAATAAAGAGGGTAACTTTGCCAATTGGTGGAGCGAGGAAGATGCAAAAAGCTTTACAGAGCGCACGAAAGTAATCATCGACTTTTTCAACAATATAGAGGTTCTGCCCGGGCTCAACGCCAACGGTGAACTTACCGTGGGAGAAAACATTGCCGACCACGGTGGGTTGAAGATTGCTATGCAAGCATTCAAAAACGCAACAAAGGACAACCCTCTACCTGTAAAAGACGGCTTTACCCCCGAGCAACGTTTCTACCTATCATACTCCAATGTGTGGGCGGGCAATGTGCGCGATGAAGAGATACGCAACCTCACCAAGACCGACCCTCACTCACTCACACGCTGGCGCGTAAATGGAACACTGCCACATATTGACGATTGGTACAGCGCATTTGGCATTACCGAAAAAGACGCTCTCTTTATTCCCAAAGAAGAACGACTCGATATTTGGTAATAACAGAAAAGAAAGAACTTATAACAACCACACTACACAATCACAAGCTATGCCCATAAAAGTACCGACAGGCCTTCCTGCACTGCAGGCCATTATAGACGAAGGTTGCAATGTTGAAGTGCTTACAAACACCACCGAGAAGACTTTGAAAATCGCCCTGCTTAACCTTATGCCAATGAAGGAGACAACAGAGGCCGACTTCATTCGTGTGCTATCGACAAGCAAACAGGAGGTGGAGATTGTGCTTATGAAATTAGATTCTCACACTCCAAAACACGCCACACCCGAACATATGCAACGCTTCTATAAAGGATTCGGAGAGCTACGTTGCGAGCATTTCGACGGGCTCATAATAACAGGTGCGCCTATCGAAAAGATTGCATTTGAAGAGGTTACATACTGGCCGGAGCTGTGTGAGATTTTTGAGTGGGCAAAAAGCAACGTAACATCAACCCTTTTTATATGCTGGGCAGCACAAGCCGGGTTGTACCAGAAATTCGGAATACAGAAGTACCTGTTACCCGATAAAATGTTCGGTGTGTTTGCACACACACTAAACAACCACGAGCACCCATTGGTAAAAAACTTTGACCACATAATTTATGTGCCACACAGCCGCCACACCAACATTAAACGCGAAGACGTTGTAGCAGAGGAGAGGCTCGAATTATTGTCGGAGTCGGACGAATCGGGGGTGTATATTATGCAAGAGAAGGGAACAAGAAATTTCTTCATAACGGGGCACTCGGAATATGCCTTATACACACTCGACAGTGAGCACAAGCGCGATGTTCATCGCGGATTGCCTATAAACATTCCTGTAAACTACTACTTAAATGACGACCCATCGCAACCACCGTTAAATTTTTGGCAGGCAACAGCCCACAAGCTATTCAATAACTGGCTCGACTTTTATGCAGCCAAGCAGTAATCTTTTACGATGAGAAGATTTATACTTGCTGCCACAATACTACTAAGCGTGGCGTGTGGCAAGGAAAACCCGACGATAGACGAGATACTACTCCCGGCACCCATGCATAGCGAGTACGCATGTGGTGAGTTTTCTTTCTCCAATGGAGTAAAAATAGCAATTGACGCCCCGGAAGAAGAGAGGAAAAAGATAGAGCTTGCCCTCTCCAATGATGGTATTGTGGGAAAAGAGAGTGCAAAAAAAGAAATAAAACTATTGATAAAGGAGCGTGTAGCAGGAATTGACTCGCCCGAGGGTTACCGCATAACTATAACACCGGAGCTTATAACAGCAGAAGCGACAAGCGGAGCCGGGCTCTTTTATGCCGTGCAGACAATTGCACAATTGCGCGACACCGCAGGCAGCATTCCCTGTGGCACAATTACAGACCAGCCACGTTTTGAATACCGAGGGCTTATGCTCGATGTATCGCGCCACTTTTTTGGCAAGGAGTATGTTAAAAAACAGATTGATGCTATAGCCCGTTACAAAATAAACCGCCTGCACCTGCACCTGACCGATGCTGCGGGGTGGCGAGTGGAGATAAAGCAATACCCACGACTCACACAACTTGCAGCGTGGCGCAGCCAACAATTATGGAAAGACTGGTGGTATGGAGACAGACAATACCGTGAAGAGGGGGCAGAAGATGCACACGGTGGATATTACACACAAGAGGATATTCGTGAGATAGTAAAATATGCCGCAGACAGATACATTACAATAATTCCCGAGATAGAAATGCCTGCACACTCCGAGGAGGTTCTCACGGCCTACCCCGAACTATCTTGCACGCACGAGCCATACAAGCAGGCCGACTTTTGTGTAGGCAACGAAGCTACTTTCGAGTTTCTCGAGAACGTACTCACGGAGATAATGGAACTGTTCCCAAGCGAGTATATACACATAGGCGGCGACGAGGCCGGGAAAGCATCGTGGGGCACCTGCCCGTTATGCACAAAGCGTATGAAAGAAGAGGGCCTCACCAATGTAAATGAGCTGCAAAGCTACTTGATAGAGCGCGTAGAGCGTTTTGTAAACAGCAAAGGACGCAACATCATTGGGTGGGACGAGATTCTTGAAGGAGGCCTTGCACCCAATGCCACAGTAATGTCGTGGCGCGGCACCGATGGTGGGATAAAGGCCGTGCGTGCAGGGCACAAAGCCATAATGACACCCGGGGAATTCTGCTACTTAGATAGTTACCAAGACGCACCACACACACAGCCACAAGCCTTCGGTGGATACCTGCCCATAGAAAAGGTCTATTCATATAACCCTGTACCCGACAGCTTGAGCCACCAAGAGGCTGCACTCATTTATGGCGTGCAGGGCAATGTGTGGGCCGAATATATACCTACAGAGCAGCAGAACGAGCATATGATATACCCTCGCATTCTTGCAATAGCCGAGATTGGGTGGAGCCCGCAGGAAAAACGCGACTACACACAATTCCGCACAAGAGCACTGAACGCAGTGAAACAGTTGCGCAAAAAAGGTTACAATGCTTTTGATTTAAGCAGCGAGTATGGCAACCGCCCGCAATCATTAGCTACAAACAACCACCTTGCAAAAGGGAAAAAAGTAGCTTACGCACCAGGCTCACCCTACTACCCCACCTACACAGCCGGTGGCGACAGCGCACTCACCGATGGCGTACACGGTGGCTGGAACAACAGCGATAAGAGGTGGCAAGGCTTCATAGGGAGAGGTGGAATAGATGTATGTATAGACCTCGATGAAGAGCTGGAGATAAAAAGCATTGCAGCCGACTTTATGCAGATATGCGAGCCGGGTATTTACCTGCCCGCCGAGGTTGAAATTGCAGCATCGGCAGACAGCAGCACATTTCACACCCTTGCAAATATCACCCACAACGTGGTGCGCGACGACACACTCAGCTTTAAATCATACGGCTGGGAGGGAAACACAAAAGCACGCTACATACGCTACCGTGCCACACGTGGTAAGCAGGGCGGTTTTATATTCACCGACGAGATTGTGATAAAATAGGAGCAGCTATTTAAGACACTTCACATACTCCCCTGCCGACAAGGCACAACGCTCGCCATCGACGGCAGCCGAAACTATACCACCCGCATAGCCTGCACCCTCGCCACAGGGAAAAAGACCTTCAACGCCAACATGTTGCAAGCTATCGGTATTGCGCACTATGCGCACCGGAGACGAGGTACGGGTTTCTACACCTATCATTACAGCTTCGTTTGTGAGGAAACCGCGCGACATACGCCCAAACTGCTCGAAACCACGTTGCAGGCGCGAAGAAATGAACTTTGGAAGCCAAAAATGCATCGGCGAGGATATAAGCCCGGGAGCATAGGAACTACGGGGCAGGTCGTAACTTAGCTTGTTATGTACAAAATCGGCCATACGCTGCGCAGGTGCTGTCTGCTTGTAATTACCCATTGCCCAACAGAGCCTTTCAAGACGTTCCTGGAAATTCATCACGCGCAATGGAGAGTCGTCGGACACCGGCGCAATATCTTCAATATCTATTTGCATTTCGGGCAGAAGGACATCTTCGGGATTTACTTGCACAACCATACCCGAGTTACTCCATGCACCACCGCGATGCGACGGCGACATTCCGTTTACAAGCAACTCCTTTTCGGCAGAGGCAGAGGGGATTATCACACCACCCGGGCACATACAAAAACTATATACTCCCCTGCCGTCGGCCTGTGTGGTAAAGCTATACTCCGCAGCCGGCAGATACTTGCCACGGCCCTTGGGGTTGTGATACTGAATACAGTCTATAAGTGCCGACGGGTGCTCCAGGCGCACGCCCACTGCAAAACCTTTGCTCTCCAATGCCACGCCACAACTGTGCAGATTGCGATAGACGTCCTTGGCCGAGTGCCCTGTAGCAAGAATAACTGCCGGCGCAAGGAACTCGCCCTTGTTGGTAGCAATGCCCTGCACAGTACCGTTTTTTATTATCAGCCCCTCCATACGGGTTTCAAAATGCACCTCACCACCACAACGCAATATTGTAAGACGCATATTTTCTATTACACGTGGTAGCTTGTCGGTTCCTATGTGCGGGTGTGCATCGGCCAAAATAGAGGGGCTTGCCCCATGCTGGCAAAAGATATTCAAAACTCCCTCTATGCTACCACGTTTCTTGCTGCGGGTGTACAGCTTGCCGTCGGAGTAGGCACCTGCACCACCCTCACCAAAACAGTAGTTCGATTCGGGGTTTACCTTGTGCGTGCGCGAGATATTTGCTAAATCTACTTTACGGGTGCGTACATCGCGCCCACGCTCCACCACAATGGGGCGCAAGCCGTTTTCAATGAGTTTAAGTGCTGCAAAAAGGCCGGCCGGGCCTGCACCCACCACAATAACAGGCGTGCAACCCTCTACATTGCCATACTCGCGGCTCACATACTCCTGCGTCGTGGGCTGCTCGTTTATAAACACACGCAACGACAGATTAACGAATATTGTACGCTGGCGGGCATCGATGCTGCGTCGCAACACACGTACTGCATTAATAGTGCGTATGTCCCAGCCTTTCTCGTCTGCGACAAAGCGTTTTAAAGCCTGTTCATTTACTGCCTGATGTGGCAGAGCACGTACCTGAAATTCTTGTACCATAATAGCTTATTCTTTATACCTTAACCGAACAGCAGACGAAAAGCCTCCTCTACCTTGCTCACAGGCAACACCTCTACTGCAAAACGTGAAAGGTCGAGGCCCTTTATATTTGATTTTGGGACAATTATCTGCTTGAAACCGAGCTTTGCAGCCTCGGCAATACGTTGCTCTATGCGGTTCACAGGGCGTATCTCACCGGACAAACCCACCTCACCGGACATACAGATGGTAGGTTCTATCTCCACGTCCATATTGCTTGATAGTATTGCACTAATAACCGAAAGGTCTATGGCTGGGTCGTTCACACGCAAGCCACCTGCAATGTTTAAATAGACATCTTTTTGCGCGAGCTTGAAACCGACACGTTTTTCGAGCACCGCGAGCAACATATTCATACGTCTTATGTCGAAGCCCGTTGCCGAACGCTGTGGAGTGCCGTAGGCTGCAGTACTCACCAATGCTTGTGCCTCAATGAGAAAAGGGCTCACTCCCTCTATTGCTGAAGCAATTGCAATGCCACTCATACCTTTATGCCTGTCGCTCAACAACAATTCCGACGGGTTACTCACCTGTCGCAGGCCCTCGCGCCTCATTTCATAAATACCCAGCTCCGCAGTGCTGCCGAAGCGGTTTTTTATGGAGCGCAAGACACGATAGAGATAGTGTTGGTCGCCCTCGAACTGAATAACCACATCAACTATGTGTTCCAGGATTTTAGGACCTGCTATTGCACCGTCTTTCGTTATGTGGCCTATGAGAATAACAGGTACATTGTTCTCTTTTGCATATTTCAGTAGTAAAGCCGTGCACTCACGCACCTGGGCCATACTGCCAGGGGAGGAATCGACAGCTTCGGTACACATTGTTTGAATGGAGTCTATGACCAGAAGTTCGGGATTCACATTTTTAATGTGAGTAAAAATGGTTTCGAGCACAGTTTCACACACTATATGACAATTGCCGCGTGCGTGGGTAATACGGTCGGCTCGCAGTTTTATCTGCTGCACACTCTCCTCACCCGACACATATAGCACGCGTCTTTGCGGCAAGCCCAATATTGTTTGCAGCACAAGCGTGGACTTACCAATGCCGGGCTCGCCGCCAAGCAAAACCAAAGAACCAGGGACAAGCCCACCGCCAAGAACACGATTAAGCTCTGCATCACCCATATCAATGCGTGGCAACTCGTCGGTAGCAACATCGTCTATGAGAACGGGGCGCGAGTGGGTGCCCTCCGCAGCTACAGCAGAAACACGCGAGGGAGCATTCCCACGCACAACCTTTTCCACAAAACTGTTCCAAGCTCCACAAGCCGGACATTTTCCGGCCCATTTTGGCGACTCGTAACCACAGTCGTTGCAGAGAAATATAGTCTTATCCTTTGCCATTTGTCTTATGTTTTGCCATTTACACTGCGAAATTAGTGAATATCTGCGGAAAAATCTAACGTAAAGCCGTTAAACGCTTGCCTAATTTGCGCAAAGTTCATATTTTTGCACTAATATTCACAGGATTAGAAACAGAGTGCGCTTTATGCACGGTGGACAGCTTTCCGTGGAAGGGCAACAAGTGCCCACAGGGAGTGCTGTTTTCTTTATTAAACCTAAGGAAAATGAAAGTAATGAAATTTGGCGGAACATCGGTTGGTTCCGTAAATAGTATTCTTAATCTAAAAAGCATTGTAGAGAATGCTGCAAAAACAGAGCCGATAATTGTTGTAGTATCGGCTTTGGGTGGTGTTACAGACAAACTTATAAAGATTTCGAAGATGGCCGTTGCCGGCGACGAGGCTTTTAACGAGGAGTTTCAAGAGCTTGTAGCAAGACATCACGACCTCATATATGCGGTTATCACAGAAGAGCAAAAACGCAACGCTCTGTTGCAGGAGGTAGATACCCTGCTCAACCAATTACAAAATATATATTTAGGACTTTCACTCATAAACAACACCACTCCCAAGACAGAAGCTACCGTGGTGAGCTATGGCGAGAGATTGTCGAGCCGCATTGTAACAGCACTCATAGACGGTGCCGTACGCTTCAACTCGCGCAAATATATAAAAACAGAAACCAAACACCATAAATACATTCTTGCCGACGAGGCTACAGACAAGCTCATTCAAGAGTATTTCTCGGAGCACCACGACCAGATAACTGTGGCCCCAGGCTTTATCTCTTCGGACAAGGATAGTGGAGAAACCACAAACCTGGGCCGTGGAGGTTCCGACTACACTGCTGCCATTCTTGCAGCGGCACTCAAAGCCAATATGCTACAAATATGGACCGATGTAGATGGATTCATGACCGCCGACCCGCGCGTGATAAACACAGCATACACAATAGACCGTTTGAGCTATGTGGAGGCTACCGAGCTTTGCAACTTCGGTGCAAAGGTGGTTTACCCGCCCACCATCTACCCCGTCTTCAAAGCCAATATCCCCATAAAAGTGCTCAACACTTACAACCCCGAGGGAGCCGGCACTATAATCAGTGCCGAGTGTGGCGACAAAGAGCGTATAATTAAAGGAATTTCAAGCATAAGCGACACTGACCTGCTTACCGTGCAAGGACTTGGAATGGTGGGTGTCGTGGGTGTGAACCAACGAATATTCAGCGCACTTGCCAATGCCGACGTGAGCGTGTTCTTCGTGGCACAGGCATCGTCGGAGAACAGCACCTCGCTGGGATTGCGCCACATTGACGCACAAAAGGCCTGCGACGTGCTGAACGAGGAGTTCAAGAAGGAGATTGCAATGGGCCTTATGGAGGCTGTTACAGCGCAAAGCGAACTATCGACCGTAGCCATTGTAGGCGAGAATATGCGCCACACACCCGGAATCATTGGTAAATTGTTCCAAACACTTGGCCGCAATGGTATAAACGTGGTTGCCTGCGCACAGGGAGCACAAGAGACCAACATTTCATTCGTGGTAAAGGCCGAGCAACTACGCAAGACTCTCAATGTGATACACGACTCGTTCTTCTTGTCGGAGTACAAAGTGCTTAACCTCTTTATTTGCGGTATAGGCACTGTGGGCGGCAGCCTTATAGAGCAGATAGCGTCGCAGCAAGAGACACTTAAAAAAGAACACGGGCTTATGCTCAACGTTGTGGGCATTGCCAATAGTCGCCACGCCATTTTCGACCGCGACGGGCTCGACCTTGCCAACTACCAAGAGGCCCTTGCAGCAAGCAAGGAGAGCAACATAAGCAAACTGCGCGACGAAATAATTGACATGAACATCTTCAACTCGGTGTTTGTGGATTGTACCGCCAATGGCGAGGTTGCATCAATTTATGCCGATATGCTGTCGCACAACATATCGGTTGTTGCTGCCAACAAGATTGCCGCATCGAGCGACTATGCAACATACAGCAATCTTAAGCACATAGCACGCCAGAGAAACATAAAATACTTGTTCGAAACTAACGTAGGTGCCGGCTTGCCTGTTATAAACACAATGAACGACCTCATAAACAGTGGCGACAAGATTTTGAAGATTGAAGCTGTGCTCAGCGGCACGCTGAACTTCATTTTCAATGTGCTGAGCAAAGAGGTGCCTATGAGTGAGGCTGTGCGCCTTGCCAAGGAGAATGGTTACAGCGAGCCCGACCCCCGTATTGACCTCTGTGGAAAAGATGTTATACGCAAATTGGTTATCTTGGCACGCGAGGCCGGCTATGTTATAGAACAGGAGGAAGTTGAGGCTAACCTATTTATTCCCAACGAACTTTTTGAAGGCAGCTTGGATAATTTCTGGCAAAGACTACCCGAGCTTAACGAGAAATTCGAAGAGGAGCGCAAGCAGCTTGAGGCCGATAATATGCATTGGCGTTTCATTGCAAAACTAGAAAACGGCAAGGGCTCGGTGTCGCTGTGCAAAGTAGATGAAAAACACCCCTTCTACAACCTCGAAGGCAGCAACAACATAATAATGCTCAACACGGAGCGTTACAAAGACCCTATGATTATAAAGGGCTACGGTGCAGGTGCTGGCGTTACTGCTGCCGGTGTGTTTGCCGACATTATGCGAATTGCAAATATTTAATTCAGATATATACATCACAAAAAACGAGCACCTTTCGAAGGTGCTCGTTTTTTGTGATGTTATTGCTATTCCCTTGACGGTATAAGCGGGTACATAAGCCCCGACTTTTTCGACAAACGTGCTTTGGCCGTACCAAAATTCAACGCAAGGTCAAGCAGAATGGGCAAGTGATTCTCATCGTCGGTAACAAAGAAGTTTACAACCGTTTTCTCCTTGCCTTTATCGTCGAGCTCCACAAGAGATATTTTAAGGCAATCATACGAAAGACCATCATTTGCTTTCACCCTCTCCTTGCCACGATAGATGAGACGCTGTTCCTCTATTCTGCGCCCTGTAGCTATAGGGTATGATATACGTTGCCCCGGTTTAATGGTGGAGAAGTCGAAATTACGTGCATAGGCAAGCATGCTCATCATATCATAGACACCGGCATCACAGGTGTCTGTACGGAAAACAGGAGTGCGCTCGGTACGTGCATAGTGCTGAGAAACCTTCACCTTACCGGTCGGCAGATAGTCGTAACAAACCTCATTTAGATATTTACGCTTGCCTTGCTCCGAGGATTTACGATAAAATAATGGACGCACCTCTTCACCAGGCAAATATATTGTGGTGAGCGTGTCGCGCATTCTGAAGAAGGCATCGGCTTTCTCATTGGTACTACTGAGGAGCGACATATACTGCGCCTTCTGGCCATTATATATAGTATCGCGTATTATAAGCTTTGCTCCACCGGCTTTTACCCACACAAATTTCCAATTAAAGTAGAACACGCACTCCAATGTCTCGCCCGGCTTGTATGCAGGCTTTCTTTTTATATCTACAGCCGAAACCTGCAGGGCCATAAGCGAAACTACAAGAAAAAATATGTACTTATAATATTTCATTAACTTATTTAAATTTACGTGTAGCATTACGATTAATCTTCTGCTTCTCCTTTTCGGGTTTCTGCTTGGTTATCTCCAATGGCTTTTGAGTGTTAAGCGGAGCTTTTATATCCCAATCGTCCTGCTCATATTCAAAAAGAGCACGCAAATCCAGCATACGAGGGTAATAGTAAACCTCTTCGGGCTGCAATTTATCTTCGTATGAACCGGTGTCCCACTTGCTATTGCCGTTTTTGTCTATAAACAAACGCAACGAGTAGTTCCCGGGCTTTATAAAGTAGAAAGCACATTTATTTTCTTCGGTACGCGCTGTTGCAACCACCTTATCGCCTTGCATAAGCTCCACCACAGCATCGTTGCCGGTGTGCGGAATTGTGAGGAACAGAACTGCATAGCTGTCGAGTGAGCTATACACCATTTCTTGTTTCAATGGCTTTGAAACACCACCATACAAGCCCCTGAAGGCAGCAGAGTCTATTGTTAAAACATACTTCTCTTCGGGCCTCCACTCTGCATAGATATTATATTTACGAATATTCTTTTCACTCTGTTTAAAAACAAAGGGAATCGGTGTTTGTATTGAATCTACCATCGTTGCAAGATGTATCATAGACTCATCTAAGCTTGCGACAGGCTCATTAAAGGAGAGTTCCAGCTCTGTTCCAAAATCCATTTGAGAACGTGCTGTTGTATTAATTTGAAGCTCCTTTGTCGGTGGGACATAGACCGGTGGATTATTTTCGTCATACTCGGGGAGTTTACGCATCTTTTTCTGGAACTTTTTCTCTTCCTTTTCAAACTTCTCAATTTCTTCCTTTATAACAGTTTCACGTTTTTTCTTTGCGGCTATATACAGTGTATCTGTTTTAGGAACCAACTGCATTAGTGAATCTAACACATTATAAGTAACAGCAACTTCGAGTGTATCTTTATAATATATTGTCGTGTCTTTTAACCAATAGCGCAGGGTATCCATTGTTGCATTACTCTCCAATATATATGCCGCAGAATCGTTAAAGTTCAAGCCCTTCAAACGCGGCAGCTCACTATTGGGTGCAGCAAAAAGTATAGAGAAATTACTATGCTCGTCGCGCGGGTTTTTCAGTATATATTGAGAATAAAATGCCTCCTTAAAAGCACGCAACACAATGTCATCGGGCATATTACGGGTATATTCCACAGTGCGGACAGTATCTACGGTTATACTGTCGCGCCATATTGTGTCGTTACGCATTGCACGGGTTGCATAGGGCGTAATCTCTTTCTCATAAAATGCTATCGCTTCACTTTTTTGGTCAAAGAGGTAGTTTCCATTGGCATCGGCAAGAGCGTATATACGATACTTACCCGGCGACAATCCCTTAACGGAGAAGCGGCCACGACTATCGGTGCGTGCAACACGTTCAAATGAAGTATTGGTGAAAACAGTGTCGTTCAACACTGAGTGAACACCAACCATAATACCTTTTATGGGCTCCAAGTCTTGCGCGTTCAGTACTGTGCCCGAGATTGCAAGAGTATCAACCTCTTTACCGGTAGAGAACACATACGCAAAGTTTTCCAGAGCATTACCTTCGTTGTTATCAACAACAGCATCGTTAAAATCTATCGAATATGTAGTGTTGGGAATTAACGTATCATAAAATTGTACTGTAATTTTATTCCCACTATATTTAATTTGAGGCTGCTCTTTTTGAGGAGGAGATATAATTACCTTCTCAAATGCATTTTCGAGCTTAATATTCTCATTAAACTCCAAAACCACCTTATCATCGGTTACGTTTATTGCATTGGGCGCAGGAGTTCCACCTACAAAAATAGGAGGGTCTTCATCATAGGGACCACCATCGGGGGTACCCATACTTGCACAAGCTGCAACAAGCAGCACTATCAACAACGAAAAAAGTATCTCTTTAAACGACATATGTTTTACACATTAAACGACATCATCTCCTCTATATACTGACGGCTGTTGCTCAAGCGGGGCACTTTGTGCTGACCACCTAATTTACCCTTGCTTTTAAGCCAATCGTTAAAGAGGTTCTTGCGTGCCACAACTATTTCCAGTGGCTGCAGAGTAATATTCTTGTAACGTTTAGCCTCGTAGTCGGAGTTTATCTGCTGCAGTGTGGTGTCGAGTATCTCCGCAAATCGTTCCAATGAATCGGGTTCTTTGGAAAACTCTATGAGCCACTGGTGGCGGCACTGAGCATTGGCGTCCATAAATACAGGAGCTGCGGTATATTCCGATACTTGTGCGCCGGTCTCCTCGCAAGCCTTCTTAAGGCCTTTTTCGGCATTATCTACAATAAGCTCCTCGCCAAAGGCATTTATAAAGTGCTTTGTACGCCCTGATATAACAATTTTATAGGGGTCTTTGCTCATAAAACGCACAGTGTCGCCTATCATATAACGCCACAAACCGCAAGATGTGCTTATGAGCATTGCATAGTTCTTGCCTACCTCAACCTCCCACAAAGGAAGCACGCGGGGATTGGGCGAGTCGATGTCCTCGAAGGGAATAA
Source organism: Bacteroidaceae bacterium (assembly GCA_017481875.1). Taxonomy (GTDB): domain Bacteria; phylum Bacteroidota; class Bacteroidia; order Bacteroidales; family Bacteroidaceae; genus HGM04593. Next base: position 34,948 of record JAFUOP010000005.1, read on the forward strand.
ACTCGTAGAATACATCGTAGTCTATCATAAGCATCATAGCTGTGTCGGCAGGGTCGTTCTGTATTCCGAAGAAACCCTCGCTGGCATTATATGTTTCCATATATTTCATATCGGGCTTGCGTATGAGCTGCAGGTATTGTTCGCGGTAAGGAGTGAAGGCCACGCCACCGTGGAAAAAAACCTCAAGATTAGGCCATACCTCTTCTACGCTGTTCTTTCCTGTAATTTCGAGCATATGCTTTAGCACAGCCATCATCCAAGAGGGAACACCCGAAAGGTTTGTTACATTCTTGGTGCAGGTGGCACGGGCTATCTTCTCCATTTTCTCCTCAAAATCGCTGAGCAGGGCTATGGATTTGTCGGGCACGCGCACCATATTCACAAGAGGGTTACAATTCTCAATGAGAATTGCACTGAGGTCGCCCACAAGGCTGCCTGGCAGGTTGTAATTGGGGGCATGGCTACCACCTAATATAAGACCACGGCCATTGAACATACGGCTCTGCGGGTTGTTGGCAAGGTAGAGGGCAACAACGTCCATTCCACCCTTGTAATGAGCATTCTGCAAGCCCGCAGGGGTTACCGGTATAAACTTGCTCTTGTCGTTTGTGGTACCCGATGATTTTGCATACCACTTACAGCGGCCCTTCCACAGCACATCTTTTTCACCGTGGCGCATACGATCTATAAAGCCCTTAAGCGTCTCATAGTTCTGCACATCAACCGCAGCGGCAAATTTTTCATAACTCGTGCAGGCTACATAGTTGTGCTTTACACCCCACTCAGTGTTTGCTGCCACAGACACCAATCTTTTAAGTACGTCGCGCTGAATTTTCTCTGCCTCAGTGGCATACTTTTCAATTTTCTTTACTCTGTGGTTTAACACAGACCTTAAAAGTGATGTTTCGTTCATAGTAGGTTAGCTGCATAATGCTGCAACAAGGCAAATTTATTGTTTGTAAATTTCTACTTCTTATAATTTTCCAATCCCTGGTTCAAGAACTTGATGTATGAATCTACATCGAGGTCGAAAGAGTACGAGCCTGCAAGAGGATTGCCATCGTTATCCACGGGCACATAGAAAGGTTGTGCATTGGCACCGAATTTATAACGTTGCAAGTAGCTCCACTTGTCGCCCACTGTGCGCAGCTTGCGCTTTACACCCTGCTCTTCTACCTCAATGGGAGTGGGGAGAGGAGTTTTGTCATCGACAAAGAGAGATATAAGCACATAATCGTCGCGCAATATATCGGCCACGCGGTCGTTGGTCCAAACCGAAGACTCCATATTACGGCAGTTTACACAGCCATAGCCTGTGAAGTCGAGCATTGCCGGCTTGCCCAAGCGACGTGCCATAGCCATACCCTCCTCGTAGTCGTCGCTTGCCGGGTGCACCTCGTTGTCATACATGTTGAAATCTTGTGTCCACATAGGGGGAGCAAAAGCACTTATTGCTTTGCAGGGAGCACCCCACAAACCGGGAATCATATACACAGCAAACGCCAACGAAATGAGCGCAATGAAGAACTTGGGAACAGAGGTTTGTTTCTCATCGGCATCGTCGTGGGGGAAGCGTATAATATTCAACAAATAGAGGCCAAGGAGCGCAAACAGCACAATCCAGATAGCGAGGAATGTCTCGCGGTCGAGCAAACGCCAGCCGTATGCAAGGTCGGCCACCGAGAAGAACTTGAGAGCAAATGCTATCTCCACAAAACCAAGAACCACCTTGATGGTATTCATCCAGCCACCTGAACGGGGAGCCTGCTTAAGCAGTGTGGGGAAGAGAGCAAACAGAGTGAAAGGCAATGCCAATGCAAGAGCAAAACCAAGCATACCCACAGCAGGGCCAAAGAGCGAGCCTGTTGTCGAAACCTCAACAAGCAGGAAGCCGATGATGGGGCCTGTACAAGAGAATGATACAAGTGTGAGGGTAAATGCCATAAGGAAGATACTGAGCAAACCGGTAGTGTTGCTGGCCTTCTCATCTACCTTATTTGTCCACGAAGAGGGCAATGTAAGCTCGAAACCACCAAGGAACGATGCACCAAAGAGCAACAGCAGTGCGCAGAAGAATATATTGAACACCGCGTTGGTAGAAAGAGCATTAAGAGCACTTGCACCAAAGAATATTGTAACGGCCAAGCCCAATATAAGGTATATTACAACAATAGATATTCCATAGAACACTGCCTCGCTGATAGCTTTTTTACGGCTCTTTGAACGTTTGAGGAAGAAGCTCACTGTCATAGGAATAATGGGCCACACGCAGGGAGTGAGCAGTGCGAGGAAACCACCACCGAAACCAAGCAGGAATGTAATCCACAAAGAGCGTGTAGCAGTGCTGCCGCTATTCTGGAAAGCATCTAATTTATCGATTACGGGTGTCCACAACTGCGAAAAGCCGTTATCGGCAACCACTGTAGCAGGCACAAGCTCGGCAGCCTCTATCACCTCGGCGGGTTTCTCCTCTTTGGCAACAGGCAGGGGCTCTATTTTGGCTGCGGGCACCGATGCGGGTTTCTCTTTCACTGTGGCAGCGGGGTTTACTGCAGGGGCCGCAACGTTGGCAGTGCCTGTGATGTTGAACTCAAAGGCTGTGGGAGGTGTGCAGTTTTCGTCGTTGCAGGCACCATACTCCAGGTAGCCCTGCAGGGTGTATGCGCCACCTGTGAATTTCACTTTCTGTGTAAATGAAGCCTCGCCTTCGAAATATGATACCTGCATACCAAACACAGGGTCCATAATATCAATTGCACCTTCAGAGGGGGTGAGAACACCCACGAGCTCGGCACCCTCGAGTTTTTCGAATGTGATGGTTGCCGCAGTGGGGCCACCCTCGGCAATGTTTGTGGAATAGAGATGCCAGCCGTCCTCTATTGTAGCGTTAAACACAATTTTACCATTGGCACCATCGGCCTCGAATTTCTGCTCGATGGTAACGGGGTTGAACATCTGCGCAAACGCAACCTGCGCAAGCACTCCCAAGAAGAGTGATAATAATAATTTTCTCATAGCTATTTTTTTATTTATTATAATTCCATTGGATTTTTTCTTATTCTCCACTCTGCGGGATAGAGGTTATTGGCCCTGTTACCCACATTTTTCACAAAACCGATGGGTGCTCCATCGTATATCAAAAGCAAGTGCCCTACGGGAGCACCGGGAAAGGCAAGAGCCTCGCGGTGCAGATAGGCCAAGGCTTGCTCACGCTCAACCGCCACGCAATTGAAAGCATCGCGCTCCAACGCCTCGCTCATTGCCAATGTGTGCAGCGGTAGCAGTTTATTGTTTTTAACAGTGGCAAGTGGCACACCGGCGTGCAAAACACGCAATTTCTGCTGCAGAGCTACCATCGCAGCCGAATGCTCGCGTGGCAAGGCAGTAATATTTTCGCCCTGCATAATTATGTCAAAATCGGCAGGAACTTTTAACCAACCTGCAACCTCTGCTTTCATTTTTGCTGCCACAGGCTGCATCTTTGCAGGGCGTGGCTGTACAACGGGCACACTACCCTCCTTGCGCAGAACAGCAAGGAAAAAGCCCTCGCCGCGGGTAAAGCCGGGGATAAAACGATATACCGGCAAAGCCGAATCGGTGAGCGAAGGTGTTATACCCCAAGCCGAATCGACCTGCAAGGCAACAGGCTCTGCGCCAAGCTCACTTGCTATCCACTGCACGCACTCCTCATCTTCTGCGGCATTGAAGGTACAAGTGCTATAAACAAGCAAACCTCCAGGGCGCAAGCAACCCCAAACATCTGCGAGTATCTCTTTCTGGCGGGCAGCACACTGCTTTACCACCGATTCACTCCACTGCTCTACAGCAAAGGAATCCTTGCGGAACATACCCTCACCGGAGCAAGGAGCATCTACCACAATCAAGTCGAAAAAGTTCTTGAACGGGGCAAAGTCGGCCGGCTCGTTCTTTGTAACAACAGCAGCGGCAGCACCCCACTTAATAACATTTTCGGCAAGCACCTGCGCACGTAGTGGCATTGGCTCGTTTGAAACGAGAAGACTGCCTGCCGGCAGGCTCTGCAACAAGTGCGTGGTTTTGCCACCTGGGGCGGCGCAAAGGTCGAGCGCACGCACCGGCCCGTTTACAAGCTGCCGAACCACCTGCCCCAGAAACATAGACGACGCCTCCTGTACATAGTAGCAACCCGCGTGGAAGAGCGGGTCGGCAGTAAAAGCAGGGCGAGCCGGCAAATAACGCCCCTCGGGTGCCCAAGGAACAGGCTCACCACAAAGTGTTGCAAAAGGCTTGCGATCGTTGAGACGCACACTCACAACAGGCTCCTCATTGAGTGCCGTTGCAAAACGCTCGTAACGCTCATTGCCGAAAAGGGAGAGCGTGCGTGCCTCAAAATTATCATTCAAATTCATTGTGCAATTATTGCCTCTCAAATATTCGCAGTCTATTTTCGCTAATATAATTGCAAAGATAGCAAAAATGAATAAATAATAACTATTATATTTATAATTATCGTTATACTAATTCCAATGTATGAAAATAAATTGTATCTTCGCAGACAAAGTAATACAATAAAGATGAAACAATATTTAGACCTGCTTAACAGAATACTTACCGAGGGCACGAAAAAAGAGGACCGCACAGGCACAGGCACAATAAGCGTGTTCGGCCACCAGATGCGTTTCAACCTCGAGGAGGGCTTCCCTTGCCTCACCACAAAAAAGCTACACTTGAAATCCATAATTCACGAATTGCTGTGGTTTCTAAACGGCGACACAAATGTAAAATACCTGCAAGACAACGGTGTGAGAATATGGAACGAATGGGCCGATGAGAAGGGCGATTTAGGGCATATTTACGGCTACCAATGGAGGTCGTGGCCGGGGTACGACGGCGAGCATATAGACCAGATAACCGAGGTTGTAAACACACTGAAAAACAACCCCGATTCGCGCCGCATAATAGTGAACGCCTGGAACGTGGCCGATATAAAAAATATGAACCTGCCACCCTGCCACGCAATGTTCCAGTTCTACGTAGCCGACGACCGCTTGAGCTTGCAACTATACCAGCGCAGTGCCGATTGTTTCCTGGGCGTGCCCTTTAACATAGCATCATACTCACTTTTGCTGCTTATGATGGCACAGGTAACCGGCTTAAAGGCGGGCGACTTTGTCCACACGCTTGGCGACGCACACCTCTACCTGAACCACATAGAGCAAGCCAAGCTACAGCTGACACGCGAGCCGCGCAAGCTACCGCGTATGGCCATAAACCCTGATGTAAAGGACATCTTCGGGTTTAAATTCGAGGATTTCTCACTGGAAGATTACGACCCACACCCACACATAAAAGCCGAAGTTTCTGTTTAAACAAAGAGAAGGCAAACAACTAAAACCACAAGAACAATGTACAAGGTTGCACTAATTGCCGCGGTGGCACAAAACAACGCCATAGGCATAAACAACAAACTTATCTATTGGCTACCCAACGACCTCAAACGCTTTAAAGAGCTTACCACAGGACACACAATAATTATGGGCAGCAACACGTTCCGTTCACTGCCCAAGGGAGCATTGCCCAACCGTCGTAACATTGTACTATCGCGCAAGGAGAGCGAGTTTGCAGGAGCCGAGCACTTCACATCGCTCGAGGAGGCACTTGCCAATTGCATAGACGAAGAGATTGTATATATAATCGGCGGTGAGCAACTATACAAAACAGCACTGCCCATTGCCGATATTCTGTGCCTCACAGAGGTGAAAGACACCCCGGCACAGGCCGACGCCTTCTTCCCCGCATTCGACAAAAAGGAGTGGGAGGTCATAGAGCAAACAGACCACACGGCCGACGAGAAACACAGCCACGACTACAGTTTTATCACATACCTGAGAAGGAGATAGGAATCGGAATCGGCTTTTCCCGCAGCCATTCCGCCGCTCGACAAAAAAAAGATTCAGCAGCCTTCAAAGGCTGCTGAATCTTTTTTATATACAACCCTTTCCAAGGGTTACAATTCACATTTAACGCTGTGTAGAAGAATAAACTATCGCAAGCGCCCATGCCTTACGTAATTCCATTTTAACGTCGGTGAGGATACCCATTTGGGTATTAACATCAGCTTTAATAGAAACCTTCATAAAAGGTTTATCACGCTCGGCCAAGCCTTCACGCTCATCTTGGATATACTCGCGAATGTGCGACACATCGGCAAACTTGTCGTTCAACTGAATGCGGCTCGAAACACCGAGCTTTGCACGGTAATCGCGGGTAGGCTTACCTATATAAATATTTGATACCAAAGACTTACGCTCGAGCTTTTCCAACTCGGTACCCTGGGGAATCTTAAACTCCACCTTCAACTCCACCTCACGCATTGATGTTACAATCATGAAGAAGAAAAGAATAGAGAAGATCAAGTCGGGCAATGACGAGGTGTTCAACTCAGGCATTTCTGCCTTTTCTTTTTTTCCGAACTTACTCATAGTTATTACTGATTATATGTACGGGGTTCTGCCTCCGATATCATTGTTTTATAGAACATACGACAAGCGAACTGCTGGTCTTCGTTACACTCATCAAAGGGACGACCGAAAGTCTTTCTTGCCAACTCGTCGCGCAATTCGTTATAGGCACCATACAACTCATTCTCAACCTGGAAATAGGTATCGTAGTTTGTTGCACGGTCGGTCTGCAACGATATTACGTGCTTGCTTGTAACCATCTGCACTCCGAAGGGGTCGGGAAGCTTCTCTGCGTGCTTCTCGGGATAGTCGGGGCGGTTGTCGGGGTTAGCTATAAACTCCTTTGCCAATGCGCGAAGCTCTGTAACAGGAATAACGTAGGGGACCTTCTCACCCTGAGTGATAAGAATCTCGTTATTCATGTTTACATTTACCACCAAACTGTTACGTTTGCGAATCTTTGGAGGATCCTGCAACTGTGTTTCATCGGGTGGCTGAGGCAAACGTACCTGCAAACCGCGGTCGGTATCCATTGAAGTGGTTACCAAGAAGAATATGAGCAAGATGAACGAGATGTCGGCCGTTGAGCTGGCGTTAATTCCCGGAACTTTTCTTTTACCCATTTTTATTACGCTTTAATTTTGTTAAATCCTTTGAATACACCCAAAAGGCTGAGAATAGCAGCAGCCAAACATACGGTGAAGAGTACATACTGTACATAGATGCAAACATCGGCAAGCACCAATGTACCTTTATCCTCAAACACGGTGTTGTTGATGAGAATGGGAGCATCTGAAGAAACTGCATAAGCAGCCACAAACAGCACCACCATTGCAGCAATAGAGCCGATGCTCTTTACCGCGCCCTTGGGGTCGGTCTTAATGTTGGCAATAAACTGTGCGAAACCGAATACAACAACCAGTACAATGCCAACCACCATCAATACATATATCCAATACATCAACAGGTCGGTGTACTCGGGGTCGGTAACAAAGGCACCGCCCGTTACACTTGACATATTGTCATATCCCACGCAGTAGAACATAACAAGCACGAAGGCTGTTACTGCCATAAGGATATAGAATATGTAAGATGAAATTTTACTTGATAATTCAGCTTTCATAATTTAATAGTATTTAGAGCTGTTTGAAATTACTTTTTAAGGTTGTACTTTGTGAGAAGGTCGAGAAGCACGATAGAAGAATCCTCCATATCTGCTGTGATAGCCTCAATCTTACCAAGAATATAGTTGTAGAATACCTGGAGGATAAGAGCTACAATGATACCGTAGATTGTTGTAATCAAGGCCACCTTCATACCACCGGCAACGATAGTCGGAGAGATATCACCAGCACGCTGGATTTCGTCAAACGACATAACCATACCGATCACAGTACCCAAGAATCCGAGTGAAGGAGCCATAGCAATCAAAAGTGTAATCCAAGAGCAACCGTTCTCCAAGAGACCGCTCTGAACACTACCGTAAGAAACTACTGAACGCTCTACAGTGTCCAAGCCCTCGTCAATACGCATCAAGCCCTGGTAGCAGATAGCTGCAACTGGACCGGCTGTGTTGCGGCAGATCTCTTTGGCTTTCTCAACATCTTTAGCCTCCAAAGCTGCTGCGATAGACTCCATAAGTTTCTTTGTGTTCACCTGAGCAAGGCTCAAATAGATGATACGCTCAATGCAGAATGCAAGACCGATAACCATAGCGATGGCAACCAATGCCATAAATGCAGCATCACCCTCGATGAACTTTGTCTTCAAGATTTTGTGGAAACCCTCCTGCTCAGCCTCCTCAACAACGGCGGGAGCCTCCTCAACGGGAGCAGCAATTTCCTCAGCAACAGCTGTTGAATCAGTAGCAGTTGAATCACTTACCTCTGTAGCAACAGGAGCAGCTTCGTCCTGTGCATAAACCATTTGGGTACCGAATGTAAACATACCCAACATTGCAACAATTGCAAAAAGCTTTTTCATTGTGTGTAATTTTTAAAAATTTATATTTTAAGTTAATATTATCTCCACTTGCGGAAAGAGGGGGATTCGAACCCCCGATACGCTTTTGACGTATACACGCTTTCCAGGCGTGCCTCTTCAGCCACTCGAGCACCTTTCCCTGCTGACAACAACCTGCTATTCGGCGTGCAAGATACAAAAAATTTTATAACCTGCACTCTATTTCACGGCAAAAGTAAGTTTTTTTTTCGAATACATAAACTTTTATGAAAAAACCTTTTGCACATTAATGTAAAAAACCTGCATTACCGCACTTTTTAACATTTTTACATAGATATAAACGGAGAAAATAAAATAAAATTATCTCTTATATTGATTTATTGGTTATTTTTGCATCAAGCCACAAAAAAGGCTCATTAAAAATTCTATTGCCAATGCAAAAAAAGAAAGGCATTTTTAAAACCATTGCCGACACACTAAACCCATACCGCTGGATAATGGAGGCACGCAACCGCGCCTTTAACCGTGGCATATTACCGCAACACACATTCAACGTGCCCATTATATGCATTGGAAACATCACTGTCGGTGGCACCGGTAAAACCCCTCATACTGAATACATTATAAAATTACTGAAAGAGCGCGAGAATGTAGCGATCCTGAGCCGTGGCTATGGGCGAAAGACAAAAGGATTTATAAAAGCCGACGAGAACACCACAATGCCTATGATTGGCGATGAGCCGTTTCAAATAAAGGAGAAATTCCCCGGCATTACCGTTGCCGTGTGCGAAAAGCGCGTTACAGGCGCAACAAACCTACTTGCCGACAGCACACCGCCAACCGTAATATTGCTCGACGATGCATACCAGCACCGCCACATAAAAGCAGGCCTGTACATATTATTGGTAGATTACAACCGGCCAATCTGGAACGACTGCACCCTGCCCTTCGGGCGATTGCGCGAGAGCGACAAAGGCACCCGTCGCGCCGATATTGTAATAATAACCAAGTGCCCCGACAATATCACACAAGAAGAAAAGGATTGCATCTGCAAGAGCCTAAAAACAAAAGAGGGTGTGCCGGTGTTTTTTTCAAAAGTAAAGTACGGCAGAATATACCCGCTTTTTGCAACAGAGCAGCAGCCCCGCACCAGCATAGGCAAAGGAGACAATGTACTGCTGCTCACCGGCATAGCAAAACCAGGGCCGCTGAAACAAGAGATTGAGAGAACGGGCGCAAAGGTTACCCTCCTGCAATACCCCGACCACTACAATTTCGGCGACAGCGACATAAAAGAGATTGCAAAGAGATACAACAGCACCTGCGGCAGTAAATTTATACTGACAACAGAAAAAGACGCAACACGTTTGCGCCGCACAAGCAACCTGCCACAAGAGATAAAAGAAAACATATACGCAATACCAATTGAGGTAGAAATCATTGACAACAAAGAAAAAGAGTTTAACCAAAAAATATTAGACTATGTTACAGAAGATTCAAGAAACAGCTGAGTTTTTGAAAGCAAAAATGACTACAGCACCCGAAACAGCCATAATTCTTGGCACAGGCCTTGGCAGCCTTGTAAACGAGATTACCGATAAATACGAGATTAAGTACGAGGATATCCCCAATTTTCCCCTTTCTACCGTTGAGGGACACTCGGGCAAGCTCATCTTCGGCAAGCTTGGCAACAAAGAGATTATGGCAATGCAGGGCCGCTTCCATTTCTACGAAGGCTACTCAATGAAAGAGGTAACATTCCCCGTGCGTGTAATGCGTGAGCTTGGAATAAAAACACTCTTTGTATCAAACGCCGCAGGTGGCATGAGCCCCGACTTCATCATCGGCGACCTTATGATTATCACCGACCACATAAATATGTTCCCCGAGCACCCCTTGCGCGGCAAGAATATCCCTTACGGCGACCGCTTCCCCGATATGAGCCAGGCATACTGCCCCGAACTCATTGCAATGGCCAAGGAGATAGCCAAAGAGAAAGGCATTCGCGTGGTTGAGGGAGTTTACCTTGGCACACAAGGCCCCACATTCGAAACACCTTCGGAGTATCGTATGTTCCACCGCATGGGCGGCGATGCCGTGGGTATGTCAACAGTGCCCGAAGTAATTGTTGCCCGCCACTGTGGCATAAGAGTTTTTGGAATTTCAGTCATTACCGACCTCGGCGTAGAGGGCAAGATTGTTGAAGTGAGCCACGAGGAGGTGCAGAAAGCCGCAGACGAGGCACAACCCCGCATGACAACAATCTTCCGCGAAATAGTAAACAGAGCATAAGAAAAACAGATGAACACAGACAAAAGAACCGAAATTGCAAAGCTTGGCAAATTCGGCCTCATAGAACACCTGACACAAGGCATAGCCCCCTCCAACAAGGAAACCCTTCTTGGAGTGGGCGACGATGCCGCAGTACTACATTTTAACGATGGCGAGGACACCCTGCTTGCAACCAAGCTGTTTATGGAAGGCATAAACTTCGACCTCACCTATTTTCCATTGGAGCACTTGGGCTACAAAGTGGCTATGGCAACCTTTTCTAGCATTTACGCTATGAACGGCACTCCCAAACAACTGACGATTTCACTAGCTGTAAGCAAGAAACTTTGCATAGAGGACACTGAAGATTTCTACGAAGGCGTTAAACTCGCTTGCAAGAACCACAATGTAGATATTGCAGGTACAGAAATCACAGCATCGCTAACAGGCCTTGCCATAAGCACTACCGTAACGGGCACTGCACCCAAGGGAGCAAGTGTAAAACGCAGCGGGGCAAAAGAGACCGACCTCATTTGTGTTACAGGCAACCTGGGTGCTGCATACATGGGCTTGCAACTGCTTGAACGCGAGAAGATTGCCACTGAGGGCTATGAGATTCAGCCCGATTTTTCGGGAAAAGAATATATCCTTGAACGCCAGCTAAAACCCGAGGCACGCAAAGAGGTGATAGAGAGATTGCGCGAAGAGAACATTCACCCCACATCTATGATAAGCGTTACTGACGGCCTCTCATCGGAACTTATGCACATATGCAAGCAGAGTGGCAGCGGCTGCCGCATTTACGAGGAGCGCATACCCATAGACTACCAAACAGCCGTTATGGCCGAGGAGCTTAACCTCAATGTCATAACCTGTGCGCTCAACGGTGGCGACGACCACGAACTGCTATTCACCGTTCCCATTGCCGACCACGAAAAGGTTGCAGCAATAAAGAATGTGCACATTATCGGGTATGTAGTAAACAAAGATATGGGGCTTGCACTTATAACCCGCGACGGTGTGGAGATGGAGTTAAAAGCGCAAGGCTGGGTGCAGAACAACAAATAAGCAATGATACTGCACAATATTATACAAACAATATTTGTAATCGCAGGTATCACTGCCATAGCAGCCGCAATGTTCAACTGGGAGTGGTTCTTCACTGCTCGCAATGCCGAGTTTGTGGTAAAGCGGCTGGGCCGCACCAATAGCAGAATTCTCTATGGCATTGCCGGCGTGCTGTTTATTACTGCGGCGGTATATTTTTATTACCGTATAAAGAATATATGATATATAAGTAAGATAAATAATAAAAAAAACGAGCAATGCATTGCTCGTTTTTTTTATTATTTATGTGTCCCCACTATTTTCGTTTCAGGCAACTCAGTATTGCGCCTGTTCACATTTTCCACCAACGACGCAGCCACCTGCATAAAGGCCTGCCCGTCGGGTGTTTCCTGCCTCATTGCAATGGGAATGCCGGCGTCGCCACTCTCACAAATGCTCTGTACAAGAGGTATTTGCCCTATCAACGGAATATTGAACGCCTCGGCCATACGCTTGCCACCCTCCTTACCAAATATATAATACTTGTTACCGGGGAGCTCTGCGGGGGTAAACCAAGCCATATTTTCAACCACGCCCAAAATGGGCACACCCACTTTCTCATTTGTAAACATATTCACACCCTTAATGGCGGCAGCCAAAGAGACTTCTTGCGGGGTTGTTACAACAACTGCTCCGGTAATTGCAAGACTCTGTACTATTGTAAGGTGTATATCACTTGTGCCGGGAGGCAGGTCTATAAGGAAGTAATCGAGTTCTCCCCAATTGGCATCGGCAATAAGTTGCTTGAGTGCATTGCTTGCCATAGAGCCACGCCACAGAATTGCCTGGTCGGGATCTACAAAAAAGCCTATCGACAATATCTTAACCCCATACTTCTCAATGGGTTGTATGAGGTCGCGGCCACCTATGTTTTCGCTATAAGGACGTGCATCTTCCACGCTGAACATCTTAGGAATTGAAGGGCCGAATATATCGGCGTCGAGCAGGCCCACTTTGTAGCCAAGGCGTGCAAGTGCTATTGCCAAGTTGGCCGACACGGTAGATTTACCCACACCGCCCTTGCCCGAAGAAACAGCAATCACATTTTTCACTTGTGGGAGAAAGTTGCCCACCTCGGGGCGTGCAACCTGGCGGGAGACTACAGATATATTACCCACAATATCCACCTCCTTGCCCACGTATGTGAGAATAGCCGTTTCGGCCGATTTTACCACAGAGCGTATAAAAGGGTCGGTGGGTTTTTCGAATATAAGCGAAAAAGAGACCTTATTGCCATCGATGCGTATGTTGTCATCGACCATTTCAGCCTCAACAAGGTTTTTCCCGTTACCCGGGTAGCGCACTTTGGTGAGTGCGTCTAATATAAGTTTGGGATATAATGCCATAGGAATTTAAATTTCGTAATCAACGTCAGCACGCAACTCGCACACCTCCTTGCAATAGGCTGCCACAGCCTTGTGCGCGGGGTGCACTTTGTAGCGGTTAAGAGCTTCTGCGTTCTCAAAAGTTGATATAAGCACTGCATCATAAGCACTCTCTGAGGGGTTGTTGTTCACACCCACCTCCATAGAGATAATTTCGGGCACCACACCCACAAGAGCCTCAAGGTGCTCCTTCATATACTGCGCGTGCTGTACACGGCTCTTTCCTTGTGCGCCTTCCACAAAACGCCACATTACTATATGTTTAAGCATAACTTTTTATTTACTTGTCTGCAGGCTACTGCGCTTGCTGCGGTTGTAGCTGCGGTATTCATCTAATTCTATCTCCACATCGGGCTCAACAAAAGAGGTTTTCCCCGCAAGCCCGAATGATATATATTTAATTGTGAGCCCACGCTCAAGCCATTGCGATTCATAGTATGTGCGAATGGAAAGAATGTCGCTCACGCTCTCCTGTGCATAAACATCGCTTATGCACTCCTTCACCGGCAGGGCGTTCACCTCGGTTACATATTTTGTATAGGTGAACATAAAGTTACTGTCGGTTTTAAGGTGCACCACTGCATCGGAGGCAAGAATATTGCTGTAGCGTTGCAGGAAGAGCGACGATGTAAGACGCTTGGTGAATTTCTTCATCTGCGGGTCGGGGAACGTGAGCCATATCTCACTTACCTCGCCTGCCGCAAAAAAGTGGTCTATTATTTCTATTGTCGTGCGCAGGAAGCCCACATTGGTGAGGTTGTTGTTCAGGGCATCGGTGGCACCGGTCCACATACGCGCCCCTTTTATATCAACACCAATAAAGTTCTTTTCGGGGAAACGACGGGCAAGGGCCACGGTATATTCACCACGGCCGCAACCAAGCTCCAGCACAATGGGATTGTCGTTCTTGAAAAAATCCCTGCCCCAATGCCCCTTCATTTCAAAGGGGCGTGCATCGCGCACCGAAAAATGGTGCTCCACCACATTGGGGTATTGCGCCATGTCGGCAAATTTCTTCAGTTTTCCTTTACCCATAGCAACCTGTCAAGCAACAATTTCACTCCCGCACTCACTCTTCAAGTCCTCGTAGAAGAGAGCCAAAGCCCTTGAAATATACGGGTTTATCCACAGGAAACCAATACCAAGCGACAATATTCCTAAAATATACCAGCCAATAAACGAGAGTATCAACAGAAAATAATCCATTTTGTGCCCCTCCATCATAGCCATACTGCGCTCTATCGCCCCATTGTAAGTGAGCGAGGGCTCATCGCGCAGAATATAGACTGTCTGCGAATAAGAGATGGACTTTACAATACCGGGAATAACAAGCAGCAACGACCACAAGAATATATAAAGACACATAAGCAGGTAAGTACCTGTAATGCGCAGATAGTCGTTATAGCCTTCGAACAACGCCTGCACATCGAATGCCTTGCCGCTGCGTAGGTTATCGAGGAAGGTTACATTGTACGAATAGGTAACCGGCGCTGTGAGCAGAACTGTTACCAACGAACTGCCTAATGCCAATGCCCCGTCTATCACCCCTGCTATGCAAGCAATAACAAAGTAAACCAATGTAAAAACAGCCACCGAGCCCCAATTTCCGCTCAACGAATTCCACGCAGCTTCTCTGTAAGCAGATAAAGTTTTCATATTATATTTATTAAATATCCAACACCGTTACCCAGCCATACTTGTCGGGCTCGTCGCCATACTGTATTGAACGCAAGTGTTCATACAATTTTGTGCACACGGGCCCGGGCTTACCATCTTTTGAGAAAACATAAGAACGGCCTGTCTCAAGGTCGTCTATGCGCTCAATGGGCGAGATAACCGCCGCAGTACCGCAAGCACCGGCCTCCTCGAATGTAGATAACTCCTCTTCGGGAATGGGGCGTACCTCTATTGTCATACCCATATCCTTGGCTATCTGCTGCAGGCTGCGGTTGGTGATAGAGGGCAGAATAGATGTAGAAAGAGGTGTTACGTATGTATTGTTCTTTATACCAATAAAGTTGGCAGCACCGCACTCGTCTATATATTTTTTCTCCTTTGCATCGAGGTAGAACTCGCAAGAGTAGCCCTTCTCGTGTGCCAATTGGTTGGCACGGAGGCTGGCAGCATAGTTACCACCCACCTTGTATTTACCGGTTCCAAGCGGAGCCGAACGGTCGTATTCACGAATGATGACATAGGGGTTTGTAGAGAAACCACCCTTAAAGTAGGGGCCCACGGGAGTAACAAATATAATAAACAGATACTCCGATGCCGGGTGAACACCCACCTGAGCACTTGTGCCAATGAGCAAAGGACGAATGTAAAGCGAAGCACCGCTTTCATAGGGCGGAATATAATCCTTGTTAAGTTCCACCACCTTGGTAACCATTTCACGGAACATCTCCACGCTCACCTGCGGCATAAGAATACCATCGCAAGTACTCTGCAAACGCTCGGCATTGGCTTCGAGGCGGAAGATTCTCACCTTGCCATCTTTTCCACGGAAAGCCTTGAGTCCCTCAAAAGCCTCCTGGCCGTAGTGCAAGCAGGTTGCAGCCATATGCATATTAATATATTCGTCGGAGCAAACCTCCATTTCACCCCAAGCTCCGTTGCGATAGTAACAACGAACATTATAGTCGGTTTTTCTATACCCGAACCCAATGTTTGACCAATCCAATTCTTTCATATTTTGTTATTTTATATCTTTTATCAATATTGTCATTGTGCAAAACGGCACACAATCGCAGCCCATCTTGCAGTCTTGCAAAGATAAACATAAATACCAAGAAACCACCCCTTTTTAGCCAAAAAACTTCGAAACCAATATTTTAACACTATTTAACTTTTCGGGGGGTAAATTGAGACCTTTTGATTACTTTTACGAAAATTTTGTAAAAATAGCATTAACTTCATATAGATAATTACAATGAAAAAGACTTACTTAAAACAACTATTCACGGCATTGTTGTTGTTGTTGCTGTGCAGCATAGTTGCAACCGCCAAAGATTTTGAAGCCGGCGGAATCGCTTACAACATCACTGATGCCACAAATTTAACAGTAGAGGTAACTTACACAGGTCCCAGTCCTAATATTGGCAATAGATACAGAGGTGCCGTTACAATCCCCGCAAGCGTTACTTACAATGAAACCACTTACAGCGTAACTACAATAGGATCTGATGCGTTCGCCCGTTGCTCCGGGCTCACAAGCATTACTATACCAAATAGCGTAATAAGCATTGGAGGAAGAGCGTTCTACGGTTGCTCCAGACTCACTAACATTGAAATCCCCAATAGCGTAACAAGCATTGGAGGCAGTGCGTTCAGCGGTTGCGGGCTCACAAGCATTACTATACCAAATAGCGTAACTACAATAGGTTATGCTACGTTTATGTATTGCACCGTCCTCACAAACATTACTATACCAAATAGCGTAACAAGCATTGGAGGCAGTGCGTTCGAGAATTGCACCGGACTCACTAACATTACTATACCAAATGGCGTAACAAGCATAGAAGAAAGTGCGTTCGAGAATTGCACCGGACTCACAAGCATTACTATACCAAATAGCGTAACAAGCATTGAAGGCTATGCGTTCAGCGGTTGCACCGGACTCACTAACATTACTATACCAAATGGCGTAACAAGCATTGGAGAAAGAGTGTTCAGAGGTTGCACCGGACTCACAAGCATTACTATACCAAATAGCGTAACAAGCATAGAAGAAAGTGCGTTCTACGGTTGCACCGGATTCACAAACATTACTATACCAAATAGCGTAACAAGCATTGGAGGCTATGCGTTCAGCGGTTGCACCGGATTCACAAACATTACTATACCAAATAGCGTAACAAGCATTGGAGAAAGTGCGTTCAGCGGTTGCACCGGACTCACTAACATTACTATACCAAGCAGCGTAACAAGCATTGGACGAAATGCGTTCCAGTATTGCAGTAGTCTCACAAGCATAGAAATCCCTAATGGCGTAACAAGCATTGAAGGCTATGCGTTCAGCGGTTGCACCGGACTCACTAACATTACTATACCAAATGGCGTAACAAGCATTGGAGGCCGTGCGTTCGAGGATTGCACCGGACTCACAAGCATTACTATACCAAGCAGCGTAACAAGCATTGGATACGGTGCATTCAGCGGTTGCACCGGATTCACAAACATTACTATACCAAATAGCGTAACAAGCATAGGAGAAAGTGCGTTCAGCGGTTGCACCGGACTCACTAACATTACTATACCAAGCAGCGTAACAAGCATTGGAGGCAATGCGTTCGTAGGTTGCACTGCATTAAGGGAGCTGCGCATTGAAGATGGAGACAGCACATTGTCATTGGGATATAATTCCATAGGCGGCCTATTCTACGATTGTCCATTAGAAACCCTCTATTTAGGGCGGAATTTATCGTATAACACAAGCTTTAGCTGTGGAGTTTCTCCTTTTTATAAGGTGGCCACACTCAAGAATGTTACAATAGGCAACAGCGTAACAATTATTAAAGAATATATATTCCATAGTTGCAGCGGTATCACAAGCATTGAAATTCCGGGCAGCGTAACAACTATTGGAGAATATGCGTTCCAATATAACGACCTGCACGAGGTACATATCCCCGCAGGTGTAACAAGTATAGGATATTATGCTTTCACGTGGAATGTTAATCTGCAAAAAATCACTATGGACAGAGACAATGAGGTCTATAATATTCCCGACAACAGCAACATAATAATGAAAGGCGATAGTGTGATATTTGGTTGGCAAGGTGCAGTTATACCCGAATATGCCACCTGCATCGACAATGGCGCGTTTAACAGCGTAAAAGGAATTACATCCATAACTATTCCCGCAGGCGTAACCCAAATTGGAGAATGGGCCTTTGAGGCTTGCAGCGACCTTGCCGGGATTTACTGTTTATCGGCAACTCCTGCAACAGCTTACTCCACCACATTCCGAGGATTATATGAAGCTGTAACTCTATATGTACCCATCGGTGCATCGGCAGCATACCAGACAGCCGACTATTGGAAGGATTTTACAAACATCGTGGAGATGGACTTTACCGGCATAGAAGATATTGAGGCCGATGGCGACAACGCCTTACACGGTGTGAAAGATACCTATTACGACCTAAACGGCCGCTATGTGAGCGAGCCCGCAAAGGGCGTTTACATACGCAACGGCAAGAAAGTATATGTAGAATGATACAATGCCATTAGAGCAAGGAAGATGACTAAAAAGTGTATTTGGTTCCCCAAATTTGGCTTCACTCGCAGTAAAACATTAAAGTAAACTTTATGTTTCGCTCGTTTGCACAAATTTTTTGCGTTACGTTTGCCTTCAAAATCCTCATTTACGCTTAGTAAACTGCGGTTTTTCAGGCTGCGCAAGCCTTAAACTACATCTTTTTATTCATCTCCCTGCAAAATGAGGCAGCTAAAAAGTAATTTTTAGCTGCCTCTTGCATATAACGGCAAGCGAATTTACTCCTCAGCCATATTCTGCAAAAGAGCCTTTACTTCTTCATCAACCTTATACAATTTATTTTTACAAAATTTGATGATTTCATCGGCCTCTTTCAGAACCCCGGCAAGGCTGTCGATATCCAATGCCCCACTCTGAATACTATTCATTATCTCCTCCAAACGAGCCATTGCCTGAGCATAACTCATATTATTATTTTCATTCATAAGCAATATACTATTTATTTTCATCGACAATACTTGTAAAACTGCCACCGGCAACAGTGGTTTCCACCTGTGTGCCGGGCGGCACGTCGGCAAGAGAGCGCACAGCCTTGCCACCCACGCGGGTGATGCTGTACCCCATTGCAAGCACACGGGCGGGCGATGCTGTTGCAGCACTCTGCTCAAACAAACTGAGCTTGTGTTGCTGTTGTTGCAGGTAAAGTGCGGTAAACACGGGCAAGCGTTGCAGCAGTGTGTTTATGCGCAGTTTCTGCACATCTATGGCATTATTGACAGCCGTGGCTATCGCCCGGCTCGCATCTTCCAATGTCGCCGCCTGTGCCGCCACCGCACGAATGAGCAACTCGGCAGCTGCGGTAGGAGTTTTTACACTTGTGTGGGCCACTGCGTCGAGCAAGGTTTCGTCGCGTTTGTGCCCTATACCTGTGATAATGGGCAGAGGGAATTGTGCACAATTATTGGCAAGGTCATAGGTATCGAAACAGGAGAGGTCGCTCGTGGCACCACCGCCGCGAATTATCACAACCACGTCCCAAGAGTCGACATTCTGAGCAATTCTATCGAGGGCTGCTATAATCCCCTGCTCCACTTTACTGCCTTGCATGGGTGCGGGGAAGAGTGCGGGGTAAAAAACAAAACCATAGGGGTTTTTTATAAGTTGGTCGCAAAAATCGCCATAACCCGCTGCATAGGAGGAGGATATAACCGCCACGCGCTGTGGCAGCAAAGGGAAAGAGAGCTCTTTGTTGAGTTCCATTACCCCCTCGCGCAAAAGGCGTTCAAGAATAGCCTTGCGCTGCCTTGCCGCTTCGCCTATGGTATAAGAGGGCTCTATGTCGCACACGTCAAGCGAATAGCCGTAGAGCTCGTGAAAAACAACCGTAACCTTCAACAACACCTTCAGCCCCATTGCAAACGGCACACCGGTCTGCTCAAGGAAATAGGGCTTCAAAAGAGAATATATACGTGCCCACACTGTGCCACGCGCCTTTGCCACAGGCTCATTGGTAACAGAGTCGCGCTCTACAAGCTCTATGTAACAATGCCCGGCGGTTGTTTCGCGCACCTCGCTAAGCTCGCCCACCACCCAACAGGCTGTGGGGAAACCCTGCGCAAGCGCACCGCGCACAAGGTTATTGAGCGCGAAAAGAGTAAGCGGTTCATCAGTCATCATTTTTTATCCATTGATTTATACCGCGTTGCGACGCAATAAACGCCCCACCGACAATAATATTACCATTATAAAAAACAGCCGACTGCCCGGGTGTAACAGCCGACACACTCTCCAAGAGGTGCAACAGCCAAAGCCCGTCGGCAACTTTTACCGGTGGTTCACAGGGAACAGGGCGACTACGGTAGCGCACCCGCACCTGCAGGTTATCGCACGGTGCACCGCCCACCCACGAAGGCTCCTCAACGAGCATATAAGACGCCTTTAGCTGCTCCTCCGTGCCCAGCATTACTGTGTTTTTGGCAGGGTTTATTTTAAGGACATAAGCAGGGTAGCCAAGAGCTATACCCAAGCCTTTACGCTGCCCTATTGTGTAAAACGGGAAGCCGGCGTGCCGCCCTATTACCCGCCCGGCACTATCAACAAAAGCACCACCGGCATACTCGGCATCGATATTGGGGATATTTTCACGCAAGAAATCGCGATAATCACCGGGAATAAAACACACCTCCATACTCTCGCCCTCCTCGGCAGCTTTCTCAAGCCCATGCTCTTTTAAATAGAGAAGCACATTTTTTTTATCCCACTCGCCCAAAGGAAAAAGCACACGGCCGAGCTGTTCCTGCGTGAGCCTCCACAAGAAATAGCTTTGGTCTTTGCGATAGTCGCTACCGGCACAAATATACACCTTTTCATCGATGTTTTTCAGCTGCACATAGTGCCCCGTGGCAATATTGTGGCAGCCTAGTTTATCGGCCCACTCTTGCAACACCTTAAACTTTATTGACGGGTTGCAATTGACACAAGGATTAGGGGTAAGCCCCTGCAAATATGCGTCGATAAACGGCTGAACGACTGCAGCACGGAACTCTGCACGAATATCGGCAACATAGTGTTCTATACCCAACTTTTTTGCAAGCAGAGCCGCATCAGCGGCTGCTTTTAAGGAGGCATCGCAAGTTACAAGGGTGAGACCACTCACGCGGTAACCCTGCTCAAGCAACAGGCTGCACACAGCCGTGCTGTCTATGCCACCACTCATACCCACAAGCACACTCTTTGAGTTACGTTCTATCATTGCCTTAAACTTAACGATTATTTACTCCGATAAAAAAGGGGAAAACATAAAAAAACGAATAAACTTCTTTTTTCTGCCCGCCTCTTTCATTATCTTTGTTGCAAAGATATACATTTTAACACATTTATGAACGAGGCAACAAAGAAAAAAGTTCCCACCGAGCTTGGGACCGAGAAAGTGAGCAAACTACTCACACAATATGCAATTCCCGCTATTATAGCACAAACAGCCGCGTCGCTCTATAATATGATAGATAGCATTTTCATAGGGCAAGGTGTGGGAGCACTGGCTATTTCGGGCCTTGCCACCACTTTCCCGTTTATGAACCTTTCGGCAGCCTTTGGAGCGATGGTGGGCCTGGGAGGTGCCACACAATTGTCTGTGAAGCTTGGGCAAAGGGACTATGAATCGGCAAAGCTCATTCTGGGCAACATTGTAACGCTTAATTTCATTGTAGGAACGCTGTTTGCGGGTGTTTCATTGCTTTTCCTCGACGAGGTGCTCTTTTTCTTTGGGGCAAGCGAAGCAACCCTGCCATACGCTCGCAGTTTTATGGAGGTTATTTTGCTTGGAAACATTGTTACGCACCTGTATTTTGGTATAAACGCAGCCCTGCGAGCTTCGGGGCACCCGCGCCAGGCAATGATTGCCACAATTATAACCGTTATTGCCAATATTATTCTTGCGCCGATATTCATTTACCTGTTTAACTGGGGAATAAGAGGAGCCGCCCTTGCCACAATTCTGGCGCAATGCACCACACTTATATGGCAGATACGCCTGCTGAGCAACCCTAATGAGCTGCTACACCTGCAACGTGGAATATACAAATTAAAGAAAGAGGTTGTGAAAGCTATCTTAAGCATTGGAATGTCGCCTTTCTTTATAAATGCTGCTGCTTGCCTTGTGGTTATAATTGTAAACAAAGGGTTGCGCACCTACAGTGCCGACGGCGACATATCTATTGCCGCATATGGAATTTCAAACCGCGTGGCATTTATTTTTGTAATGATAGTGCTGGGCCTCACACAAGGAATGCAACCAATTGTGGGCTACAACTATGGTGCCAAGCAGTACAAGCGTGTTACAGAAGCACTAAAGCTCACCTGTATATGCGCCAGCGTAGTTATGATTATCGGGTTTATTCTAAATGAATTTATCCCCGAGATTATTGCACGGGCATTTACCACTGACAAAGCACTCATTGCAAGCTCGGCAAAGGCTATGCGAGTGATGTCGCTTGTAATGCCTCTTATTGGTTTTCAAATGGTAACAACAAACTTCTTCCAGAGCATTGGTATGGTAAAGAAATCTATTTTCCTTTCACTCACCCGCCAGATGCTGTTCCTCATTCCCTTGTTGCTCATTTTACCACTGTTCCACGGCGAGGACGGTGTGTGGTACAGCATGCCTATTTCCGATTTTGTTGCCGCCGTGCTCACAATAGTGATGCTAAAGATACAATTCGACACTTGGAGAAAAAAAGCACTTATTTAAGAAAAACTAATAACAGATAATATGGAAAAAATTGTAATCACCATAGGCCGCCAATTGGGCAGCGGAGGCAAGAAGATTGCCGAAAAAGTGGGAGAAAAAATGCTTCTTCCAATATATGACAAAAAACTGCTTGAAGCTGCCGCAAGGGAAAGCGGGCTCGACGCCAGCGTATTCGCCGGAGCCGACGAGAAAGAATCCGATAGTTTTTTAAGCGGGCTATTCAGCATACACGGTTCACTCTCCAATTTCCTTTCGGGCGGTGGCAGTTGCATGGAGAGCGACCAGCTTTTTCAAATACAGAGCGAAGCTATAAGAAACATTGCACAACGCGAGAGCTGCATAATTATAGGCCGTTGTGCCGAATATGTACTGCGCGACCACCCTCGTATGTTGAGTATCTTTATCACTGCCGACAGCAACGACCGCATACGACGCATTGCACGCAAGGAGAGAACCGGAGAAGAGGAGGCACGCGAGCTTATGGAGAGAGGCGACAAGAAGCGTCGTTCATACCACGACTATTATGCCACAACACATTGGGGAGAAGCTTCTGCATATGACCTATGCATAAATTCGTCGTTGTTGGGCATAGAGGGCACAGCCGATTTTATATGTAACTTCATACGCACGCACTTCGGGCTATGAAGCGAATCGGCCTGCTGAGCGACACCCACAGCTGGTGGGACGACCGCTACCTCACCCACTTCAACGACTGCGACGAGATATGGCACGCCGGCGACATAGGCTCAATGCGCATAATTGAGCAGCTTGAGGCACACTGTCCGGTAAGAGCCGTTTGCGGTAACATAGATGGCCCCGAGGTACGTTTCCGCTTTTCCGAGGTAGCAAGGTTCAGCATAGAGGGGTGCAACGTGCTAATGAAACACATTGGCGGTTACCCCGGGCACTACGATGCATCGATACGCAATGCAATATACAAAGAACGGCCACAACTTTTTATATCGGGGCACTCACACATACTAAAGGTGATGTACGACAAGCTCATTGGCTGCCTGCACATAAACCCGGGAGCGGCAGGCAAGCAGGGGTGGCAACAGGTGCGCACACTTGTTAAATTCACCATTGACAACGGCTCCTTCAAAGACGTTGAAGTAATTGAACTTGCATAGATAAACACACTATACATTTATGATAAAAAGACTTTTGCTAAGCGCAATGGCCTGCATTGCCATTGCCACCACATTTGCCGACGAAGGAATGTGGCTGCCCAACAACATTAAAGAACGCATAAAATATATGCGCAGAATGGGTTTTAAACTGAAAGCCGACGATATATACTCGGCCGATAAAGCGTCGCTGAAAGATGCCGTTGTACAATTCGGTGGCGGCTGTACCGGAGAGTTTGTTTCGGAGCAGGGATTGCTGCTCACCAACCATCACTGCGGCTACAGCTCCATACAAAAGCTGTCGTCGGTGGAGCACGACTACCTCACCTATGGCTACTGGGCGCAATCTATGGCCGATGAGCTACCCGTTCCGGGGCTTACGGTGAGCCTGCTTGTGAGCATGGAAGATGTAACCGAGAGGCTTGCCACAGGAGAAAAAAAAGAGGAAATAATTGCTGCAGCAATAAATGGAGAGGGCTACCGCGCATCTATTGAAAGCATATACTACGGCAACCAACATATTTTATATGTTTACCAAACCTACCGCGATGTGCGCCTGGTGGGTGCTCCCCCCTCTTCAATAGGAAAATTCGGCGGAGATACCGATAACTGGATATGGCCACGACACACAGGAGATTTTTCGATATTCCGTGTTTATGCCGGCAAAGACAACCAACCCGCCGACTACAGCGAGGAGAATGTACCCTACCGCCCCAAGAGACACTTTAAGATATCGACCAATGGGGTACAAGAAGGTGATTTCACAATGATTTACGGCTTTCCCGGCAACACACAGGAGTATGTGATTTCCGACGCCGTGGAGTACGTAGCGAATGTTTCCAACCCAATGAAAATAGCCCTGCGCACACAACGCTTGGAGACTATCACCGAAGCACAAGCCAAAGACCCGGCAGTGCGAATAGCCTATGCAGCCAAGCACGCCAACATTGCCAACAGCTGGAAAAAATGGCAAGGAGAGAGCTTGGGCCTTGAGCGACTAGGCACAATTGAAAAGAAAAAGAGATATGAGGCCGACTTTGCGGTGTGGGCAGCCACCAAACCCGAATATTCAACACTGCTCGACTCTATGCGCACTGCTTATGCAAACTGCACAAAGGGGTATTTCGTGCGCGAGCTTTTCAATGAATCGGTAGGAGCCATTGAGGCATACGGCATAGCGCACAAACTGAGACAGGCGACATCGACAACTGCCGAAGAGCAGCTTGCCTACCGCCAAAAATTACTCAAGGACTATAACCCTGAGATTGACCGCACCATTGCCCGACAGATGCTTACAGAGTTTATTGCACGTATGCCCAAAGAGGATATTCCGCAAGTACTGACCAAAGGCATTGAGAACTGTGGCAGCATAGAAAAGTATATAGACAGCCTTTACAACAACACCAAAATTCTGGGTTCTGCAGTTTTAAAAAACGAAGAATTAATGGCAGACCCAATGCTGGAGTTTGAAAACATATTCACAAACACGGTAGAGAGGAACAAAGCATATGTTTACCGCAATATAAGCAACGTGCCCGCAATAGAAAAATGGTATAAAACATATATGCAGGCACTGCGCGAGTGGGACAGCGAGAGAGCATTCTACCCCGATGCCAACTTTACACTGCGTGTGGCATACGGCACTATTTGTGGCTATGAGAATGCCGACGGTGAGTACCACACCCACTTATCGACTTTAGATGGAGTAATTGCGAAAGAGAACCCTGCGATTTACGACTACGACATACCACAGGAGCTGCGCGACATATACAAGAACAAGGATTACGGCCGTTGGAGCATAAACAAAAACGGCAGCCCCACTGTACCTGTATGCTTCCTTGCGTCGAACCATACATCGGGTGGAAATTCGGGCTCACCTGTAATAAACGGCAAAGGTGAACTTGTGGGCATAAACTTTGACCGCACGTGGCGTTCTACTATGAGCGACATTGAGTTCGACCCCTCTATCTGCCGCAACATTTCGGTAGATATACGCTATGTTCTTTTTGTAGTCGATCGTTTAGGACACGCCCAATACCTGCTCGATGAGCTTAAAGTAAACTAAGTTATTTATATATAAAAAGATGTCGGCCCCAAGCGGAACCGACATCTTTTTTGTATATATGGTTCATTATTTCTTATATACTTTCTTGCCCGAAACAATGTAAAAACCACCGGGCAGCCCTTCGAGCGCTGCAGAAGGATTGGCAGCGGCACGCACCTTAACGCCTTGCAAGGTATATACATCGACCGCTGTTTCAGCCTCAACCAAGACATCCTCTACCGATGTGGTGCTCACAGGAGATTTTGCATAAATAGTTACCGACTTTTGCGTTCCTTTATAGCAAGAGAAACGCGGTGAAGAGGTATTGTACTGCAAAATATTACGTGTAAACGCGCCTTGCGCAGTAACTACAGCACCGTCGGCAGCAATATCTATAAGCCAACTTGCATCGTCGCTAATCTCATTATTCGAATATATATAATTACTGCTGCTCGATGCCGCTGCCAAGTACAAACCATCGGCATTAAATGCAAAGGTGCCATCGACAGAGCCCTCTTCGAGCACAATTTTCTGTGTTCCTTCCGGGTATGAGGTAATTGCACCAGCCTCTATAACCGCACCCTGGACACTTGTACGGTACTTGCCCGTCTCCGACTGCGCACCCATAACAATGTCGGTGTAGGCAATAATTATAGAATCACCTACTGTGAGAGTGGAAGCATCGGTTACAAGGGTAAATTTATCGAACGGATAATTGCCACCATTGCCCGCACTGCCTGTGTTATCGTCGCCATCATCGGTATCATCACCGGTGTTGTCATCGCCACCGTCGTTTTCACCTTTTTTAGATGTGAGAATAACATTCTTCAACTGCCAGGTACCGGCCTTGCTTTCTGTTCCCACATACTTAAATGCCACTGTTACACCGTCTTTACCCAAGAATTCTGCGGGGATAGCCACCTCACCTGTTGATGTGTATGTCCAGTCGGTATTGTTTTGTACTATTGAGAAATCTATAACCTCCCAGGACGCTGTTGCAACATCACCTGTGTAGTTGTCGCTTATGAGCAATTGATTGCGCTCGGCAAGCTTGCCCGATTCATTGTACCTTGTTACATATTCAAATGAAATGACAGCCTCGCCTGCATTTGAGAAATCTATGGGCGCAGATATCAACCAGCTCTCTGCTGCATGGTTCACACTCGACTCATAAGAAGAGACGCAGGCTACACCATACTTTACAGCCCAAGGGTAGCTGCCCACAGCCTCAACAGCAGTAAACTGGCCTAAATCGGAAGAGAAGGCCTCCATAATGTGAACAGTAGTATTTGCATCTACAACGGGGGTGCCTCCACCGGTTACTGCACCATCGAGGTTAAATGTGTAATTGACAGAGTCGCCCCAAACATATTCTGCAAGTTGCGGGTAGTCGATATATGGGTTGCGGTTGCCCTGAATTTCGTACACAGCATTGTTGCGGTCTATCTCTTTTTGACTTACAGGGTCTTGCTTGTTCCACTTTAGCAACAACTCAACAGCCCACGGCCTTAATGTGGGATAAGCACTGTTTTCGTAGTTCATCCAGGTATATTCAAACGAAAGATTCTGGTAGCAGGTGAACATATACATATATGTACGCGCAAAATCGCCTTTATACTCGTCGCACGGCTCAAAAGCACTCACGCTGCTGCCGTTTATTGTAGCCTTTCCCACGTATGTAACACCGTTGTCCCATGAGACCGATTCAAGCTCGGCCAGGGGAAAGTTACCCTTGCGGCTATTGGCGTTTTGGTCCGAGGGGTTGAGGTGGTGAAGGTCGCAGTAGGCGTCGTTCTTTGTACCACCCCACCAGCTTTTGGGCAGGCTATGCTCAATATTCATACCACTTATTGCAGAGCCTTTATCTCCAAAGTAGCGCACTTCGGAAGAATACATATCATATACCTGGTTGGTAGCAGGGTTACGGTCGGTAGAATAGAATGCACCCCAGGTGGAGGCGGTGCCGCTACCATATGAGATGCGCTCGTGCACTTTTATAAGATTATACAACGCATTTTTCAGTGTAGCTCCACCGGCCACACCATCTACTGAGGTATAATACTGTGATTGTGCTGTTGCTAATGCCGAAAATAATATAGCAACGATAAAACAGATGTTTTTCTTTGTAATTTGCATAGCTGTATATCTTTCAAAGTCGTGTTTACAAAATTTAGCAATATAAAGATAGCGCAAAGTTAAAGTTTATTTTTTAGAATATTGCGCGTTCTTATAAAATATATTTATAACTTTGTGTTTCGAACATTTAAAAACAAGGAATATTTATTTCACTAAACTCAATAATATGGAAAAGGAAAAAGAGAAACTTTTTAGTGAATTCTCGCCTGTTACCGCAGAGAGATGGAAAGAAAAAATTGTGGAGGACCTTAAAGGTGCCGACTACGACAAGAAGATGATATGGAGAACAAGTGAGGGATTCAGTGTAAACCCCTTCTACCGCAAAGAAGATATAACAAAGGGCATTGCCGATGCACTGCCCGGCCAATTCCCTTATACACGTGGCTGCAAGGCCGACAACAAGTGGCTCATAAGAACAGAACTCACCACTGACAACCCCGCAGAAGCCAATGAAAAAGCGCACAAACTTATAAAGGAAGGCGTTACAGCTATCGGCTTCAAAGTGAAGGGTAAAATGGTGTCGGCCGAATTTATAGAGCAACTGCTTGCCGGGATAGATGCACAGACCGTGGAGCTGAACTTCGACGTATGCCTTAAACGCACAGCCGATTTTGCCGCCCACTTTGTTGCTTACTGCAAAGCTCAAGGATTCGACCTCGCACGTGTACGTGGCTCGCTCAGCTACGACCCTATAGGCAAAGAACTGTGCAAAGGAGTGGCAATAGAAGATTATGCACAAACAGCAAAAGAGATAATAGCAGCCGTGCAGGAACTGCCATTGTTCCGCAGCCTTGCCGTGAACAGCGCAAAGCTATGCAACAGCGGTGCATACATAACCCAGGAGCTTGGCTATGCCCTTGCGTGGGGCAACGACTATATGCAGGCAACGACAGAGGCCGGCGTGCCCGCAGAGGTAGCTGCAAACAGCATTAAATTCAATATGGGAATATCAAGCAATTTCTTTATGGAGATTGCAAAATTCCGTGCGGCACGTATGCTGTGGGCAAAGATTGCCGAGCAATACACCCCCTGCAAAGAGAGTTGTAAAATGGCTGTTCACGCCGAGACGACATCGTTCAACCTCACTCTGTTCGATTCTTACGTGAACATGCTGCGCACACAAACCGAGGCTATGAGTGCCGCCATTGCGGGAGTGGATTCTATTACTGTAAGGCCCTACGACTCGGTATATGAGACACCTAGCGATTTTGCAGTGAGAATTGCAAAAAACCAGCAACTTATTCTTAAACACGAGAGCCACATAGATGCTGTGGCCGACCCCGCGGGCGGGTCGTACTACGTGGAGAGCCTCACAGCCTCAATAGCAAAAGAGGCCTGGAGAATATTCCTGGAGACAGAGCAGAACGGAGGATTCCAAGCTATGGTCAGAAGCGGCAAGATACAGGAGATAATGGAAAAGACCGGCGACGACCGTCGCACTGCCCTTGCACGCCGCAAAGAGATACTGCTCGGCACCAACCAATACCCCAACTTTGGCGAAACATCGGAGGGCAAAACACCTATGGAAGAAAAATGCGCCTGTGGCGGGCATTCACACTCTTGCGGTGGGCTAAAAGCCACCCGCTTGGGTGAGGAGTTTGAACAACTGCGCCTTGCCACCGAGGCAAGCGGCCGCCGCCCCAAAGCATTTATGCTCACGATAGGCAACCTTGCCATGAGACAGGCCAGAGCACAATTCTCGTGCAATTTCCTTGCAGCTGCGGGCTACGAGGTTATAGACAATCTTGGGTTCAAGAGTGTTGAAGAGGGCGCGAAAGCCGCTTTGGAAGCAAACGCCGATATTGTGGTGATTTGTTCGAGCGATGACGAGTATGCCGAGTATGCAATCCCCGCTTATGAAGCTGTAAAGGACAAAGCAATATTCATTGTGGCAGGCGCACCCGCCTGCAGCGAGGAGCTAAAAGCTGCCGGCATTGAAAACTTTATTCACGTGAGAGTAAACGTATTGGAGACTTTGAAGTCTCTTAACGCCAAGTTGGGTATTTAACAAAAAAGAACTATGAGAAGAGATTTCAGCAACATAGATATATTTGCAGGCTGCACAGCCGCTACAACAGCCCCCGCAACAAGCAACGAGGTGTGGGAGACTGCCGAGCACATAAATGTGAAACCGGTTTACACCGCCGAGGACCTTAAAGAGATG
Source organism: Bacteroidaceae bacterium (assembly GCA_017481875.1). Lineage (GTDB taxonomy): Bacteria > Bacteroidota > Bacteroidia > Bacteroidales > Bacteroidaceae > HGM04593. Next base: position 65,051 of record JAFUOP010000005.1, read on the forward strand.
GAGCACCTCGACTACGCAGCAGGCTTGCCCCCGTTCCTGCGTGGCCCCTACTCTATGATGTACACCTTCCGCCCGTGGACCATCAGGCAATATGCAGGCTTCTCTACCGCCGAGGAGAGCAACGCCTTCTACCGCCGCAACCTTGCATCGGGCCAGAAGGGCCTTTCCGTGGCATTCGACCTACCTACACACCGCGGTTACAACCCCGACAACGAACGCGTGGTGGGCGACGTGGGAAAAGCCGGTGTATCGATTTGTTGTATGGAGAACATGGAGCAGTTGTTCGATGGAATTCCCTTGAACAAGATGTCGGTTTCAATGACTATGAACGGCGCGGTACTGCCCGTGCTCGCGTTCTACATAAACGCAGCACTCGAGCAGGGAGCAAAGCTCGAGGAGATGGCCGGTACCATACAAAATGATATTCTCAAGGAGTTTATGGTGCGCAACACCTATATATACCCACCCGCATTTTCAATGCGCATAATAAGCGACATTTTTGCATACACATCGCAGAAGATGCCAAAATTCAATTCAATTTCAATTTCCGGATATCACATGCAAGAGGCCGGTGCATCGGCAGATATTGAGCTGGCATACACCCTTGCCGACGGATTGGAGTATGTGCGTGCAGGCGTGAACGCAGGCATAGACATCGATGCTTTTGCACCCCGTCTGTCGTTCTTCTGGGGCATAGGTATGAACCCCTTTATGGAGATTGCAAAGATGCGCGCAGCACGTATGCTGTGGGCCAAGATTATAAAGCAGTTCAACCCAAAGAACCCAAAATCTATGGCACTGCGCACGCACTGCCAGACATCGGGCTGGTCGCTCACCGAGCAAGACCCCTTCAACAATGTGGGCCGCACGGTTATAGAGGCTATGAGCGCGGCAATGGGACACACACAGTCGCTGCACACCAATGCGCTCGATGAGGCTATCGCCCTGCCCACCGATTTTTCGGCACGTATTGCCCGCAACACACAGATTTACCTGCAAGAGGAGACAAATATCTGCCGCGTGATAGACCCGTGGGGTGGCTCGTACTATGTTGAGAGCCTCACAAAGGAGATTGCCGAGAAGGCTTGGAAACTAATACAGGAAATTGAGGAACTTGGCGGAATGGCAAAGGCTATTGAGACAGGTATTCCCAAAATGCGTATAGAGGAGGCTGCCGCACGCACACAGGCTCGCATAGACAGCGGCAAGCAGATAATTGTGGGCACAAATGCATACTGCCTCGAAGAGGAGGAGCCCATTGATATTTTAGAGATTGACAACACTGCCGTGCGCGAGGAGCAGCTTGCAGCCATTGAGCGCAACCGCCAAATCCGCGACGAGGCGGCAGTGAAAGCCGCCCTCGACAAGATTACCGAGTGTGCAAAGAGTGGCAAAGGCAACCTATTGGAAGCAGCCGTGGAAGCAGCCGGTTTGCGTGCCACACTGGGAGAGATTTCAGACGCTTGCGAGGCTGTTGCGGGGCGTTATAAAGCAATCATTAGAACAATTTCAGGAGTGTATTCAGCAGAGAGCAAGGACGATGCAAGCTTCAAAGAGGCTTGCCGTCTCACCGAGGAGTTTGCAAAGAGAGAGGGCCGTCGCCCACGAGTGATGATTGCCAAGATGGGCCAGGACGGGCACGACCGTGGTGCCAAAGTGGTGGCCACAGGCTATGCCGACTGTGGCTTCGACGTAGATATGGGAATGCTCTTCCAAACACCTGCCGAGGTCGCAAAACAGGCTGTGGAGAACGATGTTCACGCAGTAGGTGTGTCGTCGCTTGCCGCAGGCCACAAGACACTTGTGCCACAACTCATTGAGGAACTGGCAAAGCTTGGTCGCGAGGATATATTGGTATTTGCCGGTGGCGTTATTCCCGCACAAGACTACGACTTCCTCTACCGTGCAGGAGTAGCAGGCATCTTCGGCCCCGGAACGAGCGTGGCAAAGGCTGCTTGTGAACTTATGAACATACTGCTTGACGTAGAATAAACCGCTTTATATGATTGTATGTATTGCGGAGAAGCCCTCCGTTGCCAAAGAGATTGCCGATGTATTGGGGGCAAAGAACAGGCGCGAGGGTTTCTACGAAGGTAACGGCTACCAGGTAACCTGGACTTTCGGACATCTTTGCACGCTAAAAGAGCCGGGCGACTATACCCCTATGTGGCAACGGTGGAGCCTCAGCAGCCTGCCGATGGTGCCTCCGCGTTTTGGCATTAAGCTCATAAGCGACAAGGGGATAGAGAAACAATTCGCTGTTATAGAAAAACTTATGCAGGCTGCCGACAGCATTATAAACTGTGGCGATGCCGGGCAGGAGGGAGAGCTCATACAGCGTTGGGTTATTCAGAAAGCACAAGCAAAGTGCCCTGTAAAGCGTTTGTGGGTATCGTCACTCACCGACGAGGCTATACGCGAGGGCTTCAACAGCCTTAAAGACCAAAGCGAGTATAAACCACTATATGAAGCCGGGCTCTCGCGTGCCATAGGCGACTGGCTCCTTGGAATGAATGCCACACGTCTCTACACGCTTAAATATGGGAAAAACCGCCAGGTACTATCGATAGGACGTGTGCAAACACCCACCCTTGCCCTTGTGGTAAAACGCCATTTTGAAATAGTAAATTTTGTTCCAAAACAATATTGGGAACTTAAGACTACATACCGCGACACGACATTCAATGCCGCCAAAGGCAGGTTTGAGAGTGTCGAGGAGGCGCAGGAGGCACTGAAAAGAATATCAGATGCACCGTTTACCGTAACCGAAGTAACCGCCAAAAACGGCACAGAACTGCCACCTCGCTTGTACGACCTCACATCGTTGCAGGTAGATTGCAACAAGAAATTCGGGTTGAGCGCAGAGGTTACGCTACAAACAATACAGTCGCTTTATGAAAAAAAGATAACTACATACCCACGTGTAGATACAACATTTTTGAGCGACGACATATACCCTAAATGCCCTAACATACTGAAAGGGCTGCGCAACTACCAGCAGCTTACCGCACCACTTGCGGGAAAGCCTTTGCAAAAGTCGAAAAAGGTGTTTGACAACAAAAAGGTAACAGACCACCACGCCATTATACCCACAGGAGTGCAGCCACAGGGGCTTACCGACCTTGAGAAGAAGGTTTATGACCTCATTGTAAAGCACTTTATTGCAGTGTTCTACCCCGACTGCAAGTTCCGCACAACCACAGTGCAGGGGGAGAGCGCAAGCGTTCCCTTCAAGACCACCGGCAAAGAAATAACAGAACCCGGGTGGAGAGTTGTGTTTGCGGGTGAAACCACCGATGAAAAGGAGGAAAAAGAGAAAATTCTCCCACACTTTGCACAAGGGGAAAGCGGTCCACACACACCCGACCTTGCAGAAAAATGGACAACAGCCCCAAAGCCTTATACCGAGGCCACTTTGCTACGTGCAATGGAAACCGCAGGCAAGCTGGTTGAAAACGAAGAACTACGTGATGCAATGAAGGAAAACGGCATAGGCCGCCCCTCAACTCGTGCAAATATTATAGAGACGCTTTTCAAGCGTGGCTATATGAAACGCGAAAAGAAAAACATTGCAGCAACACCCACAGGAATTGAACTTATAGGGCTAATAAAAAACGAGCTGCTGAAGAGCGCAGAACTCACCGGCCAATGGGAAAAGAAATTAAGAGACATAGAAAAGCAACAATACGAAGCAAAAACATTTATCGACGAGCTGAAAATAATGCTGAACAACGTTGTCAATGAAGTTCTGCGCGACAACAGTACAATGGGAAATATTCCAAAAAAAGATTAATAAAGAGGTATATTACATAATATTCGAGCAAAAAACGAGTTATTAAGAAGTTGATTGAATATTTTTAGGAATTCAACAATTTCTAAAATCGCAAGTGATTATAACAACATGAACAAAGCAATTCCATTCGGCATACTCCTGATTGCAATACTTGCCATACTATCGTGTGGCAGCGAGAAAGCAATTAAAAAGGGCGACCAATATGCTGCTGTGAACGAATATTATGAAGCTGCAAGGCAATACAAGAAAGCATACCGCAAAATACCCGCAAAAGAGAAGAAGAAACGCGCTGTGGTAGCTTGGAAATTGGGCGAATGCTACCGAAAAAGCAACAATGCCGTGCGAGCCGTGGGTGCATACATGAATGCCGTGCGTTACAAATACCCCGACTCGCTCGCACTACGCTACCTCGCCGATGCTCAGCTGGAAAAAGGCGACTACAAAGACGCGGTAGAAAGCTACGAGGAGTATTTAAAGCTCAACAGCAACGACAACCTTGCCATTGTGGGCCTGCAGGCAGCAAAGCAGTCGCTTGAATGGAAGAAAAACCCAAACCGCTACATTGTAAAAAGAGCCAAAGAACTCAATGGGCAACGCAGCGACTACTGCCCAATGTATGTAGGCGATGACACTACAATGATTGTAACAACATCTACACGCAAAGAGGCTAAAGGAGACGACTTGAGTGGCATAACAGGGCAAAAAAGTGCCGATATATTCCTTACCCGTCGCGACGAGAAGGGGAAATGGCAAAAAACAGAAATTATTGAAAGTGAGATAAACAGTGATTTCGAAGATGGTGCCTGCGCTTTCACACCCGATGGGAAAACAATGTATTTCACCCGTTGCGTTACCGACAACCAACACCCCCGCTATGCTGCAATATACAGCAGCACACGCAGCGACGCTTCGTGGAGCGGAGTGAAAAAGGTGGAAATATCTTCAGATACATTATCTTCTTTTGCACACCCCGCAGTCTCGCCCGATGGTGAGTGGCTCTACTTCTCTTCAGACATGGCAGGCAGCTATGGCGGGTTTGACATTTGGAGATACTACATTGGCGAGAGCAGAGCAAAACAAGATATTATTGAAAACATAGGCAGTGGAATAAACACAGAAGGCGACGAGCACTTCCCCGCATTTGGCCCCAATGGTGAACTGTTTTTTTCTTCAGACGGCTACCCGGGAATGGGTGGGCTGGACATCTATTGCGCAACGCAAGCCAACGACAGTGTGTGGAATATTGAGAATATGATGTCGCCAATGAACTCCAACGGAGATGATTTTGGAATAACATTTGCACCAGGGCTATACAGAGGGTATTTCTCATCGAACAGAGGAGATGCTCGCGGCTGGGACCACATTTATTCCTTTATACTGCCCGAAACAGTGCACACTCTTTATGGCTGGATATACGAGAAAGACGGCTATGAACTTCCCGAAGGGGTTATATATATGGTGGGCAAAGATGGAACAAACACAAGCTTTGGCGTAATGAAAGACGGCTCATACTCGGTACGTGTAACTCCCGGAGTCGATTATGTGTTACTGGGTACATGTAAAGGGCATTTAAGCACTATGCAAGAGCTATCTGCCGAGAACGTAGAAGGTACAATGTCTTATCAGAGAGATTTTGAGCTCCCTTCAATTACACGCCCTGTTCTCATAGACAACATTTTCTATGAATTTGACAAGGCCACACTCACAAAGGAATCGGAAGAATCGCTCGATGAACTTATAAAACTACTAAACCTGAACCCGAATGTTACAATAGAGCTAAGCTCACACTGCGATTACAAGGGACGAGACGAATATAATGTACGTCTTTCGCAAGCTCGTGCCGAGTCGGTTGTTAATTACCTTATTAAAGGAGGTATTGAAGCTGAACGTCTGACAGCCAAAGGCTATGGTGAGGAGAAGCCTAAGATTGTACATAAGAAATTAACAGAGAAGGTGCCGTTCTTAAAAGAGAACGATGTTCTTACCGAAGATTTTATAAAAAATCTCGAGAGCGAAGAGCAGCAGGAGATATGTAACCAGTTGAACCGCCGCACGGAGTTCCAGGTATTGCGCACTACATATAACTTGTATAAATAAAGCAATAAGAACGAGGCCTGTGCCTCGTTCTTATTGCTTTATCTTGTCGCTGTTCTTGCGGGCAAAGTCGGCCCAGCTACTGTACTTGACACCCTGCACCGGGTTGTTGCGTTGCAGATAGTGGCAAAAAGCAGCTCCAAGAGCATCGGTGGCGTCCATAAAACGGGGCATCTCCTCATTTGAAATGTTTAACATACGACGAAGCATTTCGGCTACCTGATGCTTGGACGCCGAGCCATTACCCGTTATAGCCATTTTTATTTTTAATGGTGCATATTCGTGAATAGGGACTTCGCGACTAATGGCAGCAGCAATGGCAACGCCCTGTGCACGACCAAGTTTCAGCATACTCTGCACATTCTTGCCAAAGAAAGGAGCTTCAATGGCAAGCTCGTCGGGCAAGAATGATTTTATGAGCCCTTGCACACGAGTAAATATTTCACCTAATTTTATATAACTATCGTGGCAGTTGCGCAAATCAATGACACCCATTGCTATGAGACGCGCACGGTTGCCATTTACGCCAATAAAGGCATAGCCCATGATATTGGTTCCAGGGTCTATACCCATTATCACTCTGTCGTCGGTGGGAGTGGGCTGTTGCATAATTAAAAACCAAGATATTTAAACAACCCCTTGCAACCCCTCTCTATCTCTTCATAAGTTGCAGAAAAATCGCCATGGTACCAAGGGTCGGAGATATCACCACCCGACAACGGAGTTGCCTCGCCTTTTTCGCAACAATCGGCAAAGTCGAGCAACTTCCACACCTTGCCACCACCGACAGGCAGGGAGCGCATATTCCTTATATTATACTCTTCCATTACAATTATCATATCGTAATGGAGGAAGTCGGCCGAGGTAATGCGGCGTGCACGCTTACCTTCGCAACAGATTCCGTGGCGTGCAAGCTCACGCACTGCAGGAGGATATACCGCGTTGCCTATCTCTTCGCTGCTTGTTGCAGCCGATTCTATATGCAACACCCCCTCGGCAGCCGCATCACGGGCTATTTTCTTCATCACAAACTCTGCCATTGGAGAACGACATATATTCCCGTGGCACACAAAAAGCAGTTTTTTCATTTATTCTAAGAATTCGGAATCGAAAGACAATGGCATAAGAGCCTTTATACCATCTTCAATAATGTAGCTCTCCTTTGCACCATACAATATTATCTTAATGGTTTCCCCAAAACGTTTTTCAGTTTCCAATATCACCTGACGGCAGGCTCCGCAAGGGGGAATAGGCACAGGGAGCTCACCCTTTTCTGTACGGGCCGCTATAGCCAAAGTGAGTACCGCGCTGTCGGGGTACTGGGAATTGGCCCAGAAAAGCGTTGTGCGCTCGGCACAGAGCCCCGATGGATAGGCCGCATTCTCCTGGTTGCTACCTTTTACTATAACACCATTTTTAAGACGCACGGCTGCACCGACATTAAATTTTGAATATACTGCGTAGCTATTACTTGTAGCTGCACGAGCTGCATCGACAACTTCTCTATCATCGGCACTTAGTTCGTTATAGGAACAAACCTTAATCTTTGTTTGCAAAACAATCTCTTTCATACACTTATCTCCTTTAATTTTATATACAAATAACTTTAGGCATTTTGTTTATTATAAAACAAAAAAGAGCATATAATAGTGCGAAGATAAATAAATTGTTGCGCAAAATCAATTTATTCGTTTATTTTGTAGCCTAAATGGATTTTTTATGAAAACAAAACTTTTATTTGCGTTTATTGCGCTGCTGACATTTATAAATTGTTCTATAAACAAGCATACCGCACGACAAACGCCAAAGGAGATTACGCAAGCCAGAGACGACTATGAAAGGTATATACTCACCTACTACCCTATTGCTGTGGAGCAAATGCAAAAATACAATATTCCTGCAAGCATTACACTTGCACAAGGTTTGTTGGAGTCGGGTGCGGGAAAGAGCAAACTTTCGCGTACATCGAACAACCATTTTGGAATAAAAGCCGACAAGAGCTGGAATGGCAAACGCACTGCATCGATGGACAATGGACATATGTGCTATTTTAGAAAGTACAAGAGTGTCAAGGAATCCTATGAGGACCATTCCAAGTTCCTTGCCAACAGACAAAGATATGCGTTTCTTTTCAAGCTCGACCAAGACGACTACAAAGGGTGGTCTAAAGGACTAAAAAAGGCCGGATATGCCGAGGACCCCGCTTACCCCAACAAATTGATAAGCCTCATAGAACGCTACGAGCTCGACCAATACGATAGTTACACTATGAAGGATATAAAATCGGCCACAACGGAAGAACCGACAAGGAGCATATACAAAAGCAATAATCTTTTTTACATAATTGGCAATACCGGGGACACTTTTGAATCACTGAGCAAGGAGTTTGGAATTTCACGACGCAAATTAGTTGAATACAATGACCTTTACGCCGATTACAATATTAAGGCCGGAGATATTATATACCTTGAAAAGAAAAACAAGAAAGCCACAATAAACTACCCCTATCACACTGTGCAACAGGGCGAAAGCCTTCACTCTATTTCACAAAAATATGGGGTAAGAATGGGTGAGCTATACAATAAAAATAAATATATTGCAGAAACCGGCATAAATGTGGGAGACATCATAATTATGCGATAAATTCTGTTACCGCAATCTCATTTATTGTTGTTAATAAACCGATAAACGCAAAATTTAATTAATTAATCTTTTATTAATTATATTTTTTTTATACCTTTGCCACATTGTAAACTTTTCAGCCAAAAACAAGAAAATAATAAATTTATATAGAAAAATGAATAATTCTAGTTTTTTAAGAACACTGCTTGTTGCTGCATCATTCGCTCTTTTCTTTAGCGGAGTACAAGCACAAGTTATCAAAACTGACACAATTCGCGGGTCGCGTATAAACAGTTTGGCAACGGCGTTGAACGAGACCGAAGAATCTGTCATCGCAAGTGATGAAAAAACAATTTATTTGAAGAATTGGTTCGTGTCGCTCGGTGTTGGAGCAAACTCCATTAGCGCAGAAGGAAACAATGAGGTTAATAACATTTTTGACCGTGCAAGAGTGCGCGCACAAATTTCTGCAGGCCGTTGGTTTAACGACTATTTTGGAGTTAGAGCACAGGTAGCTATAGGCAAAGTAAGCGCATATTACCTGGCCGGAGCTATTTTTGGCAAACATCTTAACGACTTCAACTACCCCCAAGACGTTTTGCAATATATAATTGAAAAAGATGGCCTTGCTTGGTACCGCAAGAAATTTACATACATGGAATACAGCGTTGCTGCAATGACCGACGTTGTTAAATGGTTTAACAACAGCAGCAAATGGGGTGTTCAGTTATATGCCGGCCCCACTTTCGCTCACGTAATTAAGAACCAAGGATTCCACAAAGAGAAAACCTGGGGCGCGAAGTTCGGTACACAAATCGACTACAAAATAAACAGAAGCTGGTCTGTTATGGGCGACCTGCAAGCCAACTTATACAACGAGTCGTTTGATGGAGTTGCCGGTGGTGTTTTGAATGAGAGTAACAAAACCCTGGACCTCCTGGTGGCTGCAAGTGTTGGTTTGAGCTACCATTTCAGCGACGGGCTTGCAAAAACAAGAGTAGACCTGCCTATTACTTACGAGGATACATACATTCCCCAGCCTAAACGTATAAAAGAGGTTAAGGCAGATGCAAAAGAGATTATTGCACCCTTTATTGTTCGATTCCTCATTGACAAGTCGAATATTGAAGATGGACAGAAGCCTCATATTGAGAAATTTGCACAATACCTCAAAGACAACAAAGAGGCAAAGGTTATGCTTACCGGTTATGCCGACAAAGAGACTGCATACCCCGAGTATAATATGCGTCTTAGTAAGAAACGTGTAAACTCGGTAAAGAAGTATTTGGTAGAGAACTGCGGTATCAGTGAAGACAGAATTGAGACCAATGCCAAGGGAGATACCGAGCGTGTTTACGAAGAAGACTTCCGCTGGAACCGTGTTGTTGTGATGACTATTATTGAAAAGTAATAAGATTAAAATTAGAAATAAAATGAAAAAGTTTGCAATACTATCTCTTATACTAGCCGGCAGCATCTCTGCATTCGCACAAGAGAACCGTGTTGAGACCACGACAAAAACCGAAACAGTAGATGTAGAATATCACAAAGAGTATAATTCCAAGTTATCTACCAACTGGTACATTCAAGCAGCATTGGGAGGTTCTGTATTCTTCGGTGAGGACGACTCTGAAATGTCTTTTGGCGACAGAATAAAACCAGGTTTCTCCCTTGCAGTGGGCAGACAATTTAACCCTTTATTGGGTGGACGTTTATCGTTTGAGGGCAACAGGCTTGTTGGCTGGAACGACAACAAGGGCGGACGCTACCCCAACCACTTAACCGACCCTCGCAAGGAATACCTTGACAAGAAGGGCGTTTATACAGACAATGGTTACGACCAGGACATTAGATATTATGCACTTGCAGCCGATTTTATGCTCAACTTAACAAACCTTCTTTCAGAAGATAAAAACTCTTTTAAAAGATGGGACTTGGAGGCTTATCTTGGCGTTGCAGCTCTTTCAACCATGGAAAGAAAAGGTGTTGACAATGTAATAGCATTGGGTGGCAGATTTGGTATATCTACAACCTATAACATTAACCAGCGTTTTGGTATAAACTTGGATATCAACAGCACTATCACAAGCTCTACGATTGACGGACACACCGGTGAGTCGGGCGACATAGACAATATCTGTTCTGCAAGATTAGGCTTAAAGTGGAGAATAGGCAAGCAGGAGTATAGAGCTACACACGCTATCTCAAACAGTAGTTACGACGAACTTAACAACTACATAGTAGCTGTTAAAACACAGAGAATGGAGCAAGGAGCTCCCGAGGAGCAGATTGTTGTGGTTCCTGCAGAGAAGGACAAGATCATTATTCCTTACGTTGTGTTTGAGGAGGGTAAAGAGACATTCAACCAAGAGTTGCAGATGGCCAACATATTCAACATCTCAGAATTGTTGAAAGAGAAGAAAGACCTACAGATGGACATTGTTGGTAACACACGTTCAACAAACGCAGAAATTGCATTGAAACGTGCAAACATTGTTAAGGACATTCTTGTAAGCCGTTACTCAATTGATGCTAACCGTCTTACAGTTAAGGTACAAGAAATGGACGATGACAGCCAAACCGTACATTTTGTAAACAAATAAACAAACTAGAATTTCATAACACACAAAAGAGGCTCCCAATTGGGAGCCTCTTTTGTGTGTTATGAAAACCGTTTCTTAATACTGAAATTCTATTAATTGTCCAAGCCCTGTTTTTCAACCTCTCGCGGAATTCTAAATGCAGTATACAACTGTAGCAATGCACCTATAAACATAGCAACAATCCACTCGTTACGAGTATGTGTAAACATAAGCACACCGGCCGCCACAAGCACCAGAGCTCCAATTTGCTGCTGCACAACCAAACGTTTAATTACATAGTCCCCACCGCGTACACGCAACAAGAATTGTGTGGCAGCCTGAAGCACTGCAGAAACAACAAAAACCCAAGCCGAAATATCGGGAAATAGAACTTTGCCGACAGCAGCACACAAGAGTGCTACCCACGACAATGAATTGAGCAAAGAGATTGCTTTTGCAAAAATAGTATTCTTTTTCATGGTTTAATCCTCTACAATAAAAACTTCTTCACCATCTTTGTGCATTCCATATTTTTCTCGTGCCACTTTTTCCATTATCTCTATATCCTTATGCAATTCACTGGATTTATATGTAAGCACTTCGAGTTCCTCTTTCAGTTCTTGGATTTCAGACTTCAAAATGGCAATTTCTCTTTGATTCTGAAAATGCTTTATAAGGTTATTCTCGTCGAAAAACACTATAATAAGAAGGAAGGTTATTGTTACAAACCAATACTTATTATTTTTGACCCATACAAAAAATGTTCCTATACTATCGTTCATAAACTCCGAGTTAAAGTTATTCTTTTGCAAAGGTAGAATTTTTTTGCAATTGAAAAGGAGATATTGCCCGTTTTTGACAAAACGCAACAAAGAACGGCAACTTTTTATTTTGTATAACTCAAGGATTACTTTATTTTTGCAGTAGATTAGCTTCTAAAGCATCATTTGAAAAAGTTTATAAAAGTATAAATATGGAAAATTATATAGTATCGGCACGAAAATATCGCCCTGATACCTTTGAAACGGTTGTTGCACAAAAATCACTCACAACCACACTAAAAAACGCCATACAAACAGGCAAGCTTGCACACGCATACCTGTTTTGTGGCCCGCGCGGTGTCGGGAAAACCACTTGTGCCCGCATTTTTGCAAAAACCATAAATTGCTTGAACCCAACAGCAAATGGAGAACCGTGCAACGAATGCGAGTCTTGCCGTTCATTCAACGAACAACGCTCATTTTCCATATACGAGCTAGACGCTGCAAGCAACAACTCTGTAGAGGATATTCGCTCACTAAACGAACAAGTGCGCATTCCACCACAGATAGGGAAATACAAAGTATATATAATAGACGAGGTTCATATGCTATCACAGGCAGCCTTCAATGCTTTTCTCAAAACATTGGAAGAGCCACCTGCACACGCCATCTTCATACTTGCAACGACCGAAAAACACAAAATCATTCCCACCATTCTTTCGCGTTGTCAAATATACGACTTCAGCCGCATAGATACATCGGATATTATAAAGCACCTGCAAAATATTGCAGAAAAGGAGAGTATAAGAAGCGAGTATGATGCACTACGTATAATTGCACAAAAGTCCGATGGTTGCATGCGCGACGCACTATCACTTTTTGACCAAATGGCAAGTTTCACGCAAGGCGATTTAAGCTACTCAAAAGTTATTGAAAGCCTTAACGTACTTGACCACGAATATTATTTCCGGCTCACCGATTATATATTAAACGCAAATACATCACAAGCCCTATTACTTTTCAACGAAATTTTAAGTAAAGGATTTGAAGGGAATATATTCATTGAGGGCGTTGCGACCCACATGCGCGACCTTTTAGTAAATGGAGACCCCGCAACCGCACCACTCTTCGAGGGAAGCGACGATTTGCGTAAAAGATATGTGAGCCAAGCCGCAAAATGCAACCCAAAAATGCTATTCCGAGCTCTAAAACTCTGCAACAACTGCGAGCTGAACTACCGCACAAGCCGCAACAAGCGACTTTTGGTGGAGCTTACACTTATACAACTATCACAACTCACCACAAGTGATGAAGGTGAAGATGGTGGGCGTAGCCCAAAGATGTTAAAACCCATATTCAACAACGTAGAGCAAGCTGATGCAAAACAGCAAACAAATAATACAAACAGTGCGCCAGGCACACCTGTAGCACAACCCGTTCAACAGGCATCAAAAACAATAGAAAAACCGGCAATAAATGCTGCGACACCGGCGCAACGTATTCCTATACAAGGCCGCCCCGATACTTTAAAGAGGAATGACCAAACCACGCAAGGCCTCAGTGGAATGTTTCGTCGGGCAAGAACCACATTGGAGGGTGAAACCACCACAACAGGGGCTAATGCACCTACACAACCAAGGCAAACTGTGCAAGTGAGCACACAAGCAAACAATGCCGCAAGCATTACAACAGAAAAATTAATACAAGCCTGGACCTCTTTTGCTCTGGAGCTCCCCGAGAAAGAGAGAGCCCTCGCAGAAAGAATGAAGCTGATTACGCCCGAGATGAACGACGACAGCAGTTTCACCATACGAGTTGATAATCAGATGGTTGCACAGGTCTTTGAAGAACAGAATACAAAAATAGCCGCAGGCATTAGTCGTTTTCTACAGAACAGAGTTCTGAAAATGAAGATAGAGATAAACAAAGTAACTGTTCAAAGACACGTTTACGACCGAACAAAGCAGTATGAAATATTAAGAGAAAAGAACCCTATTATAGAAAAACTGCGTAAAGGACTTAATTTGGAACTTGCTTAAGAATTTTAGAATCACACGGCGTGTGATTCTAATTTTTTAATAGCAAATTTTCAACAGACAAGCAACAAAAACAGACCTTTTTTATTAGCCATTTTTTGCGAAAGAAATATTTATCAAATAAAAAAATTTTCAGCCTTATATAGAATAAATCTAATTAAGAAGAATGTTTTTTTATAAATATTGCTATGGGTAAAAAAGCTTTTTAGCAAGCACGAAAAGGGAGTTTTTACAGAAAGTGCCAAAATAAATAATAATATTTTACAAGTGTAATATACTAATAATCAATCGTTTAAAAAAAATGCCATTATCGCAACCAAGCTCGGCAGTCGTTTTATAACGCACTGTTTTTCAGTACGTTATAAATGCAAAAAAAACAGCACTTTTTTTACACTTGTTTTTTCATTTTTCTTTTTAGATATTTGCATTAGAAAAGAGACAAGGAGAAATGTAAGATTCCATTGAATCGAACAATGAAACAACGAATTTCTTCTTTTACAACCATCGAGTTAAAAAAGTAACCGATGGTTGTTTGAATCTTAAATACAGATATACAGAAATCGATGAACTCACAATTAACAATAAAGTGGAACAAATGTCTCGACATTATTCGCGACAACGTTTCCGAAAAAACATTCGAAACTTGGTTTGCCGACATCAAGGCTATCAGGTACGAAGACTCTACACTGACCATTCAGGTGAAGAGTAACTATGTATGTGAGCATCTCGAGGAAAATTATGTCGGCTTGCTACGCTCAACACTTTTCAAGGTTATGGGCAATGGCACAAAACTTATGTACAGCATACTCACCGACAAGGGTAACAACTTAAGCGTTGAGGTCAGTGCAGACAGCTACACAACCGGCAAAGGAACACAAACAGGAAATTCGGGCAACAGTACTCCCAAAGCTACACAAGAGGCAGTGCAAGAGCTTGACTCTATGCTCATAAACCGCTATACATTCGACAACTTTGTCGAGGGTGTGAGCAATCGCCTTTCACGCTCTGTAGCCGTGAGCGTGGCAAACACCCCGGGAAGAGCATTTAACCCACTATTCATTTATGGGCCATCGGGCGTGGGAAAAACCCACCTGATAAACGCTATCGGTTGCAAAATTAAGGAGTTACACCCCGAACTGCGTGTTCTTTATGTATCGGCACACCTTTTTCAGGTTCAATACACCGACTCTATCTTGCAAAAGAAGTTCAACGATTTTATGAGGTTCTATCAAAGCATAGACGTTCTCATAATTGATGATATTCAGGAGTTTGCTGGCCTCGAGAAAACACAACACGCTTTCTTCCACATATTCAACCACTTGCATCTCAATGGCAAGCAGTTGATTATGACATCGGACCGCACACCGGCTCAGTTACAGGGTATGGAGGAACGCCTTATCACCCGTTTCAAGTGGGGCATGACTGCTGAAATAGAAAAGCCCGACTTGGAATTGCGCAAGAATATACTTAGAAACAAGATACGTAGAGACGGCCTTAAATTCCCCGAAGAGGTTATAACATATATAGCCGAACACGTAAATGCAAGTATTCGCGACCTCGAAGGTATTATTGTATCGATTATGGCACATTCAACCATAAACAATGCCGACATCGATATAAACCTTGCACGCAGAATTACAGGCAATGTCAGTGACTACGAAAAACGCGCAATAACCATTGACGACATAATAAGCAAGGTAGCAAGCTATTACGGAGTTGATGTAGAGAGCATTAACACCCGCTCGCGGAAAAGAGAGGTTGTGCTTGTGCGCCAGGTTGCAATGTTCCTGTCGAAGAAACATCTTGATATGTCAACTTCCAAAATAGGTAAATATATAGGCAATAGAGACCACGCCACAGTGGTACACGCCTGCAAAACAATCACCAACCTTGCCGAAACAGACAAACATTTTCGCAGTGAGCTAAACGAGATTGACCTCTCACTGCAAAGTGCATAAATAAATTGGAATTTAGAATTTACAATCCGCAACGTTTGTTGCGGATTTTTTTTGCACCCAAATTCTTTAAAATGGGAATTATACCCACCTACACGATAAACAATTTTACAAATCAAAAAAGAATTCTGGAAATACAAAAAGAAAAAGAAATAGAGTATGTACAAAGACAAAGTTTTCCAATCGGAAAACTTTTTGCGAACAACTTAAAACAACACTATTGATTATCAACGAATTAGTTTTACATTCAGAAAACTTTACAACTTGTTGAAAACTAAAAATAAAAATAATTGGTTATTATACAAATTAAATATATTTTTGTGCTTGCTCAAATGAGAGCACCGAAAGAGTATGTAAAACCATAATATATAACCAACCAAAGTGAAAAAGCAAACCTACACCTATGATGAAGCATTCAAAGCTTCACTTGATTATTTTAAAGGCGACGAACTCGCCGCAAGAGTTTGGGTAAACAAGTATGCCGTTAAAGACTCGTTCGGTACAATCTATGAAAAGTCGCCGGCCGACATGCATTGGCGTATAGCCAATGAGATTGCCCGCATTGAAAAGAAGTATGAAAACCCAATGTCGGCACAAGAAATATTTGACCTGCTCGACAACTTCAAATATATCGTACCATCGGGCAGCCCAATGACCGGAATCGGCAACGACTTTCAAATAGCATCTCTTTCGAACTGCTTCGTTATTGGCATCGATGGAAAAGCAGACTCTTATGGCGGCATTATACGCATAGACGAAGAACAAGTACAGTTAATGAAACGTCGTGGCGGTGTAGGGCACGACCTTTCGCACATACGCCCTAAAGGCTCTCCCGTAAAGAATTCGGCACTCACATCAACAGGCCTCGTGCCCTTTATGGAGCGTTACTCAAACTCCACACGTGAGGTTGCGCAAGACGGCCGCCGTGGTGCACTTATGCTCAGTGTTTCTATAAAGCACCCCGATGCCGAAGCATTCATTGATGCAAAAATGACCGAAGGCAAAGTAACAGGCGCAAATGTTTCGGTGAAGATTGATGATGAATTTATGCAGGCTGTTACAGAGGAGAAACCCTATGTACAGAAATACCCCATTGACTCCGACACCCCGATATACTCAAAAGAGGTCAATGCCGGAGATATTTGGAAAAAAATAATACACAATGCATGGAAGTCGGCTGAGCCCGGTGTTCTTTTCTGGGACACAATAGAACGTGAATCTATCCCCGATTGTTACGCCGACCTTGGTTTCAAGACCGTATCTACCAACCCCTGCGGCGAGATTCCTCTCTGCCCCTACGACTCTTGTCGCTTAATAGCAATAAACCTCTATTCATACGTTATCGACCCATTTACGCCTGAAGCACGCTTCGACTTTGAACTTCTTCGCGAGCACACAAAAAAGGCAATACGTATGATGGACGACATTATAGACCTTGAACTCGAAAAGATTGAAGCCATACAAGCAAAAATAGAGAGCGACCCCGAAATTGAGGAGGTAAAGGCTGCCGAAAGAAAATTGTGGGAAAAAATTTACCGCAAAAGCAGTATGGGCCGCCGTACAGGTGTTGGAATCACCGCAGAGGGCGATATGCTTGCAGCGATGGGCTTGAGATACGGAAGTGCAGAAGCCATTGATTTCTCGGTTGAGGTACACAAGTTAGTTGCCCTTGCAGCATACAGTTCTTCGGTAAATATGGCGAAAGAACGCGGTGCATTTGAAATTTTCGATTACAAGCGCGAGGAAAACAACCCGTTCATAAACCGTCTGCGCGAAGCCGACCCTCAGCTATATGAGGATATGAAGAAATATGGCCGTCGCAACATCGCCTGCCTCACAATAGCCCCCACCGGCACTGTGAGTATTATGACACAGACCACTTCGGGCATAGAACCTGTATTTATGCCTGTATATAAACGTCGTCGCAAGGTAAACCCCAACGACCCTGAGGTACACGTTGATTTTACCGACGAGAATGGCGACACATTCGAAGAGTATATAGTTTACCACCACAAATTTGTGGAGTGGATGAAGAAAAGCGGCATAGACACCACCAAACGTTATTCACAAGTGGAGATTGACAACATTGTGGCACGTTCGCCCTATGCAAAAGCAACGTCAAACGACATCGATTGGGTAGCAAAAGTAGAGATGCAGGGCCGCATACAGAAATGGGTTGACCACTCCATAAGTGTAACCATAAACCTGCCAAACAATGTCGATGAAAAGCTTGTGAATGAGCTATACATTACAGCCTGGAAATGTGGCTGCAAAGGGTGTACCGTGTACCGCGACGGCTCGCGTGCCGGTGTACTTGTATCGACAGACAACAAAAAGGAGACCAAAAACGAGGAGATGAAGCCCACCATTACAGAGGTGCGTCCTTTAGTTCTTGAGGCCGATGTCGTGCGCTTCCAGAACAACAAAGAAAAGTGGGTAGCCTTTATAGGCCTGCTCAATGGCCAACCATACGAGATATTTACAGGACAACAAGACGACGAAGATGGCATACCCTTGCCAAAGAACGTTACACACGGTATCATAATAAAGCACATAAACGAGGACGGCAGCAAACGATACGACTTCCAGTTTGAGAATAAAATTGGTTACAAAACCACCATCGAAGGATTGTCAGAGCGTTTCAACCCCGAGTTTTGGAACTATGCAAAACTCATTTCGGGTGTGTTGCGTTACAAAATGCCAATTGAGCAGGTAATAAAACTTATTTCGTCTCTTGAACTTGGTTCCGACAACATTAACACTTGGAAAAATGGTGTAGAAAGAGCTCTCAAACGCTATATAGCAGACGGGGCGGCATCGGCAGAAAAGTGCCCCAACTGCAAAAACCAACTTATATTTGAGGAAGGCTGCCTGCACTGCCCCACCTGCGGATATTCAAAGTGTGGCTAAAAAACATTTGTACTACACTATATATATTTCCCACAAAGCCTGCCTTGCAAAACAGGCAGGCTTTGTGCTTTAAGAAAAAAATGAAAATAACAAGCTACACTATAGAATTGCAAGACATTCACCTCTATGCCAGGCACGGGGTATTGGAACAAGAAACAGCCGTTGGGGCTTGGTTCACAATAAACACCAAGCTACACATCAGCGACCATAGTTGCGCCACTACCGATGCTATAGAAGGCACGGTGAGCTATGCCGATGTTTATGAGCTTATAAAAAGGGAGATGAGCACACCTTCCAAGCTGCTTGAGAACGTGTGCCACAGAATTATCACAGCTTTATTCAAGCAATTCGAAATAATAGAACAGATTGATATTACCCTGCGCAAGGACACTCCGCCAATGGGTGGCGACAGACTTAGCGCGGCCGTAACACTGCAAGCAAAAAGATAAAAATGATAGACACCCTCACATCACTTCGACTGATATTCGCCCTGATGGTTTTCGCATCGCACCTATGTATGATAAATGAAGGGGCATTCTCGGGGCATATTCTTAAGGAGGGATATGTGGGAGTGAGTTTCTTTTTTATCTTGAGCGGATTCATCATAGCGCACAACTACACCGAAAGGCTGCTAAACAGCAATTGCAGTAAAAAAGATTTCTGGGTTGCA
This sequence comes from Bacteroidaceae bacterium, assembly GCA_017481875.1. GTDB lineage: Bacteria > Bacteroidota > Bacteroidia > Bacteroidales > Bacteroidaceae > HGM04593. The sequence goes on from JAFUOP010000005.1 coordinate 84,474, forward strand.
CGTTTTGCACGTATCTACCCGCTACACCTTCTCACACTCGTTGTAGCAATATTCATAGGCGGCACATTCATTGCCACGCAGCCTCTCTCTTGGGCACATCTGTTTACATCGGCCACGCTAACCAATGCATATATACCGCGCTCCGATTTCTTTTTTGCGCTTAATTCACCGGCTTGGAGCCTGTGCTGCGAACAATTGTTCTACATACTGTTCCCTATGGCACTGCCCCTTGCAAGAAGCCCCAAGAAGCTTGCCATTATAGCTGCAACAGCGGTTATTGCAGTTGTTATAGGCGGCCAATTCACGCCCGAACAATATATAAAAGGAATATGGTACACCAACCCCATAACCCGCCTGCCCGATTTTGTCGTGGGAGTGCTCCTGTGGCACGCATACAAAAAAATAAAGGATATAGATATTAGCTACCGCACAGCAAACATCGCTGAATTCTCGGCTATACTGCTTTTTGCCATATTTTATTTATACGCTGGGGATATTCCTAAAATTTACCGTTATTCATTCTACTATTGGCTACCTATAACAGCTATAATTATTACATTCTCTTTACAAAAAGGGGCATTATCGCACCTGCTTAAAGCAAAGATATTTATTAAAGGCGGCGAGATAAGCTATGGCATATACCTCATACAAATAATAATTATTAATGCAATATCGCCCGTTGTTGGTCATTTACACCCGGCAGCAGGCGCAATAATCGCACTTGTTGCAATAACTGCCACGAGTTATCTGTCATACAACTACTTTGAGAAACCTATTAACAGGTTTATAAAAGAGACATACAGGAATCGCTGCAAAAGCAAATAGAAAGGAGAGAATAATCAACCAAGTTTACCGATGGCCACACGGGCAGCATTTTGCTGGCTCTCGCGCTTAGAAAAGCCCTCGCCACGGCCGTAAGGCTCGCCATCTACAAACACCTCAGTAACAAAGAATGCGCCATCGGAACGCTGTTCTTCATGCACAAGCTGGAAAACCACTCTGCGATGCTGTTTTTGCGACCACTCTATAATACGGCTCTTGTAATTATTATCTACCCGAACTATTGATTCAATATCTTCTATACGCGAGAACACCTTCTCAAGCAAAAAAATTCTGCAATACTTATAACCTTTGTCTATATATATCGCACCAATAAGTGCCTCCAGAGCATTCCCATATATATAATTATTGTGCTTACCCGTTGCACCGCACACCTGCACAAAACGGTCGAGACCTATCTCCACGGCCAGTTCATTGAGCCTTTCGCGACAAACAAGATTGCTGCGCGATTTAGAGAGGAAACCCTCGCGCTCACGCCTGAAACGCGAATAAAGGAAATCGGCAGTTACCGAGCTGAGGACTGCATCGCCCAGAAATTCCAAACGCTCATTACAGCCCAATTTACCTAAAGTAGAGGAGCTGTGTGTCATAGCCATCTTATATGGCTTTAGACTATTGGGCACAAAGCCCAATATAGAGTACAACAAAAGATAAGACTCCCTGTCTTTGCAAGACAGGAGCCTTATCTTATCTAATACTTTTTTTAGAATCTTCTTAGCCTTCAATTTTCTTAAAAGCAATTGATGCATTATGACCTCCAAAACCAAATGTGTTGGAGATGGCAACCTTTATATCTCTCTTCTGTGCCTTGTTAAAGGTAAAGTTCAATGCATAATCTATTTCCGGGTCCTCATCACCCTCCTCGTGATTAATAGTAGGAGGAACAACACCGTTCTTAATAGCAAGCACTGTGAGCATTGCCTCTATGGCACCCGCAGCACCAAGCAAATGCCCGGTCATTGATTTTGTTGAGCTTATATTAAGTTTATATGCATGCTCACCAAAAAGATTCTTAATGGCCTTGATTTCAGCAATATCACCTGCGTATGTTGATGTACCGTGAACATTGATGTAATCGACATCTGCAGGAGATATTCCAGCCTCTTCTATTGCATTCTTCATTACACGCATAGCACCATCGCCGTCGGGGTGAGGAGCGGTTATATGATATGCGTCGGCTGTAAGGCCGGAACCCACAATCTCGGCATATATTTTTGCACCACGTGCCACAGCATGCTCATACTCCTCGAGTATAAGACAAGCCGAACCCTCTGCCATAACAAAACCATCGCGACTTTTGCTGAAGGGACGCGACGCGCCTTTCGGATCATCGTTACGGGTAGAGAGAGCGTGCATTGCATTAAACGCACCAACAGCTGTTACACATATTGGAGCCTCGGCACCACCGGCAACAATAACGTCTGCTCTGTTTAGCCTTATCTGGTCGAATGCATCAATGAGTGCATTTGAAGAAGACGCGCACGCCGCCGTTGTTACATAGTTGGGCCCCTTAAGGCCGTATCTAATGGATATGATACCGGCCGAGATGTCGGCAATCATCTTTGTAATGAGGAAAGGTGAAAAACGCGGGCCACTTTCCGGGCTCTGGGTGTATGCACGGATTTCATCTTCCAATGCACCTATTCCACCAATACCGACACCAAAAACAACTCCGGCACGGTTGCAATCCATTTTTGCAAAATCCAATCCACTATCTGTTATAGCCTGAACTGCAGACGCCACACTATACTGTGTTACGGTATCTACTTTGCGTGCTTCACGACGCTCCATATATGCCGTGGGGTCGAAATCCTTCACCTCACAAGCAAACTGTGTCTTGAACAGATAGCTATCAAAATGAGTAATAGGCCCTGCGCCACTCACTCCATTGACTGCATTCTCCCAAACCTGGGAAACTGTATTGCCTAATGGCGAAACGACACCAAGACCTGTTACAACAACTCTTCTAAGCTTCATTATAGAATAGTTAAGAGTGAAAGTAAGAGGAAAAGTTTAATTACTTCTCAGCAACTTTCTCCTCTACATACTTAACAGCATCACCTACTGTTGCAATTTTCTCAGCCTGCTCCTCGGGGATAGAGATACCGAACTCGTCCTCAATCTCCATGATAAGCTCTACTCTGTCAAGAGAGTCTGCGCTCAAATCGTTTGTGAAGTTAGCCTCTGAAGTAACCTCTGACTCTGAAACACCAAATTTCTCTACAATAATCTCTTTTACTCTTGCTTCAATTTCTGACATAGTTGTAATATTTTGAAAGTTGTAAATTATTTGTTTGCAAAAGTATGATAAAAATCAAAAACCTCCAAGAAAGATTGATTTTTTTTGCCACTCGCATTGCACATTTTTTAATTTTTGTGCAAAAACATAGCTGAAAACAGCTTTTTTAACAGTTTAATTTTCTATTATTATATCAAAAGCCGAAGGCTCACGACGCAATTTGTAATTATTTCTTAAATCTTCAAAACTTTGCGGGTTTGCTTTAAGTGCCACGGAGTCTAAATGTGGCGAGTATATTTTCAACAATGCCGACGGGAGAGATGGTGCCACCACTCGCGAGGGCGACGGTGCAGGCAAAGCGAGCGAAGGTAAGGTGTGCTCGCAACCAAAAAATTTTGCAAAGGCACGCAACACAATACCGGTAGCATTTATTTTGCCCTCGGCAGAGTAGCCGGCAATATGAGGAGTTGCCATATATACCTTATTTAATAGAGAGAGGTTAATATCAGGCTCGTTTTCCCAGACATCGAGCACCGCATCTTCTATTTGTGCACGCTCTATAGCATTGAGCAATGCAGCATTATCGACTACCGGGCCACGTGATGCATTTATAAACAACTTGCATTTTTTCAATTTAGAAAAGAATGCAGCATCGGCAAGATGATAGCTTGGACAAACCCCATCTACCACCAATGACGGGTGGAAAGTTATTATATCACTCCCTGCAGCAAGTGTGCTGAGCGACACAAAACCCTTTTCGCCCCGGGCTTCACGAGGAGGGTCGTTGAGCAACAGATTCATTCCCACGCCCGAAGCCCAACGAGCTACACGAGAGCCTATTTCACCCACGCCCACAATACCGAGGGTAAGCCCCTCAATAGAACGTTTTCTATCACGCGCCCACTCATATACCACAGCCTGCACATATTGCAATACAGCATCGGCATTGCAACCAGCCGCATTGGTCCATTTTATTCCATTTTTCGCACAATAGGTACAATCTATGTGGTCGTAACCAATGGTGGCGGTACCAATAAAACGCACTGCGCTGCCTGCGAGCAAAGCAGCATCACAAATGGTACGAGTGCGAACAAACAACGCCTCGGCATCGCGTAAATGGGCATTCTTTATTGCTACACCCGGCAACGCTATCACCTCGTGGCCCATTTCGGCCAACGCAGAAGACAAATAAGGAATTTTTTCATCTATAACTATTCTCATAGCATTTCAACATTAAACAACACAAAACCGGCAAGCAAACGGGTGCTACTTCGATGCTTTTATAGCGAGTTAAAACTCGCTCGAGAGCAGTTTCAAATATACGAAAAGAGACGAAACAAATATCTATTTTCGCAATATTTTTAGCAACACTCCACTGCTTTATGGCAAAAAAGGGAAGTTTTCAGCCAAACTTTTGCCTATATCACAAAGTTTAGTTAGTTTTGCCTTTGTTATTTCCCATATTGGGAGTATTGTACAATATTTAAAGCAAGATAATTATTGACTTTAACGATATATTATTATGAAAAAGTTTACAGAAATGAGCTGGCCCATCTTTAACCAGGCCATTGAAGACTATCACAAGACCGACAATGTAGATACCCCGATAAACAACCCCTACCCGGTAAAAAGTATTGAATATTATCTTTATTTGAAATGCTGGATAGACACCGTTCAATGGCATTTCGAGGATATTATACGAGACCCCGACATAGACCCCGTAGAGGCACTTACTTTGAAACGCCGCATCGACAAATCAAACCAGGACCGTACAGACCTTGTAGAGCTCATCGACAGTTATTTCCTCGACCTTTATAAAGAGGTAACACCCGCTGCCGATGCAACAATCAACACCGAGAGCCCCGCTTGGGCTGTAGACCGTTACTCAATCCTTTCATTGAAAATTTATCACATGAAAGAAGAGGTTACTCGCACCGATGTCGATGAAGAGCACCGTGCAAAATGCCAAGCAAAGCTTGATGTTCTCATGGAGCAGTACAAGGACATGACAACGTCTATCGGCCAGTTGCTTGAAGATATTGAGGCCGGTCGCAAATACATGAAAGTGTATCGCCAGATGAAAATGTACAACGACCCCGCCCTTAACCCCGTACTTTATGGCGCAGGAAAGAAATAACAACACTCCGCGCACCACACTTATAACACGTTTTTCTGCGGTAGGCGATATAGCGATGACAATACCATTGCTATACTCGCTTGCACGCACATACCCCAATGACAAGTTTGTTTTTGTAAGCCGCGAAAGATTCGGGCAATTTTTCATCGACAAGCCCAAAAACCTCCATTTCATCGGGATAAATTTAGATAATTACAAGGGCCTGACCGGGCTTTTTAAATTATACAAAACACTCGACGAGCACAAGCCCGGCTTTGTAGCAGACCTCCACGATGTGTTGCGCACAAAGATTCTGCGCAGCTATTTTCTGCTTTTTTCGGGAGCAAAGGTTGCGAACATTATAAAAGGACGTAGCGAAAAGAGACGCCTTACCCGCAACAAGAACAAAGAGCAAGTACAATTAAAAAGCACTTTTGAACGTTACCGCGATGTATTTACACGCCTCGGGTTTCCGTTCACACCGGCCTTTACCTCTCTTTTCAATGGTAAAAAAGGAGATATAAGCGAGTTCAGCACCACCCTGCCACAAAAAGAGGATAAAAAATGGGTAGGTATCGCACCATTTGCTGCGCACAAAGGGAAAATATACCCCCTTGACAAAATGGAGCAGGTTATTGCCATTCTGTCAATGGAGCCCGATTTGGAAATATTCTGTTTTGGCAATGGCCCTAAAGAGGAAGCCGTTGTAAACGAGTGGTGCAGTAAATACCCGCAAGTACACTCATTCCTTGGGCGCACCAATTTCAACGGCGAATTGCGCGTTATAAGCCACTTGGACGCAATGGTGTGCATGGATTCCGCAAACATGCACATAGCATCACTTGCCGGCACCCCGGCAATATCGGTATGGGGCGCGACATCGCCACTTGCAGGCTTTTTAGGGTGGAACCAAAAAAGCGACGATTGCATAGAGATTCAGTTGCCGTGTCGCCCTTGTTCCATCTTCGGCAACAAACCTTGCATATACGGAGATTTTCGTTGCTTGAATATAGAGCCTGAGATTATCGCACAAAAAGTTCTGAAAAAGATAGGAAAATAGCCCATGAACACAATCACTGCCGATGACAAGGACCCCATGGGCCGCGCCATTGCCGACTACCACAAAACTGGGAAAGCCGGCAAATTAAGAGTATTATCTTCGATGTTCTACGAGGACGAAATACCCGTAGCCACTCTTTTTAGGACATTCGGGCAGATGCCTCCACAGGAACAAGCCGCCATTGAACTGTGCCGTGGCAGGATTCTTGACGTTGGTGCAGGAGCGGGTTGCCATAGCCTGGAGCTGCAAAAACGCGGGTGCGAGGTTGTGAGCATCGACATTTCGGAGCTTTCCGTGCAGGTTATGAAAGAACGCGGGCTTGATGCACGTACCGTTAATTTCTTCGACGAAACATTTACAGAGAAGTTCGACACTATTCTGCTGGCTATGAACGGAATAGGAATTGTTGGCAAAGTAGAGAAACTACCCCTTTTCTTTAGAAGCGTAAAAAGATTGCTCAACAAAGGCGGGCAGGTTCTGCTCGACTCCACCGACATACGCTATATCTTTATGAACGACGACGGCTCCATGGACATAAACCTCGCTGCAGGCTACTATGGCGAGGTAGATTTCAAAATGCGCTATCGCAACACCTGTGGCGAGCCCTTTGACTGGCTATACATAGATTTTGACACACTCTCAATGTATGCCGGTGAGAACGGTTTCAGCTGCACAAAATGCGCCGATGGCGAGCATTACGACTACCTTGCAAAACTCACGATTAAAGAATAGGCACACAAAAACACGCTTAAAAGTTCATCTGCAGCAGCCAGCTCTTGCTTGCAAAAAACAAAAAAGCAGAGCAAATATTGCAAATAATAATTTGTTTATTTTCCTCGCTTTCACTATCTTCGCATCAATAATGTAAAGTTGCTATGATAAACACGCGCGCGTGCGTGGGGAAACAGCCCGCAATCGCCCGTATATCACAAGCCATGCAAAAGCACAAATCACGCAACTTTATTCGCAAAGGATTATCACTCAGCGCATTACAACAGCATTGAGGAGCCAAGATTATGCACGTTTGGCAACAACCTTCATAAAACACCCAAATGAACAGCAACAACGACGATGAAAATATTGTATGGTTTGCAATGAGTGCGCCCTATCGTCGAGAGCTTAAAGCAAAGGAACAACTCACCGCAATGGGCATAGAGTCGTTTGTTCCTATGACCAAAGCCATTGTTGAAAGAAGAGGCACAAAGAAACGCGCATTAGTACCGGCCATTCATAATCTCATTTTTGTGCACACCACAAAAGAATTAATAACACGTGCAAAGCAAGTTATAGGCTATTTACAATACCACACGCACCCCGTCAACGGGAAAAACACCCCGACAATTGTCCCCGACAAGGCTATGGAGCAATTTATCTCCATAACCAACGAGCGCATTGAAGAGATTACATTCCTGCAACCCGGTGAGATAGACATTAAAAAGGGAACAAAAGTACGCATACACGGTGGCGCGTTCGATGGCACCGAAGGTATCTTCATAAAAATAAGAGGCAAACGCAACCGTCGCGTGGTAGTACTCATCGAAGGGCTTGCAGCCGTGGCCATTAATACAGAAATATCACCCGACCTCATTGAACTTCTATAAAAAAACAAAAATACAAAATCATATGAAAAAGATTCTTTCACTACTATTCATCGCGGCACTTCTTGCAAGTTGCTCATCAACAAAAAAGGTAACCTATTTCCAGGACATGCAGAACGGCGACACAAAAACCGTTACAACACTTGTAAAGAAAATAAAAATGATGCCCGGCGATAAAATCTCCATTGTTATTAACAGTAAAACCCCCGAGTTTGTTACACGATACAATCTCATCACACCAGCTATGAGTTTTGGTTCTTCCAGCAACACTGCTGGCAATGGAGTTTCGGCATATACTATCGACAGCAACGGTTTTATAGATTTTCCCGAAATGGGCAAAGTGCTTGTTGAAGGCAAAACACGCGAAGAGATAGCCGAGCATATAAAAAACGAACTCATTGAAAGAAAATTGGTGCTCGACCCCACTGTAACCGTTGAATATGTCAACCAAGAATTTTCCGTACTGGGCGAGGTAAAGAAGCCAGGTAAAATAAGCATTAACAAAGACTATATAACAATTCTCGATGCTATTGCAATGGCAGGAGACCTTAGCATTGAAGGAAAGCGTGCCGACGTTACTGTTATACGACAAGAGGGCGACACACAAAACATATACGAAATAGACCTCACATCAAGTGAAGCCATATATTCTTCACCGGCATACTACTTGCAACAAAACGACATAGTATATGTAAAGCCCAACACAAAGCGTGCAGGCCAGGCCAACATAAACAGCAATACCCTGCGTTCAACATCTTTCTGGATGTCGCTGGCATCATTCGTAATGGCACTTGTAACATTTATAGACAACAGATAAGTGCTATAGAATTTTAACAATAAGAATATACCCTGATGAAGAAACTGGGCTAACGCTAATTTAGATAAAATACAATGGTTAAGAACAACAAACGGCAACAAAACGACAACGCGCTACCTATCTCCGATTTACTATACCTGTGTTTAGCAAATTGGCACTGGTTTGTGCTATCACTATTCATAACCCTGTCGATAGCTACACTCTATATTCTTATGACACCGCCAATATATGTGAGCCGTGCATCGGTACTTATCAAAGACGACAGCAACTCACGTAGCAATTCAAACAACGCATTCACGGCATTCAGCGACAACCTGCGGAGCAATGCCGAGGAGGAATTGAAGGCAATGCGTTCACCGGCCATTATGACCGAAGCCATAAAACGCCTCGACCTTGACATCACATATACTATTGAGGGGAAATTCCACAATCCGGTTATTTACGGGACCGAACTGCCTGCAAGGGTTAAATTACTCGACTTAGGCAGAAACGACGATGTGCATTTCATCATGAACCTGCAAAACGACAGCACATTGTGTATGTGGGGATTCGAAAAAAACGGGAAAAATGTCGATAGCTTCGTGCGAGCAACCAACGGAGAAACTGTCGAAAGCCCTGTTGGGCGCATCACGGCAAACTTTACCGAGTACTCCCACAATAACAGGAATCGCAATATCACCGTTACTCGTACCAACATAAATAAAACCATAGAGCAATTCTATTCTCACTTTAGTGCATCTTTTGAGAACGAAAACACAACTATAGCAAATCTCACACTAAAAGATTTATCCACCCAACGTGGCCGCGCTATCTTAGAGAGTATGCTGGAAATATACAACGAGCAGTGGATTGCCGACAAGAACCAAATAGCCATAAGCACCGACAGTTTCCTGAACAGACGAATATCACTGTTGCAAGAAGAGCTGTGGCAGCTCGACGGGCAAGCCGCATCATACACCACGCGTGGAGCACAAAGCAGCAAGGCCGGCGGTAGCGAAATACTCTCTCTAATGAAAGAAGCTGAAAGCGAACTGCTGGAACTTAACAACCAGCGTGAAATTGTTCAATACCTCATCAATATTTTGCGCGATGAAAAGAGGCTTCTGTTACCGGGCAACATAGGCCTAAAGAATGTCGATATAAAGTCTCTCGCCGACGATTACAACAATGCGCTATTGCGCCGCAATGCCATTGTACAGAACAGTAGCGAGAGTAACCCTCTTGTTAAAGACTACGACAAGCGTCTCAACAAGCTGAAAGAGGGAATAATTTTGGCTGCAAGCAACGAAATAGAGAGCCTTAATTCACAGATAAGGCTTGCACGCAAAAGTGAAAGCAAAAGCGACCAGGCTCTAGCAACAAGTTCTGAGCTCAGCAAGCAACAACAAAACCTCGAACGGCAGCTGAAAGTTAAAAATGCACTTTACATCTTCCTCCTGCAAAAACGCGAAGAGAATGTGCTTTCAAAAGAATATGCAGCCAGCAACACACGCATAATTTCAGCTCCTGCAAGTTCCTATGCACCGGTAGCACCACTAAAGAAAAACACCATATTAATGGCATTCACTATCGGCCTGCTGTTTCCCACGCTCATTCTATTCTTGAAAGAGATAAGCAACAATAAAATACGTGGGCGCAAAGATCTCGAAGGTTTGGATATTCCCTTTGTTGGGGAAATTCCAATGCATATACCCGACAACCGTAAAGAGGCACGTGAGGCTTTACGTGGTAAAGGTGCAAAAACCATACTTGTGAAGAACGGCAGCCGCGACATGATAAATGAGGCATTCCGCGTACTGCGCACCAACCTGCAATTCATCACCAAGCAAAAACAGGGGTGCAATGTAATCACAATAACCTCGTTCAACCCCGGCAGTGGCAAAACATTCCTTACAATGAACATTGCAGCCAGCCTTGCACTGAAAGGCGAAAAGGTACTTGTAATAGACGGAGATATGCGCCACGGCTCAACATCGGCCTACATATCATCACCTAAAACAGGTATTAGCAACTACCTGAGCAAGGAGATTGACAATATAAACAGTGCTATTGTAGAGTTCAAAGATTATGCCGAGCTGCACATACTGCCCGTGGGCACAATCCCCCCCAACCCCACCGAGCTGCTGCACGAGAAACGTTTTGGCGAGCTCATCGCACAATTGCGTAACGAATACGACTACATACTCATTGACTGCCCACCCGTGGACATTGTTGCCGACACGCAAATAATAGAAGAATATGCCGACCGCACACTTTTTGTTGTGCGCACCGGCCTTCTTGCACGCAATATGCTCGATGAGCTTGAGACAATTCACAATGAGAAACGACTAAAGAATATAGCCATTATTCTCAACGGCACATACAGCCACGGTGGCTACTACAAATATGGCTACCGCTATGGGTATCGCTACAGCTACCGTTACGGATACCGCTATGGCTACAAATATGGGTATCACAGCGATAATAATAAGAAGAAGTAAACACCTATGTGGCCCTTCACAAAAAAGAGAACCATAGCCCAAAGCTGCTTGCTTGCAGGCGGCACTGACTACCACTCGCATATACTGCCCGGGGTAGATGACGGTATTGCCACAATGGACGAGGCCCTGCAGACACTGCAAACCCTTTCTGCCACAGGCATTAAGGAGCTATGGCTCACGCCACACATAATGGAGGACTTCCAAAACACTCCTGCGACATTGCAAGAGAGATTTGCCACCCTACAACGTAGCTATACAGGGCCCATATCCCTGCACCTTGCTGCCGAATATATGATAGACAACCAATTCCACGAACTATTGGAGAGCGGGAAACTCCTACCCATAGGCAGCACCGGCAATCACCTGCTTGTGGAGACGTCGTACTTCACACCGCCAATGCACCTGCACGACACACTGCAACGCATAAAATCCAAAGGCTACCACCCCCTGCTCGCACACCCCGAGCGATACATTTACATGGACAACAAGGAATATGCCACACTCCATGAGAGTGGAGTTAGAATGCAGCTAAACCTCCTCTCTCTTGCCGGAGCATACGGGCGCACAGCGCAGAAAAGAGCCGCATGGCTGCTAAAAAACAACATGTACACGGTTGCGGGCAGCGACCTACACTGCAGCGATGCACTTACTATCATAAACAATACACCGGTAGATACAAAACAGAGCGAGGCACTTCGCGAACTTTTTAGCACAAGCCTATAAACAATGAGCGACAACAAGCAACTTGCACGCAATATGATATTCAATGCCATTTCTTTTGGCATTAACCTTGCGATATCATTTTTCTTAACGCCATACATTGTAAAAGAGGTGGGAAGAGAGGCGTACGGCTTTATACCGCTGATAAACAATATGATTGGTTACACATCTATTATAACCACAGCTGTTGGTTCAATGGCGGGCCGCTTCATCACTATGCGGCTATACAAGAACGACATTGAAGGAGCATCGTACTATTTTAATTCGGTTCTTGTTGCCAACTTCGTTCTCTCGGCCATCTTCACTATAATAGCCATTGTTGCTTTGGCTTTTCTTCCACATATCCTTAATATTCCGGAACACCTATTATCAGATGTAAGATGGCTTTTTATTCTTGCCGTGCTTAGTATGGTGATAGGGTTATGCACGGGCCTTTTTGGCTGTGGCGTATATATCAAGAACAGGATAGATACAAGTGTCGCACGAGCAATGGTTCAAAACGTAGTACGTATCTCCTGTATTCTGCTACTTTTTTACTTTTTTGAGCCATCGGTTGTATATATAAGTTTAGGCGCTTTCGTTTCAGCATTATTAGCTATATATTATAATTTTTCTTTCAAAAAACGCTTTCTGCCAGAGGTCCCATTCAGCCCCGCCAAATATTTCTCTTGGGAGAAGATAAAAGAGACTACCCTCTCAGGTATATGGAATTCAGTGAACCAACTAAGCAACCTATTGCTATATCAACTGGACCTGCTTATTACCAACATATTTATTAGCGCCGCGGCAACAGGAGAGTTCTCACTTTCTAAGATTATGCCAAGTTTAACCTTGAGTTTCTTGGCAACACTATCAGGTTCTTTCCACCCCAAATTCAATATTTTATACGCACAGGAAAAACTTGAAGAGCTAAATGCCCTTGTTAAAAAGTCCATAAAGATTGTCGGCATCATCATCTCAATAGCCATAGGGTTGCTTATTGTATATAGCGATATTTTTTACGGGCTATGGCTACCTACCGAGGACTCGCACAAACTACACCTGCTCACCATTATAACTGTGACGCCTATGATATTTGGTGGCAGTATTAACCCTGTATTCGGCCTGTTCGCCACAGCAAACAGGCTAAAGGTACCCTCACTTGTACTATTATTTGCCGGTATAGCCAACACTTTAGTTATTCTCCTGCTGCTAAATACCACCGATTTAGGCATATGGGCCATTGCCCTCACAAGCGCCATACAGGGAGGAATAAGAAATGCACTGTTCTCACCCATTTATGGAGCCAAGTGCATAGGGCAAAAGTGGTATGCCTTTTTCCCCACAATGTTCAAAGCCATTTGCGGTTTAGGCACTGTGGTAATCATCGGGTATGCCACAAAAAGAATGTTTTACATTGATGGTTGGTGTAGCCTTATATGCATAACCACCACTGTTGCTATTGTTTCACTACTTATCAATATGTTTATAATATTAAACAAAGGAGAGAGGGAATACCTAAAATCTATTGTACTAAAGATAATTAAAAAATAATATGGATAGCATAAAGCGTTATATTGATTGCTACGTACCTGTAACAGGTTGCACGCTGCGATGTCACTACTGCTACATCACGCAACACAGATTATTCGACGCGGAGTTACCAAAATTCAACTACTCCCCACAGCACGTGAGAAAGGCATTGTCACGCGAGCGACTTGGTGGCACCTGCCTAATAAACCTATGTGGTGGAGGAGAAACATTGTTGCCGCCCGAAATTGTAGCTTACATAAGAGACCTTCTCGAGGAGGGGCACTACGTAATGGTGGTAACCAACGCAACCGTATCAAAGCGATTCGATGAGATAGCACAATTTCCAGCGGAACTCACCAAAAGGCTGTTCTTTAAGTTTTCGTACCACTACACGGAACTGAAAAAAAGAAACCTGCTCGACCGTTTCTTTGCAAACATAAAAAAAGTTCGCGATGCCGGTTGCTCATTTACATTGGAGGCCACACCATCAGACGAATGGATTCCATACATTGACGAGATGAAACAAGCCGCAATAGACAATGTTGGCGCTGTGTGCCACATAACCATTGCGCGCGATGAGCGCGACCCCGAAAAACTTCCCATACTCACATCGCTGCCCCGCGAGGAATATGAGAAAACTTGGCACTCCTTTGAATCTGCCCTATTCAATTATAAACTTACCATATTCGAACAGAAACGTAGAGAATTTTGCTATGCAGGCGACTGGTCGTTTTACCTAAACCTTGCCACCGGAAGTATGACTCAGTGCTACAAATCACATTACATACAAAACATTTTCGAAGACATTAATAAACCCATAAAGTTTCTTGCAGTAGGTAAATACTGCAAAGAGCATCACTGCTACAACGGACACTCATTCATAGTTCTTGGGGATATACCATGCCTGCAATCGCCCACATACACAGAGCTAAGAAACCGCATTTGCAATGATGGCAGCGAATGGCTAAAGCCGGAAATGAAGCACTTTATGAGCACCAAACTGTGGCAAAGCAATAAAGAGTACTCGCCACTAAAAAAGATGGCCACTAATTGCATAATTAAAACAATAATACTGAAAGAGAAAGCCAAATTTCTGCTAAAAAGAATCTTAAAATGACCGTTAGCGAAAAGATTTCTCAACTAAAAAGCATAATAGACAAGCAACTGTCCCCGTTGATAGATGCCAACTATATATTGCTCGATGTACCCTATTATACAAATATAGGCGATACGCTCATATGGGAGGGAACAAGGGAATTCTTAAAAAAAATACCATACAGATGTCTTTACACAGCATCAGTAGAGACCTATAAATACCAACCACTGCCCAAGGGCACCATTATACTGATGCAAGGCGGGGGAAATTTTGGCGACCTATGGCGCAGGCACCAAGACCTGCGGCATACGGTAGTGGAGACATACCCCGACAATAAAATAATAATTCTGCCACAAACCATTTTTTACAAGGATAAAAAATGGTTCGAAAAAGATGCCACAGCACTGAACAAGCATAAAAACTTGCATATATGCGCGCGAGACACAAAAAGCTTGGAAATATTAGAAAGTGCTGTCACCAGCAACCTCCACCTTGTGCCCGATATGGCATTCTACATTTCGGAAAGACTACTTAAAAGGGAAAGCGTGAAAGAGAATGGCCGAACACTGTTCCTCAAAAGAAACGACACAGAGTTCTGTGAATACGATTTTAATGCACACATTACTGAAGAGAAGGCGCTACTCGACACCTGCGACTGGCCCACTATGGAACAAAGTTTTTTTGCAAAAGAATTACTCGACAAATTAGTGTTCCGCAGAAAGAGACTAAAAAGAATACCCGATATATATGCCGATCTCATATTCCGCCCATTCCAAGTAAAAAAGGGGGTAGAATTTGTGAGCCAATATAAAAAGGTATATACCACACGACTTCACGTTGCAATACTGTCAATACTGCTTAAAAAAGAGGTTGTATTTTTCGATAACTCATACGGCAAGAACAGTTCATTCTACCACACGTGGTTGCAAAACCTTGATAACCTCAAGTTTATACAATGAAGATAACAATAGTTGTACCCGTTTATAATGTGGAGCAATACATTGGGGATTGCCTCGCCTCCATTACTGCACAAACTTATACCGGCGGAATTGAGTGTCTTTTAATTGACGACTGCACACCCGATGGTAGCTGTGCAATTATTGAGAATTTCATTAAGGAGTACAACGGGGCAATTACGTTCAAGCTATTGCATCACACACGCAACAGAGGCCTGTCGGCAGCACGCAATACAGGAATAGATGCAGCAACGGGAGATTATATCTATTTTCTCGATAGCGACGACGAGCTAATGCCTAATACCATAGCACTACTATCGACCGTACTAAAAGAGAACCCATACGACTTGGTAATAGGCAATTACCAAACAATAGGTACCGATAAGGAATACTACCCACTATTACTTGATACAGGAGAAATAAAAACAAATAAGAACATACGGAAACTATATTTCAGCCAACAATGGTATGCGATGGCTTGGAACAAATTATGCAACCTCAACTTTATACGTAAACACCAACTATACTTCAAAGAGGGTCTCTTGAACGAAGACAACCTATGGAGTTTTCAACTTGCCTGCGAAGCACAATCCATATATGTGGTAAATGAAAACACATATAAATACAAGGTGCGTGAAAGTTCCATTATGGGCAAGATGAACCCTGCAAAAACAGCCAATGCCTTTGCAACAATAACCAACGAAGCGTATAAATGGGCAGAAGAAAAAGGATATATATACGACAAAAAGGTTTTTAATAGCATTATACATTATAGAGAACATGCATTGAGATTTATTTTTTTGGCAGAACCGCGTTCAAAAAGCGTAGAACTATATATGCAATGCTATAAAAGACTGCGCATTGCCGCTTGGTGGGCATACAAGAATCGTCTTATAGGCGCCCGTTCTTTAATAAAAGAGTTATATAATTACCTGCCAAAGCAGATAGGCTATTGGTATCTTTCTGCATATAACCATATACTAAAAAGGTGATAGATATGAGATGCCTTAAATTCATACTGCTTAATACCATTGCAGCACTGGTTATATACCTTATATATTGCGGTACAGCCAAAAAGGAATACAATATGCAAGTAGTAAATATTGAAAACAGATATCTACATTTTTCTTTAGACGATGTAAATAGCTGTACGCAAAAACTGCGAAATACCGATTGCAAAACAATTTTCGAAGACAGCACACTGCGTGTTCTAAAAGAGTGGCACAAAAAATATGGAATTGTTGCAAGCCTTTACGTTATGGGCGATTTCACTATAAACAGCCACTATGCTAAGGAGTTAATAGAAAATAGCCAATGGCTTAAATGGGGATACCACGGCACAACAGCAAGCAGCCGAAAAGAGGATATGAACATATTCTATAAACAGGTAATGGATTCCGTGGGCAATGACATAATAATAGATAAATGCCCACGTATACATTATTTCCACGCCAATCACTCAAGTTGTATGCGACTTAAGGAATTAGGTTGTATCGGATTCCTAACCTGCGACGATTGGTCATTTAACGCGGAAAAGCGTGGTAGTAACTACTATTTAACAAAAGAACAGTCCACGACATTAGAGGCACACGACAGAATGCTCGACACCGAAAATAATATCTATTTTATAAAAACAGATTTTAGGTTAGAGCATATAAAGGAGAGATTTGGCAACGTAGCAAACCTTATAAAATACTACAATAGTAAAAGAGAGAACGAGCTTATCGTGTTTAGCCACGAATGGAACTTTAGAAACCATCTACAGGAATGCGATTCTATTTTTAGTTGGATTCACGCAGGGGGGCACTTTAACTTCCCAATGCACAATTAGTTATGGAGCACCAATGAACGCATGGCGTAGCCTCAAAAAAATGTCAAATTATAGAACTATGCGAAAAGGGTTAATAGGTGTAATAGTTCCGGTATACAAAACCGAAAAGTACATTGCAGAATGCATTGAAAGCATTCTTGCACATAAACATAATAAAATTACAAAATCTTTTAAATAGAAGATGAAAGAGGTAATAAATATTTTGTGTACCCCCGATGACAATTATGTGCCATATTGTGGGATAATGCTAACATCGCTATTCGAAAACAACAAAGAAGAAAACATTGTTGTATATATATTATGTGAAAAACTTAGCGACAAAAACATTGCCGACTTAGAATCTCTGGCTATTGCATACAATAAAGAGATTAGATTTATATATCTTACTAAAGAACTATTCAACAATTGCCCTATAAGAGAAGGAGACCACGTGAGCATAGCAGCATACTATAGAATCATTGCACCAAATCTTCTACCAAAAGAAATAAAAAAAATTCTGTATTTTGATTGCGACATAATTATAAACAACAACATTACAGAACTTTTCAATACAGATATCAGCGGGTATGCTATGGGAGCCGTTATTGATGAAGCGTACTTTAACAAAGCAACATATGAACGCCTTACCTACCCCACCACTTTCCCAAGTATAAATAGTGGCGTAATCCTTTTTAACCTCGATTATTGGCGCAAAAACAGCACAGCCGACAAATGCCTATCATACATATCACACAACAGGGACAAAGTGATTTTCCACGACCAGGACACCATTAATGCAGTACTATACAAAGAAATAAAACGCCTTCCCCTAACATATAACTTCCAAACAGGCTTTATGTTTACAACCTACAATTACGAGGCCAAAGTTAAGGAGGAAATCGCAAAACACGTATATACACCCACTGTTATACACTATACAGGCTGCGGGAAACCATGGCATTTACACTCACATCACCCTTATGTTAAACGTTTCTTATACTATAGAGAAATATCATTATGGAAAAATACGCCAATAATCGATAATGAAAATTTCAAGAGTAAACTCCGCTACGTTATTACAAACATTATTTGGTTATTAGGAATAAAAAAAAGACCTAAATCATATATTATAGAGAAACAAGATTAGTTTTAGAAATGATGATTGGTGTAATTGTACCTGTATATAAAACAGAGGAATATATTGCGGAATGTATTGAAAGCATTCTTGCGCAAACATACACAAAGTTCCGTCTTATACTTGTTGATGACGGCAGCCCCGATGGTGCAGGTGCCATTTGCGATGAATATGCAACAAAAGATCGCCGCATAACAGTACTTCACCAAGAAAATGCCGGTGTTACACGTGCAAGAGCCCGCGGTGTTGAAGAGGCTAATGATTGTGAATGGATAACATTTGTGGATAGCGATGACATTTTGCCAAAATATGCGTTGGAGACTCTACACTCAAACATAGACGAAAGCACAGATATATCCCAGGGAGCAATGGAGCGCTTCTCTAAAATAGAAGATATTATCGACAATTCCAAAAACAAAAACACATATATTAATATAGATATTCTGCGCAAAAATGCCATTACCGGAACAGACTGCAGCTTGTGTGCAAAACTCATAAAAAGAGAGTTATTCGATAGCAACACCTTTGATGTTCCCAAAGAGATAATTATGGGTGAAGACACTATTACCAATGCAAAAATAGCTTTCAATACCAATAATAGAGCCACACACACAACAAAGATTGTATATTATTATAGGCAACACGGCGAAAGTTGTATGCGCACATTTAAGCATAATGCAGAATACGAACAGCTTTTCGTTGAGCAGCTTTGGGAAAATGTACCTAAAGACTTTAAGAATAAATATATAAATGCATTTATAGAAAGACGCATTAATACATTTGACTTTTTTTTTGGATATTCAACCAAGGTTCCCGAATGGATAAACACAAGCTTTTTAAACAACCTGCTTGCAGACATTAAAACCTACAATTACTATCACCAACCTATTGAACGTATACTCCTAACGGCTAAAAACAAACAACTACGCGCGATATTAATCTTCATAAAAAGAGTAAAAAATAAAATTAGGAATAAGTTTGTATTGCAATAAACAGTACAATCAGTTTCATATCATTAGTATTATTATAAATACAATGCGATTATAATAACATTATGATAATTTTCATTATATCGATATTAGTTTTTGCTATTGTTATATATTTCATATATCAATGGATTAGATTGGCACCATACAACCAAGCACCACTTGATATAAAAACATTTGATGGCAGCAATAGCCCCTACCACCCATCGGTGCTCTACTTCAAAGAAGGGTGGAATGGATATAAATATTGGATGGCAGAAACCCCATTCTCACCACAATGCAAGCCATATATGGACAGAAATGAATGTCCATCAATACACGTGTCAAACAATGGTGTAGATTGGGAAGAAATCGCAAAGAACCCAATAGACGACCTTCATGAGAAAGAAATAAAAGAATTAGATTATTTCTCCGACCCTCACTTGGTATATGTTAAAGGCAAATTGGAGTGTTGGTATCGATTTACACATAGGAGTGGCGATAATAATTATTACGACAATCTGCAGTTGGTGAGAAAAACCAGCTACGATGGAATAAATTGGAGCGATAGAGAAATTCTTGTAAACCTTGCCACAGCCGAGGGTAATGAATTGGGCAATATGGTTGTGAGCCCGGCTATAATATACAGCAATGGCAGATATCGTATGTGGTATGTTGATAGCGAATCACGTGGACAAAGAGGATTAGCGTATTCAGAATCGGAAGACGGCCGTAAATGGCAAAACAAGTCTGCATGCAGGCTAATAGGAGCGCAAAACAACCCTTGGCACATAGATGTAAATTTTATCGACGGTATATATTATCTTATAAGTTACGACTTCAACAATCTTACAATTTGGAAAAGTGAAGATGGACAAAAATTCCATTACATTAAGGAGCTATTGTCACCATCCGTTACCGGCTCTTTCTACGGAGATTCACTATATAGAGCCTGTATTATAAAAGACGAAAAGTTAAAAGTGTTCTTTAGCGCCAAAGACTTATTCCGCACATATATTGGATTGTTGGAAGGAGAAAATATCCCCCAAATAAAAGTTGTACAAAATGGGCAACACACCACATTGTATAGATTTGCTATTTTCATTATCAATAAAAAGAAAAAATCCTTACAGTTTATAGCTAAAAGAATCTATAGATTGATTAAACTAAAATAAATGAGTAGCACCATCTCCTTCATCTTCCCACACCCAAGCAAAGAACCTGCCGGCGGTTACAAGGTTGTATATGAATATGCCAACCGCCTTGTTGCCGATGGACACAAAGTGAATATTGTATATTCAGGCTCGCTTTTTTGGAAGAAGAAAAGCCTATATTACAAACTAACTAATTGCGTGCGATACGTTCAACAAATTATAAAAGGATATTCAGGGAGAAAGTGGTTTGCGCTCGACAAACGTGTGAAAGAGCACCTAACACTATCGCTGAACTACCGCCACGTGCCTAAAAGCGACATATATATATGCACATCGCCCTACACGGCAATGTATGTAAAAGAATACCCTACCGACAAGAAATATTATTTTATCCAAGGCTATGAAAACTGGGGAGGAATCACTGATAAAACATTGCATTCCACATACCGATACCCATTAAGAAAAATCGCAATTTCAAATTGGTTAAAAGACATTGTAAATAAGGAGGGAGAACATTGCGACATCGTCTCCAATGGTTTTGATTTCAATTATTTTGGAATTACAATTCCCATTAAAAAGAAAAACAAGTACAACATTGCAATGGTGTATAGTCCTATAGAAATAAAAGGGTGTAAATATGGTTTTGAGGCATTAGACAAAGTAAAAAAAAAATTCCCCCAACTAACGGTAACAATGTATGGCTCTGCAGCCAAGCCAATAAACCTACCGGAATGGTATACATACCATTTAACTCCCGACAAAAAGTTACACAATAAGATATATAACGAAGCTGCAATTTTTCTTGCTCCAAGCCTACAGGAAGGTTGGGGGCTGACTATTGGCGAGGCTATGATATGTGGGCAAGCGGTTGTATGCACCAACAACAAGGGATACAGAGAGATTGCCAAAGATGAGGATAATGCGCTAATGTGCAACATCAAAGACCCGACAGCACTTGCAAAAAGCATTATTAGACTTATTTCTGATGATGAACTTAGATTCCGTATTGCCGAAAACGGCCATTGCAATATACAAAGATACGATATAAAAACTTCATACCTGAAATTAAAGGAAATATTAGGATTGTAGTAAATCTTATGAAACAAGAGACAATTATATCTGTAATTATCCCTATATACAACGCCGACAAATATCTTAAGAGATGCTTGGATAGTTTACTATCCCAAACATTCAGCAATTTCGAAGCAATATTGGTCGATGATGGCTCAACAGACGATAGTTTGGCGATATGCGAAGAGTATGCTCTAAATGACAAACGAATAAAACTTATACGTAACAAAAACGGCGGGCCGAGCAAAGCTCGTAATCAAGGGTTAGAAGAGGTTACTACAAAATGGGTAACATTCATTGATGCCGATGATTATGTAGGACCATACTATCTTGAGAATTTTATAAAATATAATACTGATGATATTGAAACGCAAGTAATACAAGGGTACTTTACCGTTGGATATAACAACGACAAACACGACACGATATATCCTGACACAAAATACAAATATCACATAGCAAAGGAAGGAGAGCATTCGTCGTATATTGAGGAAGAAAATATCCTCTATAATTGGGCTGTTTGGTGCAAGATTTTCTCTGTTGAAATCATTAAGAAACATAACCTTAAGTTTGAGAACAATATTTGGAGTTCCGAAGATGGACTTTTTTGGCATAATTATTTGTGCCACATAAAAAAAATCGTTTTCATAGAAGAACAAGGTTATTACTACTTCTGTCCTAAAGTTTACGATTCTGTGTCAAGAAATGGAAAGCACAAACCAGACACCGATGGATATATTACATTATCGAAGAACTATAAATACATTTCAACCATACTCCCTCGAAAATTTAAAATGAGCAATAGATATGCATCTTTCTTAAAGATGCAATATCTACAGAACTATTTTAAGGGGATACTGACTCCGACGAGTCTAACAGACGAACAAATTACTCGTTTAGAAAGTATTAGACCACCAAAAAACTTTTTTATATCAAGTAAAAGAGGTATTTTGCTTTGGATTGCAAATTTATTTTCAATTAAATTCATTAGACTAATCTCTACTTTTACTTCAAGATGAACCTCGCCTCATTCGACATATTCGACACCGTGCTGTTGCGCAGATGTGGCAAGCCTGGGAATATTTTTTACCTGCTTGCACAAAAGCTATACCCTGGGGACGCTGCGAAAAGAGAGGCATTTATTTGGTGGCGCAGGCAGGCAGAGGGGCGTGTTGCCCGTCATATAAAAGGACGAGAAACCTCTATTGCCGATATATATACCGATGCGGGTGTTGCGCAATTCGACGATTATACACACGCACAACTAATTGACGCTGAAAAAGAGATTGAAGCCGATAACCTAACAGCAAACCCTGCTGTAAAATCTATAATTGAGAAATGCCGTAAGGAAGGTAAAACAATTTGTTTTATATCCGATATGTACCTCGATAGCGAATTTCTCGCGCAGATACTAAAACGCGAAGGCTGTCTCGCCGGTAACGAGAAGGTTTACGTTTCGTGCGAAGAGGGCGCAAGAAAATCCACGGGAGCACTTTTTGACAAAGTACGCAACTACATTAACCCCACACAATGGGAGCACTATGGCGACCACCTAGTGAGCGATGTGAAGCGAGCAAAGGAAAAAGGGATTAGGGCAACATTAATCGACAGCGCATTTACCGAGAGCGAGAAACACATTGCCGACAATTGCAAGCAACACGGATACGAACTTTCGTGCCTTGCAGGCCTGCAGCGCGTGGCACGCATCACGAATGGGCACAATGCCTACAGCACCCTTGCTGCCGACTTTGTGGCACCCGCCTACATACCATATGTGCAATTTGTGTTGGAAAAGGCAAAAGAGCTTGGTATCAAGCGGCTTTATTTCCTCTCGCGCGACAGTTATATATTGCAAAAGATTGCCGAACAGATGCAGGGAGGGTACCCGGGCATTGAACTCAAGTACCTTTTTGTATCGCGCAAAGCACTGTTGCTACCCTATCTGCAAGAGCCCACCGCTGCCAAATTCCTTGCAGTGCATGACAAACAAACATTGGTTGGCAAGTACGTCAAGGAGCTTTTGAATTCATTAGGCACAAGCAGTGCAGAACTTAAAGAGAGATTCTCAACAGAATTTGAATACAGCAGAATCACAAACAAGCAGCAAGAGGCAGATTTTCTCAATAAAATATTCGGTGAAAAGAGCTATTTTTGCAACCATCTAAAGAAAATTGCCACAGAAAAACGAGATTTTCTAAATGCCTATTTTGCACAAGAAGGGCTTTTTGACAATAGCGAAAAGGCGATGGTAGATGTCGGTTGGCTGGGCACCACGCGCTTGATGATTAACAGCATTCTGCACGAAGAGAAGTGCAAGAATACTATATTTTTCTATTACGGAGTGAGAGGCGACGTGCTTGACAGCAGCCACGGAGTTTTTTACAATTACTTCACTCCACAGGAGCTAAGCACCGAACTCACTACTATGGTAGAAAACTACTTTTCTGCATCGCCCTACCCCTCCACCACGGGGTACCGAAGTGAGAAAGGCAAAGTTGTTCCGACATTTAAAGAGGGAGAGAGTGTTAAAAGCAACAGAATTATCGAAGCGAACATTGCTACCAGTACATATATCGCAAGCAAAATATCACACACACCCACACAAACCAGCGACCTGCTACGAAGCTGGTGCAAACGTGCAACAGGAACAATGCTCGCGCTTAAACACCACGACATAGACCTAAGCCCACTATGCGATGCCGAGTTTTTTGACGGGAAACCATTTGTAAAAATATTATCAACAAAGGAACTGCTTAATATTATGTTGCTTGGCGGGCGATGCACCGCATTCGACAAAGCAAGCGTGAGACTCACAACCGGGAGACTGTTCGGCCCGGTGTGGAGGATATGCCGTGTAACAGGCAAAATAAGGCGTTTCATATATTTGAAATTCAAAGCAAAATGAAAATAGCAACCATTCTGCTAAACTACAACTCTTCCGACGACTGCAAGAAGTGCATCGGCTACCTGTTGCAGCAACAAGGTGTGCAGCAGGAGATTATTGTTGTAGATAACTGCTCACGCGATGAAGAAAAAAGAGCCATTGAGCTGTTTTGCAAAGAAAAGAGCATAACATTTATTGCCAACAGCACAAACAGAGGCTATAATGCAGGTAACAACGTGGGGCTGCGGTACGCAGCCGAGCAAGGCTACGAATATGCCCTCATAGCCAACCCCGACATGGAATTTCCACAACCAGACTACATTGACAAACTACTGCAACCAATGATTGATGACAAAGAGATTGTGGTATGTGGCAGCGACATTGTAACTCCCGAAGGCGTGCATCAAAATCCCAAAAAAAGAGGGAAAGATTATTTGAACAATTACTTTAAATTGCTAACAGGGCTACTTAACAGGAAAAAAGGAGATAACCCCGAATGGATAGAGCCACATACGGAATCTAAAACATGCAGGTGCCTTAACGGCTGTTGCTTTGCTATACGCATAAATTTTATTCAAGAGATTGGATTCTTTGACGAAGGAACATTCTTGTATGGCGAAGAGCCAATATTGGGAGCACAGGTAGAAGAAGCAAAGAAAAAGATGTTCTACAATGCTAACACTTATGCTGTGCACGACCACAAGAAGTGTAATGAAAACAGCCGGTCGTTTTGTTTAGGCCATTGGAGAAATTCCATGATACATAATCTGTATAAATACAGCAAAATGCCCATATACAAGAAACTGATTGCACACTTAAACATAGAATTGTATTTCCTAATACTAAAAGTTTCTTATATATTAAAAGGAATTAAATAAACAGCCTGGTACAACACCATATGGAAAACTCACCACAAAAAACTTTTTTAACAAAATTTGCAACCGTACTCATTATCTTATACGGTATATATTATACACCCATTGACACATTTGCCACAGATGCGCCCATAAAAAACGCATTAATGGCTATGTGTGTAATTTTGCTTTTTACATATACCTTCAAGATTTCCAAAGCTCTGATTATAGGTGCAATATTTATTATATATCAATATTTTATAGCAAGTTTCCACCCCGAAACATTCAGGTGGAGCACTTATATCTATACCGTATTATTGGTTGTTACATACATTTGCATGTATAATCTTATATATATAGAAAAGGTTTTCACAATAAACCATTTTATAAAGATATGCAAATGGATGATGATGGCATATTTTGTTGTATGCATAATACAACAAATTGCCTTGCTGGCAGGTATTAATGTAATGATTGAAATAAATCTTTGGAAAGAGCTTGACAGAGGTATAGGTTGCAACTCGCTGGCAAATGAACCCAGCCACTTTGCACGTTTTATGCTTGTATTCTACTATGCCTATGTAAAATGCCAAGAATACAAACGAGGAGAAGGACCTTTTACACTTAAAGAGCTATTCAGCGGAGAACACAAGTGGGTAACAATACGCTTCTTATGGATGATGTTTACTATGGGTAGCGGAACCGCATTTGTTTGCCTTATACTTTTAAGCCTATATTTTGTACGCAGGCACAACTGGCACTATATGATACCTACGCTCATCGTATTGTATGCATTAATCCAAGCATCGGGTGTTGAGCACCTCGACAGAGCCACGTCTGTTATGAACGAGGCTGCACAGCTCGACCAAAAAGGAGCACAAGAGGCCGATGGTTCCGGTGCCAGTAGAATATCCCCATTATTCAACTCGTTCACAGCAGACTATACAAAGTTTGAGACATGGTTTGGCTATGGAATTGATTATGCATACAACCATGGATTAGTAACCAGACAAAAAGCAACACTTTTCGATGACTATGGAGTTATTTGGTATATCTTATCACTTGTATTTACCCTCTCCTGTGCCTACCGCTTTTGGTCGCTTGCAACAATCTTTATGTTTGTCGGAGTAGGTGGCGGTTTTACCGGTGGAAACATTCAGTACACATGGGAACTCGCTATAGTAATCACCTGTGTAAGATACTTTTATGAAAACAGATATAACCCCGAAATATACGAAGAAGAGGAAGATAATGAGATTGCAGAAGATGAGTATATATCAGAAGAGATAGCGGCAATAACGACAGAAAAAGATGGGGAATAGAGCAAAACTTATAAAGAGACGTTTCAAAGAATTCCTCTTAATATGGAGGAATTATAGTTTCATCTATGCTTTTTATGGTATTATATGGTGGTTCTGTTTCTATTTTAAACCGCCATTTTGCTACAAATTATCGACATATGCCATAAAAAAGAAGACAGCGTGGCTCGACAAGTACATTGAAAGGAAATACAAAAACATTATTGACAGACACAAAGAGAACAACTGCAATTGCAACAATGGGACAATGAATGAAGAACCATGCATTTGGGTCTTTTGGGGACAAGGCGAAGGATATATGCCACTGCTTGTAAAGGCTTGTTACCGACAACTAACCACCTACAACTCCAATGTTCAACTGATTACCAATAACAACTTGCACAACTACATACATCTGCCCGAAATTATCAAGAAGAAAGTTATTAGGGGCGAAATTTCTTGGGCCAATTATAGCGATATCATACGAAACTCACTGCTTAGCAAATATGGTGGATTATGGATAGATGCAACCGTGTGGGTGAGCGGAGCCATTCCATTTGACAAATTAAACAATGTGGAGATTTTCTCTGCAAATGGGATTGTTTCCACATCGGTACGTTCCATCAGATTCTGGACCTCGTTCAAATATAACTGGAGCACCTGGTGTTTGTGGAGCAAAAACAGCCATAATCCCCTCTATTCCTTCGTGTCGGAAATGCTTATTGCCTTTGCAGAAAAAGAGAATGTATGGCCCGATTATGTGATTCAGGACTACCTCATACATTATGCCTCGAAACATTTTCCTGTTGTTGATGCAATGATGAGCGAGATGAAACTCTGCAGCATTACTTGCGACAAGCGAAATGCTCTTGCCACAATTATGAACGAAGAATATAATGAAGAGAAATACCAAGAACTAACAAAAGACAACTATTTCTTTAAATTAAGCTATAGAGCAAACTGGAAAGAAAAAAATGAGGAGAACAAGCAAACATTTTATGGGAGAATATTAAAAAATATAATATAATGGGCCTAATTAACTTTTTCGACAACAGACGTTATTGGGGAGGAAAAAGGAATAAATTTCTTTCCAAGATATACTTCTACCCTGCAGTAAACAGAATAGTAGCAGCACTAGCAAATATTATATTACCAATATATTTTAACTGCACAAAAAATAATCCAAAATACTCGCTCAACAAGGAAAGCGACAAAAAAGGAGAAAGGATTATCGTATCGCTCACCTCTTTCCCTCCTCGCTTGCCCAAACTGTGGTTGGTTATTGAATGCTTGCTGCGGCAGACAGTTAAGCCCGATGCAATTATTCTCTACCTCACACAGGGGCAGGTAAACAGCATAGAGGAACTTCCAAAAAAATTACAGGAGCAACAAAAAAGAGGCTTACAGATAAAGCTATGCCCCGACAAGATACGCTCACACACAAAATATTTTTACGCAATATCAGAGAACCCCGAAGATATTGTTATAACTGTCGATGACGACCTTTTCTACCGCACAGACCTCATAGAAAGACACTTAACAGCACATAAAAAGTACCCCAATGCCATAATAGCCAACTGGGTAAAAAAGATTCTACCAACGACACACCTATACAAAGAGTGGCCCGATGCCACAGAACCCGAACTTTCGAACCATTTTCTGTTGCTTGGGGTGAGCAGTGTACTATACCCCCCACATTCATTGTACAAAGATGCATTCCTGACAAAAGAGATTATAGAACTATGTCTCACGGCCGATGATGTGTGGCTTTCGTGTATGGCTCTGCTGCAAAAGACACCAATATACTTCACAAACTATAAGTACAACCACACTCCTGTTTCAATATCAAATAACGAAACTTTGCTCGACGTTAATAGAGAGCGCAACCAAGTGTGCGTAGATAATTTAAACAACTACTATAAAGAAAAATTGGGTATAAGACCGTTTATTGACCTTACTGTGGAAAAATAAGAACGATTTATGAATATTCTTTTAACTATTTCCGATTCGTACATCACCAAAGATATACCAACAAGCGTAATTATTGCAAGAAAACCTGCCAAAGTAGTTAAGAAACGCAAATAGTTATTCAATAGAACCCATAATATACTTTTAAAAGACAATGAATACTAAAAGAATTTTTAGAATATTCTTCTTTTCCTATTGTACCCTCATTATTGCAAACTTCCTGTTTATAACAATATCGGAGTGTTATATTAACCCATTAAAAAAAACATTACTTGAGGGATGGAACCTAAGCGAATGGCTGATTAATTATAACGATGGGTTTGTAAGACGTGGTCTGTGGGGAGAGGGATTGTTATATTTATATAATTGTTACAATCTTGATATAATACAAAACATATACTTGATAACTATTATAAGTACAATAGCACTTATACTTTTTACTATTTATTTTTTTTGGAAAAAAGGCCTCTCGGTTTTCTTGCTTCCCAGTATTCTGTTTTTTGGCTCTTATACAATGTATAGCATTACAAGTTTCAGACGCGATGCATTAATGTTGCTATTGATATTCCTTGCACTTTATTTTTATAAAAAATGGATAGAGGGCGAAAAGAAAAGATGGATATATTACATATTGCTATCTCTAACGGGTATCTTTGTGATACTCACACACGAAGCAAGTTTCTTTTGCTTTGTACCGTTCATTGCTTTTGATCATTACGTACGAAACAAGAACCGGTTACTTGTGCAAAGGGCTGCAAGCACAGTATTTTTTATTTTGCCAATACTACTTACTATGGGGTGTGCCTGCATATTCAAAGGTAATGAGGAGATTGCCAATAATATTTGGAACTCTTACACACCATATTTCCATGAAAAATTCGGGGAGATGCTGCCTATCGGAGATGGAGTTGAAGCATTAAGTTGGAGTACCGGACAAGCAATAAGACTGCATGTTAGACTAAATTTCCTAATATTATTGCCAGGTAATATTCCTTCAGTTTTCGCATGGTGCATTATATTCTTTCTTGCCTTCTATCTTATGATGAATGTGAATAAAATCAGATTATTCGAACACGAAAGAGAGAACATTGATAATGAACACCTTGCAACAATATTGTTTATCCAATTAGCTGGAATGTCCCCCTTATTTGCAGTACTATCATGTGACTATGGACGACTATTTGTATACTGGTCGCTTACCTCATTTTATATCTTTGCACACTTTGGAAAAGAAGTATATCCAGTATTTTCAACTGCGTCGAAAAAGATTAACAAGATTTACAACAAGAATTTGTTTAGAACTACCTGGTTCTACGTTATGGTAAGCATAACCATAGTCTTACCTTTTTGGGGATTTAAAGACCCGCTTAGAACATCTGTTATTGGCAATATCATATATTTGATAGATTCCATAATATAGCAGACCTTCGTTATACTGCGACCCAATGCGATTCTGCATCTTATAGAATTCACCGTTAAATATTTATTATATTACGTATGAAACATTTTCCTATAGTTGATGCAATGATGAACGAGATGAAACTCTACGGCATTCTTTGCGACAAACGAAATGCACTTGCAACAATTATGAACGAAGAATATAATGAGAAGACACCAAGAACTAACGAAGAACAACTATTTCTTCATATTGAGTTTTCGCACTAAATGGCACGAAAAGACCAACTAAGGGAAAGTAACATTTTATGGGAAAATATAAATGAGATATAGATAAATTTATAACTTATTGGAATAAATATGAAAATCAAATGGGTGTATTTTGCATATTGTTCTATTATAATTGTGCAATTCTTCTTGTTTGTTATAACAAGATTACACATAGACCCTACACACAAGGCCGGGTTTATAGATTTTAGTTTAAGCGACTGGCTTATAAACTATCGTGGAGGATTTGTGAGAAGAGGGCTGTGTGGAGAATTTTTAACATCTATGTATGAATATACTAATATAAACATAGGAACTATTATTTGGGCTATTTGCATCTTTTCAACTATTGCGCTATTACTAATGTCTGTATACCTATTCATAAAGTCCAAGCTGTCTGTGTTCCTATTTCCAACCGTCGTCATGTTTGGTGGATTTGCAATGAATAGATTGACACTATACAGACGTGATGCCCTTGTATTACTAATTATTCTACTTTGCATCTTTTTATACAAAAGATAGGTTACGAATGAACGGAATAAACATCTTCATTATATTCTTTTTTGCTTCGTTAGTTCCTTGGTTATTTTAATACATGAAGCCAGTTTTTTCTCTTTTATTCCGTATTTAATATTAATTCATATATTTAGCGACAAGTATAGAGGCGGTACGATTGGGATAATAAAAAGAGCTATACCCTTTGTACCTATAATATTAACAATGGGAATCGTTTGTGTCTACAAGGGGGATTCAATAACTGCCCATAAGATTTGGGAGTCCCATTCTCTGTTTTTTAACAACACATATGGCGAGATTCTACCAATGGGACAAGGAGTAGAAGCACTTACTTGGGATAGTGAAAGAACGTTTTTATTTCACCTGAACGAGAATTGGTTCTACCCGATATATAAATATATACCCCGTATCTTCGCTTGGTGCTTTATTTATTTCTTCACACTCTATCTATGCGCAAATGTGAATAAGGTGAGGTTGTTTTCATACGAAAGAAAGGAAATAAATTCAAAATACCTGATATCTATTCTTATTACACAGTTTATATCACATATTCCACTATTTACTATATTATCGTGCGACCAAAGACGTATTCTTATTCCTTGGATTCTTTCATCGTTCTTCATTTTTATTCTATTTAATAATAGAAAATTGCATGGTAACATCGCTTTTATAAGAAAAACAAGCGACTTTATAGATAAAATATTTGCAACGAACAAATTGTTTGCCAACAAATACTTTTATATTATAATTGCAACAACAATTATTGTTCCTTTTGCTTGTTTTCCCTTACCTAAAACATTATATACATCGGTTATAGGAAATCTTATTTATATATTACAGAATTTATTTTAAATTTAATGAACTCGATTATAAAATTACTGCGCCCCGCGCAATGGCTGAAGAATACATTCATATTTCTGCCAATATTCTTTAACCATAGAATTCTCTCCTTCGAAGAACTTGCAAGTGCTCTATGCACATTCATTGCGTTCTCATTCGCAGCAAGTTCCGTATATTGTTTCAACGACATCAAAGATGTGGAAGCCGACAAATTGCACCCAAAGAAAAGAATGCGCCCCATTGCAAGCGGAAAGATAACGCTTGTGCAGGCATACACAACAATGGTTGCCTGTATTATTATAGCATTAGCATTACTATATCTTCTACCTGCCGGGGAAATAAGGAACAAGACCAGTTTTGGCATAATTATCTATTACATTCTAAATCTTTTCTACTGCACCACACTCAAACACATAGCTATTATTGACACATTCATTATAGCTATTGGATTTGTTATACGTATATTGGTTGGAGGATTCTCCACTGCCACTTGGATTTCGCAGTGGATAGTACTAATGACATTCCTTTTGGCACTGTTCCTTGCATTTGCCAAAAGAAGGGACGACGTGCTCATTTTCCAAACCAGCGGTAAAAAAATGCGCAAGAATATAGTTCGCTACAACTTGACGTTTCTCAACAACGCAATAGCTATAATAGCGGCAATGACAATGATATGCTACATAATGTGGACAATGGAGAACGATGTAATTGAGCGTTTTAACACACAATATCTTTATATAACATCAATATTTGTACTTTTAGGCATTATGCGTTATATGCAACTAACCATTGTAGATGAAAAGAGCGGTAGCCCCACAAACATAATGCAAAAAGATCGATTTATTCACCTGTGCATCGCGGGTTGGATTACGACATTTACAATCATCATCTACCTATGAGAAAAATTGCTGCATTTGATTTCGACGGGACAATAACTTGCAAGGACACGCTGTTCGATTTCATTATTTATAACTACGGTAGCCGAGGGTTGCTATGTTGTATTATAAAAAACATTTTCAATCTTGGTTTATATGCAATTGGTTTAAGAAGCAACAACGAAGCCAAGGAAAAATTACTTGGCACTATACTAAGGGGAGCTAGTACTGAACAGTTCAAAACAATGTGCGAAAATTACTCTCTTAAAAGAGTTCCACAAATTATCCGCAAGGAAACAATTGAAAAAATAAATTTACACACCGCAAAAGGGGATACATTGGTTATTGTAAGTGCATCGCCCGAAGATTGGATTAAACCGTGGGCACTGAGCAATGGATTCTCTGCTGTACTTGCCACACAGCTCAAAAGAGACAATGGAACACTTACAGGTTCTTTCGCATCGAAGAACTGTTATGGAGAAGAGAAGGTAAATAGATTGGCGATGGAATTTCCTTATAGAGAGGATATAGAAATTACAGCATACGGAAATAGCAATGGCGATATTCCTATGCTAAAATTTGCCAATGAAGGGTTTTTAATTAAAAACAACAAATGGCAAAAATTCAACAGATGAAAAAAGAGTCCACTTTATCGCAAGCAATTAAATATCTTTTTGTGGGAGGTTTCTGCACTATCGTGGATATCGGCCTGTTATTTATTTTCACAGAGTACCTGAACATACATTATATACTATCGGGAACCTTGTCGTTTGTAACAGGTGTTACCATCAACTACTTTATGTGTACAGGGTGGATTTTCAAGGAGTCCAAAATAAAAAACAAAGGTATGGAGTTTCTCTTATACCTATTTGTCTCATTCATTGGGTTGGGAATAAACCTTTGTATATTGTGGCTACTCACCAGCATTATTGGAACATATTTTATTATTTCCAAATTGATTGCAATAGCCATTACATTAACCTGGAATTTCTGTTCACGAAAATATTTATTACATATATAGAGCCCAATGCCTAACCTCACCCTCGCAATCTGCGTTTATAACGCCGAAAAATATATAAAAGAGACCTTGCAATCGGTTGCCTTGCAAACTATGCAGGACTTTCACCTGCTCATTGTAGATGATTGTAGCAGCGACGGCAGCGTTGCTGCCATTAAGGAGTTTTTTGAGGAGCACCCACGACAGTACGAGCTTATATCATTTGAGGAAAATGGCGGTATAGGGCACGCGCGGCATTTTGCCGAACGGCACGCACAGACAAAATATATGATGTTCCTCGATGCCGACGATATTCTATACCCACACGCCATAGAAACTATGTACAAAAAAATAACAAGCGACAAAGACCTGATGGCTGTTGGCTGTTACCTTGAGTACATAAACGAAAAAGGCAAAAAGATTGGAGGCGGGCTTTTCTTAGGTGAAAAGACAAAGGAGAAGTTTTACGAAAAGGCCGCCGCAAAAAAACTCTTTTTTATGCAACCTACAGCTATTTACGAGCGTGAAATTGCACTATCAGTAGGAGGATATGTAATTGACGGTTACCCACACGGCAAGCCACGTTACCAGGATTTCTGCGAGGACCTCGACCTGTGGACACGTATGAGCGACCTCTACGTAAATGGGAAAGCAATTATAGTAGTACCCGAAATATTGTGCAAATACCGCAAAGGCAATGGCTTATCGAGCAACGCATTTAATATGATTATTAAAATGCGCTATACAAAAGCCAACCTCTTGCGCAGGCGGGCCGGTGAGAAGGAACTAACATTTATAGAATTCTATAACTCCCTCACTCCCAAGCAACTGAAAGAACTACACAAAGATGCCAATGCCGCCGATGCACTGCGCAATGGGGTATTCTACCTTAAAAAGGGCAACATATTCAAAGGTGCGTGGGAGATTTTTAAATGCATTTACTACCGCCCGCTTTACATTTGGGACAAGATAAAGCATAACTCGGGGATATTTAGACAAAAGGACAAAAGAGCAAAATGAGCCAAACAGGAAAGACCATAAAACATATAAGCGACATAATAGGCCTGCTGAACAAAGAGGGCAATTATGCCGTGCTACGCAATTTTGAAGGGCTGCCCGACAAGAACAACAGCCGCGACATAGATATTATAATCACCCGCGACAGCTACAAAAGGGTAAAAGAGAGCCTGGTAACACTCATAGACAACAGCGGGTGGAAGATTATAACCTACCTGCACAGCGACCGTCTCATAAGCTATGTATGCGCAACCACTACCGAAGAACATACCGACATTATACAATGGGACTTTTTCTTCGACACTTCGGTTTGGGGAATACAACTGATGAGCGCAGAGGAGTTTCTTGCCCATAAAAAATTCAATGGTTTTCTTTACTACATAGACACCGACGGGCAGTTCCTCGACAAATACCTGTACAACAGAGCTGTGGGGAGCAAATACCCCGAAAAATACCACACCACACGCGAAGTTGCCGAGCACCAGCCCACCGTGGAGAAGAAGGTTAAAGAGATTTTCGGTTGCAACAGCGTGGCGGAATGCGACAAGAAGAGCGGGAAAAACCTTATTCTTAAAGCACTATGGCACAACCTGAGGAAAAGGCCATTGGCACTCATTTGGGGCATTATATACTTCCTTTACACCTTTATTGGAAACTATATATGCTCGCGCACAGGCTTCAGCATAGGCTTCACGGGCCCCGATGGCAGTGGCAAGACCACGGTAATAGATATGCTGCTCGAAAGAATAGCACCCGTCTTTGGTACTGCACACAAATATTACCATTTCCGCCCCGCGCTCTTTGGCAACTTGGGTGAGGTGGCACACTCGGCAGGCATAAAAAAAGAGGTGGACAGAAATTTTGACAAGCCTCATCGTGGTGGGAAAACCGGCAAGCTAAGCTCGCTCGCCCGCCTTGCCTACTATTCAATTGATTACATTGTAGGCTATTTTATAAAAGTAAAAAGTGTTACGCGCATCACCCGTGTGGTGGTTTTCGACCGCTATTTTACCGATATTATTTGCGACAGCCGTCGCTCACGCATATACCTGAGCCCAGCGTTCCTTTACACGTGGAAAAGGCTGTTCATACCCTCGCTCAACTACAATATACTGCTCACAGCAAGCAGCAGCACCATACTTGCCCGCAAACGCGAACTCAATGAGGAGGGGATAAAAACCATTAACGACAAAATAGACTACTTGTGCAATAAAAAGGGCTACCGCAAGGTGCTCAACGAAACTACGCCACAGACCGCAGTATGCGAGATTCTCACATATATATCCGAGGAGCAACACAAGAAGAATTTAAAGAGACTTAAGTAATAAATTAATATCTTAAAATTCTAGCAAAGTACTTATTTAAGAACTAACAATAACCTCCATGACAACACCCAAGCATAAAATATTCGTTTCGGCATACGCTTGCGAGCCCGGGCTTGGTAGCGAGATTGGCGTTGGCTGGCACTGGGTACTGGAGATGTCCCGTTACTTTGAGTTGTGGGTGCTCACGCGCGAAAGCAACCACCCCACCATAGAGCCGTGGATAGAGGAGCACCCCGAATACCGTGGAATACATTTCCTCTATTTCGACCTGCCCAAGTGGGCACGATTCTGGAAAAAGGGGTTGCGCGGCGTGCGCACATACTACAATATATGGCAGCACTGCACCAACCGCATAGTAAAACGCACTATGCGCGAGAACAATATAAAGATATTCCACCACCTCACATACGGCAATATGCTGTGGAAGGTAAGTTCATACGGGCAAAAGCAGTTCTTTATTTGGGGCCCTGTGGGTGGCTTGGAAACCATACCTGCGGAATATAGCCGCCACTACACAGGCAAGGCACGCATAATTGAGCGGGTGCGGCGTGCGGTTATTAAATTACTGCCTCTGAATTACGGTTTCAAGCAACGCTGCAAAAACGCCGACCTGGTGTTGTGCAAAACAGAAATAACCCGCAACCTAATACCGGCCAAGCAACGCCACAAAAGCGTGCTATTTACCGATGTTGCCGTAGATGATATTGCAAAGATAGAAGGAAAAGCTGCTTGCAACGATAAAACAGAGTACATTACCGTGGGCCGACTGGACGCGTGGCGCGGCTTTGACCTTGTGATAGAAAGTTTTGCCCGCGTGGCAAAGAACAACCCCAATATGCACCTTGCAATTGTGGGCAAGGGAAGCGACAAGGAACGCTTGCAGGCACTTGCACAGAACAACGGTGTTGCCGATAAAGTAACCTTCACCGGCAAAGTAGATATGAATGAATATTACCGCCTGCTTGCTGCAGCCGACGTAGTGGTGAACGCCTCACTTAAAGAGGGTGCCGTTACCGTCTCCTTCGACACTATGGCAATGGGCAAGCCACTTATATGCCTCGACACCACAGGTTACACGCGCTATTTCTCCAACGAATATGCGGTGGTTATTCCACGCACTACCCGCACCGAGGTTATTAATAATTTGAGCCATGCAATGGAGCGCATGAGCGATGCCGATGAACGAAAAACCATAGGTGGAAAGGCCAGAAATGCAGGCCGCCAATTTACCTGGGAGGCGCGTGGCAAGGAGTTTAGGGATTTGGTAATGGAAAGGGTTAAAACCGATAATAACAAAATATCATAATGAAATCACTTGAACGCAACTCAAATATTGAACTACTGAGAATATTACACAAACCCATTAAATATTGTCGGTCCTTTGTTTCTGCTACTTTTCTTTGTTCAGTTGCAAATAAGGAGTAAAATAATTAACTGGATTGCAGTCTCCTGTTTTTCGGTATATTTACTACATTGTCATTTTAATCTGAGTGATTATTACATACAACAAGCAAAGTATATATACGACAATTACAGTGGGTTAGAGTATTACATTGTTATTTTATCATATATGGCTTTTATATTTATAATTGCCATAATTATAGATAAGATAAGGATATTCTGTTTTAATCGCATTTGGAATATTTTGGAGAAAAAGGACAAATGAACCAATTTCTGCACAAAATAATATCAGCAGGCAGTGGCACAAACCGCTACTACCGCATAACCAACGCCGATGGCAAAAGCTGGCTCTTGCCCGCCAAAAATATGCGGGTGGCACTGAACCTCTACCAGCCAAGCGGGCGCAACGGCAAGCTGCTGAAGGTACTGTTTCCGTGGCTGCATCGCTTGCATTTTGTGCGCAAAGCAATAAAAGCGGAGCTCCTCTGTTGCACGCTACAAGAGGAGTTAAAGAGACTGTTGCAAAGGGTATTCTGCTGCCAGGATTTAGAATTTGCAATTTTCGAAGGCACACCCTGCGTGCATCAAAAAATTACAATACAACTTAGCAGTGGAAACAATATCCTTGGATACTGCAAGGCAAGCGATAACAAAGAGATTCTGCAACTGTTTGAAAAGGAGGCAGCCACGCTTGCAAAACTTGCAAAGAATGGAGTTACAAACATTCCACGGGCACTGCACTGTGGCACACTCTCAAACGGGGTACACATTTTTGTGCAAAGCAGTGTAAAAACCACAAAATCGCAAGTGGTGCACACGTGGGGGCCACAACAAGAGGCTTTCCTTGCCACACTGCACGAAAAAACACGGCTGGCACTGCCCTTTGAGGAGAGCGACTACTACCGTTCCATAACCGCCCTGCAGGAGCACATCGATTGGCTACCCGCCACAACAGACAAGGAGGTTGTAACAACTGCAATAGCAAGGGCTATGGCCGAATACTGCGGCAAAATGGTGGAATTTTCGGCCTGCCACGCCGACTTTACTCCCTGGAATATGTTTGTGGAGCGGGGCGAGCTCTTTGTTTTCGATTTTGAATATGCCACACTCACCTACCCGCCCGGGATAGACCGCTGCCACTTTGAACTGCAAACCGCAATATTTGAAAAGCGAATGTCGTGCGAGGAAAT
Source organism: Bacteroidaceae bacterium (assembly GCA_017481875.1). Classification (GTDB taxonomy): domain Bacteria; phylum Bacteroidota; class Bacteroidia; order Bacteroidales; family Bacteroidaceae; genus HGM04593. The sequence goes on from JAFUOP010000005.1 coordinate 122,870, forward strand.
TCTTGAATATATAAATGGCTACAATGTGGCCGACAAGCATTTGTTGCGCCTATACCTGCTCGATGTGATTTCGCGCTTCACGATAAGAGAAAAAGGGGGAGCCGATGGCGACATCGCCCGCTGCTTGCATACCTGGTGTTATCTACTGAAAAATTGCGCCCTATGAAACTAATATGTTTTCACCTGTTCAACGACTACAGCGGCAGCCCCAAAGTGCTGAAGAACACGCTACAACACCTGCTTGCAAAGGGGGTGGAAGTGGAGCTTGTAACATCGCGTGGCGGAGTGCTCGACGAGTTGGAAGGCTGTGGCAATATAAGATTCCGCAGATACAGCTACTGCTTTAACAAAAATGTGGCACTTGCCATGCTACGCTATACTTGGGCACAGATATACACCTTTTTTCTCGCGCTTGGCTATGCCGGCAACAAAGAGGCGGTCTTTTACATAAACACCATACTACCGGCAGGGCCCGCACTTGCAGGGTGGCTTATGGGGAAAAGAGTTATTTACCACTATCACGAAAATGCCACGGTAAAAAGCTGTTTTTACCGTGCTCTTGCTTGGGTAATGCAAAAAATAGCAAGCAAGATTATTTGCGTGAGCAGGTACCAACGCTCGTTCCTTAAACGTAGCGATGGTGTGTGCGTGATACCTAATGCCATAGACGATGCCTTTATTGCAAAGCTCACGCCCAACCCGCAAAAAGCATTTGAACAAAAACGTGTGCTTTTGCTCGGTTCACTAAAGAAATACAAAGGCACACTAGAGTTCTGCAAGCTTGCTGCAATGCTACCACAATATAACTTTGAGCTGGTAATAAACGATACGCAAGAAAACATTGACACTTTTTGGCACAATAATAACATTGGCAAGATTGAGAACCTCGCTGTGCACACACGGCAAGAAGATGTTGCCCCATTCTACAACAGAGCATCAATAGTGCTGAACCTCTCAAATAAAGATTTGTTTATTGAGACCTTCGGCCTAACAGTTTTGGAAGCAATGTCGGCAGGCCTGCCGGTAATTGTGCCCACCGTGGGCGGTGTGGCCGAAATGGTCGATAATGGCAAAAACGGTTTTAAGATAGATATACAAAATCTGCCATTTATTGCAGAAAATATCGAAAAACTACTTTCTAATCGGGAATTATACCTATCTTTGTACAAAGGAAGCATAGAACGGTCAAAAAAATACAGCTCAGCTGCAATGGTCGAAGAGATTCTTCGCAAAATAAAAGACGACAAGAACCTGTAGATGAAAAAGGTTGCAATTATTGGTACACAAGGTGTTCCGGCCAATTATGGTGGCTTCGAAACACTTGTAGATAATATCATTGGGGAACATCGCTCCAGTGATATTGAATACACCATATATTGCAGTGGCAAGGATATGCCACAGAGACTTCCGCAACACAAAGGAGCAAAACTCAAATACCTCCCTTTGCGTGCCAATGGTGTACAGAGTATCTTTTATGATATTGTAGCCATGATTCGCTCCATTCGCGGCTATGACACTATTCTCGTTCTCGGTGTAAGCGGTTGCACCTTCCTTCCAATATTCAAGCTGTTCAGCCGCGCCAAGGTTATTGTAAACATTGACGGGCTTGAACACAGACGCGACAAATGGACACGTGCTGTGCGCAAATTCCTGCTCCTTTCCGAGATTGTTGCAGTAAAAAGTGCACACACCATTATTGCCGACAACAAAGGCATAGCCGATTATGTAGATTGGCGATACAAAAGGGAGGCCAAGCTCATTGCTTATGGCGGCGACCACGCATTGTGCAACGTATCGGAAGAGAGACAAGCCGAGATTATTGCCCAATACGGTTTAAAGAAAGACAGTTACTCTATAAGCGTGTGCCGCATTGAACCCGAGAACAACTGCCACGTAACCTTAGACGCTTTTGCAAACAGTGGCAAAGAACTTGTATTTGTAGGTAATTGGAAACGCAACGACTATAGCCGCAGGCTGAAAGAGAAATATAGTGCTTACAGTAATATTAAACTCATAGACAGCATATACGACCTTGAAATTCTCTACACACTGCGCAACAATGCCCGGTTCTACATTCACGGCCATAGCGCAGGTGGCACCAACCCATCACTTGTAGAGGCAATGTTCCTGGGAAAGCCTGTGCTTGCATACGACGTTGTATATAACCGCGAAACCACACACCACAAGGCCTATTATTGGAAGAACTGCAATGAGTTACAACAATTAGTAACCCAAAAGGACCTTTCAAGCAAAGATATAAAAAGAGTCGCACAAAAGTTCTATACCTGGAAAAAAATAACAAAGGAATACGAAGAACTTTATTAACACACCCTAATAGAAAGAAGACCTCAACCACATAGTTGAGGTCTTCTTTCTATTATGAGATTACTATAAAATAATCAACCATTTTCTTTTTGCCACAAACTGAGCGCAGCCTCAACAGTGTCGTCCATATCGGCATAAGTATATTGTGCCAAGCGACCACCAAAAAGCACACCATCGCAAGAAGCTGCAAGTTCCTTATATTTTTTATAGATATCCGAGTTGCGGCTATTATTTACAGGATAATAGGGCACTTTGCCTTCTTCGTAATCATCGGGGTACTCATAAGTTACAACCGTTACGGGTGAAACAGCATTTTCAAAATGCTTGTGCTCTACAACACGAGTATAAGGAATTTCACGCTCGGTGTAGTTAATTACCGCAGAACCCTGGAAATTCTCTTCATTAATAATTGTTGTATCAAAACGCAAACTGCGGTAGTCGAGACGGCCAAAACAATAATCGAAGTACTTATCTATGCAACCGGTAAAAAGCACCTTTTCAGCCATAGAGTTCCACTTTTCCCTGTCGCTGAAGTAATCGGTGTCAAGCAACACATCAACCCCCGACAACAAAGCATCGATAAGTTTATTGTAACCTCCAATGGGAACGCCCTGGTAATCGTCGTTAAAATAATTATTGTCAAACGTAAACCTAAATGGAATGCGCTTTATGATGAACGGGGGAAGCTCTGTTGCTGCCACACCCCATTGCTTTTCGGTATATCCTTTTATAAAACGCTCATATATATCCTTGCCACAAAGGGTAAGTGCCTGTTCTTCAAGATTGGCCGGTTCTGTTATTGAAGCATATTCAGCTCTCTGCTCGGCAATTTTAGCTTGCGCCTCGGCCGGTGTTTTAGTGCCCCACATACGATAAAACGTATTCATATTAAAGGGCAAGTTATACAACTCTCCTTTGTAGCACGCCATTGGAGTATTGGTGAAACGGTTAAAAGGTACAAGATTATTCACATAGTCCCATACATCTTTGTTGGACGTGTGGAAGATATGAGCACCGTAATTGTGTACATTTATACCCTCAACCTGTGCACAATAAATATTACCACCTGCGTGGCTGCGTTGCTCTATCACAAGACAAGTCTTGCCTGCCTTTCTTGCTTCGCAAGCAAATACTGCGCCAAAAAGCCCCGAGCCAACTATCAGATAATCATACCGTTTCATTATTGTGTATGTTACATTATAACTCTCCGCAAAAATAATACAAAAAACTTTGATTTTGAAAAAAATGTACACAATTTGCAGTGTAGCCTCCAAAAATATACAATCTGTGCATAAAATTAAATTTTTAACTCAAAGAAATTATCATTTCGCCAATATTATGGTTACATTTGCTAAAAATAGAAAATACTATGAAAGCAATGATATTCGCAGCCGGGCTTGGCACAAGGCTGAAACCAATAACCGACACTCTACCCAAAGCACTTGTTCCCGTGTGCGGGAAACCACTCTTGGAACACGTTGCACGCAAACTGCTGGCAAGCGGCATAAACGAAGCAGTTGTGAACATACACTACTTTGCCGATAAAATTGAGGAGTGGGCAACCAACCAACCCTGGATTGTAAACAAGCACGAAGAACTAGCCGAGGGGAAAATGCTCTTTGAACTGAGCGACGAGCGAGGGTTGCTGCTTGAAACAGGCGGAGCCGTGCTGCACGCTCGCAAATACCTGCAAGGGTGTGGCAAATTTCTTATACACAACGTAGATATTCTTTCGAGCTGCGACATAAAGTGGTTCGCATCGCAGGTGCGCGACGAAGCCATTGCCAGCCTTCTTGTGAGCAACCGCCCCACCACCCGATTCCTGCTTTTCAACCCACAGAATATGCTCCTTGTGGGGTGGCAGAACACCGACACAGGCGACTACCACGTAACATCGCCCGATATCAACCCCAATGAGTGCCGCGCACTCGCCTTCTCGGGCATACACATATTGAGCGACAAAGTTATAGACCTTATGCAGGAATACGTCAAAGAGAAGGAGCTACCCGCCGACGAGCAAAAAGGCACCCGCTTCCCCATAATGAGTTTCTATATGTGGGCGGCAGCACGCTACCCCATTTACGGAGTAGAAGCCGAGAACCTTGAATTTATAGACGTCGGCAAGCTCAATGCACTAAAGCCTGCCGAGGAGTTTGTGAAGCGCAGCAATATATAGTAAACAGAGGGGCTCGCCCCTCTGTTTACTATATATTTATACCATAGCTGTGCTTTACCTCGTCCATCACAAAGACACTCTCAAGCGAGCCGAGGTTATCAATGGTACCGCCTACCTTCGGCGAAGACAAAGTAGTGAAAATATTTGAAACAGAAATAGGTATACTAAAATTTGTTCCACCTCAGTTCGGAATCCCTAATATTCAAATTTTATCAGTTATGAAATTGCCATCTTTGAGCGAATATTGTGCTCGTCTTAACCTATCATATAATATGCAAAAACAACACTTTTTCTACATTTTATGATAGGTGGAACACTTGCATGGTGACTTGCATGGTGACTTGCATGGTGACTTGCATGGTGACTTGCATAGTCACTTGCATGGTGCATGCTTAAAATTAGCTTGTACATAACTTATACACTAACTTGTACACCCTTATATCACCAGGGTGCTGACTTTGTTCGATTTTGGAGACTTTTTGACCACTTTCTATTATTAATACTCTTTATGTGTTTTCTTATTCAACTAGTACAATCATCCAGCAAATTGTGGCACAGGAATCTATTCAAATGATATTCCTATTTTCAGATGAATGTCTATGAAAATGTCCCTCCTTGATTAATTTTTATTATTATGATCACTTGCTTAGGTGCTACAAATAAACATGTGTATATTGTTCAATGTTAAATTCAGGATTTATAGACCTTATTTTATCAACGACAATTGAATTAGTCGATTTTGCAAGATTACGAGAATATATTTGGCTATTAGAATTTATTGCTTTTATAATAGCTAATAATTGCTCCTCGGAAAAATCATTTATATATGGGTGAATATATTTTTCAAACCTAAAATCCGCACAGTTAAAGCTCGTACTTTTTGCAAATTGATATATATAGAAATCTCTGGCATTGTCAGGTCCATAACTATCCAATAAATAGTTGTATAAATATTGTACAATTTTATGATTAGTAGAACCTATTGAGAAGATATGTTTTTTGATATCTTGAATTTTGAATAAAGAAATATTTTTAAGTTCTTCTGCTCGGTCAATGTATGCAGACATTGAAACTCTGTTTTCGTTTGGTAACAAATTGAAAATCTTAGGATATTCATTTAGTAAATATATCAAAAGTTCTATACCATTCTCATTCTCTAAATTAATATTTTGTCCAAAATAATCACAATCCAACTCTATGCGTTTTGTAAATTCGGTTTTGTGCCGTTTGAAAATAATTTTCAAGGCACTGTAATTAATTATTCTATTATTCTCACACTCTTCATTTTGGAGTTTAAATATGAATTTCCACAGTCGTTTAAAAAATTGAAATTCTATCTCAATGTTGTTTATTTTATTTAAGTATTTTGAAGTTATATAACGCGAAATATCATTTTCTAGAACAAAAATTTCTTTAACTTTTGATAGATCTTTTATAAAACTATCAAATAATTTAGCAGATATCATAGAGGATTTGCAAAGAACTCCCTCTAGCATGTTAACAATATGTGCTTGTACAGTAAATCTATTAGGATGATATAGTTCAGCTCCTTCGTTTAGAATGGGATGAGCACATAGATTGCGATGGTGTTGCAAAGATTCTATATTTGTATATTCTGGCACTTCTATAATACGATGTTTCTTAAACATTTCATCAACTAAAACCTTTTCCCATTCTGGGGACTTGGGATTTTGTGCTTGTATTGCGCTAATTTTGTCTAGAATATCTTCTGAAACTCTATCTTTATAATACTCCTTCATTTCTTTAATCTTGTATACTAAATCACATATAACACAAGTATACAGCATCACAATGGCAGAACGATAATTGCCTGAATAAAATGAACTTAACACTTCAGAAAAATATTCTCTTGTTTTACTATTGTTAATTTGTTCTACAAGAGTGTCTATATGTGGACTATTCATATGTTTTGTATAATCAGTTAAAATAACAGACGCAAAAGTACGAATAAAATCTTGATTATATTATTTTAAGATACTTTTATCTCGAAATAATTTGTATATTTGCACTTAAATATGAGATATAATCTCAAAAGCAAGAAGCATGAATAAGATAAAGATAGTTCTAGACCAAAAAGGCATTAAACAAAAATGGCTTGCCGAACAATTGGGTAAGAGTTTTAATATGGTGAATTCCTATGTTCAAAACAGGACTCAACCAAGTCTTGAAACATTATATAGAATTGCTTCAATCTTAGGAGTTGAAATAGATGAACTTCTATACTCTAAAGAAGATATTGAAAGAATGAATAATATAAATCCGCAATAATATGGCAACAGCAAATCAACTAAAAATGCTTGTTAAAAGTCATTTTGAAGATAATAATGAGAAATTTAACACTATAGCATTGCAAATTGCGGCACACGAAGCAAGATTAGGACATACTAATCTTGCAAATGACATTCGCAAGATTATTGAGTCTTCAAAAAATAACAAACCAAGATTGAAGAGTATAGATTCTAACCTTCAAGGTCTTTTTTTGGAGATTTATCCGCAAGAAAGGTTGTCGGATTTGGTTGTTGCACCTCAAATCAAGGAACGAATTGAACGTATTATTCATGAATTTACATATAAGGATAAATTGTTCAAGCACAACTTGGAGAATCGCCGTAAAATAATGTTTTCTGGCAATCCTGGAACAGGTAAGACAATGACAGCTTCTATAATTGCAAATGAACTGAAATTACCTATATACGTCGTCCTCATGGATAAAATTGTAACTAAGTATATGGGAGAAACAAGTGCTAAATTACGCCAAATATTTGATTTCATAGAAGATGTCCCTGCCGTATATCTATTTGATGAATTTGATGCCATAGGAGGCCAACGAGGAAAAGATAACGAAGTTGGAGAAATGCGTCGTGTCCTTAATTCTTTCTTGCAATTTATAGAAAGAGATCACTCTGATAGCCTCATAATAGCTGCAACAAATAATCTTGAATTATTGGATCAGGCTCTCTTTAGGCGTTTTGATGATGTTATTCATTATCAATTACCTACTGATAATGAAAAAATTCAGCTTCTAAAAAATCGTCTAAATGGAAACCTTAGTAAAAAGGAAATTAAAGAATTATTACCCGAACTTGATTCATTGAGTCATGCAGAAATAAATCAAGCTTGTCTGGATGTAATAAAGACATCGGTAATATATGATTTACCTATTAGATTTGATTTAGTTGTAAAAACTATCAAGGAAAGAAAATCTGCTTATAAATTGAGTGCTGAATAATGGATAAGTATAGCCACATTATTTTACCTGAGCAAATTAAAGCATCAATAAAATACTCTCCAAGAGGTAGCGGAGGTGGTTCTCCTGCAATTCCTAATAGAGACAGAAGAACTCATGCTGAAAATTTGCAGCATTTGTTAGAATTAGCACACTCTGAGAATGAGCGTATCAAGCAGGAAATGGAAGCTGTTTCTTTGCCTGCAAGAACTGGTACGTATTTGGAATTTTCAGGTGCTCCTGCTCACGAATTGGTTACAAAAAGTTTAGAAGATCAGCAATCTGGAATAAGATTACTGAATGTTAGAACGGTTAGTGATGAAAACATTGGAGAACAAACTTTTGCAACAGTTTTTATCCCTCACGGAAAAGAAAATAAATTTGCAACCAAATTAAACAAGTATGCAAATGAAAATACATCAAAAGGGAAACCTAAAAATGATAAACTCTTCCGTAGTATAGAAAGTATCAATATTGCATTGCTTAGAGCTTTATGGACTGACAATGTAAGAGATTTCCCTACCAATAATATGGATTGGTATGAAGTTTGGATACGCACTAATGATTCTGAGGATATTGCTAATCAGCATAATGCATTTATTGAAGTTTTAAATACTTTACAAATAGAGTATAAAGCAAATTCAATACTTGTATTCCCTGAAAGATCTGTAATTCTTATAAAAGCAAATATTGAAATCCTTACAAAATTATTACAAGGTTCTGACCAATTAGCAGAAGTTAGAAGTGCTAGAACCTTAACAGATTTTCTGTTTAGAGAATATCGAAGCGAACAAAACGAATGGGTTCAAGATTTGCAAGACAGAACGATTGTTGATGCAGATTGCAACTCTGTTGTTTGCGTTCTGGATACAGGTGTGAATAATGGACATCCACTTCTTGCAAATGCTGTCAAAGATGAACATTGTGCGACAGTAGTTGGTGAAGGTAGTGCTGACAGAAATGGGCATGGCACTTGTATGTGTGGAGTTGTTGTTTATGGAGATATGGCAAAAGCTATTGCACATAATAATATTGTTCCAATCCATAATCACATAGAATCTATCAAAATTTTGCCCAGTAATACCGTAAACCCCAAGGAATCCTGGGGATATTTGACTGAGCAAGCAGTAGCGATATCTGATGTTACATTCCCGAACAAACCTATATCTTATTGTATGGCCATAACTGCAGAGGATTGCGAAAACGGGAAGCCCTCATCTTGGTCAGGCTCAATTGATTCTATTACATATAACGATGGTCAATATGGCAAATTATTTTTAGTCTCTGCAGGTAATATTAGAGACATAAACGGTGCTGATAAAGATATAATACAACAGTATCCCAATGGGAATTGTTTACGCCCTATTCAAAATCCCGCACAATCTTGGAATTGTATGACAATAGGTGCTTATACCGATATTGTTGCGGCCAACTGCCCAGAATTACAAGGATATCAAAGAGTTGCTCCAAGTGGAGGTATAAGTCCATTTTCCCGTACATCCAAACTTTGGGAAAAATCATCATTGATTAAACCAGAAGTAGTATTTGAAGGAGGAAATCTATATAAAACGAATGACCATCAAATACCTTTCTCAGAAAGCGAAGCCCTTCAGTTAATCACTACAAGTAAGAATTATGCTGTTAGTGGCTATTTTGACTCTATAAATGCAACTAGTGCAGCAACAGCGTTAGCTCTGCATTTTGCTGGTAAACTTCAAGTTCAATATCCTGATTTATGGGCAGAAAGTATTAGAGGCCTTATAGTACATTCTGCAAAATGGACACAATGTATGGAACAACAATTTCCAGTAAATAACAGGAGGGATATGGAAAACCGATTGCGTCATTGTGGATATGGAGTTCCATCGGAAGATAGAGCACTTTTTAGTTATGGCAATGGATTGACATTTATAGCACAAGAGGTTATTCAGCCATTTATCAAAGATAGAAGAGATAATGATGCAAAAATAAATGAAATGCACTTTTTTAATTTTCCTTGGCCACATGAAATCCTAGAAGAATTAGCAGAAGTAGATGTTTCGATGAGAATTACATTGTCATATTTCATAGAACCTGCTCCAGGAGAAATTGGTTGGAAAGATAAATATAGATATGCTTCATGTGGTTTACGGTTTGATGTTAATAATGAGAATGAAGATGAGAGGTCCTTTAAATTAAGGATAAACAAGGCGATTGAGGCTGAAGAAAATGAAGAGCGAGGAAGAAATGATTCTGCAAGATGGTTGATTGGTGCTGATAATAGAAATAAGGGCTCGATTCATTCTGATGAATTAAGATTATCAGCTGCGCAATTATCAACGTGTAATTTAATCGCTGTATATCCAATTGGAGGTTGGTGGAAAACTCGCAAAAATTTGAAAAAATATAATAATAAACTGCGGTATTCGTTGATTGTCTCATTAGACACTCCTGTCGAAAATATTGATATGTATAATGTTGTAAAAACTAAAATTGAAACAATCATTCAGACTCTTATTGAAGTTGAAATTCCAGTAAGCAACTAATAACTTCGGCGTTCACTCTCAACAAGTGAACGCCGAAATTATATCATCCTATCGCATTCATCCCATCTATCAAGTCTTGATAGGTAGCCACCTTGTGGTACTTCACATTGGCGGTGGAGATGGAGTTGAACAACTTCTCTGCACAATCGTGGAATGCCAAGATAGAAAATCCTGCAACTGATTCAACCTGTAAAGATTGTTGAACACCAATGCTATACAAATATTTTATGGTTGCAAGTCTTCGAATAATAATTTCTCTATCTAAATTATTGGAACTCATTCTAGTGGTTAATATTAAGTGGTTGTATTATCTACAATATTTTTCAATATAGAGATCTTTTATACATTGTTTTCGCTCCACATTTCGCATTGTGTCATAATGGTTTCGAGAGCAGCCTCCTGACCTTCGGGCGGATATTTGTACTTTTTGAGCAGTCGTTTCACAATGCGGCGCATACCGGCACGGGCACTCTCCTTCATTGTCCAATCGATGGTTTTATTTGTGCGGAGTGCATCGGTCAGTTCGCGTGTGATTGCGATAAGTTGCTCGTTGGTATAGAAGTCCTGCACCGCCTCGGGCTTGGTTATTGCATCGTAGAATGCCAACTCCTCGGTTGAGAGATTGAGTTTCTTGCTCTCCTCCTCGCCATTGACGATTGATCTCGCAGTCTTCAAAAGTTCCTCGATAACCTCCTCGTTTGTGAGCAAGCCTTTGAGGTAGTTGCTCATCGCATTCGCCAAAATCTCGGAGAACTTCTCGGCACGCACAGTATTAGTACGCTGATATACACGAATTTGCTCGGCTATCAACTTGCGTAGCAACTCCACCGCAAAATTTTTCTGCTTCATCTGGGCTATCTCCTCCAAGAACTTCGGGTCGAAAATCGAGAATTCCTCTTTGATGTCCGAGAAGAGGTTTATCACGCCCTCGCTCTTGATGCTCTGTTTGAGCAGTTCGTTTATGCGCTCGTTAATCTCTCTGAACGAAATCTTGCCCTTACCTTCAACACGGGTCAGCAATGTGCGTACCGCCTCGAAATAGGCCGCTTCCAATCGTTCCTCGCGTTGCAGAAGACTCTGACATAGCGACAGCGACTGGCGGAGCAACAGTGCCTCTTTGATGTATAGTTTCTTTGTTTCTTCTCGCTCTGGTGCTTGTAGGAAATCGACACCACCCGAAATCACCGCAGCGCGCGCCATATTCGACTCGCCGTAGAATGCCGAGTAGTTGAAGCCGTGCAATAGGTCGCGGCACACCTCCAACTTTTTCTGAAATTCGGGATATGCGGTCTTTGAAATATCGGTATCGCCGTAGTTCTTGCGGTCACGAATGGTGTAGTCGTTCATCGCCTGCTTCAAAGCGGAAGCAATGCCCACATAATCGACCACCAAACCGCCCTGCTTGTCGCCAAACACACGGTTTACACGTGCAATGGCCTGCATCAGGTTGTGCCCCGCCATCGGCTTATAGACATACATCGTCGAGAGCGACGGCACATCAAATCCCGTGAGCCACATATCCACCACAATCACCACTTTCAGCGGGCTGTCGTTATCCTTAAACCGCTTTTCGAGCTCCTTTTTGTGGGCATCGTTACCGATTATCTCGCGCCACTCCTCGGGGTCTTTGTTGCCCGAAGTCATTACCACCGCTAACTTTTCGGTCCACGCAGGGCGCAACTCCAAGATGCGATGGTAAATTTTCATCGCTATCGGGCGCGAGTAGGCTACAATCATCGCCTTGCCCGTCTGCTCATATTGGCGGTAGTTCTCGTAGTGGTCGAGAATATCGCCCACGAGCGAATCTATCGTTTCGTCTGCGCCGAGAATGGAGTCGAGTCGTCCCAACTCTCGCTTGCTCTTCTCTATTGCGTACTCCTCCGCCTCAGTAGCCATTGCTTCGTACTCGTCATCTATACGGCGGAGCGTTGCCTCGTCAAGGTGCAGATTTATCACTCGGCTCTCGTAGAACACAGGGCGTGTAGCACCATCGGCCACCGCCTGCGTCATATCGTAAACATCTATGTAGTCGCCGAACACCTCGCGTGTCGAGCGATCTTTTTGCGAAATCGGCGTGCCCGTAAAGCCGATGTAAGTGGCATTTGGCAACGAGTTACGCACTCGGCGTGCCGCTCCTACCTTTACACGACCTTCGCTATCGATTTTCTCGGTCAGACCGTATTGGCTGCGGTGTGCCTCGTCGGCAATTACGACTATATTTCGACGTGTCGAGAGGGGCTCTTCGCTCTCCTCGAACTTCTGCATCGTAGTAAAGAATATGCCGTTTGCCTCGCGCTCACGCAGCAGGTCGCCGAGGTGCTTGCGGCTCTCGGCCTGAATCGGCGTTTGGCGCAGGAAATCGGCACACTTTGCAAACTGGCGGTACAACTGCCCGTCGAGGTCGTTACGGTCGGTAAGGATAACGATTGTGGGCGACGATACCGCCTCTTGCAAACGCTTGGCGAAGAATACCATCGATAGCGATTTACCCGAGCCTTGCGTGTGCCAAAACACACCGCCCTTGCCATCGGTCTGTGTCGCCTCGGCTACCGAGTTTACCGCCTTGCGCACTGCGAAAAACTGATGATAACCTGCGAGTATCTTTGCACTCTGTTTTTCATCTTTCGAGAAGCAGATGAACCCTCGCAAAATCTCTATCAGGCGAGCCTTGTTGAACATTCCCGAGAACAACACATCGAAGGCTGCGTAGCGGTTTATCTCGCTTGTGCCGTCAACGGTTTTCCACTCCATAAAGCGGTCTTCGCCTGCGGTTATCGTTCCCGCTTTGGAGGTCGCCATATCGCTCATCACGCAGAATGCGTTATAGACAAAGAGCGAAGGAATCTCAATCATATAGTTTCGCAACTGGGCGTAGGCTTCGGATACATCGGTATTCTCTCGTGAGGGCGATTTTAGCTCCACAACCACCAACGGCAAACCATTTACAAATACCACAATGTCGGCACGGCGCACTGAACGCTCCTCTACGCTCCATTGGTTGGCTACCGTGAAGTTGTTACGTAGGGGCGTATCGTAGTCTATGAGTTGTACGCGCGTTGAACACTGCTCCTTACCGTCAAAATAGTTTACTTCGACACCATTTTGCAGATAGTCGGTAAAGAGCTCGTTGCGTTGCACAAGCGAGCCACTCTCGATGGTGCGAATCTTCGCGATTGCCTCCTCTATCGCCTCGCGAGGCAGCGTTGGGTTTATAGCATAGAGCGACTGCTGCACAAGGTCGATGTGCAACGGCTCGGTGTATTCGCGCTCCACGCTTGGACCATATACATAGTCGTAGCCCAACTTCTCGCGCATCAACTCCAATATCGCATTCTCAAAATGTGCCTCGGTAAAGTGCATAGTATTAGTTAAAAAGTTTGGATATTACATCATATTGTTTGATAAACCCGACGATAAACAATAGGCATACAACACACAAAATAATAAACTTACCACATATGGCATAATAACTTAATCGAGCCCTTCCGCTCATTAGTTCGTCGTGCCTTGATATATTCTTTTCTTTTTCAAATTCGAAATACTCATTTCGATAGAAACAAGCATCAAAAAAGTAGTGGCATACATCAACAACAAGATACAAGAACGCCATGATTAAAGCCCATAACAACCAATCATTGCTCGGACTAAACCCCTCTTTTGAATATGCAACTACCCAAATAGTACCGATTACTCCAAATATAAGAGTCCGAGATAATTTAGAGAAATTACTTGACTGTTTATAATGGAAATCCTGACATTCATCTAATAGTTTTTGAACATCATTTTGACTACTGCTAGTAACACTATCTTCGGTAATAGTTTCAATTGTTGTCTCTTTTACCGTTGTTTCTCGCTTTATCTCTTTTTGCACTCCCATAGTTATTTCTTTGGGCTACCAGATGGTCCTGCAGATCGTTCTATTATCGTTGTTCCATTTCCCTGCTTGGGAGTATCACCAAGTTGTATATGCCTATTAGGTCTAGGTGTACTATCCGTTCTTGGTTGAGGATTAGATTTTACGGTCGTTTTTGACATATTGAATATAGATTAATTATACAAGAACAAAGTTAATAAATTATTCAGCAACTTTTATCTCTCCATTCATCAATTTTGGTAATATAGTATCGCGGAGGGTGGCGAGGGTTTCATTTTCTTTTTGATTTTTCTCCATTACCTCAAAATGCGGACAAACTATTTTATGAAATTGTTTTATTTTCTCAATATCACATGATATGTCAATATCCTTTATTATCACTTGACTTATATTTTGTTGTGCAGAGCCAATTGCTTTATTAGCCAATTCTTCTTTAATATTTTTTGCCACCATAAACAAATATGTATATGGGTAGTTTTCATTCGGCAATAAAGCACAAACCGCTTGATTGCATGTCATAGGTTGTGATAATATTGCATATTGTCCAACGGTAGCTCCATACATAGCAATTAGGATTGATTTTGCTGGTAATAATTTTGCTGCGGACTTTGCAATAGCATCATCTGTTATTGTTTCTTCGGTTTTTGTAATGAAAGAACTATTTAATTCTTTTGATTTTACCCACCCATATTTACCTACATAAAACTCCATATGGCTACGAGAAGGTGTTCCGCCAGATGTAGTTTTAACTACATCTCCTAACTTCACAGTTGAACTATCTACAAACCATTGTTTATAGAGTGCTTGGGCTTGGAGTTCGAGGTTGGTGTTTATGCGGCGATTATTCTCGATTTTATCATCTATCGCACCCAATATTCCCGCAATCCTCCGCTGCTCCGCCAAAGGAGGAGCTTTGAACTCAAAACTGGAAAACTGTGTTTTATTGACAATTGGCACTGCTGTTGAAGTCTTACTTAAATAGTTTAACTCTTTGCCGGCTACCGTCATTAGATAATATACGAAGTCCGAGTCAAAATCCTCATTGGGGATAATCGAATTGAATTGCTGATTTGTAACAGTTGGTATAGTTACTCTCACTACTTTTCCTAAATCAGATCCTATACAACTTACACATATTGCATTAGTAGGCAATAAACAATTTTTAACCTCGGATAACCCTCGTTGTGTTAATGTCTTTATCGTTTGAGGTGCGAATTTACTCGACAAGTCATCGGAAGGAGTAAGAAAAGGAATATCGCCGCCATAATTTTCAGCAATGGCAGTCTTGGGAGTTTTACCAGTTATAATTTTACCTATATCCCCAATCTTATATGTTTTCCACTCGGTCATAATTAAGCTATTCTAATTTTTTGCGCCTTATCCAATCTTCTATGACAATATGATATTATGCCTAAAATTTCCAATGCATCTTGCTTCTCTATTACCCAAGATATTTTAGGTTCGTGTGCTTCTGGATTCCTAAACATACTGCATAACCCCTTGAGTAAATTAGCAAATCCAGTATGTTCGTCCCTCTCTGATTTACTAGTAAAATTATTAATTATCAATACTGGATTACTACTAAATACATATTCAATTAACTTATTCCCATCTTCATTGTATCCTGACAAATCTCTAATTCTTTGAAATAGTCCTTTGTTTGCCTCAAATACCGCATGAAAATAATTGTTTTGCAATAGTTCAGCTTTACAATACTTGAAAATTTCAGCATGTCCATTTCTCTTTTCAATCTCTTGTTTTAGATTATTTGCTTTTATTTCAACATCTGCTATCACATTTGCCTTTTCAATTATTGAAAATTTGCCATTTTCGTTATATTGATATCCACAAAATGCCAATTGTTGATTAACCTTTTCTCGAAGGTTATCAAATCTATCCTTATTCCCAACAAACCGAGCTGGGGCGAGGGCATTAGCAATAAATTTCAATATATTATTTGAACATTTAAGCGTATTATGAGATTCCGCAAATGCATTATATAAGCGGATTCGTTTTGTATTAGTTGGATCTACATCTTCTATACGAGATTGCAACAATATATTGTGAATCTCTGTTCCCGTTAAGCCTTCGGCTGTATCACCCAATACATTTGCAATACCTTCTATAACAATTGGTGTTAAAATTCGTTTCTCCATACTTATGACGATTTATATGTTTTCCACGAGGTTATAATTAGTCGTTATAGTAGTTATGTTCGTGGTGTTCTTTTAGTCTTTTCTTGTATTGTTCCAGTTGAGTACCATATTCAGGCTCTTGGGTTACAAGTTTTTCGTAAACCTTAACGCATAGCTCAAGATAATATAGTTTTAGATGCTTAATATGATTAGGAAAACCTAAAGCAAACATCTCCCAGTTTCGATTAAATAGTCTGTTTTCGTAGTATGGTATTTGCTCAAATAGCGAATAATCAATATCGACTCGCTTGCACAAACTCTTTAGGTCTTTGATGATTGTGCGGTCTGAGTCCTCTAAATGCTCTATTATTCTCTCTAACCTATTAAACCACTCCTCGATATTCTGTTGCAACTCCTCTATATTAGCATCGGTATTTATCTCTATTTTCAAATGGTCATTAGCAAGTTTGTCTATCTCTTGTAAATCATACCAAAAATCCTTCATCGACTTCCGAAGAGCAAATAGCATCTTATCATTTAGCTCTCTTGTGTCGCGCAAGTATTGTTTTTCGTGCTGCTGTTTTATTTCTTTCAGTCGTGCGGTTGTGTATTCTTGCGGATGTGAATCAATAATCTTGTGATGTCGAGAGCATAGCAAAATTAGGTTGCCCTCAGCATTCTTATCCTCTATAGTTGTTTCGGGATTATATCTGGCACCGCCACGCGAAAAAGCCTCAATATGACAACACTCTCCCGTAAGAGTGCCATCATCTTCAAATATAGGTTCGCAGCAATCGGGAAAAGCACATTTATTGCCTGACTTGCCATATAAGAACCTTAAAGTATTTGCATCTACACTTTTTCGCGACATGATATCAAACTACAATATAATGTATATTTAATCGATTTCTAATATTGTTCTCAAATCTATATCGGATACCGACAATGGTACTTTGCTGACTTTTCTTGCTAACTTTAAATATTTTTTATACTCTTTTTTAGAGGCAATTGTGCGATTTACAAAATATTGTTCACGACAAGACATGTGAATATCAATGTATTTTACACACAACAATTCCACCTCTCTATAATTCCACAAACTACTATCAATATCTATTACACCGATATTGAATTTATCTATTAACTCAACATGTTGCGTTAGATCTACTCCCAATGATGCATACTGACCTTCATCATCTTGTCTTAAACAAACCATAGAAGAGTTTTTGAGAGGGATAGCCTTTCTCATCTTTTTATCAAGTCGCCATACTTCGACGCATTTATTTACATCCACCCCTTCGATTTGAAGGCACTTACCTTGCTCTCCACGAAGAATCATACTCCCCTCTTGTGGTGAAAAAGTAAATCGTGGTTGTTTTTCTTTAATATTATCATTTCGTTGCTTAAATAATACAACAGCAGTTACAACAGCCGTCGCAACCGATGCGACAGCTATTACGATATTGGCAACATCGCCCCACATTGAAAGGTTACACTCGGTCATCGTCCTCTGTTTACAATATTTCTATCAGATTCACATTTTGCAGACATTTGCATGATATGTGCTTGTAACCCTTTAAGGCATTGAATATTATCTGCAATTTGAGTATGTTCTTCCTTTAGCTTATTAAGTTGTTCGTTGTCTTTAATCTGTTGTCGCCGGATTTTGGAAATATCCATTTCTATTTTTCTTAATTCATTACGCAGTTTCCGCTCTGTTATGGCCGCTTTAACTCCTTCTATTCGTAAATTACATTGAGAAGTCCCAATTTGCAATAACCCAACATCTTTTAAGGCATTGATCTGTTTGCGAGCCATTTTTGATGTCGAATGCGATGAACAAACAGCAATGATAATAGAAATTACCGATAAAATAATCGGGGTTATGACTAACCATTGATCAATCGATAAATTTTGTATAAAGTCCATTATATTACAATTTATACCCAATACTTTCGAGTTGTTTTTTGATTTCGGCTTCGAGGGTGTGCGACTGCTCAAAGAGGGTGGCGAGTTCGCCCGTAAGGCGCTGCATCTTCTCCTCAAATGGCTCGCTGTCCTGCTCCTGCTCGGCAATGCCCACATAGCGGCCCGGGGTGAGAATATAGTCCTGCTCCGCAATCTTGGCAATATCAACCACAGCACAGAAGCCCTTTTCATCGACGAGTGTACCTTCGGCAAACGCCTTATAGGTATTGGCAATACGCATAATATCGCCCTCCGCACCATCGGTCAGCTCACGCAGTTTGCGTGTAACCATCGTGCCGAGGTTGCGGGCATCGATAAAGAGGGTTTTGCCCTTCTGCTTCTTCGCCTTATTGAAAAACCAAATCGAGACGGGTATCTGCGTAGTGTAGAACAACTGCGACGGCATAGCCACTATACAATCGACCAAGTCTGCCTCGACAAGCCGACGGCGAATTTCGCCCTCGCCACCGCTCTGGCTCGACAGCGAACCATTGGCAAGCACAACGCCTGCTCTGCCCGCAGGTGCGAGGTGGTGGATAATGTGCTGAATCCACGCAAAGTTGGCATTGCCATTAGGTGGTGTGCCGAACTTCCAGCGCACATCGTCGGCAAGTTTGTCTGCGCCCCAATCCGAAAGGTTGAAAGGTGGGTTTGCCAAGACAAAGTCTGCCTTCAAGGTCGGGTGGCAGTCGTTAAAGAATGTGTCGGCGTTATATTGTCCGAGGTCGGCCTCGATACCTCGAATAGCCAAGTTCATCTGCGCCATCTTCCAAGTGGTGGGGTTGGAGTCCTGGCCATAGACCGAGATTTGGTTGATATTGCCAGCGTGGCTCTCGATAAACTTCGCCGACTGCACAAACATACCGCCCGAGCCGCAGCAAGGATCATAGACACGCCCTGCGTAGGGTTCCAAGACATTGACAAGAGTCTTCACGATGCAGGCAGGGGTGTAAAATTCGCCCGCTAACTTGCCCTCCGCCTCGGCGAACTTCGAGAGGCAGTATTCGTAGGCACGACCGAGGATATCCTTCGAGTCGCCGTGCTCGTGCATCTTGATATTGGTGAACAGATCGACCACATCGCCCAAGCGACGCTTGTCGAGCTCGGGGCGTGCGAAGTTTTTGGGCAGAATATCTTTCAGTCGGCGGTTCTCCTTCTCGATAGCACGCATAGCGTTGTCGATAGTAGTGCCAATCTCGGGAGTGTGAGCCGCAGCGGCAATGACCGACCAGCGAGCCTCAGTAGGGACATAGAAGATATTCTCGGCGGTGTACTCGTCTTTATCCTCCTCGAAGCCCTCGCCCTCATCGACAAGTGCCTGGTAGCGAGCCTCGAACTTATCCGAAATATACTTCAAAAAGATAAGTCCAAGTACCACGGATTTATACTCCGAGGCGTCGATGTTGCCACGCATCTTATCCGCTGCCTTCCAAATCTGATCCTCAAAACCGATATCTGCTGTATTGAGTTTAGCCATAGTAGTTGAAATTTTGTATAAAGGTAGTAATTATTTATGATTTAACACATAAATGTACCTATACTTTTTATTACCATATAAGCCTATATCTAAATTTGAACTTGCTAGCCCCCCTCCGACTTTGGAGGGTATGGTACAGAGAGGTAGTTTTGGGACGCCGAAAAATTTCGGGTGCCCCAAAACACAACTTGCTATTAGGTTAACTTCATTGATTTTTCTTTCGCTCGCTTTGTGTATATGCAAGCATCTGCACACTCGCTTATTGTCAGGACGAGGGAATTGTCCTTAATAATGAATTTTAGCTTCACCATAACTCTTTTCTTGTTTCGTATTTAAGAATAGAAAGATGATGAACCAATGGTTTCAGCCAAAATAAACTTTCTGAGTGTACACCCATGTACACTACAATGTACACTCACCGGGTCGTTCCCTCTTTTTGACTTTTTCGACCTTACGCAAATTATATTTCATAAAAATTTGTGTAAGTTGTTGAATATCAAGATAGATATGCGGGCGAAATTTCAAATTCAACCTATCGAAAAAGGGAAGCTGATTTTCTCAACTTCCCTTTCAAGTGGTGCCACCAGGAAATGAGTTTCATTTCTAAATGGCTCTATATCTATGCGTTAAAGAATCGCAACGAACGTAATCTCCCGCTATTGCTCCACCTAAATTCTGCACCATTCTGCAGTGTCTCGCAGAGTCGAGTTCCTACTTTGATGCAAAGGTAGTGAAATAATTTGAAACAGAAATAGCTACACTAAATTTTGCTCCTCCTCAGTTCGGAATCCCTAATTCCGTCAAATTTCATGCTATTAACTGGGTGCAGAAAGGGTGATAACGTGACGTCAACTTAGTGCCTTCTTGGTGCTTTCATGAGCACTACGGATTATTCAATGTCTTTTATTTCTTCGATGCTCGTTTACGAGGCGACAAATTCATATCTTGCAATGCTCTGCCGAGTTCATCATCCTTTGCCAAAGAGAGAATATCATCATCGAGTTGCAGGGCATACAGCACTCGCAGATAGATGCCAATTGCCACCGTTGGTGCGCCTTTTTCTATGCGTGAAACTGTAAGAGGTGAACAGGTCGCACGCTCCGCCACCTGTGCAACACTCAAATTACGACGCAAGCGGGCAAGTCTTATCTGCTCACCAACAACCTGCATTTTCTGCTCCAACTTTAGGGGTAATTTAGTCCCCATTGTACTCTTTGCCATAACCGTAACCTATCATATAATATGCAAATATAATACTTTTTCTTTATTTTATGATAGGTTGAGTAATCAACATAGACTACTTGAGCACTTGCATGGCGACTTGCATGGTAGTATGCTTATATATCAACTTGTACATAACTTATACACTAACTTGTGCACTCATACATCAACTGGGTACCAATTGGGTGCCGACTGGGTGCCAACTTAATCGGTCTTGATACCGACTATCCTATCATGAGCACTATCATGAGCAGTTCATGAGCACTTAACAAAGAAATATTTAAATGTTGTAGCTATTGTATAAAACATATTAGAGGAAAGCAAAATTCCTCACCTTTCTTATTCTATTTTATTGAAAAGAACACTTTGCTATAAGCATGGATGCGAAAAGAAGAAGATTGATAGAAAAGAATACTTATCTCAACTTGCGTTAGTAATACTTTTCAATCTCCTCTATTGTTTTATCCACATCAATCTGTCTATAACAATCATCGTATTGTTTCTTATTTGTAATTAAGTAATCTAACCAAAGTGATAAACATAAATGATAAGCAGGCTCTGCATCGCTAAGAGATGAATCTTGACCTACATAACCATTACCTGCGCACCAAGTTTCAATGCTTACAGGATATAAGAATGCTGGACCAGGGATTACGATAATATGTGCATATCCATCTTCATCAATTACTAGTTTGTTGTTCTTTGAATCATCAGCATCCGCCATTAACTGTTTAATTTCATCAAACGTAAATAGATGGGATGGCTTATTTTTCCTTATAATATCAATATCCCATGACAGATATGCACGTTCTTCATCTAGTCCTTGTGCTTCACAATCTGATTTTACTTTGTTGTTAATAGCTTCGACAAGAGCAATGACATTTTCTTTACTGTTGACTTCTAACACTTCTGATACATCAGTTTGATTAAGTGTTTTGATATACCCATCTTTACAAAGATAATCCGCCCCGTTATTGAATAAGTCCCAATCTAAAAAGGTCTGCTCTATTCTCAAGTGATAGGTACAACTACTGCTAGAGGTTGTATTGACCGTTTCCACAATAGCATCATTAAAATTCCACTTTTTCAGATTTTCATCAATGTAATCCAAGGGAGATGGTTTTGCCAAAACTTTAGGCTTGCATCTATCGTCATATGACGAAATTCTTTCTTTAAAATCGGATATATAGTATACTAGCCACACATACAGTTCACATATATCTGCAATTTTAACAGGTAATCCAGAATCATGTGACAGCTCATTTGCAATCCGAACAATTGTGGACAAATGTAACTCATCATCTTGAGATGTATATACATATTTTTTCAGTGGACTAATCAAATCGCCTAACAGCCGATCATTGTATTCCTTATCTTTACCCTTAAAATCAAATTTCTCATGATAAAAACATGTAACCAGCTTGAAAAGAGCCTCTGCACCAGTCCTTATTTGATTACCGTACATCTTGATAAAGGCATCAATATCTTCCCTATCTTTTGTTGTCTTTATTTGACTATCAAGTTTCTGCATGCAGTTTTTAAGACGCTCCTCTAAAGCTACTGCATTATACAAATATAAATGTCGTTTGGATTCTTGAGTGTTGATAATAAGACATTTGGGAATTATCCAAAATGAAGTAATTGGCGTTTTCATTGCTCTTATATACTCATATATGCCATCTCTTTCTCTCACCAAATTAGATGTAAAGAAACTCGACTTCTCATCATATCCCTTAATGGTATAGTTACTTGTCTTTGCAAATGACTGTATCATTTTTTTCTTCATCGTATATCCATTTACTACAATTGCTATACAATTCCCATCTTTAATACGGACAAAATGAATGTTTTTAAAGCGAATAAGGAAACTGTAGATATCAAAAGGAAATACCATCTTGCGCATTTCTCTCATTTCAGCATCTTTTTCTGGAACCCGAGTACACAATAGCATCATACCTTCATTGTGATCGAAATAGACACATTCTATTCTATCGTCATTATCTGTATCCAAGCAGTCGATGTTGACGCACCCTCCCGTTTCTGTTAAGAAATCTTTGAAAAAATCTTCAGCAGTATGACTGTCCTCAATTTTGTTACAGTATTTGTCGGCAAAACGGGTAAATAGTTCAACTTCGTCATTTCCTGTTATTTTCTTCATTTTAATTTAGATTTTAGTTATTGCAATAATAGTGTGATTATATTTAAGTGAAATGGTTATAAAATGATGATAAGTTTGGCGTTTTAACTACTGAATTATAAGTCCTCCACCAACTCAATCACAGGGAGGATTTAGAAACGAGTGAAAGTCCTTTAGTCACCTTATATAGTATTATTAATAAGAATGTTTATTTCGGCAGCAACGGATAATATTTTCTGATTACGATACAATATCAAGTGGATTTTTTTTGTATGGTTTGAAATTACAAACAGCCATAGTGTTTAAAATAATCATCAAAGTGAGTTTTTAATAATTCATAAAAATAGGTTAGACAATTATATTTCCCAAACAAGATTGTCATATCATTCAATCCGCCTCCTCTGAAACAAGAGAACTCACGGCCATTAAACATCACAGATTCTTTTCTAAAGAAATCTGTTGCTGAAGATAAATTATTCTCTTTTATTATTCTTGACTCACTTATATCTTCAATTATAATAGTTTTCTCATTAGATGGCAGGATGCTACGGAAATAATGAATGTGAAATATAAATTTATGTTCTGGATCAGAGTAGTCTACTAATACAGAAATAAGATTGCCTCCATAAAATGCATCAAGTTTATCAGCCAACAAAGGAAACTCCGATTGTATAAAACTTTGATATGCACGTATTGTATTTAAAATAACTATTCGCGATTTTTCTAACGCTGTTGTTGGAGAGTAAAAATCATATACCATCCCCGTATTTCCATAAGAACCTTTTGCAGGATAGGGATATGGTATGGTCGTGTACCCAATTTCAGACAAAAGCTTAATAGCATTATATACAGTGTTTACATATATAGATTTTCCTCCTGACACTAAGTGTACTGGCTTTTTATCAATATATGGGTATTTTGATTGAAAGTGTTGAATCAACGAGTATACATTCAAATCAGAATACTTTTTTAAATGTATGTGTCTCCAATTTGCTTCGATAAACTCATGAATATATTCTATCAAAAAGGTCTCATCAGATGGGATAATCCTCTGATTTTTGATAAAATCTTCTAGATGTTTTTTAATGATAGAAAGAGGATATAACCTAGGATTTTCTTTAAGCTTATTTTCAGTACAAGAGAATGAAGCATAATCATGCTTGTTTCTTATTTCGAAAATTGAGCATTGGGGCATTTGAACTATCGGTACGACAAGTTCTCCCAGATTAATATTATAAAGAGAATATTCTAATGAATTATCTGTGTATGTATATATTGCAATACCTCGTTTCCATACATTAGGAAACAGCACACTTTTAATGTATCTAAAATCGGACTCTAATAGCCCGTTATACACATCTATAAAGTGTTGAATCTCTGTAATATCACAAGACCTTAAATCGGTTGCCATTTTAGGCATATTTTGCAAAAATGACTTCAATTCGCTATTCTCCTCTAAGATAGCTTCACTATTAGTTAAACAATATACACGGCTACTGCAGATACTTCCCCAATCTTCTAATACTGTGTCAATATTATCTTTGTGCAGTTCCTCGTTCTGGGTGAAATGTAGTGTAATGGTCTCTTGTTGCTCTTTATCTCGATTCTCATTTAAAAGTTTTGGCGAAATATGCTTATATAACACTTTCTCCTGAGAATGGTCTACTGCCAAAAGAAAGACATTGTCAGTTGTCGTTTCAGCATATGCAAATAAAGATGTAGGACAAGGAAACTTGTTTTGTCCCTCATCTCTTTGCGATACAGTCTTTACCTGAACGGTAATTTTGCCATTGATTCTATTTGATGAGTCAAGCAATTCAATATAGCCATCAATATTGGATTGAGTAGTCCCTTTATCAATATTATTCTTGGTTCTACCAAGTAAAAGAGTCTGTATAAACAATACAGAACGTTCTTCTTTTACACCATTTGCATCTATAGAAACTTTGGCTTTGAATGACATAATCTACACTATAACTTAATACTTGAGAACTGACATTATGAGAACAAAGTTAATTATAATTTTTCTAATCTTTCATTCCCAATAAGAAAAACAGTATCTTTGTTAGAACGGAACGATAATTTTAATAGTGAAATGGATATGAGTAATACGCAGAAGACACCAGAACAACAGATTGATGAGGCGGTAGAGAATTTGAAAGCATTGTTTCTTCCGCAGGCGAGGAATAAGCAAGAGGCAGATGAAATTAAGCGTCGATTGGATTCTTTAGGACATGAGGCAAAAGCAGTTTCGGCAATTGTTAATGACCGAGACATCTACAAAGCTGCTATCCATAAAATTTTATCACAAATGAGATAATACGACAATAGCCTGCGACCAGCAGGCTATTGTCGTTTATTCTTGAATAACAGGCTATTTTATTCGCAAGACTTTATTATTGTCTCCAACTCTAAACTCAAATGGTTTAACGGGCGCTAATGGATTCTTTGTATTACCAAAGATTCTTAATATTGGTTCGTGTTGGTTGTAGTTTATAGTAGCCAAATAAAATTCAGTGATATCAGGATCATCTTTTATCATTTCAAGGGCATTGATAAAGTAGCTCTTATAGGCTACTATTTCTTCTTCATTTAAGCCACCACACAAGGGTAGATTATCAATATCATAGGAAACACAATTTGCCACATACTTGGGTGCATCGGAATATTTATCTTCAACCTCTTTTGCTTCAAATCTATATGAATTATTGACATTAACCATCTTAAAATACTTCAGCCCTCGGCCTTTAAGTTTTTTCATAATATAGTCAATATCACTATCTGGCATTCTACATCCAAAATATATAGCAGTTACTGCCTTATAATCAATTTCAAACAGGCCTGTATTCTCAAATATAAGTCTTACTTCCTTTTCGTGTGCCCAAGATGATGATTTTGCGCCAATGAACCTCTTAAGCATTTCAACTATCTCATTACCTCTAATAGTTGAAATATCTATCTGAGGCACATCATTCCAGTACTCGACATCAAATTTATATAATTGTTGAGCATAGGCGTTATAATTTAACGACTGCTCTAAAATATCGATATCATACTCGATTGCAAACCCCGTATGACCACTTGCATAATAAGCCCATAACAATTCATTATCAAAAGTTTTGCTTAGAGAATATACTCCGACTTTGCCAAACCTCTCGGTGAACTTATTGTATTGCTCTTCTACATTATGAGAGTATTTAGAGAAAACATTGAAGAACATTCGCAACGCATCATCTCTATACACTCCCTCCGTTGGATCATTAAGCCCATCCTTAGTCGGCAGATATAATTGGTTGTTCACAAGAGTCATGACATCTCTTTCAAAAATAGACTTACCGTCTTTATCTAGTATACCCCGACCACCTCTGTATTTATATGCTTTAGTCATTATCTTAATAATTTATCACAAAGGTAGTTATAATTCTCTATATTACAGCCGTTAGATGCTTTGTTCGATGATTTTTATTTCGGCATCGGTTAGTCCATATATCTCATAAACAGTACGATTTATGCGGTTCTCTAAATTATTCACATCTGGATTTAACGACTTGCTCTTAATCTCAATAATTTCATTTACTAAGTCAGTTAACTGTCTTTTTAACTCAATAGTCGTATCCTTGATTGGTATATCATTTAAAGGCTTTGCGTATAATTCAAGTATATCTCCTTTCTTTTTACCCATCAAATTTAGCCAATACAAAACTAATTTTGAGTTTAACACGCCCAATATGTACTTAATATTCTCTGAGCTATATGGTATTATGTATGCTACATCTTTAGAAGCGAAAAAGGCTTCATTAGAATATGAGAAAATATTACTACTTGCCCTATAAGGTGCTATAATCTTTTCTGCTGTAAAATACTCTTCCTTCTTAGGTGTAAATAAAACAAAATAATTACCATTTCTAAACCATTTCATCACAACACTTGCTGCAATCTCATTTTTTAGAAAGTTCTCTTTTAACCCTACAATTAGTGGCTTGAATTTTTCAAAATGTTGTAAAAGAGGCTCTGGAAGCTTAATTGGCACTCCTGAGTCCTTGACATATATGAGTTTCTTGCTTGTATTATGTGGTGTGTAATATTTCTTTATATCAGAGTTTTTATAGAAATCTTTTAAATAAAGTTTACTTTCAAAGTCCAATTCAAGTTTTGAGATTTCTTCTTCGGTTAGGACATAGATTCCATCGCCCTTTTTAGCAAAAGGTAAATTATACTCTTTCAGGTGCTTATTGCTAACTGTATCTGAAAGTGTTACAACCCCCATTGTTATAAATGCATAGTGTGATAATGGTAAATTCCCCTTTCTTATTTTGTCTATAATATTTAGCGAAGAAGCATTCTGTCCAGTAAGTATAATTTGTTTATCTATTCCTGAAAACAATTGTTCTTGAGACACTTTGTAATAGATAGCGTCATTGTGTTCTTGATAGAATATTCTTGCGAGTTCCTCATTTGGTTTATATCCTTTTGAAACTATTTCAATAATATTGACATCTT
Source organism: Bacteroidaceae bacterium (assembly GCA_017481875.1). GTDB lineage: Bacteria > Bacteroidota > Bacteroidia > Bacteroidales > Bacteroidaceae > HGM04593. Next base: position 150,455 of record JAFUOP010000005.1, read on the forward strand.
GCGAGTAGTGTCCTTTCCTTATCATTGTAATAGCATTGTGTTGCCCCATAGCAGATTCAAATAATTTTATTTCACCAAAATCCACTATTCGTTCAACTGTATTGTTAGCAATATGTTTCCTTAATTTACTTCCTCCCGTTGCGGTATAGTAATAATTGGTTGTAATAAGGCAAATTATAGCTTTTTCACATAGCATGTCTAATCCCTGATGAAAAAAATAATAAAAATAATCCATCCATCTTTCCGCATATTTAGAACCAAGGGGTGAAGATAATACAGCATGAAATATGTCTTCATTTCCTTTTGAACCAATATATGGCGGATTACCAATCACAATGTCAAAACCTTCTTTACCGTCTCGGTTGAAAACATCACTAAACCAAGTGTGCCAAAGGAAGAATTTGTTATTTTCAGCAAGATTGATAGACCTTAATTCTCTGAGTATTTCAGGATTGTATGCTTGTGCCTCCAACTGCTTGTTGATGGTATCGGAAATCTCTTGCTGCAATTTTACTTTTCTGTCGTGGTCGCTACAAGAGTAGTATGAAGATAGCAGATGTGATACGGTCTTCTGCAAACGATTCTTCTCATCATCGAAAAGTGATATTTCTCCCTTGTCTTTCTTGTACTCCTTTTCGTGTGTAAGTTTACTTAAATCCACTCCCATAAAACTCTCAATAAGCGAGTTACCTTGCATAATCTTATAGTCGAGGTTTGGCAATGGCGATGGCGTTTCTTCATCAACTACGATTGATAGCCAAAAGCGCAAACGGGCAATATCAACAGCCCCCTTCTCTATATCTACACCATAGATGTTGTTTTGGATAATGCTCTTCTTAATCTCTGCTCGGTCGTAATGCTCGCCACTCAGCACTTCCCGACAATGCAATAACTCGTTGAGCAAGCCCATAGGGAATGCACCCGAACCGATAGCAGGGTCGCAAATCTTAACCTCTTCAAGTGCTGCGAGAAGTTTAGGCTTCTTATTCTCCGGTATATCCGCAACACCTTCTTCGGGAGAAAGAACGAATTGGCGAATCTTATCCTTTGCTACGCTTGTATTGGTTTCGAGGTAAGCAATGAGCGATTCCTGGCACATATAGCGTACAATCTCTTTGGGAGTGTAGAATGCGCCTTTGTCCTTGTTATCTTCAAGTAGGTTCTCGAAGATTTTACCTAACATTTCGGGATCGACACCCACTTCGGCATCATTGGGGTCATTCTCGTCAATAGTAAAGTTATACTCGCTGAAGAATTGGAATAAGCGTTTGAAGTAATCGGCAGGGAAACGGCTTTCGGGTTCGTCTTCCTCATCACGCTCAAATAATCCACCGTTGAGGTATGGAATATCTTTCCACTCATTAAGCAGCGATTTATCCCAACCGTAATCGGTAAACAAGGCTTCACGCTCGGCAGGTTTAGTGTTCAAAATACCGAAGAAGAGCGGTTCAAGAACAGAATCAAGATAATCGTTCTTGTATGCCGAGTTCTCAAACATATTCTGCATATAATTAAGGTCTCCACACATCCACCCTTTGCGTTGCAAGAAGTGCAGGAATGTGATTCGTCCCATCATCTTCTTCACATAGTCACGAATCTTCTTTTCGTTATGGCCAAATGCTTGCATCAATGCAGCATTAGGCTCACCAAGCACCTTTTCTTCCCATTTGCTACCAACCTTGACAAAACGTTTACCTGTAATATATTGGATAAAGTCGGCATATTGCTCACGATACTTATCGAAGAACTCATCTGAAAGTGCTTCAACTGAGAAGGCTGTTTTCAGATTTTCAAACGATATACCTTTCTTCTTCAAAAAGTTAAAACGCTCGATAGGCGTTCTGTATAGCAAATCATCACTACCGAAAACATAAGTGTATCGCTTAGGCGATGTTGTTTCACCCTTAATATCACAAATGAATGACAAACGCCAATGGTCGCCGCTGTCAAATACCACCAATGCAGCATCAAATTCACCCCAAGTAGGATTGATAAATGACTTTACAAGATTGCGAAGTCCGACACGCTTGTTAGCAACAGAACCTTGACGGATATTGTAATGAAACAAACCGATACGGTAACTATCAGTGGTGTCTATATTCCCCAAATAGTAGCCATCGTCAGAGGTATTCTCAATGATTCTTTCTGGCTTCTCTTTCAATTCGCTTGCATTGAAGAAGTGTTGCAAGAAACCATACCACTGTGCCAAATTAAATGATGACTGGAACAGGTTTCTCAAACCATCGGGTGTATATGCGGTTGCCATAGTAATATTGGGTTATAGTGAGTGATTTATTTGAAACTCTCTGAAATAATGATTTGAGGATTGGAAATATCTTGGGCATCGTGGCGTTGCTCCTTGTTCATCGTCTGATATTCGCCAAGCAATTCCGAGATTTTGTTTTGCAGGATATACTCGTCCTGTTTCATCTTTGCCCGGTCGTTCTTGTACTCTCGTGACAAGGCTTTCAAGTAGCGAGGAAGTTGAGCATAGATACCCTCATTGATATATCCCATCAGTACATCGCATTGTGATTTCAATTCGCTATCTGTTGTTATCTGCTTGATGGTACGCAAAAACTTATTGGCTTCGAGCGAAGTCTTGTCAAGGTCGGTGCGGTTGATAGATGATGTGTCGGCAGCCTCCACATATTCGGTCGTATATTGAGCCAATGCACTATTTACATGCTTGTAATGTTGCTCCTCATTTGCAAATGGTACAGGCTGTTCTTCGGGCTTGGCTTTGAGATATTTTACAGCTTCGAGG
>JAFUOP010000006.1 GCA_017481875.1 Bacteroidaceae bacterium
AAAAGGTTGCGGAAAAAGCGTTCAAGATGAATAGTTTCCTTATATATCCCTTTCTGAAGATTCTGGTAGTTGGCTCGGACAAGAGCATTGCGGAAGTACCATGAATTCTTTTCAAAAGTGCTATTATTTACATCGAACCCGAGTGAGCGTAGATACTTGATGATGAATACTGCTGTTGTTCTTGTATTACCTTCACAGAATGGATGAATCTGCCAGATATCTGAAGTAAATTGAGCTATATGCTTAACGATCTCTGACATATCCATACCTGTATACTTGAAATCTCGCTCTCTCTGAATGTCGTGCGACAAAGCACCTTTGAGTTCAAAGGCAAATCCATATGAAACAGATGCTCCGTCCAATACCCATTCTTTCTTAGATATTTCGTAGTCATGCAAGATACCGGCGTGTTTGAATATCCCAGTAAAAATTCTTTTGTGAATAGACGTCAAACCATGAAGGGAGAATGTGAAAGATGGCTCATTTATAATTTTGGCAATGTTTGCAGCGGCCTTATCTGCATCCTCTTTTTCATCATCTTCGGGTGTTCTTGCAGTCTTTGATTAGTAATAAGTATCGATGAGTTCCTTTACCTGTTCAATGGTAATGTCCCCCTCAATATGCTTTGCAGCGGTTTCGTTCAGGTACTCAGAAGTCTTGAGTCCATCAACTGCCTGCAACCCAATCGCAGTTTTCCACGCCTCGGCTCTCTCTTTACTACCAGGCTCACCCATTTTTATATATGTATCAAAATCAATCATATTGCAATGTTAATTATATTAATCCGCTTTATTCCCAAACAGCTCACACCTTACGGTAATTATAGAATCGTTTGGATATTTTACTCATAAATCACAATTTAGTTATGCCAGAAATAACCATTTATATTATGCTCCGCAATATTCAGTTTAATTGGGATGCTTATATTGCTGTACAACATCAATGATAACAACTAAAACTCCATTTTCTCTATTTTAACTCTAGTATCTTCATCTTTTGCCATTTGATAATAATCCCTACTTAGGTCATCAAAAATACCGCAAACAATAGGATGTGTATATCGTATTTTATCTGCATACCTTTTATATTTATCCGCTTCGATATTTTCTAATGTTCCACCATCAAATGCTGGACGAACCGTTACTCCTCTCTTATTATACAATCTAATTCTGAAACCATCATTGACCTCTTTATTGTTAAGTCTCTCAATGATATCACAAATAGGGATAGGGGGATAGTCTTCGGTTACTGGATAGTTGCCTAATAATTCTCCAATAACCGTATTGACACCTTTAATTTTATGTTTTGCCTTTCCTAATGTTTGTAGTTGATCTATATAATTATTAAGAGCTACTTCATCAATGATATTGTTACTATCAACAAAAGGAGTTCGACGAAGAGTGTAAAGGATATGCCAACTCATTAATGCATAAGAATTATCATTTTTAATTTGTTCTATTTCCACAACTCTTTCATCCTCATCTGACGACATATATGTTTTATCTATTAAATCCATCAAACTCTCAGGATTAGACATTATCTCTTTAATCAATCTTGTTTCATTGATATTTCCGTAATGTTCTAGGATTCGATATAATAATAACTCTATTGAATATAATGTTTGTACATTGGCATCATCTAGCTTATCTAGAGCATAAACCGCATTTGATAATTCATATTGCATTTTAGATAACACATTACTATCTACAGTATTTATAATGCCTATTATTGTTTCTTCTATTACATCAGCGGGAATAATTGTCTTATTTTGTGAGTGGGAAATAATGGCTAAAGCTTTATCATATCTTTTATACTCAATCAATCTCTTTATTAAGAATACCGATTCATCTTCATATATAAATCCGACTGTAATATTAGTCCAGTACTCATTTTGAATAGCCTTTGGTAGAATATCAATAAAATCCCACATTTCTCGACACGCACAGGGCATAACGGTTATAGGAATTACAAAAACCTCTTTATATTTATCAAAATCTAATGAGCCTAATATGGGTATGATACTATTAATACCATTACGAAATGTATAGTGGCTGAAGAACCCTTTGGTAAAATTAATTATTGCTTCGTGTTTGTCGTGCAGAAGTATATCTAGCACTCGCTTATAAGTATCATCATTAGCTGAGTATGCATATGATTCGCCTACTTCGTTGGGGCATTTTACCATCTTTGCGAATTGACAAACACCTTCAAAACCATGTGATTGCTCTATTTCAGAGATGGCGTTATGCTTGTATATACGAATTTGCTCAAATGCATCTTTCCAATCAAGATGTCGTTTGTCAACTTCAACAATATTAACATGTGAATCTTCAAATATCCACCTGTACCGCTCTAATAGATTCTGAGATTCAAGTTCTAATAGTAGTCCAGACCATTTGTCAATCTCTACTTTTGACAAAGCCCACTTGGCTTCAGCATAGGTTGTATGGCTGTAGATAGTTTGTCGTAGAATATTTGTTATAGCAAAATTACCGATAAACTTACTTTTATGTGTAATAACATAATCAATTAATAATTCTCGATTAGTTAAACCCAATGCAGATTGATCAGCTAACTCCAGAATCTTACATATTTGATCCTCTGAACAATCGCAAACCGAGATAATAAGGTCGCATATACATGATATGGAATCGAATATTTCCTTATTAGTAATATCATCATAAGAATAATCATAACAACGCCACTTCATAGGGTGAGTACATGAAATCGTTGCATGGTCTAATCTATTAAGAAGTTTGAAGTATAGATCAAAGGCCTGTTTAGGATATTTTTTTGCAATTGTTTTAAGTGCTTGTAATCTTTGGGGCGTTCTTGCATATGTTTGTGGCCTCCATATAGCATACGCTTCATATAATGCGTTTATTGGCTTATTATATAAGTTCGAATCATTCTCAATGTTACTCAAATCCGCCAATATACAACTGATGGGTAGAAACCATCTATCATCCCAAAGCATTGTTTGTAAGGAAAACAAAATGTGTGTATAGTCCTCTTGAGGTCCCCAAAGATTATTTACGTTTTTAGGTGTAAATAATCTTTTAATAATAGATTTCTCTTTTGTTAAGTCATTTTGAATGAACTCAATGTAACTTTTTGGGGACGCCTCTGCAATTAGTCCTAAGACCAGCTTATTCGAGTACCACCATTCAATAGATGAATTTTTCAATATAGAGGAGATTATCCCATCAATCCACAAAGATGGTGATATCGGCGTGTTTAATTTTATTCTGTCATCTGATAACGATATCATAACAGCGGTTTGGAATAGTCCTTCTTTTACCCAGCCTGAGTAATTCTGCTTGGGCTTCCAAAACCGCAGGATAGTATTAGTCATCTTCTCGATGGCATCGGGATCATTGTCGGATGTAATTCTATTAATAGCCTCTCTATAATTGGCAAAATCTGCTGTCGTAATATATGAAGCAGCATATCCAAAAGCCTCATAAGGAGAATATAGTCTCCATTTTCCATCTATGGTGACAACGGGAGAATCATCCTTATGCAGCCATTTGTGAAGTTTGGCAATATATGAGTCATATGGTTCTCCTGCAATTAGAGAAATGAGTTCTTTATCCCCCTCAAGTGCTTCTGACCACCTTGCAACCATAATGGCGGGTATAATCTCTCTTATATTTTCTGGTTTAGCCCATTCTGGACAAGTATAATCTATACCCAAGGTTCTTCTAAGGATTGTTATATTTCTTGCTGTTTCTCGAGACAATTGCTCTGCCCGCCTATCATCGATGCCACTATTTACAAGAGACTCTATAAACCCTTCTCTATCAAGAAGTGGTAGTTGAATCAAATTTGCATTGGGTGTTGTATTAAAACTTTCTGCGGCACTTGCGGCATAAATAATACTATGCCCATTTTGGAGCGCATATGTATAGTTTTTATGCCCTACATTGGCAATAAAAACAATATTTGTATACTGATTAATAAGATGCTCTAAAACATCTTCGTCCTCGACAACGATAACTCTCGATAATAAATTATCCTTATCTTGACTTTCTAATATACACGCAACTGCAAATGCTAATGATTCGCTTTGGGCTATTGATTGAATGATAGCAATAGAAAAATCAGAAATACTACTATACAACACTTGTTGTTCTTTCTCTCTGCCTCCAAGCAATATTTTAGGTTCTAATTTTACATCCTTGCTATATGCCCATTTATTCCAAAAAGATTCAAGATCTTGTACCTTATTAATTGATTTTCCAGAGATTTTACTTGCAAGCCATAAAGCAACAGCAGGACATAATGATAACCAATCTTCCAGTTCTACTGCTGTTATTACAACAATGTCTTTCCACTCGTTATATTGTCTCTTATCATTAGCCCAAGCTGTTGCTCCATCCCATACGCGTGGAGTCACAAACACGAATGTAGATTCTTGCTTATTATAACCTAAAGAGTCGTTAATACGCTTGCTATAATCCTTCTCAGCTTTATCTTTTGGGTTTGAGTTTACTCCACACTCCCATAGCGAGATGCCTGATGGAATGTTGTATATTCTTTTGTTAGAATCTAATACTCCATCCCAACCGGTCAGGTGGATTGCATCCCCACAGGGAAATCTATATGCGTTCACATCAGTTGATGTGGCACGTATTAGTCTCAGTATTAATTCAGGTAATAAACTCTGAGCCTCGCGAGTATCTGCCCAATGTTTAATATCTGTTGATGTAATCCACTTCATATTATCTATTTTTGTGAATGTTATGCTAAAATATAACTGTATATTATAGAACTATGTGTTTATAATATACTTTAATATTTTCGAGACCTCTTTATCTGCAGGTAGCCACTCCACACTATCAAGCAATTCTTCTGTAAGCCATTGTGCAGACTTATGTTCTCGCAACTCGATTTCCCCGGTCTCAATGCCACATAGATAGCAATGCATAGTTAGATGGAACGATGGATAATCATATTCAGTTGTGCAGAGAAACTTATCAATGGTTATATCTATTCCAAGTTCCTCTTGTATTTCGCGTTTAAGGGCATCTTCGGGGTTTTCGTCGGGTTCAATCTTACCACCTGGAAACTCCCACATACCTTCAAATTCACCATATCCGCGCTGCGTGGCAAAATATGCTCCATCACGTTGTAGGATAGCTGCAACAACCTCTATCTTTTTCATCTTACACAATTATTAAGCTATCCACTGAAAATCTTCCATCAAATCATTTGGTAACGGAATATCCAAATGAATATCATATAGTATGGACCCATTTGTTGTTGCGTTTTTACGTGGATTTTGCAAATGTCCTGTGCCAACGAATGTATAGGGTAAAGTGATTCCGTTTTCTGATTTTACTTTACGTACAAAAACATAAGCCTTACTACAATCTTGTTGCATTTGTTCATCTTTTGCGGAAATGTTGGCAATACTTTCCCATTGAAACGTTTCTTTATCTAAGAATTTGTCCTTATAGTTCAGATGTTCTTGCACAGAACCATCTTTTTTAAGTCCTGCAAATATGTACATGTTACCATTTTTATAATAGGTGCCATACTGATTGTGTTTGGGGTTTTCGAGAATCTTAAGCAAAGCTTGATCTTGACGGTAATCTTGATAAAGTAAGAAATCTTCATTATCTGTAGTATATCTTACAGAATATTGTGACAAACCATACTCCATCAAATCATCAACGTATTCAATAAATTCTTGATCAACTTCACATCTGAATTTTATCATGTTGTCAAATTGCGTAACTACCCCTCCTTCAATCATAAACTGTAATGCATGGTTAAACTGCTCATCAGTATATCCGCTTATTTCTTTTTCAAGATATTGGCGAAGCTTTATTTCTTGACACTCACCATGTCGTATATGTTTTGCAATGAGGAATTCATGTCTACGCACTAACGGTAAAAGACTTGAAAGGTAATTTATAGCAATAATTTGTTCTTCTGAAAATAATGGAACATCTTCACCAATACCTACCAGAAATTTATAATATGAATTTGTTTTCTGACCATTGATTTTAATTTTCATAAACTTCAATAAGTTAGGTGCATAATCACTATTCACATAATCCATATGTTTTGGATATGATTGCGTTTTTAAATAATTTTTGAAATTCTGATAATCTTTTTTTAGGTATCTTAATTGGTTGAAATTTTCACTCTCGACATGTTGTAGGATCTCTTCTTTTGATAAATCATCGATATTTATTTTTACACCATATTCTTCTAAACCAAGCAATTTGAAATCCTCTCGAACCATTAGTTTAAGCAGTTTCTTTTCAAGAATATAGCCTTTTGACAAACTACCAAGAGCAAGAGCTATATGTACACTTCGTTTATAACTATTGCCAATAAAGTCTAGTATAGTAACGTAGCTTTTATTCGCATATTTTCGTAGACCACGTCCTAATTGCTGAATAAATATGGTACTTGATTCCGTCGGGCGTAAAAATAGCACCATATTCACTCCCGGTATGTCAACACCTTCGTTCAATATGTCAACAGCAAAAAGAATTTCTAGTTCTTTGTTATCACTTTGCAGATCATTATAGGCTCGAATTCGTTCACCAGTTTTATTTTGTCCAGTCAGATAAGCTGTATAATAGAATTCGCTCATGTTATCTGCCATCATTCGTGCATGTTGAACGTTTCGGCAGAATGCTAAAGCCTTTAGCTTTTGGCCATTGGGACGATGCTTCTCTATCTGCTGATGAATAAAATTACAATTGTCTTCATTTGCGATTTGAGCTATTAAACGACGTTCTGCCGAGTCGGATAATCCATAGTCTATTAATTCATCACGAATTCCATAGTAATGAAATGGAACGATAAGGTCATTTATTATTGCATCTCTTAATCGTAATTCATATGGAATATTGTTCCCAAAAAGTTCTACAACATCCTGGTTATCCATACGGTTTTCGGTAGCGGTTAATCCAAGCAAAAATTCTGGCTCAAAATAATTGATTATCTTTCGATATGTATCGGCGACAGCATGATGACACTCATCAATAATAATATAGTCAAATTCTTTTTTATCAAATAATTCAAGTGAACGACACATTGAAACGTTAGTCGAGAATATAAAGTCTGCTTCTATTTCTTTTGCTTCACCAGAATACATGCCACATGTTTTTAAACCTCCAAAAACAACTTGAAATGTTTCTAAAGACTTGCGCAGAATCGAGCCTTCGTGAACTACATAAAGTAATTTGTTAGGAGCAAAATTTAAAGCATCAAAAGCTGCAAGATAAGTTTTTCCTGAACCTGTAGCAGAAACGATTAGAGCTCGATTTATCCCTATGGCTCTGTTCCTGTTTAATTCTTTCAGCGCCTTACGTTGCATATAGTTAGGTTTGATGTTTTGTTCCGCAAGGTCATAATCCATATCCCATCTTTCGATGGCAAAATTTAATTTTTGAGCATATATATCAATGCGTTCTTGTGTGAGTTTGATAGTTTTATTCCACAGGTCATTAAACTCTATAAATGCGCTATTAAATGGCTCGTTATCTTTTTTGCAATCGACAACTAAATCCCATTCTATGTTTTTCAAAAGAGCATAGCGTGTGATGTTAGAAGAACCTATGATTACTTCACATCGTTCATCGAATTCAAATAAATATCCTTTTGTATGAAAACCACAAGTCGTGTAGTTCTTTTCATCATAAAAACATTCGTCTTCAAGATGGCACTCAAAATTCCCAAAAGCAAGAGATAATTTATGAAAGAATTTTAAAGACTCTACATCCGTAAAATTCTGATATGTAGATGTTATCAGTTTTCCTTTTGCACCACGTTCAATAGCTGATTTTATATCATTAGCAAGTAATACTAATCCGGCTTTTTTTATAAAACTGACAGTAAAATAGAATGCATTACATGAACGCAAATTAGCTTGTATCGTAGTAAGGAATGTACTATCGGTATAATTTGTTATAAATTGTGATTTCATACAATTATGTTGTAATTGCTTTTTATTTAGAAATTATAGAATCACTATCAATTAACTCTCTGGGATCAACATTCAATATTTTAGCTATCTCAAAGAGGACTTCGAGACTGGGTTGGCGGCGGTTGCAAACATAAGAGTTTACTATGCAGAAACTCTTGCCAAGTCGTTCAGCCAGCCAAGTTTGTTTTATTCCGCGCTCTTCGAGCACCTCTTTTATGCGATTTTTGGGTTTATCCATTTTACAAGTGATTTTCATAGTACCACAAAGTTATAAAAGATTATGCAATATAAAGAGAAAAAGAGGGAGAAAAACACCTCCCCATTGTGGAATTATGTGCGTTTTGCCTTATAGATTGGGGTTAGCTATACATAAGGCATAAAGAGGGGATTAAGTTGGTATAGCATCATTTGTCCTACCTTTACAAAATTTATTTGTAAGCCTCGGAAAAATGCTCAGAATAGATTGGTGTTTCAGAATAGATACCATTTGCCCGAAGCAATTAGAAAAATTCTAATACCCTCGGACAAATGCTCTGTAGATGTCTCTGATTCGGGAGTACGCTTGTCAGGCCGAATTAAAAAGAAACCCATTTGTCTATATTTGCGGTAAACCGCGAATATAGACTGCACTCGCAGTGAAATGTCAAAGTAAACTTTGCTTATCTCGCTCGTTTGTTTCTATATTTGAAAGACATTGACTCGTTTTGCTTTTAGCCACCCGCGTAGCATAAACTTTGTCTATGCTTCACGCGACCAACGGCTACAAAACTTGTCGATGACAAAACAAGTTTTGTCATTCTAAGGGTACTCAATCGCTACACATTAACATCTTATAATGGTGCTCCATAGTTGCAATGGAGCACCATGAAGCCGCGTTTGATGCAGGGGAGGTTGAGCGTCTGGTAATACTTGTAGTCGTCATCCTCGGTGCAGAGGTGTTTATACCCGTAGCGGGGCATATACTCCCTGACTTCATAATTATTCTTCCTTCTAATTATCTGCCCTTGGCTGGGTAGATGCATTTGCCAATGCCGTCTAATCGCAACCCAAGCGGTATAACCTGCGGCTATACTATGCTTGACGAGATGCTGCCGTCACTGTCGAAACTTAGCTTTTGGCTTAGTCTCTCGTTTTCAGTTTCCCGTTTCCCGTTTTGAGCCTGCGATGCAGTCTCTAACCTCGGCTGCATTCACGGTTCAATTGCAAGCATGCTTGCATAGCGCTCATTTGCACAAGCTTTCACTTTTCCGCTTTCACCTTTCCGTTTAGAACCCTCTCTATCTCTTGAAGTTCTTCAGTGGTAAAGGCCGGGCTGTGGAGTGCCTTTAGATTCTTCTGCATCTGACCCACGGAACTTGAGCCTATGATTACGCTGGTGACTCTCTCGTCGTTCAGTATCCATGCAAGGGACATCTCGGCTAGTGTCTGGCCACGGCGCCCGGCTATGCAGTTGAGGGCTTGTATCTGTTGCAGGCGCTCTTCGGTCAGGGCCTCTTTCTTCAGGTGTCCGCCGTGGGCTATGCGAGAGTCGGCGGGGATGCCGTCAAGGTACCGGCCGGCGAGCAGGCCCTGGGCTAGGGGCGAGAAGACAATGAAGCCGGCTCCGTTCTCTTTCGCTTGGTCTATGATGCCGGTTTCTTGTGGCTCGCGGTCTATGAGGTTGTACCGCCCTTGGTATATGAGACATGGTACATCGCGCTCGGCAAGGTAGCTGTATGCCACTTGCGCTGCCTCTTTGGGCCATCGTGATATGCCTACATAGAGTGCCTTGCCGCTGCGTACTATATCTACAAGTGCCTGCAAGGTCTCTTCGAGCGGTGTGTAGGGGTCGTAGCGATGGCTGTAGAAAAGGTCGACATACTCCAGGTTCATCCTCTGCAGGCTCTGGTCGAGGCTTGCCATCAGGTTCTTGCGCGAGCACCAGCTGCCATAGGGCCCCGGCCACATATCGTAACCCGCCTTGGTGGAGATGAACAATTCATCGCGGAACGGTTGGAGAGAACTCTTCATGAGGGTGCCCAGAGTCTTCTCGGCTGCCCCGGCCGCGGGGCCGTAGTTGTTGGCAAGGTCGAAATGGCACACGCCGTGGTCGAAGGCATAGTGCACCATAGCTCTGGCATTCTCAAAAGAATCGACATCGCCGAAATTATGCCAGAACCCCAATGATATCTCAGGCAGCATGATGCCGCTCTTCCCGCACCTGCGGTACTTCATCCCATTAACATAGCGCCCCTCATCGGGAGTATATCCGTACTTTTCCATACAGTCAAATATTTTCTGCTTCAAAGATACAAATTATATCGGATTTTATCTCAATCTTTTCTTTTGTGTGCAGGAATCATATATTGAGGGAAATATGATTTTTATAGCCAAAAACGATGGGATAATGTGAAAAAGAGCCTATAAATCATTGGGGAAAATGTGAATATAGATAATATTTGAATAGAAAAGGAAGAAATTTTTCTTTTGTTGTTCAAAATATTGCTATTGAGTGGCGAGAAACCGCAAGATTCCTGAGTGGGGGAGGAAAGAGTAAAAGTTAAAGATTATTCCGTCGCTTTTTGGGCTGACACATCGGTACCGCCCCTGCAGCCAAGATGACAAGCTATCGATACAGTCTTAGGCATCATCATTACTCCCTGAATGTAATTTTATATCTTCTGAATAGAAAATATTGCCGCAAATTGCGAAAAAGGTTGTGTCAATACAACCTTTTCTAGAACATTTCACAGTTTGACTGGGCCAACTTAATAAATATACCTCAATAGCGCTATCATTGCGCTATTGAGGTATAATATTATCTTAACTATCAATAAATTATTTGCCGATGCAGAAATTTGCAAATATAGAGCCCAGCACTTGCTCGCACGATACTTCGCCAACGATTTCGGAGAGGCAGCGGATAGCGGCACGCAGGCTTTCGCTCACGAGGTCGCCACTGAGGCCGGTGGCAAGGCCTTGCTTCACTTCCTGTATGTGGGCAAGGGCGCGTTGCAGGGCTTCGTAGTGGCGGGCATTGGTTACCACCACGTCGTGGGCCGATATGTTGGGGAGGGCGGCCGAGCGCACGAGGAACTCTTCGAGGCGGTCGAGGTTGGTTGCCAGGCGGGCGGATATTGCCCACATATCGGTGGGGTTCCACAATGCTCCTTCGCCATATTTCTGCATTAGCGCGTTGGCGTGTTGCATTGTGCGCGAGAGGGCTATGGGATCTACTATGTCGCACTTGTTCACGAGCACGGCTACGTGCTTGCCACGGCACATTGGCAGCAAGCGTTTGGCGAGTTCTTCTATGGTTGCGAGTTCTTGTGTGGGGTCGATGAGCCAGAGGGCTATGTACGATTTTGACAATTGGTCGAGGGTGCGTTCTATGCCCATACGTTCGACCACGTCGTATGTGTCGCGCAGGCCGGCGGTGTCGATGAAGCGGAAGGCTGTGCCGCTTATTGTCATAAGCCCTTCGATGGTGTCGCGTGTGGTGCCTTGTATGTCGCTCACTATGGCGCGGTCTTCGTGCAGCAGTGCGTTGAGCAGGGTGCTTTTTCCGGTGTTGGTCTCCCCCACTATTGCCACGGGCACGCCGTTCTTCACAGCATTGCCTATGCTGAAGGATTGTGCCAGACGGCTCATCACCTCTTCTATATCGTTGCAGAGGGCGAGCAGGCGTGTGCGGTCGGCAAATTCTACGTCTTCTTCGCTGAAGTCGAGCTCGAGCTCCATCAGCGAGGTGAGTTCGAGGAGTTTGTCGCGCAGAATAGACAATTGCTTGCTGAAGCCGCCCTTCAGTTGGTTCATTGCAAGGCGGTGTGCTGCACGTGAGTTAGATGCGATGAGGTCGGCCACTGCTTCGGCACGGCTGAGGTCCATTTTTCCATTGAGGAAGGCGCGCATTGTGAACTCGCCTGCATCGGCCTGACGTGCTCCGTGCTCAAAAAGGGCGAGCAGAAGCTGGCGGGTGATGTATGGCGATGCGTGGCAGCTTATCTCCACACTCTCTTCGCCTGTGTAGCTGTGTGGAGCGCGCATTATGGTTACGAGTACCTCGTCGAGTACTTCACCGGGCGTTGTGCAGATGTCGCCGTAGGCCACGGTGTGGCTTTTTCTTGCTGCGAGCGGTGCTCCCTTGCGCGGGATAAAAATCTTATCTGCAATGCTTATGGCAGCGGGGCCTGAGACTCTTATCACATTTATTGCACCACCCTGCGGGGTTGCCAATGCGCATATTGTATCTTTCATATAAGAAGGCATATAAATGAGTTGTGTTTATTTGTGTGTGCAAAAAAGGCTGCGCAGTGTACCCGCACAGCCTTTTTAGAAAGCGGTATCAGATTCGGTCGAGCACGGTTTGTATGAGCTCGCGCATCTTCTCGTTGTAATCGACATTGGCCTTTTGTGCCAGACGGTTGGCAATGACAAGGCAGACGGTTACAGCCTTGTGCCCCATAAGGGCTGCCAAGCCTGCGAGCGCTGAGCTCTCCATCTCGAAGTTTGTAATGCAATGCCCTTTGTACTCGAAGGAGTGTATTTTTTCGTTCTGATGAGGGTCGGCCAAAGGCACGCGCAAACGACGGCCCTGCGGGCCGAAGAAGCCGCCACAGGCGATTGTAACGCCACGCACCATATCCTCACGGCCTATCTGCTGCACCAATTCGGCATCGGCATCTATCACATAGGGGGCGGGTTGGCACATATTGCCCGACCAGCCGAGGTGGTTCAAGAGTGCGCGCTCGAACTGAAGGTCGCACACCTCGTTGCGCCCCGCATAGAAATTGAGCAAGCCGTCGAAGCCCACCGATTTTGCCGAGCAGATGAAGGTGCCCACGGGGGTGTGTGGTTGCAGGCCACCGCAAGTGCCTATGCGCACCATTTGCAGGCTGCGCAAGGTATCCTTTTCGTAGCGTGTCTCAAAGTCGATATTGGCAAGAGCATCGAGCTCGTTCACTACAATATCCACGTTGTCGCACCCTATGCCGGTGGATACCACCGTGATGCGCTTGCCTTTGTAGGTACCTGTGATAGTGCGGAACTCGCGATGCTGTATGTCGCACTCGCTGCTATCGAAAAAAGATGCCACCAGGGGGACACGCTCGGGGTCGCCCACAAGAATCACTCTGTCTGCCAACTGTTCGGGTTTTACTCCTAAATGATAAACTGCCCCGTTTGGCTCGATGAGCAGCTCCGAAGGAGGAAAATAACGCTTCATAATCAACACTCTTTAATTGTTCAACAGTATAGGATTTATACACTTTTATCAATCTTTTGCAATATTGTCGCGCATTGCAGTGTCGGCCTGGATATTCTTCATACGATAGTAATCCATTATACCCAGGTTGCCTGTGCGGAATGCCTCGGCCATAGCTTTGGGGACCTCGGCCTCGGCCTCGATAACGTGTGCACGAGCCTCCTGTGCGCGGGCCTTCATCTCCTGTTCCAAGGCAACAGCCATTGCACGACGCTCCTCGGCCTTGGCCTGGGCGATATTTTTGTCGGCGTTGGCTTGGTCTATCTGCAATGCCGCACCGATGTTCTTACCTATGTCGATATCGGCAATGTCGATTGAGAGAATCTCGAATGCAGTACCGGCATCGAGGCCCTTCTTGAGCACGAGTTTAGATATTGAATCGGGGTTCTCAAGCACCGCCTTGTGGTTCTCTGACGAACCGATTGAAGACACAATGCCCTCGCCTACACGGGCAAGCACAGTGTCCTCACCAGCACCACCCACGAGACGTTTAATGTTGGCACGCACTGTTACACGAGCAATGGCAATGAGCTGAATACCATCTTTGGCCACAGCTGTAACGTGGGGAGTATCGATAACCTTGGGGTTCACCGACATCTGCACCGCCTCGAACACATCACGGCCTGCAAGATCGATGGCTGTGGCCATTTGGAACGTGAGTTCGATATTGGCCTTGGCTGCCGACACAAGCGCGTGCACAACTTTCTCCACGTTGCCACCTGCAAGGTAGTGAGCCTCCAGGGCATCACGGGTTATATCCTCCAAGCCAGCCTTGTGAGCCTCAATCATTGCCTGCACAATGGTATATGGCGGCACGTTACGAATGCGCATAAGGAACAACTGCACCAATGAGATATTGACACCCGACACTTTGGCCGAGAGCCACAGCACGAATGGCACATAATGAAAAAACACCGATAGCACCACCACTATAGCAATGGCAACTAATGCAATTAAAAATGTATTGTCCATAGAATATAAAAAATTAGGTTTTGTCTTTTGTTCTTTCTTTGTCGTTTTTTTATGGTTTGTTACGACATCTTCTCTCTGCGCCGTGCTCTTGGTCAGCTCGACATTGAATACCCTGCGGGAGCCTATGGGTATAATCATAGTCTTGTGCCCGACGTACGAAACCCGCAGATGGTTATCGGTATTCTTCACAACCATCGAGAAATTGCCATTGAAACCGGTTTCCGCAGCCGTGATTATACGATTCTTATCGTCGCGCTCGGTGATGCTCGCCATGGGAAGTTGCCCCTCGGCATCGCTGACGATGGTGCCGGTGATGACTACGCCTTTTTGAGCAAATGCCGAAACGGCAATGGTGCAGAAAAGCACAAGCAACAATATATGTTTTGCCCTGTTCACGCCTGTTGGGTTATAAATGTCATTAAACCGCGGTTTTGCTCTTCACAAATATAGTGCCACCGGCAATGCGTGTAACACACACAATTGTGCCCTCTTCCATAAAACCGGAAGCCGATGTAACCTCAACAAGCCGCCCACCAAAGTCGGCCTCGCCAACAAGTGCAAGACGTGTAACAGCCACACCCTCGTCGCCCACGGAAAGCGTTGTGGTATCGGGGTTCTGCACCGTGGAATCGATATTTTTTTTAAGTGCCACATTGTCGATGGACTTACCATAAACAGCCCACAAGATGAGCACTACTATTGCCAACGCAACTATTGCGAGTGTGAGCCACCCTGCCAACGGCATAAAATTAAAAGCATATGCTACAGCTCCAAACATAGAGAGAGCACCAAGAACACCGGTGATACCAACCCCGGGAATAAGGGCCACCTCAAGGGCAAGCAACAGCACACCCACAAGAACCAAAATTGCAATAATTACTATATCCATAATTTATCTGTGTAATTTTTTCAATTCCAATTTTCTTATTTCATACTCCATAAGCTCCAAAGTACTTGCATCGAGCTCCACCTGGCGTTCAAGCCTCATAATCTCTGCCGACAGATTTTTCTTAACAACATCATTTGCCGTTGCATATTCGTCACGCCGGCATTGCAACAACGCCTCGTTCTTTTGCAATGCAATGGAACCCTTTTGCCATTTAATGAACAACTCGCGTGCCTCTGCACTCCGGAAATCACTTAATGCGGTGTAGTCGGCAGCATTGTCTATTACAAAAAAGAACTCCGCATCATCTCCCTCTTCGGGCTGCTCATAAAACAAAATTGTTTGTTGCCGACGAGCTTCACGTACAACATCTTCATCGACCTGCGTAGCAGCAATTGCAGTGAGACGTGCACAAGAGAGCAATTTATTGTAAGGCATATTCTCCGCGTCATACTTCACAGCCGATGCGTTTGGAACAAATACATACACACACACTTTGCCCTCGGGCTGGCGACGATCGCTGGCAAACCAACCAAGATTGGCCACTTCATTAATAGCCAACATATAATCATTGGCCTGCGAGTTGAACGGCATTCCCACATTATCGGGGCGCAAGAAACGAGACGCCTCATTATCGTAACGTGTTATAAAAATATCGTAACCACCGATAGAGCCATCGCCATCGCTGGCAAAATATAGTGTTACACCATCGGCAAGCATAAACGGGTAGTTGTCGTTGCCATTCGTTTCAAAGCCGGCGAGCTTAGACGGCCTCCCCCACTCTTTATCTACCTTGCTGCTGTGATACAATTTCAACAGGCTGTCGCCCTCGTTCTTCATTGCATAATATATGTCGGTGCCACGCTCTGTTTCGGCCAAGTAGCCGCCATCTTCATCATCTTCGTCAAAGAAATCGGCTACAGAGGCAAGAAGCCCCACATCGCGCCCCATCTTATAGGCCGAAAGGAATTTGTCTTTATCAACCACAAAACTATCTATAACACAAACCTTCTCGGTGGTATTTATCATACGGCTCAAGCGATTCACACTACTCAGTTTCTCTTTATACAATGCAGTGAGAGAGTCGTCGCTGCAGAGGGAAAGGAAATCCTCGTAATGCACTGCGGCTTCGGTGTAGAGGGCACTGTCGGCACAGAGGTCGCCAAGGTAGCGGTAAGCATTTGTAATTTTGCGCGATGCAGCAAACTCCAGCATCTCTTTGATATCTGCAGTGTCTTTTGTTTCGTAGCAACAAACCGCATACCAATAGTTTAGTTCACTGTTTTTGGGGTTACGCGAAAGCAGTTTTTCAAACATCGGCTTTGCTTCGGCATATTCTCCTGCCAAAAACAATTTGCGGGCCGTGTTTTTGTTTTGTGCAATTGCCACGTTAAAAGACA
This sequence comes from Bacteroidaceae bacterium, assembly GCA_017481875.1. Lineage (GTDB taxonomy): Bacteria > Bacteroidota > Bacteroidia > Bacteroidales > Bacteroidaceae > HGM04593. Next base: position 16,452 of record JAFUOP010000006.1, read on the forward strand.
GCAATGCAACAAGTATTATAGATAAAGTATATTTCATTTTAGAATATTTTACAACAAGTGCAGAATATATTCGCGCTTAGCGCAAATATAACAACAAATAATTATAAACATACTTTTTTAAGAATAATTTACCTAATTGAAACACAAAAAAAACATTTTCGTACAGAAAAAAGAAAAGTTCTTTTGCACAAAACAGTAATATGTGAGAGCAAATTATTAACTTCGCAACCTTAAAACCACACAGGCGCAATGGCAAAATTCACAGAAGAGCAGAAGACATACAACATCATAAAGAGACGCTTTTCAAAAGCCACCAAGGATTACAACCTGCTTGAAGAAGGAGACAAGATATTGGTTGCTCTTTCAGGAGGGAAGGATTCGCTTACAATGCTGCAACTGCTTGCTGAGCGCAGCCACATATTTTGCCCCCGAATAGAGATTGAAGCCGCGCACATATCAATGTTAAATATTCCTTACAAAAGCAACACTGTTTTTTTACAAAAATTCTGTAACGATTTAGGCGTAGCACTGCACTTGGCAAGCAGCAGCTTCGACGCAGAGACCGACACCCGTAAATCGCCCTGCTTTCTCTGTTCCTGGAACCGCCGAAAAGCTCTTTTTGAGCTTGCGCAGGAGAGAGGCTGCAACAAAATAGCCCTAGGACACAACATGGACGATTTCATAGAGACAATGCTTATGAACATAACCTTTCAGGGTTCATTCAGTGCAATGGCACCAATTATGAAAATGGATAAATTCCCTATAAGCATTATACGCCCACTCTGCCTTGTAAACGAGAAAGATATTGAGCAACACGCGCTTAACCAATCATTCCCGGCGCAAATAAAAAACTGCCCCCATGAAAACAGTTCCAATCGTAAACAGATGAAAGACCTGCTTGCACACCTCGAGTCGCTGAACCCCGAAGCACGGTACAACATCTGGGGTTCTATGAGCAATATTCAGCCGGAACTACTCCCGCGAAAAACAGACAATAAACAGTAAAAATATTATACAAATGACAAAAATCATTCTAACAATCACACTGCTTGTAATATCGAACAGTTTTATGACACTCGCCTGGTATGGCAATCTTAAGTTACAAGATTTAAAACTTATATCGTCTAACACCCCACTAATTCTTATTATATTAATCAGCTGGGGAATTGCATTGCTCGAATATACCTTTTTAATACCGGCCAACCGCATAGGCAGCGAAATTAACGGTGGGCCATTTTCACTTGTGCAATTAAAAGTGATTCAAGAAGTAATTTCGTGTCTTGTATTCGGAATTATAGTATCAATACTTTTCAAAGGAGAGAGCCTTCAATGGAACCACTTTGTGGCAGTATTATTTCTTGTACTTGCCGTCTATTTTGTATTTTTAAAATAGCACACATTAAAAAACAAATTGGAAAGAAGAGGCCGCGGCCTCTTCTTTTTTGTTAATTTAACTAAACACGGCAGGAGCCGGAGTTCAACATCACCCCCACAGAAACAGCACCAGAGAAGGCTTTTACACACTTCATATTGAAAATATGAGACAAAAAGCAACTGAAAAGAGAAAAATAAATAAAATTGATGAAAATTTCTTGTTTGATAAATAATATTCGCTTATATTTGAAACTGATTTATACCCACACCCCGCAAAGGGTGTAAAATTTTGTTGAGTATAAATTGTGCAACAGAAAATAACATATTAAAAACATAAACTTTTAGAGGGAACAAATAAATTAATTCTAACTCAATATGAAAAAAGCAATTTCATTAAACTTGAAAACTTGGGTGCTACTTTCATTGACAATGTTCGTGGGCGGCACATTCACTGGTTGCCAAGAGGAAGTTGACCAAAGCAACCGCTTCACATTCACGGGAGAAGTTATTTCCACACACTTGGAGAACAACCCCGAAAAGTACAGCCACTTCGTAGAAATCCTTAGCAAAGCCTCAATTGGAGTTAAATCGGAAGGTACATTGCTAAAGACTTTGTCCACCTACGGTGCATACACCTGCTTCGCGCCCATAAACGAAGCTGTGGAAAAATTCGTTCAAGAGCAGTACGAGATTTACAAAACAAGTATTGAGAACAATGCAAAGGACCCCGATAAATACCCCATTATTTATACAGGTATTGAATCTCCCAATGTAAGCGACCTTACAGCCGAAAAGTGTACTGAGATTGCCAGGAACCACGTTATTGAAGACGAATTCAAGACTGTAGATTTCAGTGCAGGTTTCAGCCTTCCCAAAACATCGATGAGCTACCGCACAATTCAAACCAACACAGCCATTGTTGACCAAGAGAGAAAATACTATGTAGGTATAAACAATGCCGAGATTATTGAAGCCGACATTGCTACATACAACGGTACAGTTCACTCTTTGAACGAGGTTCTTAACCCCTCGTCAGACAATGCGGCACAAATTTTGAACCAGTCGGACGGTATAAGCATTTTCCGTGAGGCTCTTACACAGACAGGTCTCGACAAACTGCTCGCAAAATTTGAGCTTGAGGAGGGTTACGACAACACAATGCAGGCAAAGAAGTTTGACGGACAAACAGGCCAAACTCCTATATACCCCGAAACAAAAAACCAAGGCTTCACATTGCTCATAGAGCCCAATGAGGTGCTTATGGACCCCACAAAGAACGCTTCAGGCAAGGCTATTACAAACTGGCAAGAGCTGGCAGCTTACGCCGAGGAGGTTTATGGTTCGGAGCCCGGATATGAGGAGGTTTACGACCACCCCAACAATGCTCTTTTCAAATTTATTTCATACCACATCATCGACCGTCAGCTCGACTTCGTTAAAAACGGTGTAGGCGGTTGGATTATGGAAGGATATGACCACAACGGTTTCAACTCGGAGAGTAACATGGACCAGAACTACAATTGGTCGGATTACTTTGAAACATACCTCCCCTACGAGGAGTGGTGGCAGGAAGGAACATACACCGAGGAAGAGCTCGAAGCATTCCGCAACGGAGATGTTGATGAGGGTTGTATGATAAAGGTTACAAGACCTTACACAAATGCAGAGTTCAAGAACGAAGTTGTAATAAACCTATGCAACACCACACCAAGCGACTTGATGAGCTACCACACCAATATCAAAGTATTGAGTCAGACAAAAGCTCAAGCCCTCTTCCCCGAGACACTCGGAAATGTAGCTCTCGACCCCGAGAATGCTAAAATTCACTTCATCGACAAAATTCTTGTTTACAACGAGGACGAGATGACTTCAAACATCATCAACGAGCGCATGCGTTGGGACCCCATCTCTTGTTTCCCCGAACTCACAACCAACCGCGTACGTTGGAACTTCAACACAGGATTGTTTACATACATTCCCGCAGGTGGCGACGACTCTGTAAACGAGAGACAATTCTGCAAACGTTTGAGAGCACGCAACAACGACACAGAGATATTCTACCTCCGCCCCTACCCCACAGGTGAGATGCAATACACCAACTACCAGGGCGACGAGCTTTTGATTGAGGGTAAATACGACGCAGAGTATCGCTTGCCACACGTTCCCAAAGGAACTTATGAAATACGTATTGGTTTCTCATTGTCAACTCGCCGTGGAGTTGTTCAGTTCTACCTTGACGGAGTAATTTGCGGTATCCCCACCGATATGCGTATGGACGAGGCCAACAAGAACCGTATCGGTTGGTTTGCCGACACAGACCTCACCGAAGACGAAATATCAGACGAGGAGAAAGCTATGCGTAACCGTGGTTACATGAAAGCACCCGCAAGCATCTTGGTAGGAAACAAAACACCTATGCGCGACAGTTCTAACGCCATGAGACGTATTATTGCAACAAACATCGATATTGAGCCTACAAAGAAAGGACATTGGTTGCGCGTTAAAAACGTAACAGAAGCGTCGGTGGGTGCCGAGGAGTTCAACCAGGACTATTTGGAGATTGTTCCCAAGTCAATCTACAACAACCCTGCAAACCCCGAAGACAGAAACTAAGAATAGTATAAAAAAAACAGAAAAGCACAAAACACTTCCTCAAAAGGGAAGTGTTTTGTGAATATAGCAGTTAGAAGAAAAAGAGCACATTATGATAAACGGATTCACAAAAATAGCCGTAGCAACCCCACTCACAAGCGTAGCCGATTGCAACAAAAACGCTCGGGAGATTATTGATATTATAAATAAGGTATCGACAGAAAATGTCGAAATTCTATTGTTCCCCGAACTATCTATAACATCGAGCAGCTGTGGCGACTTGTATTTGCAGCCATTCTTTATACAAAAAACCGAAGAAGCACTTCAAGAAGTGATAGCCGCAAGCAACAGTGTTGAAACGATTATCACAGTAGGTGCACCCGTAAAACACATTAATAAACTTTACAACTGCGCCATAACAATACACCGCGGCAGCATCATTGGTATAACAGCCAAGAACCAACTGACAACAGACGAGAAGAGATGGTTCTCACCGGCCAACAGCCTGCCCATAGGTGCCACAACAACACTTTGCGGAGAAGAAAGAAGAATTGGACAAAGAATAATTTACTCAACTAAAGAGTATAAATTCGGCATAGAGATTGGCGATTGCTCAAAAACGCCAGAGGCGGCAAGCGTATATTTAACAACAGGCGGTGCTGATATAATTCTCAACCCCACAGCTACGAGAGAGAGCACTGGACAGCACAGGAGCATAATAGATTACATATCCACACAAAGCAGACGTTGTATATGTGCATACGCCTATACAAATGCCGGATACGGAGAATCTACGAGCAATGCCGTATGCTCAGGCGCAAATGCTATTTATGAAGATGGCATAGAATTGGCCTCATCACCCCGCTTTGCAACAAAAAGCCAATATTCAATAACAGAAATTGATGTTGAAAAACTACGCAAGGAACGTATAGCAAACCAAAACGCAGCAAACAGCAACAAAGAAAGCTGCGAGACAATACACATAACACAAGCTACATACACAAACAGCACACTAACACGCACCTTCGACCCCACCCCATTTATTCCGAAAGGAGCCAACCAAAGTGCCGACTACGAAGAGATATTCATGATACAATCGATAGGCCTGGCAAAGCGAATAGAGCACACGAGAAGCAAAACCTGTGTAATAGGCATCTCGGGAGGATTGGATTCCACATTAGCACTCCTTGTAACAGCCAAAGCATTTGACATACTCAACAAGCCGCACAACGAAATAATAGCAGTTACAATGCCTGGGTTCGGCACCACCGGTCGCACATACAACAATGCCCTAAACCTTATGAAGAATTTAGGAGTAACAATGCGTGAGATATCAATAAAAGCAGCCTGTACACAACATTTCAAAGATATCAATCACGATATTGATACACACGACGTAACATACGAAAACGCGCAAGCACGTGAGCGCACACAAATATTAATGGACATAGCCAACCAAAGCGCGGGTATTGTCATTGGCACAGGAGACCTATCGGAGCTTGCACTCGGCTGGGCCACATACAACGGAGATCACATGAGCATGTACGGTGTAAACGCGTCGGTTCCAAAAACACTTATGCAGCACATTGTGCGCTGGATAGCCTCCAACAGCAACAAAGAGATAAGCACCACCCTGCTCGACATTGTTGAAACTCCAATTTCACCGGAACTAACCCCGGCAGATGAACAAGGCAACATAAAGCAAAAAACCGAGGACCTTGTGGGCCCATACGAGCTGCACGACTTTTTCCTATATCATTTTATAAACTACGGCTTTGCACCTGCAAAAATATTCGCAATGGCACGAAAGGCTTTTGAGGGGACACACAACGAAAAGACCATAAAAAAATGGCTCACCACCTTCTTCCGCCGTTTCTTCACACAGCAGTTCAAACGCTCCTGCATGCCCGACGGACCAAAAGTAAACAGCTGTAACTTAAGCTCGCACGGCTCCTGGATAATGCCGTCCGACACAAGCTACAATTTGTGGATTGAAGAATGTGAAAAACTATAACAAAATATATAAAGGTATAATCAGCCGTTTCTGTGCGCAGAAACGGCTGATTATTATTTGTACGCCAATTTGACAGGCACACCAGACATTTTGACACAAAAACTTGTTTGGCGCAAAATTTGTTTCTTATCAAGCGAAAGGCTCACCGGTAAACGAGCCGTAATATTAACCAATAAACAGTTTCTTAAATTATGAACTTCAACAAATTTACAATTAAAGCCCAGGAGGCTATTCAAGAGGCTGTAAACAGAGTGCAGTCGCTTGGTCAGCAGGCCGTGGAGCCTGCGCACATAATGGGAGGAGTGCTTAAAAGCGGAGAGCAAATAGCAGCCTTCATATTCCGAAAAGCAGGAGCAAACATAGGACAAATAAAAAGCGAGGTAGAAAGACAAGAACTCGCCTACCCCAAAGTACAAGGTGGAGAACCATACCTAAGCCGCAAGAGCAACGACATACTTAGCAAAGCCGAAGAGATAGCAAAAAAATTCGGCGACGAGTACGTGTCTATAGAACCAATAATACTCGCAATGCTTAAAACCGACAACCCCGTGAGTAGCACACTCAAAGAACTTGGCATAACAGCAGACGAAGTAGAAAAAGCAATAACAGAACTTCGCAAGGGAGAGAGTGTGAAATCTCAATCGGCAGAAGATAGTTACCAGGCACTGAGCAAGTATGCAATAAACCTTAATGAAGCTGCTAAAAACGGAAAACTCGACCCCGTGATAGGGCGCGACGATGAGATACGCCGCATTCTGCAGATTTTGAGCCGCCGCACAAAGAACAACCCCATACTCATTGGTGAACCGGGAACAGGAAAAACAGCAATAGTAGAAGGGCTGGCGCACCGCATAATACGTGGCGACGTACCCGAGAACCTGCGCAACAAAGAGATATACTCACTCGACATGGGCGCACTTGTAGCGGGTGCAAAATACAAAGGCGAGTTTGAAGAACGCCTAAAAGCCGTTATAAACGAAGTTACAAAAGCTGCAGGAGGCATAATTCTCTTTATCGACGAGATACACACGCTTGTTGGAGCCGGCAAAAGCGAAGGAGCAATGGACGCTGCAAACATACTGAAACCGGCTCTTGCACGTGGAGAACTACGCTCAATAGGTGCCACTACCCTTGACGAATATCAAAAATACTTTGAGAAGGACAAAGCACTGGAACGCCGTTTCCAAACCGTAATGGTAAATGAACCGGACAAAATGAGCACTATATCTATATTGCGAGGGCTCAAAGAACGCTATGAGAGCCACCACAAAGTGCGCATACAAGACGATGCACTCATAGCCGCAGTAACCCTGAGCGACCGCTACATAACCGAGCGTTTCCTCCCCGACAAGGCAATAGACCTTGTAGATGAAGCCGCCGCCAAGCTACGAATGGAGCGCGACTCTCTACCCGAGGAACTCGACGAAATATCGCGCCACATAAAACAATTGGAGATTGAGCGTGAGGCAATAAAACGCGAGAAAGACGAAATAAAGCTAGCACAACTTGGAAAAGAGATTGCCGCCCTCAAAGAAGAGGAGCAGAACAAACGCGCAAAATGGCAACACGAAAAAGAACTCGCCGATAAGATACAGACAGCCAAGCAACAAATAGAACAATTAAAATTTGAGGCAGACAAAGCCGAGCGCGAGGGCGACTATGGCCGTGTAGCAGAAATAAAATATGGCAAAATAAAATCTCTAAACGATGAGATTGCCGACACACAAAACAAGTTGCAAAAGGCACAAGGCGCAGAAGCCATGATAAAAGAAGAGGTAACAGCAGAAGATATAGCAGATGTCGTATCGCGCTGGACAGGAATACCCGTGAGCAAAATGCTGCAGAGCGAGCGCGACAAACTACTTAACCTGGAAGAAGAGCTACACAAGCGCGTAATAGGCCAAAACGAAGCCATCACTGCGGTAAGCGATGCTGTAAGACGCAGCCGTGCAGGCCTGCAAGACCCCAAACGCCCAATAGGCTCATTTATATTCTTGGGCACCACCGGCGTTGGAAAAACCGAGCTTGCAAAGGCCCTTGCAGCATACCTCTTCAACGACGAAACACTCATGACACGTATCGACATGAGTGAATACCAAGAAAAATTCTCGGTATCGCGCCTCATAGGAGCCCCTCCGGGATATGTCGGCTACGACGAAGGCGGCCAGCTCACCGAAGCGGTACGTCGCAAGCCATACTCTGTGGTACTTTTCGACGAGATAGAGAAAGCACACCCCGACGTGTTCAACATTCTGTTGCAAGTACTCGACGATGGAAGGCTCACCGACAACAAGGGCCGTTGTGTTAACTTCAAGAACACTATTATAATAATGACAAGCAACCTTGGCAGCAGCTACATACAAGAGCAGTTTGAGAAGATAAACAGCGGCAACCGAGAATTTGTTATTGAGGAGACCAAGGAGAAGATAATGGAGATGCTTAAAAAGAGCATACGCCCAGAATTCCTCAATCGCATAGACGAAACAATTATGTTCACACCGCTAAATGAAAGCGAGATAGAAGATATTGTACGCCTGCAGATAGAGAGCATTACACACTTGCTAAAGGAGAGCGATGTAACGCTGGAAAGCGACGAGAGTGCCATAAAATACATTGCGAAGGCAGGGTTCGACCCGGAGTTTGGAGCACGCCCCATAAAAAGAGCAATACAACGATACCTGTTAAACGACCTATCGAAGCAATTGCTCGCAGGTGCCATAGACAAGAGCCGCCCCATAAAAATAAGTTCCAATGGCAATGCACTTATCTTCACTAACAGATAAAGCCACAAAAATATGCCGAGTAGAATCGATTCTACTCGGCATATTTATATTAAGCCATTATAATAATACTCTATTTCTTCAGCTTCAAGCCAAGCATCATACCCGTGTAGTTATCAAGCAGCGAAGATACTGTTGAAAGAGTCGATGCTGTAGCAGAAGAGGACGATGCCCCACCACCGAATAACGAACTGAAGAAACCCGATGAGGAACCGGACGATGCCACTGTAGAGGTTACTTTTTTAATAAGTGTAAGCAATTTATCGGCATCAAATACCAAATTCATATTTGCGAGGTCATACGACACGTGAGCTGTCATTGAAAGACGACCATAGAAATTGAAAGCGACGGTTTTGTCCTGAGAGTTCAATTTATATGTACCATTAATGGCACGGCCATTAACTGCAAACCGGCAAGAATCATTATCAAGGAAAGTAAATGTGCAAGCACCGGGCACTACACCAACTTTAGCAAGATATCCATCGAGTTTCTCTTCTATAGTGCCGGCAGCCACACTACCACCAATATTGGCAAGAGCCTGGTCGCTTTCAAGCACACAAGAAACACCTTGGTAGTTCCAATCTCCCAAAAGAGTTGCCTCTGAAACAGGAATGCTATTACCTATGAGACTACCCAAAACATTCTTCAAAGCATTGGTTGCCTGAGATTTATCATCATCGGTAGTAGTTGATGAAGAAGTTAATTTTCCCAAAGCATTGCCCAAAAAATTTGTCCATTGAGCGGACGCACTCATTGTAAATGTAAATATTGCAAGTATAAGAAATATTCGTTTCATAACTACTCTGCTGCGGGCTCTTGAGCCTGCTCTTCTTTGAAATCGGTTACACCATTAGCCACTAAAATATTATACCACGAATACATCTTTTTTATGTGTGTAAGATATACACGCTCGCGGTCGTAGTCGGGCATTATCCCCTCAAAGTATGCCACAAGTTCCTCAGGAGTGCTCATTTTAAGGTCAAAAGGAAGAACACCGTTCTCTTTCTCGTAAATATTTTGGAACACTGAGCGCAAAGGCACCTCTTCTGTGTCGGTGTATATTGCTATATCATCGAGCATAACAACTTTGTCGCTGTTATATACAGGCATACGCTTCTTTGACGCATCAACAGCTTCCACAACAAACATATTACGACCACTTGATAGCAAGCGATAAAGACCGGGCTTACCCGAAATAGTTAAAACTCTTTCAAACATATTTTAAACTTTTTCTTAAATTATTCAATTAAAAACATAAATTTTGAAATACAATGCGAATTTATAACATAGCCGCCGCATTACAAAAAATATTTTGTTAATCAATGTTTTTTATTAATGTAATTGTTCCATTATTTCAATTAACTGAGGCAATATGGGCGTATCGTCGTCGTTACGCAACGAGTAATCGGACAATATAAGCAATTCGTCAGCCGACATTTGATTTTGCAGACGACTGACAACCTGCTGACGGCTCATCTTTCTACTGCCGGTAACACGCTTTATTGCAGTCTCTTCGTCGGCCCACACAAGCAGCACTTTATCCACCACATCAATCATACCCGACTCATACAATATTGCGCTTTCGACTGCCACAACATCACTTTTTTCAGCCGAAGCCCAAGCTGCAAAATCCTCTTTCACACGAGGATGAACAAGCGCATTAACGCGCTTAACGTTATCACGATCAATGAATATGCAACCTGCAAGATGTTCACGATTCAACGAGCCATCGGCATTGTAGCACTCCTCACCAAACATACGCACAAGCGAACGCTTAATAGCCTCATCGCTCTGCATAAGTGATTTTGCACGACTATCACAATCGTACACAGGAACACCCATAATGGACAACATGCGCGAAACCACCGATTTTCCACAACCAATATTCCCAGTTATAGCAAGTCTCAGTTTACTCATTGTTTTTCTATTATATATTCCACCTCTTCCGGAACAATTTTCACACCACTCACCCAAGAAGGAGCACGTAGCAACTTAAGCTCTGCACTATTGCTTTCCGAACCGTAAATATCCAGATAACTGATACCTACCTCAAAATCGTCGGCAGTAATCAGTTTATAATCGTCTAAACTTACATTTAGCTTCACTTGAACGCGAGAAGGAAAGGTACGCAGCCTGTAGGTATCGGGGAAATCGACACCATACACCGGCAGCTCAAAACTTTTTTGTGTATAAGGATATACAGGAATTGTAACTTTAACCTCGGCGGGGTTGCAGCTCACGTTATCGGCTACAACAAGCGGAAGAGTGAATTGCAACGTGTCGCGCACCTCATCTTTTATAAAAAACTCCGTTTTAACCGAGCCGAGTGTATCTGCAACTTGCGAAGGCGCGAACACCCAAACAGAATCGGGTTCAACGATTATATCACCCAACGCATATTGACGAGCAGGCTCCACAGTTCCATTAAAAGATACGGGATACTTAACAGCACTTTCCTGTGTATAATATAACAATGTATCGGGGTGTATTGAGACTATTGCCGTAGATGAGCGCAACTGCTTTTTTATACGTTTCTGCAATGCCGATACAGGCATCACAAGACGCCCTTTCTTGTTAATCAACTCGGAATAATTAAACGAGATTGGCAAGAACGTCTCAAGCTCGTAGTTCATTAGAGTTGTTCCTCGATCACTCACACGAACAATCAGTTCTTTGTCTTGAGACGAAAAACTGATATCTTCGGGGACCTCTTTAACAGACAGGTTGAACTTTATATCGGTTTCATAGTCGCGGTTCAGTGTAAGCATTAACCACAGACAACACGACACCAATACAAAAAAGAGGAAAAGCAACATATCGCGCCCGGCGGGCGCGTTTATGCCTTTTATCTTAAAAAAATCTTTTTTCACTTACTGCTGTAAAGCTGCGGGATTGGCAAATGTCGATTTATCTACTTTAATGCATACATTATGGGCAACCTCAAGAAGCACCACATTGTCATTAATCTCTTTAATCTTGCCATAGATGCCACCGCTTGTAACAACCTCCATTCCGGGTTGCAAGCTCTTAAGGAAGTTATCTATCTCCTTTTGACGTTTACGCTGAGGACGTATCATCAAAAAGTAGAAGATAAAAATCATTGCAATGAGGAAGAACCACTGGTTTCCAAATATCGCCTGTGCCCAGCTGCCGGCCGCAGCTTGTTGTAGTAAAATCATAGCTGTTATTATTTTTAATTGGTTAATTTATTTTTATTTGTTTATTACGCCTTCGGAACGCAATTTCTTTGTAATAGAATCGAGAAGACCGTTCACAAAAGAGCCACTCTTTGCCGTGCTGTAATATTTTGCAATCTCCACATATTCGTTCAATGAAACACTCAAAGGAATATCGCCAAAGGTAAATATTTCAGCAAGGGCTACCTGCATAATTACAACGTCCATAAATGCAAAGCGAGACATATCCCAATTTTTTGAATTTTCACTCATAAGCTTGCGGTAGTCATCGGCTTTGGAGATTGCAGTACGGAAAAGTTTACGCGCAAAATCCATATCATTTATATCCTTATACTCGGGCAACAGCTGTTGTTCGGCTCCGGCACTCTCTTCGAAACGTTTAATTGTTTTGAGGACAAAAGTATCTACAATAGCTTTATCATCGTTCCAATAAAGGCTCTGCTCCTCCAGAAGCGCATCAAGCTCTTCATTATCGACAATAAATGCCTTGTATAACTTACGCCACAACTCACGGTCCTCTTCATACGAAGAAGACTCGCTTGCCATATACTCCTTATAAATATCGCTCTCTTCTATTTTATCAAGTAAACGGCGTAGAAGGTCGGAATGTTCAACCCAATTCACCTTGCTTTTCTCGGCAAATTTACACAGCGCGGCATTTACTTCAAGCTGAGCAATAAAGCGGTTGTTTACAAATTTCAGATTGGGGTTAATATCGCTGTCGGTAGGGCGCAACTTCATACTCTTAAACGAGATGCGGTCGGCCGCATAATGCGTTATTCCCGCCATAAGCAATAATAGATAATTGTACAGGTCGTATGCCTTTGAGAGACTGAAGAAAACCTCATCTTCAGCGGCCTTCATACTTTTACCGCTGTTTTTGTAATAGGCATACAATATTTGAACTACTTTAAGACGAATGAGAACTCTGTTAATCATAAATTATATTATCTGATTGCTTGCAAAGGTCGCATTTTCTTGCGACACAAGCAAGCAATTAAGTTATTTTCTTTTATTGGCAAGCAAAGATTATTATTAACGCACTTTAATTGCGCTTGAGGAAAAGCCGCTTGCTAACCGTGCACGGCAACTCGCTTTCGTAGTGCGACACAAAAATCATAGTCTTCCCGGCACGTTGCGTAAAAGCCTCAATCACCGCACGTACAATACGTCGGTTATAAGTATCCAGCCCATGCAATGGCTCGTCGAGTATAAGCAGTGAAGGGTCTTTCACAAAAGCACGGGCAAGCAGCACCAAACGCTGTTCCCCACTGGAGATTTTCAAAAACGACTTATTGCGCAACGAATAAATGCCGAAAGTTTCGAGCCACCAATCACAAACAGCCAGCTCGCTATCGGGAGTTTTCACATAAAGCCCAATGCTATCGTGCAAGCCCGATGCAACAATATCTATCACCGGGAGATTACGCAAATAAGAACGATGCATTTCGGGGCTCACGTAGCCAATATTCTTTTTAATCTCCCAAATACTCTCACCGGAACCGCGTTTGCGGCCAAACAGAGCTATATCACAAGCATAGGATTGCAGATTATCGGCACACACCAGGCTCAAGAGTGTAGATTTCCCGGCACCGTTCTCGCCCGAAAGAGCCCACACATCACCTTGCTCTACTACCCAATCTACATCTTTAAGTATCACCCGTTCATCATACTTAACCGACACCTTATTAAAGCGTACAACCTCTTTACCTTTTATACTCTCGCAAGCGGCATTCACAGGCAACGCCAGCACTCTTTGCTGAACTTTTTTTATTTTAGCAATATCATGCACAATATCAAGCCTCGAAAGATACTCAGCGCGCGACACCTTGCAGCCCACACTCATACTCTCCACAGGCAACACACTTGTTACAAACTGAGGAATATCGTCGAGCATCGACAGAAGCAGAATAATTTGCACACCACCCTTTGAAGCAATACGCGAAAGCACGCTGCATAAAAGATCTCTGGTTGAAGCATCGAGCCCTATAAAAGGATTGTCGATAATTAACAAACGAGGTGAAGAGAGCAAGGCCTGGGCTAGTTGAAACTTACGCAATTCTCCACTGCTAAGCAACACTATACGTTTATCAAGCAAATGCTCAATAGCAAACATCTGCACAATATTTTCATACGACTCTGCATCGTGCACATCGCCCAGCAACTCCCGCACAGTGGGAATTGCATCATCTTGGTCGTGAGTATTCCAACGCAACTGATAGCAATAATTTGCATCGGCCGACCCGTATGTATCGCGGAAAGTAATATACTTGACATTCTCATACACACGCTGAGAGTGCGAAGGAGAAAAGTCATATTTTATACTGCCTTTGCACAAGGGGTAACGCCCCAGCAATACATCTACAAAAAGACTCTTTCCCGCACCGTTCGGCCCCACAACAGCCAAATGTTCACCTTTTCTCAAGAACAGAGAAAGAGGAGTTTCAAAATGCGCTATAGCATCGCGTGCAACGCCATTCTCCAAATTTATAATATACTCTTCATTCATAACGCTTAAAAAACGGCTGCGAAATTACAAAAAAAACACAAAACCACGAAACCATTTTACATAGCAATAAAAATGCAGAAAGACACAAAAAAGGAAAAATATGCAACGTTAAACACAAAAAGGCAACAAAAAATGTTGGTATTTTAATTTTTTTTATCAATATTTGAAACCTATAATACACAAATAACAAGATTATTACGATGGAAGACTACAAAAAAGGCGGCGTAAACGACACCGAGAAAGAGATTGTACACTCACAAACCATCAAGGCCGGCAAAAGAATTTATTACATTGATGTAAAGAAGAACAGAAAAGATGAAATGTATCTCTCTATTACAGAAAGTAAAAAAATTGTAAACGGCGAGGGAGACAACACCTCTGTATCTTTTGAAAAACACAAAATATTCCTCTATCGCGAGGATTTTGAGAAATTTGCCACAAGCCTCAAAGAAGCTATTGATTTTGTGGTTGCCGAGCAGGGAGAATACCAACCACGTCGTGCCGAACAGAGCACAAGCGACAGCGAGCCCGGCAATTTAAGCATAGACATTGAGTTTTAAAGCGATTAAACACCGCATTTCTTGTTTATTAAAAAAATAAAGCGTACCTTTGTGCCCGCTTTAGAGACATCGTGTGATGGCGAATTAAGCAAAAATCATTAATCTTAATTTAGAGTAACACAATTTATTATGAAAACAATCAGCATTAGTGGTTCAGCAAGAACCGAGGTTGGCAAGAAAGCTACCAACGCATTGCGCAAGGAGGGCCGTGTACCCTGCTGCATTTATGGAGTACAGAAAGACAACGAGGGCAACCCTGTAACAAAAGCATTCAGCGTAACAGTTGAGGGATTGCGCAAGCTTGTTTACACACCCGATATTCACGTTGTCGAGCTCACAATCGACGGCACAACAACAAAGGCGGTTTTGAAAGACATTCAATTCCACCCCGTAAAGGACACAATCCTTCACGTAGATTTCTATGAGATTACAGAGGAGAAACCCATTGTTATGGCAGTTCCCGTTAAGTTGCAGGGATTGGCCGATGGTGTACGCGCCGGTGGTAAATTGGTACAGTTGCAGCGTTACCTCAAGGTTAAAGCTATTTACACTGCAATTCCCGAAATTCTTACCGTAGATGTTACTCCCCTTGCACTTGGTAAATCTATCAAGGTTTGCGACCTCTCATTCGAGGGCTTGGAGTTGGTAACTGCAAAAGAGGCTCTTGTATGTGCAGTTAAGACAACACGTGCTTCACAGGCAGCCGCAGCAGCCGCAGCGAAGTAACAACCCCTACTAAGCAAAAATGAAATATCTCATTGTAGGCCTGGGGAATATCGGACAAGAGTACGAAGGAACCCGCCACAATATTGGATTCACAGTATTGGACACTTTTGCGAAAGTGTCCAATACTATTTTTTCGGACAAGCGTTACGGCTTTGTTGCCGAGACTTCGGTGCGCGGGCGCAAGCTCATTCTATTAAAGCCATCGACATATATGAACCTCAGCGGCAATGCAGTGCGCTATTGGATGCAGGCCGAGAAAATACCTTTGGAAAATGTTCTAATAATTGTAGATGACCTGGCACTGCCCGTAGGAGCACTACGCCTTAAAGGACAAGGAAGCGACGGCGGCCATAATGGACTCAAGCACATTGCCGCCACACTGGGCACCACCGCATACGCACGCTTGCGCGTGGGAATTGGCAGCGACTTCGGCAAAGGACAACAGGTGAATTTTGTATTGGGAGCATTCAACAGCGACGAACAAAAAACGATAGACGAACAACTCGCTACAACAACAGAAATAATAAAAAGTTTCTGCTTTGCAGGGTTGGCACGCACAATGAACCAATTCAACAAAAAAGGAACAAGCAAAGAATGAGCGAGCAGGCACGCATAGATAAATGGCTGTGGGCAGTACGCATATACAAAACGCGCAGCATTGCAGCAGAAGCATGCAAAAAAGGGCACATAAGCATTGGAGAACGCAGCGTAAAGCCTTCTCACACCGTTCGTGTGGGCGATGTCGTAAAAGTAAAGAAGTCGCCCATCACCTACTCGTTCCGCGTGCTTAAAGCTGCCGAAAACCGCGTGGGAGCAAAATTAGTACCCGAATTAATGGAGAATATCACCCCGCAAGAACAGTACGAAATTCTGGAAATGAGCAAGATAAGCGGCTTCACCGACAGGCAGAAAGGAACAGGCCGCCCAACAAAAAAAGAACGTCGCGAGATTGACCGTTTTTCAGAAGAGGCATTCGACTGCGATTTCTATGAGTTTGACTTCGACACCTTATAGTACATAAAAAATGGCAACGTGCACGTTGCCATTTTTTATGTACTATTACTTTAATTTAGACAAAAACCGCTCACAATCTACTATATAACGCGTGTGCGTTCCTTTACCTATAGCACCATCGCCATCACACGCACTCACCTCGAAAACCAACTTACGCCCCTCAACAGCCACAAGAACAGCTGTAGCCTGCACCGTAGCACCTATAGCCGAAGGTTTTATGTGCGAAGTATTAATTTCCGAACCTACGGTAGTAGCACCAGCAGGAAGAAAAGGCGCGACAGCATTCATAGCTGCATTCTCCATAAGAGCCACCATCGACGGAGTAGCAAAAACATCAAGCCCTCCTGAGCCGACAGCCGACGCACAATTACTCTTTTCCACCTTCAGAGAACTGGTATATTCTAACCCCTCTTTTAACATAATCATCTATTTAAATCTTTAACCATAGCTGCAATATTCACTATAGTCATTACAGCTTTTTCCATTACTTGCACCGACACAAACTCATAACGACTGTGGAAATTTATGCCACCGGCAAAAAGATTGGGGCAAGGCAACCCCATAAACGATAATTGAGCGCCATCGGTTCCACCACGTATAGGCTTAACCACAGGCTTCACGCCGGCCTCTTCCATTGCCATTTTTGCAAGGTCGATAATATACATTTTAGGCTCAACCTGCTCACGCATATTACGATACTGCTCCTTTAATTCCAAGGTAACGACATGAGAACCGTATTTTGCATTTATGCCATCGGCCACTCTTGAAACAAAAGCCATGCGACGCTCAAAAGTCTCGCGGCAATGATCGCGTATGATATACGAAACCTCTGCCGAATCCACACCGCCATTTATACTCATCAGGTGATAGAAACCCTGATAGCCATCGGTGCATTCAGGCGACTCTTTTGCCGGAATCGATTGAACAATCTCTGTTGCAACACGCAATGCATTTAACATTTTCCCCTTGGCATAACCCGGGTGAACATTGCAACCTTGTATAGAAAAGTTAGCAGAACCTGCATTAAAATTCTCAAACTCAATCTCACCCTCTGCACTGCCATCGACGGTGTATGCCCAATCGCAACCAAACAAAGGAACATTAAAATTATGAGCACCACGCCCAATCTCTTCATCGGGGTTAAATGCAATTCTTATCTTGCCGTGCTCAATCTCGGGGTGTTGTTGCAGGTAGGCCACTGCCGAGACTATCTCAGCAATACCGGCCTTGTCATCGGCCCCCAAAAGAGTGTGGCCATCGGTAACAACAAGGTCGTGCCCCACATAATTGAGTATTTCGGGAAAATCTACTGAAGAAAGAATTATATCATCTTTTTCATTCAACAACACATTACCTCCACCATATGAGTTTATTACGCGCGGCTTAACATTCTTACCACTCATATCGGGGCTTGTATCAAGGTGAGAAATAAAGCCAATTGTAGGCAACTCCTTGCAACTGTTCGATGGCAATGTTGCATAGAGATAACCTTTATCATCGAGTTCAATATCGGCAAGCCCCATTGCCTCAAGCTCCTCTTTTAGATACTGTGCAAAAACCATCTGCCCGGGCGTGGTGGGGACAGACGTTGCGTTATCGCACGACTCTGTATCAAAAGTTACATACTTCAAAAAACGTTGTAACACATCATTCTTAATATCGCTCATATCGGTTGCAGTTTATTTTGTTTGTAAAAATAATTAATTAGAAGATGAAGCACAAATTTTAAGAACAAATCTTTTAAAGTATTTGAGGAGATATACGAAAACTTATAAAAAGAACCGATTGTTTTATCTTTAGTAATAATCAAAAATTATATACTTATGAAAATAAAAAAAATAAAAGCCAGAGAAATAATCGATTCACGGGGAACACCCACTGTAGAAGTAGATGTAACACTCGAAGACGGCACCATTGCAAGAGCATCTACCCCATCGGGAGCATCTACCGGCATTAACGAAGCAATAGAGTTGCGAGACAATGACGAAAGATACGGTGGCAATGGAGTTCTCAAAGCCGTAAAAAACATAAACCGCGAGATTGCACCCTGCATAGAAGGAACTTGTGTATTTTCGCAACGAGAAATCGATTACAAAATGATAGAGCTCGATGGCACCGACAACAAGAGCAACATAGGCGCAAATGCTATTTTAGGTGTGTCGCTTGCTGTAGCAAAAGCAGCCACATACGCATTAAATATACCCCTCTATCGCTACATAGGCGGTGTAAATGCTCACGTTCTGCCCATTCCAATGATGAATATTATAAATGGTGGCAAGCACTCCGATGCACCCATAGCATTTCAAGAATTTATGATACGCCCGATAGGTGCAAAAAACATAAGCGACGCAATACGTATGGGAGCTGAAGTTTTTCAGGCATTAAAAAGAGTATTACACAAAAAAGGATTCAGCACAGCTGTGGGCGACGAGGGAGGCTTTGCTCCAAAACTAAAGAACATAGATGAAGCCATCAATTATATCATAACAGCAATTAAAGATGCCGGCTACAAAGCCGGAAGCGACATAAGCATTGCACTCGATTGTGCCGCGTCGGAATTCTACCACGATGGCATATACGACTACGGAACATTCGAGCACAACGGTGCACGCCTCACAAGCAGCCAGCAAATAAAATACCTCACACAATTAATAGAAAAATACCCTATCGACAGCATTGAAGACGGCATTGCCGAAAACGACTGGGAGGGGTGGAAAGAGCTCACAAAAGCAATAGGCTCGCGCTGCAACCTGGTAGGCGACGATCTGTTTGTTACAAACTTAAAGTTCTTGCAACGAGGAATAAAAGAGAAATGCGCCAACAGCATACTCATTAAACCCAACCAGATAGGGACACTAAGCGAGACACTCGACACCATAGAACTTGCCAAACGCAACGGCTATAATATTATTATCAGCCACCGCTCCGGAGAAACCGAGGAAACATTCATTGCCGACCTTGCCGTTGCCACCAATGCCGGGCAAATAAAAACAGGGTCGTTGTGCCGTAGCGAAAGAATTGCAAAATACAATCGCCTGCTACGCATAGAAGAGGAGCTAAGAGAGCATTCAAAATATGCAGCAATACTTTAATAAGAAAAAGTATTATTCAACTATTTCAATGAGTTAAACACAACCACCCGGCCTCAAGGCCGGGTGGTCTCATACAATCATTTATAGTGCACCGTATAAACGAAACACTACGAGACAGATATTTAAAGTATTTTATATATTTAAAGATATAATATCATATAAATCAAAGCATTATTATACTCAAGAACGCATTGCCTGCATATTTAAATAATCCATTATAGCACCCTCTATAAGCTCGTGCCCCGCATCATTGGGGTGAATACCATCTTCGCATATATAATCAGCATAATTCTTGCGTTCAAGGAAAACAGAAGTAATATCAATGACAGGAACACGCTTCATAGCTCCCAAACGAAAAATTTCCATGTTATAACGCTCGTGCCAACGGTCTATTGTGAGCACCGTACCGCCCAGCCAACGCAAAATATTATCACCATTCAAGCCTTTTGAGACGTGAGCAAAAAAGCGGTTCGGCTCAAGCACCGGCAACGACAACAATACAGGCCTTGCACCCAACGATTTAGCAAAGTCTATTAACTCGGAATAGAGCTTTACGAATGTGCTTATTGGAGTATTAGAGCAATGCTCTTCGCTCGGGTTTTCGGCTATTGCAGCCCAGTTATAATCGCAATCGTTGCCACCATATTCAAAGAGGACATAATCACTCCGCTTTACTCGGTCGGCATAGCGCGACATAAACTTCACTCCTTGCGACACCACTCCGCCAAAACGAGCAAAATTCTCCACCTCTATACCCAATCTTCTGCGACAACGGGAAGCAAATCCCATATCACTTATCTTATATTTTATACTGCCGGCAGGGCTGTTCTCTTTATCAACCACAATACCTTTCATCACCGAGTCGCCAAAAGCACATACCGTTTTTAAATCAATATTCATAACCATTTTTGTTTAATCGACGGCAAAAGTATGCACGCTTGTAATTTGAACAAAAACATAGGGAATAAAGCCGAGTTTTCGGGGCGTTTTAAGCAATTTAGGGGCGAAATTTTGCTATCTGTGGTAAAATCTGCGATACGAAATACCGACAAAATAACTCAATACAGAAAGTTGAGCCCAGGATTTGCCACTGAGCCCGGTTTACCTCAAAGACAACAAATAAAAAAAGCGGGCACCTTTTACAAGATGCCCGCCTATGGGGTGGGTAAGCTACCTACATCGCGCCGCTACAACCAACTACCTTTGCTGCGGTCAAGCCCTGGAGGGTTCGCTAGGAGCTGGCCGTATAGGACTTACCCATACTGTGTGCAAAGGTACAACAAAATTCCTTTTCTGCAAAATTTAAAGCAACAAATTCCTTAAACCCGCAAATGAGGGAAGAACAAAAACCGGCGGCAAGCACGCAAAACGCATAATTACAGAATAAAAATTCGGCAATATTAATATTTTTAAACAATTTGTAGCAGAATGCAAAAAATATTGCAAAAACGTTATTAAATAAAAATTTTATTATTACTTTTGCGTGTTCCCTAATATTATATATAAGGAAAAGCACACCAAGAGTGCAACGAGATATCTGGTTTTTGCAAACAAGCGTTGCAAAAGCCTATATATTTTTATGTTATGTAAAGGATAAAAACAAATAACTTTTATTATTAACTTAATTCATTTATTATGAAGAAATTTTTACTTTCAATTCTTTGCTTGTTCAGCATCGTTGCAGCACAAGCAGATGAGGTAACATTCGACTTCACCAATCCCGCAGGACTTACACCTGCCATAGGTGATGAGATGTTTGAAGACGCTGGAAATGGTGCGTTTGCATTTAACATCTCCGGTACAACTTTCTCGGCAAACGGTATTACCATCAGCACAACCGATGGTTCTACTGCATCACGTATTTGGAAATCGGCAAAAGCCGTTTATGACTTGCGCGTTTACAAAACCGCAACAATGACCGTTACAGCTCCCAGCGGTGCTACAATCGAGAACATCACATTGGAAGGAGCAACCGTTGCCAATATTACAGCAAACGTTGGCACATATGACAACAAGGTGTGGACCGGTTCGGAGAGCGAGGTTGTATTCACTTGGGACGGAAGTGCAAAAACACAGAAAATCAACACAATCACTGTAACTTATTCTGTTTCAAGCACAGTAGCTACTCTCTCAAAACCCGTTGCATCGGTTGAACCCGGCAGCTTCAACAACCCTATTTCAGTTGAGCTCAGCAGCGAGAGCGATGGCACTATCTACTATACTACAGATGGTACAGAGCCTACAGCCGATTCAGATGTTTACAGCGGAGCTATTGCTATCAGCGAGTTTGGTGTAACTACAACTATCAAGGCTATTGTTATTAATGGCAGCGAGAGCAGCAACGTTGCAACATTCTCATACGCACTCAAAGTAGCAGACCCCGTATTCTCTATCGAGGGTGGTGTTTATGAGAAGTTGAGCGGTGTGGACGCTTTGAAATTCACAACCGAGACTCAGGGCGCAACAATTCTTTACAACAACCGTGGTGGCGACCCCAGAACAGAAGGTTCAAAATCTTATGGCAGCCTTTCGGTTCTTTCAAGCGCAGTAATTCAGGCTGTTGCATTTGTTACCAACGCCGAGGGCGACTCTATCTTCAGTAACGTAGTAAAAGAGTATTACACAATTTCTCCCGTTAAGCCTTTCAAGGTTGCTACAGAAATTGTAAGCGGTACAAAATATCTTATAACAGCAAATGACCTTGTTGCAGAGCCTCTTTATGAGAGCTACACTTATGGCGACCTTTTCACTAATGAGTTGCCCTCAAACGGCGATTTCATTGAGACATTCGAGCACTATGGCTTCACTATCACAGAAACAGAAACAGCCGGTGAGTACACAATTCAGGACGCTTACAACCGCTACCTTTACATGAGCAAAACGTTCAACAACTTCAATGTTGCAACAGACCTTGCAGAGCTTGGCGATTCAGCTATATGGACAATCTCTATCGAAGATGACTGCACAGCTACCATCACCAACAAAGAGAAAGGTAAATACATACAGCTGTACACAAGCAGCAAAGGCTACACAAACTTTGGCTCATTCAACGAAGAGAAAGAGGGTCTGCCCATTCTCTACGCTATGCGCGAGTACCCCACTCTCACTATCACTCCTGCAAACTGGGAGACAGTTGAGAGCATCACAAAGGTTGTTGTAACTTGTGAGGAGGGCATTGCACTCAACGAGACAGATGAGCTCTATGCTACATACCGCGACCCCGATTGGAACATGGGCCTCGACTTTGGTTCAGGCGTGGTGAGTGAAGATGGCAAGAGCGTTGTTTACGACCTTGAGACTCCCCTCACAGCCAATGGCGATTATATGATTACATTCCCTGCAGGCCTCTTCACTTTGGACCCCAACGGCTTGGCTGTTGCAAGCGAGCAGGAATCTCTTAGCCTCACCGTTGACAACCCCAACGTATTGGAGCTTGTATATGCCAACCCCGATGGCGAGGGCGCAGTTAAGAGCATCGAGTACCTCTACTTCGAGTTCAGCCAGGATATTTTTGACAGCGTAAATGGTGCTGTTATCACAGATGCAAACGGCAAGGAATATCCCTTGAGCGTTACATACACCGACAGCTGGGGCGAGAAGACTCCATACAACGCATTGTGCTTGAAGACAGCAGAGCCTATCACAGAGCCCGGTACATACACATTCGTATTGAAGAAGGAGTACATCTACGCAGGCACCGATGTTAGAATCGCAGAGGATATCACTTACATATTCACAATCGTTGAAGGCTTGAAGGTTACAAGCATCTCACCTGTACAGGGTACTGAAATCAGCTCTATCAACGAAATCGTTGTAGAGTTCAACCAGGAGGTATCTTGCTGGGCCGAGGCTTTCTATGTAACAGGCCCCGATGGTGCAGAGTATTTCTTCACCAACTCTTACGACGAGAGTATCCCCTACAACACATTGCGTATGGTTTCAGAGACTCCTATCACAGTGGCAGGTGAATACCAGATTTACGTTGCTGAGGTATATCCTATGGGCAGCTGGAGCGACTCATTCAGCGGCATCTTCACCATCAATTTCGATGGCAGCTCTATCGTGACAGGCGTTGACAAGGTAGAGGCTGAGGGCGAGAAGGTAATCTTCGACCTCACAGGCCGCCGCGTTAAGGAGATTAACAAGGCCGGTATCTACATCATCAACGGTGTAAAAACAATCGTTGAATAATATTCAACAAATAACTATACCCCAAGCAGGTGCAACCGCAGTTGCACCTGCTTTTTTGTTATAAAAGAGGCTTTGCGCAACATATACAAATTCGGTTCATATTCAAACAACTTCTTAGATATTTTTATTATCTTCGCCAAGAAAAGAAAAAACAGAACAACAATGGAGCAAGAAAACAAAAAGAGCCTGAGCGAGAGAGCAATGTTCTACGGAACAATATTCGGTGGTGTAATGATAGCCTCAAACATTTTCTACCTGCTAGGGCTGAGCTCACAAACATTTTCCATACTATTCCTTTTGCTCACAATATCATCACCTATAATTGCCGGCAGAATAGCCATAAACTACCGCCAAAAAGAGCTGATGAACAAGATGAATTTTCTTCAAGCGTGGCAATTTTTGATGATAATGTACATTTGTGCAGCAATTCTCACAGCAATTGCGCAATTTATCTATTTTACATTCATTGATGACGGCTACTTTATGAGCACTATACTGCAACAGTTTGACACAATAATAAAAATGAACGAAATAGATTCACTGCTGCGCGAAGAACTCACAAAAACAGCCACTCTATTGGGCTCTTTAAGCAGCCGCGACATTATATTACAAATTTTCAGTACAAATATTGTTATTTCACCCATCATTACAGTTTTTATAGCTATCTTCGTGCGTAAAAACGCTTGAAAGCAGAACAATAATATCTAAAGGAACTAAAACAGCAAAATATGGATATATCCGTTATTATACCACTTTACAACGAAGCCGAGTCTCTGCCCGAATTGTCAGAGTGGATTGAGCGAGTAATGAAGAAAAACGGTTACTCATACGAGATAATTTTTATTAACGACGGCAGCACCGACAACTCGTGGGAGGTAATAGAGCAGCTCAAAGAGAAGAACAGCGCAATTCACGGAATAAAATTCCGTCGCAACTACGGCAAGTCTCCGGCACTTTACTGCGGATTTGAGCGTGCACAAGGCAATGTGGTAATAACAATGGACGCCGACCTGCAAGACAGCCCCGACGAGATACCCGTACTATATAAAATGATAACAGAAGAGGGCTACGACCTTGTGTCGGGGTACAAGCAGAAGCGGTACGACCCTCTGAGCAAAACATTGCCCACCAAGCTCTTCAACGCCACTGCTCGCAAAGTATCAGGCATTAAAAACCTGCACGACTTTAACTGCGGCCTCAAAGCCTACCGCAACGAAGTTGTAAAAAGCATAGAAGTCTATGGCGACATGCACCGTTATATCCCTTATCTTGCAAAAAATGCAGGATATTCGAAGATTGGAGAATTGGTAGTGCACCACCAAGCAAGGAAATATGGCAAGAGCAAATTCGGCATAAGCCGTTTCTTCCACGGCTACCTCGACCTTATGTCGCTGTGGTTCCTTTCCAAGTTCGGCTACCGCCCTATGCACATTTTTGGCCTATGGGGCACTATAATGTTCTTTATCGGCTTTATTGCAGCGTTCATTTTAGGAGCCAACAAACTTTACTCACTCGCTTGCGACCACCCGGCACGCCTTGTAACAGACTCGCCATATTTTTACATTGCACTCACAATGATGATTATTGGAACACAGCTGTTCCTCACAGGTTTCATTGCCGAACTGGTGAGCCGTACATCGCAAGAGAGAAACAAATACAACGTAGCCAAAGAATTTTAACAAAATGATTCGCAAAAAAATAAACAAGTTTTTATCGGCCATTGCAACAATAGCACTATGCATAGCGACAGCTAGTTGCGACAACGGATACGATTGTGAACTGAACAACACCGCGTATGACAATATTGGTTTCTATGCCAACGAAAATGGTGAAGAGGAGCCATACATCTACCCAAGCCCATTAACAGTTTCATTAATGGTAAATGGCAATGATGTTGTCATCATAAACCACGTAACCGAAACAAAAGAGATTTCTCTACCAATGAGTTACACACAGGAATGCGACACTGTTATATTCCACTACGACGATGGACTGTGCGACTCACTCTACATAGACCACAGCAACACCCCCTACTACCAATCGATGGAATGTGGAACAATTATGTTCCACAAATTAGAGGGATTAAAGCATACCAAAGTGTGGATTGAAAAAGCTGCCATTGTGAACAAAAACGTTAATTTTGCAGGAAATGAGAATATTAAAGTATATTTTTATAAGTAGCCTACTGCTCACTTTGCCGGTTATTGCCACAGCACAGGAAAAAAGTGCAACAAGCACAATCAAGCCGTGGGAATTTAAAGGAGTAAGCATTTCTGCCGATCTCTTTGGCTACATTGGGCGCATATTGAACGACTACACAAGTTCAGAGGTTGCCGTATCGGCAAATTTCGGCAACCGTTTCTTCCCTGTGGTAGAGATTGGATACGGCAGCACCGACACAACCGACGAGACAACGCGTATATATTATAAATCGTCTGCTCCATATTTCCGTGCCGGCCTTGATTACAATTTTCTTTACAAAAAAACAGGCGAGCTTGGCAACTATAAAATTCTGGGTATTGTGAGATATGGACAAAGCACAGCAAAGTACGACGTAACCACTCCACCCATTACCGACCCTGTTTGGGGGAGCACAACATCTCTTGCCCTCACAGACGTAGAAGCCAAATGTTCTTGGCTGGAATTCGGTGTAGGAGTACAAATTAAGGTATGGAAAAACCTACAAATGGGCTGGAGTGTAAGATTTAAATCGACACTAAACGACGGCAAAGGTGAAAACTCACAAATATGGTACATACCGGGATATGGCGAGAACAAAAGCGGTTGCTTCGGTGGTACGTATAATATTATTTACAATATTCCATTCGGCAAAAAATAAGAGACAATGAAAGCGTGGCAAATATTCTTTCTAATATTCCTTGTTGCAGGCAGCATATATGTAATAAACCGCAGCACGCCATACAAGAGCAACAGCGGCAAGACCTTTGGCACATATTACAACATTATATACCAAAGCGACAAAGATTTGCACGGAAACATTAAAGCAACACTTGCCAAGGTCGATGGTTCACTTTCCACATTCAACAAACAATCCATAATAAGTGCAATAAACAGCAACAAAGATATTGTACCCGATGAAATGTTTGTACAAGTATTTACCATTGCACAAGATATTTCAGAAAAGACCAACGGAGCTTTTGACATAACGGTAGCACCACTGGTAAACGCATGGGGCTTTGGGTTCAAGCAAGGCTTGCCTACCGACTCGGCAACAATAGACACACTACGTAAATATGTAGGACACACAACCGTGTCTCTACAAAACGGGAAAATAACCAAGTTGCACCCACAAACTATGCTCGACTGCAGTGCAATAGCCAAAGGATATGGTTGCGATGCCGTTGCCCGCACGCTCGACGAGGCAGGTGTAACCAATTATATGGTGGAGATTGGTGGCGAAATTGTAACCAAAGGAAAGAACGACAAAGGGAAGAACTGGGCCGTGGGCATAAACAAACCCATAGACGATGCCACCGGGCAGAACAACAGCCTGCAGGAGATTATACGCATAAGTGGCAAGAGCATGGCAACATCGGGCAACTACCGCAATTTCCGTTACGACGGTGAGCGCAAAGTATCGCACACCATAGACCCCAAGAGTGGCTACCCCGTGGAGCACAGCCTGTTATCGGCAACAGTAATTGCAGACGACTGCGCCACCGCCGACGCGCTTGCAACAGCGTTTATGGTTATGGGGCTGGAGGAAGCAAAAAATTATTGTATGAACAATGCAAGCATTGACGCATTCTTCATTTACAGCGATGACAACGGCAACCTGCTCACAGCCGAAACCGAGGGCTTCAAAAAATACAAACAGCAATAAACAAGAAACGAGCGTCGAAGCTCGTTTCTTGTTTATTGTTAATCATAGGAACCACTCCTATTTAATACTGTCGATGAGGAAAGACAAATTCGATGTAAACAATTTTACAGAAATTGCCAAGAGAATAATACCAAAAAACTTACGTGTAAAATAAACACCACCCTTTCCAAGTATGCGGCTTATGCGTTTGGTAGCATTAAGCATTGCGAACACCACCACAGCATTGGCAAGCAACGCAAGTATAATATTGGGCGATGAGTATTCCGCTTTAAGCGAAATGAGCGTGGTAAACGAACCGGCACCTGCAAGCAATGGGAATACCAAGGGCACATAGGTTGCATCATTACCTACAACTGACGTATCCTTGAAAATTTCAATGTCGAGCACCATTTCCAAAGCCATAAGAAAAATAACCAACGCACCGGCAACAGCAAACGAGTTGATATCCACCCCGAAAAGCCCCAACAAGAAATCACCCATAAAAAAGAACATAAGCATCAAACCAAAGGCGTAGAGCGTAGCCTTCCACGCATTTATGGTTTTCCCTCTGTCGCGCAAGCTGATAACCATTGGCATAATACCTATTGGATCTATCACTGCAAACAACACTATAAACGCACTTAGGAAATCTATCCAACTAATACTTGAAAGCATAATCTTTAGTTTTTCATAAAACACCTTTCAACTGCGAAGATGATGCAAGCGTGCTTATCTCCGTAATTTTAATTACAAATTTACTCATAAATATTTCCGCAACAAACGATGGGTTATATTTTTTATATTTTTTTGTGTTACGCCACACGGCATAATTGCAAAATTTGCACCTCCGTTACACAGTATTCCTTATATATATTAAAAATAATAGCCAAAAAACGCGGTTATTTGCAAAAAAAGCAGTACCTTTGCGCCCGAATTCTATCAACATAATGTCTAACTCATTAAAGTAAAACAAATTATGAGCACAGAAATTTTAACCGGTACTCCCGATTTTAACTGGGAGTCTTATGAAAAAGGAGAGAACATCTCAGGTCTCTCACACGAGCAGTTGGAGCAGGCCTATGACGGCACTCTCAACAAAGTATCAAGCAGCGAAGTAGTAAATGGTACTGTTATCGCTATCAACAAGCGTGAAGTTATTGTTGACATTAACTACAAACAAGACGCTATTATCCCCATCAGCGAGTTCCGCTACAACCCCGATTTGAAGGTGGGCGACCAGGTAGAGGTTTACATTGAGAACCTCGAGGACAAGAAAGGCCAGCTTAACCTTTCACACAAGAAAGCACGCGCAAGCCGTTCTTGGGAGCTTGTAAACAAGGCTATGGAAGAGCAGGCTGTTGTTAAGGGCTACATCAAGTGCCGCACAAAGGGTGGTATGATTGTAGATGTATTCGGTATCGAGGCATTCTTGCCCGGTTCACAGATCGACGTTAAGCCTATCCGCGACTACGATGCATACGTTGGCCAGACAGAAGACTTTAAGATTGTTAAGATTAACCAGGAATTCAAAAACGTTGTTGTTTCTCACAAGGCTCTCATCGAGGCTGAGCTCGAGGAGCAGAAGAAGAAAATCATCAGCACACTTGAGAAAGGCCAGGTACTCGAGGGTACAGTTAAGAACATCACATCTTACGGTGTATTCATCGACCTCGGTGGTGTTGACGGTCTTATCCACATCACAGACCTCTCTTGGGGCCGCGTAAACGAGCCTACAGACATTGTATCTCTCGACCAGAAGATCAATGTTGTTATCCTCGACTTTGACGACGAGAAAAAGCGTATCGCTCTCGGCTTGAAGCAGCTTACTCCCCACCCCTGGGACGCTATCGACCCCAACTTGAAGGTAGGCGATATTGTTAAGGGTAAAGTTGTT
Organism: Bacteroidaceae bacterium; assembly: GCA_017481875.1. Taxonomy (GTDB): domain Bacteria; phylum Bacteroidota; class Bacteroidia; order Bacteroidales; family Bacteroidaceae; genus HGM04593. The sequence goes on from JAFUOP010000006.1 coordinate 46,218, forward strand.
GTTATGGCCGACTACGGTGCATTCATTGAGATTGCTCCCGGTGTAGAGGGCTTGATCCACGTTTCAGAGATGTCTTGGAACCAGCACTTGCGTTCAGCTCAAGACTTCATGAAGGTAGGTGAGGAGATTGAGGCTGTAGTTTTGACACTCGACCGCGACGAGCGCAAGATGTCTCTCGGTATCAAACAGCTCAAAGAGGATCCCTGGACAAACATCGACGAGAAATACCCCGTTGGTTCAAAACACACTGCAAAAGTGCGTAACTTCACAAACTTCGGTATCTTTGTTGAGATTGAGGAGGGCGTAGATGGCCTCATTCACATCAGCGACCTCTCTTGGACAAAGAAAGTTAAGCACCCCTCTGAGTTTACACAGATTGGTGAGGCTATCGAGGTACAGGTTCTTGAGATAGACAAAGAGAACCGCCGTTTGAGCCTTGGCCACAAGCAGCTTTCTGAGAATCCTTGGGACGTATTCGAGACAATGTTCACCGTTGGTTCAATACACGAGGGTGTTATCACAGAGCTCATCGACAAAGGTGCTGTAGTTTCTCTCCCCGAGGGTGCTGAGGGCTTTGCAACTCCCAAACACCTTGTAAAAGAGGACGGCTCACAGGCTCAGGCCAACGAGACACTCGAGTTCAAAGTAATCGAGTTCAACAAGGAGGCTAAGAGAATATTCCTTTCACACAGCCGCATCTTCGAGGACGCAGCTAAAGAGGAGGAGAAGGCAGAGAAGAAGGCCGCAGCAGCAGCTCGCAAGAGCAAGAAAGCTGCCGAGGAGGTTGCTCCCGCTATCCAAAACCAAGCAGCTGCAACCACACTTGGTGATATCGACGCTCTTGCTGCATTGAAGAGCAAATTAGAGGGTAACGCCGAGTAATTACTCGTCAATCCAATAACAAAAAAAGAATCCAAAGCTGTAGCTTTGGATTCTTTTTTATACCCTCTACAGCCATCGAGAAAGAAAAAATAGTTATCTTCGCACAACAAGAGAATGCGGCAATGGATATTTTTGAAGTACACATACTAGGGTGCGGCTCGGCACTGCCAACCACACGGCACAACGCAAGCTCGCAGGTGGTGCGCGTGGGCAACAAGCAATATATGATAGACTGCGGCGAAGGCACACAGCTGCAACTACGTCGCTCGCACGTTCATTTTGCATTCATAAACACCATATTCATTTCGCACCTGCACGGCGACCACTGTTTTGGTCTCATAGGTATGATTTCCACTTTCGGGCTGCTCGGACGCACCGCACCCCTGCACATATATGCCGATGCAATGCTACGCAAGCTAATGCAACCACAGCTCGATTTCTTTTGCAAGGAGCTTAAATACCAGGTTGTATTTCACGACATAGATGCTACAAAACACGAAAAGATATACGAAGACGGCTTGATAACAGTGCACACACTGCCCCAAAAGCACCGAATACCCTGCTGCGGCTTTCTCTTTAAGGAGAAGCCCAAGAAAAGACACATAAGACGGGATATGATAGATGCATACAACATACCCGAATATTGCCGCAATGCCATAAAAAACGGCGAGGACTACACAACCCCCGAGGGCGACATAATACCCAATGCACGGCTCACAACCGATGCCGACCCCTCGCGCAGCTATGCATACTGCTCCGACACACTCCCCTGCCCCGATAACATTCCATACATCGCAGGCACCGACCTGCTATACCACGAAGCCACATTTGCCAAGAGCGAGGCTGCAAGAGCCACAGCAACCTTCCACTCCACAGCCGAGCAAGCTGCCACCATAGCCAACAATGCCAATGTTAAGAAACTGGTAATAGGGCATTTTTCATCGAGGTACGAAAATGAGGAGACACTTCTTGCCGAAGCCAAAGAGACCTTTCCCTGCTGCGAGGTTGCAAAAGAGGGCAAATGTTTCAAAATTCAGTAACTGTTCTGCGGTATAAAATATTGCAGCAACATTAAACCTTTTGCCTCTTGCGCAATCTAAAAAGAAATTGCACAAAACCACGCAAATACAATGAGCGACAAAAGCAGTATAAACGAACAGGAGATAACAGCCATGCTTGCCGATGAGAAGAGGCGCGAGGCCGCCTTTTCGGCTATCATAAAGCAGTACAGCGAGCCGCTCTATTGGCACATACGGCGTATGGTGCTGTCGCACGACGATGCCAACGACCTGCTGCAAAACACATTCTTAAAAGCGTGGAGCAACATAGACAAATTTCGTGGCGAATCACAAATATCCACCTGGCTCTACCGCATAGCGGTAAACGAGACACTCACATTCCTGGGCAAAAACAAGGGCGAGACAGTGTCGCTGGACACCCCCGAAGGTGAAATAGCCAACAGGCTCGAGAGCGACACCTATTTTTGTGGCGACAGGGCCGACGCCCTCTTCAACGAAGCCATAAGCCGCCTGCCCCACAAGCAACGCCTGGTATTCACAATGAAATACTTCCAGGAGATGAAGTACGAAGATATGTCGCAGATACTAGACACAAGCGTGGGAGCACTAAAAGCATCGTACCACCTTGCCGTAAAAAAAATAGAGAAATTTTTAGAAGAACAGGATTAAACCTTTTGCAACATAGCCAATCTAATAGATGAAAGGGCAAGAAAATGAAGATAGAAGACTTTAAGAACAGACAACCGTTCACCGTTCCCGAGAACTATTTTGAACAGTTTAACGACAACATTATGAATATGTTGCCCAAAGCGGCTGTAACAGAGCAGAAAAAGCACCGCACCATAGCCTTGCCACGCATTACACGTTACATAAGCTATGCAGCAATGCTGGCTGTGGTGTTTATCATAGGGCACGCACTATATACAAAACACGACACAAGCAACCAAGCAACCGCTGAGGAGCATTACGAAGGCGAGTACATTGATGAAATGCTAAACAACTACCCTATCGACGACTACACCTTCTATTGCTATCTCACCGGTAGCGATATAAACTAAAAAACAACGAATATGAAAAGAGCAATCATAACCCTGTCGCTTATAGTAGTAACACTGTTGGCGGCAAACGCACAAGAGAAGCAGGGCCCGCAAGGTGGTCGTCGCCGTTTTTCGCCCGAGCAGTTCCAGGCCAAGCAGCGCAACTACATAGTGGAGAAAGCCAAGCTCACCGACGAGGAGGCTGCAGCCTTCTTCCCTCTCTTCTTTGAACTGCAAAAAGAGAAATTCCGCATAGAGCACGAGGCACGCAGCAAAGTGATAAAGGAGCGTGGGCAAAAACTCACCGACGAGCAATGCAAAGAGCTGTTGACGAACAATGCCGATGCCCGCATAAAAATTGCCGAGCTAGAGAAAGAGTATATAGCAAAATACCTGAAGGCTGTTTCGGCAAAAAAAATGCTTGACATACAGCGTGCCGAGCGTAGTTTCCAGAACTATATGCTAAAGAGTCTCTCGCGCGACAATGCACGCAAAGCACCTAAGAAAGAGCGTACAAGGCTACATTTAGACGATTAACAGCGCACAGGGAAACCTGCAAAAATTAACCCGATATTGAGTGCAAACAACTCAAAAACTTGTTTTTTCATAGATTTTAATGGTCGCTAAGGCGGAGAGGAACTGAGTTTATCAGAGCCCCTTCGCCTTAGCTTCGTTCCATAGGCTGTCCATTTCGGCAAGTGTCATATCCTGCAAATTCCTGCCTTGTTGTTTTGAGCACTCCTCCACGTAGCCAAAGCGGTTGCGGAATTTGCGGTTTGTGAGTTCGAGTGCGGTGTCGGGGTTTATATCGTAGAGGCGGGCAGCGTTCACAAGGCTGAAGAGGAAATCGCCAAACTCCTTTTGTATATTCTCCTTGTCGCCTTTGTCCATTTCGGCTTGCAGCTCGGCAAGTTCCTCCTGTACTTTGGCCCACACGTCTTCTTTTTTATCCCAATCAAAGCCTATATTGGCAGCCTTCTCCTGCATACGGAATGCTTTAATGAGCGATGGCATAGATGCGGGCACGCCGCTCAACAGGCTTTTGTTGCCATCTTTTTCGGTACGTTTCAGCTGTTCCCAGTTTTTGCACACCTCGCCTGCAGTTTCGGCCTTTGCTGTGCCAAAAACGTGGGGGTGGCGGTAGATGAGTTTTTCGCACAGGCGGTCGCACACATCTTTCATATCAAATTGCTCGCGCTCCTGCGCTATCTTTGCATAAAAGGCCACGTGCAACAGCACATCACCCAGTTCTTTACATATATTTTGAGTGTCGTCGGCAACAAGTGCGTCGGAGAGTTCATATACTTCTTCTATTGTGTTGGGGCGCAAGCTTTCGTTTGTCTGCTTTCTATCCCACGGACATTTTTCGCGTAATTCGTCCAGAACATCTAAAAAGCGTTCAAAAGAGGCCAAAATTTCACTTCTACTATGCATAATTCAAAAAGCTGTTTATTTTTTTGTGCCACAAAAGTAATTATTTTAATAATAAGAATTAACTTTGCAGTTAATTAAATTTTTAACAGAATAATTATATAATAAAAATACTATGAGCTTAGCAAGCACTTACATTCCCGCAGAGGTTGAAGAGAAATGGTACGCCTATTGGTTGAAAAACAATTTATTCCACTCGGAGCCCGATGAGAGAGAACCATACACTATAGTAATTCCACCACCAAACGTAACAGGTGTGTTGCATATGGGACATATGCTCAACAACACCATACAGGATATTTTGGTGCGCCGCGCACGCATGCTGGGCAAGAATGCCTGCTGGGTGCCCGGTACCGACCACGCATCAATTGCCACCGAGGCAAAAGTGGTGAAGAAGCTTGCCGAGCAGGGTATAAAGAAGAGCGACCTTACACGCGAGGAGTTCCTCAAGCACGCTTGGGAGTGGAAGGAGGAGCATGGCGGTATCATTCTGCAACAGCTGCGCAAGCTTGGTGCATCGTGCGACTGGGACCGCACATCGTTCACAATGGACGAGATTCGCAGCAAGAGCGTTATAAAGGTATTCTGCGACCTCTACAACAAGGGGCTTATATACCGTGGCTTGCGCATGGTAAACTGGGACCCCAAGGCACAGACAGCCTTGAGCAACGAGGAGGTTATCTACAAAGAAGAGAAGAGCAAGCTCTACTACCTGAGATACTATGTTGACGAGCCCGCAGGAAGCACCGATGGCGAGGAGGCCGGTGCAGTAACACTTGCACCCACCGACGCGTTCGATGCCACCGTTAAACACCAGATTCTGCACCGCGATGCCAATGGTCGCCGCTACGCAGTTGTGGCAACCACACGCCCCGAGACCATTATGGGCGACACCGCTATGTGTATAAATCCCAAGGACCCCAAGAACAGCTGGCTCAAAGGCAAGCAGGTGATTGTACCCCTCGTGGGCCGCACAATTCCCGTTATTGAGGACCGTTACGTGGAGATTGAGTTCGGTACAGGCTGCTTGAAGGTAACCCCCGCACACGACACCAACGACTATATGCTGGGCAAGACACACAACCTCGAGACCATTGACATATTCAATGCAGACGGCACACTGAGCGAGGCAGCAGGCCTCTACATTGGAATGGACCGTATGGACGTGCGCAAGCAAATAGCAACAGACCTTGAAAAGGCCGGCCTGCTGGAGAAGGTTGAGGACTACGACAACAAGGTGGGCTACTCGGAGCGCAACACCGACACTGCCGTTGAGCCCCGCTTGTGTATGCAATGGTTCTTGAATATGCAGCACTTTGCCGACATTGCTCTGCCCCCCGTAATGAACGACGAACTTAAGTTCTACCCCACAAAATACAAGACCACATACAACAACTGGCTTGCCAACATACAGGATTGGTGCATAAGCCGCCAGCTGTGGTGGGGACACCGCATACCCGCATACTTCCTGCCCACAGCCGAGGGTGAGGGTGAAAAGTTTGTAGTAGCAGAGAGCAGAGAGCAGGCATTGGAGCTTGCCAAAGCCATTCCCGGATACGAGAACATAACAGCCGACGAGCTGCGCCACGACGAAGATGCGCTCGACACCTGGTTCAGTTCTTGGTTGTGGCCCATCTCTTTGTTCAACGGCATTCTGGACCCGGGCAACAAGGAAATAAGCTACTACTACCCCACCAACGACCTTGTAACAGGCCCCGATATTATTTTCTTCTGGGTGGCACGTATGATTATGGCCGGCTACGAGTACAAGGGTGATATGCCCTTCCGCAACGTATATTTCACAGGTATCGTGCGCGACAACCTCGGCCGCAAGATGAGCAAGCAGCTGGGTAACTCGCCCAACCCCCTCGACCTCATTGAGAAATATGGAGCCGACGGCGTGCGTATGGGTATTATGCTTTCTGCCCCTGCCGGTAACGACATTCTTTTCGACGAGAGCCTTTGCGAGCAGGGCCGTAACTTCTGCAACAAGATTTGGAACGCATTCCGCCTTGTAAAGGGCTGGAACGTGAGTCGCGAGATTGAGCAGCCCGAAAGCTCTAAACTTGCAATTCGCTACTTTGACGAGACACTTGCAAAGGCAGCCACTCTGCTCGACGACCAATTTGGCAAGTACCGTATAAACGAGGCGTTGATGAACGTATATACCCTTTTCTGGGACGAGTTCTCGGCTTGGTACCTCGAAATGATTAAGCCCGCATACGGCTCGCCCATCGACGCCACCACCTACGAGGCCACGCTCAAATTCTTCGACCAACTACTGCGCCTGTTGCACCCCTTTATGCCCTTCATCACCGAGGAGCTTTGGCAGTCTATCTACGAGCGCAACGATGGCGAGAGCATTATGACACAGAGCGTGAAGGAGCTTTGCCACCCCTGCGACGAGGAGTTCCTCGCGCAAATTGCCGCGCTCAAGGAGATTGTGGGCAACGTGCGTGCAATACGCCAGCAAAAGAATCTTTCACCCCGCGAGCCCCTCGCACTGCAGATTATCGGAACATCACCCGTTGCAGGCTTGGAGAGCGTGCTCACCAAAATGGGTAACCTCAAGGCCATTGACAGTGTTGCCACACCCGATGACACCGCACAATCGTTCCGCGTGGGCACAACAGAATTTGCCGTTCCTATGGGCTCACTCATAGACAAGGAAGCCGAGATTGCCAAGATGCAGGAAGAGCTTGCCTACCACGAGAAATTCCTAAAGAGTGTGGAGGCAAAATTGAACAACCCCAACTTTGTGAGCAAGGCACCCGAGAAAATCATCGCCATAGAACGCAAGAAGCAGGCCGATGCCACGGAGAAGATTGCAATGCTAAAAGAGAGTATTCAAAAACTATCAAAATAACAGAAACCTATGGAGAACAAAAAACAAAAAATTGTTCTATACACAATAGCCGGAATATTGTTCATTGCAGCAATAGTGCTTGGGGTGCTGCTTGCACAAAGCAAGAAGCAAAACAGTGAAATGCAGGAACTTTTTGCAATAGAGAAAGAGGAACTCGAGAGCGAATATTCCAGCTTTGCCACACAGTACGACGAACTGAAGATACGCATAACCAACGACTCGCTACAGGTGAAGCTGGAGCAGGAGAAGCTGCGTACACAGCAGTTGCTTGAGGAGCTTAAGCAGACAAAAGCCGACGATGCAGCCGAAATTACACGACTTAAAAAAGAGTTGAAGACTGTACGCGCCGTGTTGCGTAGCTATGTAATACAGATAGACTCACTGAATGCGATAAACGAGAATCTCAAAAAAGAGAACAAGCGAGTAAGTGAAAAATACCGCCAGGCATCGAAGCAGATCAGCGAGTTGTCAAGCGCAAAAGAGGAACTTACCGAGATTGTAACCCTTGCCTCACAACTCGATGCAATGGGTATAAAAATGATTCCAACAAGAAAAAGTGGCAAGGCTACAAACAAACTGAAAAAAGCCAAACAGCTTGAGATTTCTTTTACCATTACAAAAAACATTACAGCTGCTACCGGCAACAAAACAATTTATGCACGCATAATGCAACCTAGCCAAGAGCTTCTCACAAAGAGCATGGGCAACACGTTCACATACGAGAACCGTGAGATTGGCTATTCTATAAAAAAATATATAGAATATACCGGTGAAGAGCAGGCTGTTACAATGTACTGGGATATTGAGGAATTCTTGCAGCCCGGCACATACCGTCTGTTCCTCTTTGCCGACGGCGTGATGATAGGCTCAAACAGTTTTGAATTTGAATAAAGGAGAATATAAATGAAAAGAATACTTGTAACAGGCGGTGCAGGGTTCATTGGTTCGCACCTATGCGAACGCTTGCTAAAGGACGGCAACGATGTAATATGTCTCGACAACTATTTCACAGGTAGTAAGGACAATATTCGCCACCTCATAAGCAACGACCACTTTGAGCTTGTGAGACACGATATAACACAACCCTACACTGCCGAGGTAGATGAGATATACAACCTCGCATGCCCCGCTTCGCCCATACACTACCAGCACGACCCTGTAAAAACCATACAGACCTGCGTAATAGGTTCTATGAATATGCTGGGGCTCGCAAAGCGTGTGGGAGCAAAAATTCTGCAGGCATCTACAAGCGAGGTCTATGGCGACCCCAATATTCACCCGCAAGTAGAGAGCTACTGGGGCAATGTAAACCCCATAGGCATACGCTCTTGTTACGACGAAGGAAAACGCTGTGCCGAAACACTTTTTATGGATTATCACAGACAAAACAACCTTCGTATCAAAATTATTCGTATCTTTAACACCTACGGCCCCCGAATGAGTATGAACGACGGACGTGTTGTTTCCAATTTCATCGTTCAGGCACTGCGTGGCGAGGATATTACCATTTATGGCGACGGCAAGCAGACACGCAGTTTCCAATATGTAGATGACCTAGTTGAAGGTATGGTGCGTATGATGGAAACACGCGACAATTTTTTGGGCCCCGTGAATATAGGCAACCCCGGAGAGTTTACTATGCTGGAACTTGCCGAGAAGGTGATAGAGCTCACCGGTTCAAGTTCCAAGATAATATTCAAGCCACTGCCACAAGACGACCCACGCCAGCGCAAGCCAGATATTACCATAGCCAATAAAGAGCTCGGTGGCTGGCAACCCAGTATAAAGCTCAACGAGGGATTGCTAAAAACCATAAACTATTTTAAGAGTATAATTTAACACAAAATAAGCAATGAATATATTAGAACTTAGTGAACAGGAGATAGTACGCCGCGAGTCGCTGGCTGAACTGCGTAATTTAGGCATAGAGCCATATCCCGCAGCCGAGTACCCCACAAACGCATTCTCGGTAGATATATTGAACGAGTTCAAAGACGAGGAGGAGCCACGTGAGGTGTGCATTGCAGGACGTATGATGAGCCGCCGAGTAATGGGCAAAGCGTCATTCATTGAACTACAGGACTCTAAAGGCCGCATACAAGTATATATTACACGCGATGACATATGCCCCGGTGAGAACAAAGACGGCTACAACACCCTTTTCAAACGCCTTTTGGATATTGGCGACTTTGTAGGTATCAAGGGCTTTGTATTCCGCACACAGACAGGAGAAATCACCGTTCACGCAAAAGAGCTCACCGTTCTTTCAAAAAGCATACGCCCCCTGCCCATTGTTAAATACAAAGACGGTGTGGCTTATGACAAATTTGAGGACCCCGAGCTGCGCTACCGCCAGCGTTATGTAGACCTTGTGGTAAACGACGATGTAAAGGAGATATTCATAAAACGCAATAAGATATATACATCTATGCGTGAATATTTCAACACAAAAGGATATATGGAGGTGGAGACACCCGTACTGCAGTCAATCCCCGGTGGAGCAGCTGCACGCCCCTTCATCACACACCACAATGCATTAGACATACCTCTTTACCTGCGTATTGCCAATGAGCTCTACCTGAAACGCCTTATCGTGGGTGGCTTCGAGGGTGTGTATGAGTTCTCAAAGAACTTCCGCAACGAGGGTATGGACCGCACACACAACCCCGAGTTCACCTGCATGGAGATTTATGTAGCCTACAAGGACTACAATTGGATGATGACCTTCACCGAGAATATGCTGGAGAAGATTGCGATGGACGTAAACGGCACTACCGACGTGCAGGTGGGCGACAATGTTATCAGTTTCAAGGCCCCCTTCCGTCGCGTAACAATGCTCGACTCCATTAAGGAGTTCACAGGCTACGACCTCAACGGCAAGAGCGAGGAGGAGATTTTTGCTATATGCAAAGAACTTAAAATGGAGGTCGATGACACAATGGGCAAGGGCAAGCTCATCGACGAGATTTTCGGTGAGTTCTGCGAAGGCAACTACATACAGCCCACCTTCATCACAGACTACCCCATTGAGATGTCGCCACTTTGCAAACGCCACCGCAGCAACCCCGACCTCACCGAGCGTTTCGAACTTATGGTAAACGGTAAGGAGCTGTGCAATGCATACAGCGAGCTAAACGACCCGATAGACCAGGCTGAGCGTTTCCAAGAGCAACTGCGCTTGAGCGAGAAGGGCGACGACGAGGCTATGTTCATAGACAAAGACTTTGTACGTGCACTTGAGTATGGCATGCCACCCACATCGGGTATGGGTATAGGTATGGACCGCCTTGCTATGCTTATGACAGGCCAGACAACCATACAAGAGGTTTTGTTCTTCCCACAAATGCGCCCCGAAAAGAAGGTGCCCAAAGACTCTGTTGCGGCATTTGCAGCTATCGGTGTACCCGAGGAGTGGGTGCCCGTGCTTCACAAAGCCGGCTACAACCTTGTGAGCGACCTTAAAGACGGCAACCCTCAGAAGATACAGCAGGAGATTGGCGGCATTAACAAGAAATTCAAACTGAACTACACAACCCCCTCTGTAAATGATGTTGCAGAGTGGATAAGCAAGCTTGCTTAACTATGATACTACACTCATTATGTGGTGCACGCACCACATAATGAGCTATATATTTATAATTAGGAACACTTAACGATTCTAAATTATGGACCTTACCAATTCCAAAGTAGCAATTATGGGTGGCGGTAGCTGGGCAACAGCTATTGCAAAAGTATTGCTGAGCAATGTAGATAGCATTAACTGGTACATAAGACGCGACGACCGCATTGAGGATTTCAAACGCCTGGGGCACAACCCCGCCTACCTCTCATCGGTTATGTTCGACACCAACAGAATAAACTTTTCTTCGGATATTAACAAGATTGTGAAGGAGTCGGACATATTGGTATTTGTTACCCCATCGCCCTACCTCAAGAACCACCTTAAGAAGCTTAAAACAGACCTCGAGGACAAGTTCATCGTAAATGCTATCAAAGGTATAGTTCCCGATGAGAACCTCATAATTTCGGAATATTTCCACAAGGCATACAACGTGCCCTATGAAAATATTGCTGCTATTGCAGGCCCCTGCCACGCCGAGGAGGTGGCACTCGAGCGTCTTTCATACCTCACCGTGGGTTGTTCAAGCATAGACCACGCAAAGCAGTTTGCGCAAAAGCTTGCCAATAGTTTCATAAAGACATCGGTGAGCGACGACGTTGTGGGCATAGAGTATGGCTCAGTTCTCAAGAATATATATGCTATTGCTGCCGGTATATGCAGCGGACTTAAGTATGGCGATAACTTCCAAGCAGTGCTTATGTCGAATGCAGTTATAGAGATGAATCGTTTTATAAACGTCATTCACCCAATAGAGCGCACAATTATGGATTCGGTATATTTGGGCGACCTCTTGGTTACAGGCTACTCCAACTTCAGCCGTAACCGTGTATTCGGTACTATGATAGGAAAAGGATATTCTGTAAAAAGTGCACAGATTGAAATGGAGATGATTGCCGAAGGCTACTACGGAGCAAAGTGTATAAAAGAGATAAACGAGCACTACCGCGTGAACACTCCCATAATAGATGCCGTTTATAATATTTTGTACGAGGGCATTTCACCCGTTATAGAGATAAAATTGCTCACCGACGCATTTAAATAAGAAATTAAAAGTAACTAAATAAAAACATACAATTATGGAAAATATCAAACTAAACATAGACAAAGTATTGAGCTTTGTTTCAAAAGAGCAGATTATGGCTTTGGAGCCTGCGGTAAAAAAGGCACAAGCCGGCCTGGAAGAGGGAAACCTCCCCGGTAACGATTTCTTGGGTTGGTTGCACCTGCCCTCTTCAATTACAAAAGAGTTCATCGAGGAGATAAATGCAACAGCAGCTACACTGCGTGAAAATTGCGATGTTGTGGTTGTAGCAGGTATTGGTGGCAGCTACTTGGGTGCACGTGCCGTTATAGAGGCATTGAGCAACAATTTTGCAGCAATGATGCCCACCACAGGCAACCCCCGTGTTATTTTTGCCGGGCACAACATAAGCGAGGACTACCTGAGTGAGCTCACTACCTTCCTTGCCGACAAGAAATTTGGTGTTATCAATATCTCAAAGTCGGGTACTACTACCGAGACTGCTCTCGCATTCCGCCTTTTAAAGAAGCAGTGCGAGGAGCAACGTGGAAAAGAGACTGCAAGCAAGGTTATTGTGGCTATTACCGATGCAGTTAAGGGTGCCGCACGCATCACTGCCGACAAAGAGGGTTACAAGAGCTTTATTATCCCCGACAACGTTGGTGGCCGTTTCTCGGTACTCACCCCCGTGGGCTTGCTCCCCATTGCTGTTGCCGGGTTCGACATAGACACTCTTGTAAAAGGCGCACAGGATATGGAAAAGGCTTGTGCCCCCACAGTTCCCTTTGAGGAGAACATTGCTGCAATGTATGCAGCCACACGTAACGCTCTCTATGCAAGTGGCAAGAAGATAGAGATACTTGTAAATTACCAACCCAAGCTGCACTTTACATCGGAGTGGTGGAAACAGCTCTACGGCGAGAGCGAGGGCAAGGAGAACAAAGGTATCTTCCCCGCATCGGTAGATTTTACAACCGACCTTCACTCTATGGGACAATGGATTCAAGAGGGCGAGCGCACAATCTTTGAGACTGTACTTTCTATTGAAAAGCCCAACAGCTCACTTATAGTTCCCAGTGACGAGGCCAACCTCGACGGCCTTAACTTCCTCGCAGGCAAGCACGTAGATGAGGTAAATAAAATGGCCGAGCTTGGCACACAGCTTGCACACGTCGATGGCGGTGTGCCCAATATGCGCATTTCAATCCCCAAGCTTAATGAGTATTACATTGGGCAGCTCATCTATTTCTTTGAGATTGGTTGCGGTATAAGCGGCTACGTACTTGGAGTGAACCCCTTCAACCAACCCGGTGTGGAAGCATACAAAAAGAATATGTTTGCACTGCTCGACAAACCAGGTTACGAGGCAGAAAGCAAGGCTATACGCGCAAGACTATAATGGATTACAAAGAGATTATAAACAAATACACGCAACTGCAAGGGCACAAGACCTTGCAGTTGCGTGCTGTATTGTTCGACATGGACGGGGTGCTATTCGACTCTATGCCTTTTCACGCAAGAGCTTGGTCGAAAGTGATGACAGATGCAGGTTTTAAGTTCAGCGAAGAAGATGTATATATGAACGAGGGACGCACGGGTGCCGACACCATAAACACCGCCAGCCTCGCACAGTTTGGCAAGCCCGCCACACAAGAACTTATAGATGCTCTGTGCAAAGCAAAATGCGAAATATTCGATACTTACCCCAAGACACCACGCATGCAGGGAGCACTGGAACTTGTAAAAAAGGTAAAGGAGAGTGGGCTCACCCCTATGATTGTAACAGGCTCGGGCACCCCCACCCTGCTTGGACGCATACAAGAGAACTTCCCGGGGTTATTCAGCGAAAACCACATTGTAACAAGCTTTAATGTAAAGCGTGGCAAACCATACCCCGACCCCTATCTGCTGGCACTCGAAAAAGGAGGATTTGCGCCCAATGAGGCTATTGTTATAGAGAATGCACCGCTTGGTGTAACAGCCGGTGTTGCAGCAGGGCTGTTCACTTTAGCAGCCAATACAGGCCCGCTGAACCCCAATGTACTATACAACGCGGGAGCGAATATGGTATTCCCATCGGTGGAAGCAATAGCCAACGACTGGAACAACCTACTCGCTGCACTCAAAGGATAATTTTCACTATGAAGCAACTTGCAAAGACTATTAACGAAGCATTGAGCCCCCACTACACACAAGGCGAGGTGAGTGCTCTTGCCCGCATTATAGCCACAGAGTTGCTTGGCATATCCCAAACGACATACTACCTTAAAGACGAAGTAACACTCACAACCGCAGAGAAAGAGAAGCTCACCGACGCACTCACGAGGCTGCAAAAAGAGGAACCTATACAATATATTTTAGGCTATAGCGATTTTTGTGGCCTGCGGTTCAAGGTAACACCTGCTGTGCTCATACCCCGCCCCGAGACAAGCGAGCTCGTGGAGTGGATAAAAACAGAGTGTGGCACAGCAAAAAAACTGCTCGACATAGGCACAGGCAGCGGCTGTATAGCAGTGAGCCTTGCAAAACAACTGCCACACACCAATGTAACAGCGTGGGACATATCACCCGCAGCACTTGAAGTAGCACAAGAAAACAACCACGCCAACGGTTGCAATGTGCAATTCGAGCAGCACGACATACTCACATACACCCCTGTAACCGAGCAATTCGACATAATTGTAAGCAATCCACCATACATAAAAGAGAGTGAAAAGGAGGCAATGGAAAACAACGTGCTGCTGTGGGAGCCCCATTTAGCACTCTTTATCCCCAACGACACACCACTGCTATTCTACTGCGCTATAGCCCAAAAAGCACTCACAATGCTCTCCACAGGCGGCAAGTTGTTTTTTGAGATAAACCGTGAGCACAGTGCCGAAGTTATGGCAATGCTGCAACAAATGGGCTACCGGGATATCACTTTGCGCAAAGACTTTGCCCACAACGACCGCATGATAAAAGCCGTTAAAGACTAACAAAGCACTGATAAAAAACTTATGAAACCCTTTTCCCCTGCCGAAGCACTAAACAAAGCCGCAGCCTACTGCACGCTGTGCGAGCGATGCACAAGCGAGGTGAGCAAAAAACTCACCACGTGGGGCGTGTCGCCTACCGAGCAACAAAGAATTATAGACAGGCTGCAAGAGGAGGGGTTTATAAACGAGGAGCGTTATTGTCGCGCTTTTGTAAACGACAAAATACGTTTCAACCGCTGGGGAAAAGTAAAAATAACAGCCGCACTTTATGAGAAACGATTGCCACGGGAATACATAGCTCAGGCCATTGAAGAGATAGACGAAGAGGTGTATATGCATACACTGCGCGACCTCGTGGCTACCAAGCAAAAAGAACTTAAAGGCGACGATTTTGCCACCAAGCAAAAGATTATACGCTTTGCAGCATCGCGCGGATTTGAACACGCAAAAATTCTGCAAATAATAAAATGCGACAGTTATGAAATGGATATCTGACCTCATAGATCTCATACTGCCACGCTACTGTGCCGTGTGTGGCACCATTCTCTCGCCAAACGAACAGGACTTGTGCCTCAACTGCCTGTGCCGGCTTCCACGCATAGACAGCATACGAATGCAAGAGATAGAAAAACTTTTTTGGGGAATTGTTCCCGTGGAACGTGCCGCATCATATATCTACTACCAAAAAGGCTCGCCCTACAACAACCTACTTCACAAAATAAAATACAAGAACCACCCCGAGGCTGCAACACACCTTGCAACTTCCGCTGCCCACGAACTGCAAGAAAGTGGATTCTTTGAAGGAATTGATGCAATTATAGCACTGCCACTATCGAAAAAAAAGGAGCGTAAACGCGGTTACAACCAGTGCGACTACATAGCCAAAGGATTATCGGCAGTGAGCAAAATACCGGTGCTTAAAGGTTGCGTCGAACGTACAAAAGCAAATGAGACACAAACACACAAAAGCCGCGAAGAGAGGTGGAAAAATGTAGAAGGAATATTCACAATCGCCAACCCCGATGCTTTACAAGGCAAGCATATACTGCTTATAGATGATGTACTCACAACAGGAGCAACTATAGCATCGTGCGCAAAGAGCATCACGGCTCTACCCGATACACGCGTAAGCCTTTTCACTTTAGCCTATTCGTACAACAAAATTTAACTGTTCTCCACAAACAAGAAGCATTAAACACCGGCAAAAGACAAAAAGATATCTGTTATAAATGATTTTTAACATAAAAAAACGCTTTAACATATTTTTTTTAATCCATTATTTGTACTTTAGCGCATTAACCTAAAACTATATTGATTATGAAAAAGTATTTAGCAGAAGCAGTGGGTACAATGGTACTCGTGCTTATGGGTTGCGGCACAGCCGTGAGCCTCGGTTGCACATCTAACGACCCCGCGCTTGCATCTACCGTTGTAGGTACAGCTATGGCATTCGGTCTTGCGGTTGTTGCTATGGCCTACACCATTGGTGGTATAAGCGGTTGCCACATCAACCCCGCAATTACACTTGGAGTGTTGCTCAGTGGCCGTATCAAGGGAAAGGACGCAGCAATGTATATGCTGTTCCAGGTTATCGGTGCCATTATAGGTGCTGCAGTTCTCTACCTATGCACAACTACAAGCGGTGATGCAGTTGCAGGAACAGGTGCCAATGCTTGCCAACCCGGTGTGAGCATTATTGGCGGCCTTGTTGCAGAAATTGTATTTACTGCAATTTTTGTACTTGTAGTTCTTGGTACAACCGATGAGAAGAAAGGCGCAGGCGCATTTGCAGGCCTTGCCATTGGTCTATCTCTAATTCTTGTTCACCTTGTATGCATTCGCTACACTGGAACATCGGTAAACCCCGCACGCTCAATAGGCCCCGCACTATTCCAAGGCGGTGAGGCTCTGCAGCAATTGTGGATATTTATTGTTGGCCCATTCATTGGAGCTGCAATAGCAGCACTTATATGGAAAGTTATCGGTTGCGATTGCAAATGCAGCAAATAACATACCATTTTAAACCATTATAAAAAAACCATCTCACGTGAGATGGTTTTTTTATGAGCCAATTGTAGCCATTATTTAATTATTACCATTGTAGCACCAAAGCCATACTTTTGGAACGATGCATCTTGCGATATACAACGTGGATATTTACGCCGCAATTCCTGTGCAATAGCATTGCGCAACACACCCTCACCCTTACCGTGAATAAACACTATGCGCTTGCCCTTCTCCTTTATATACTCGTCGAGAGTTTTGCGTACCACATCGAGCTGATAACGCAGAATATCAAAATTATTCATACCTGCAGTGCTGTCGAGTAGTTCGTTTATGTGTAAATCTACCTCCAATATATCACTGCCTTTGGTTATTTTCTGAGCCTGTGGCCTCTGTTGTGGTGCATCACCTTTCTTCTTCTCTAAAATAACTTTCTGCAACTCCTCGGCAGAAGCAAAAATCTCCTTTGTAGGTTTATCATCTACTACAAGGTCGTAAATAAGAGCACCCTCATCGAAATAGGGATTTTCGCGAAACAGGTGCAACTTGTAAAATTTCACAGTATCAATGCGTCGTTCAATATTCATTGCAACCTTTAGCGCAAAAGGCTTTTTATCCTTAAATGGAAGCAACTGCACACATACGTGCTCAATGTCGTTAAGCTCCTCACGCCCAAACTCCTCAATAAACATTTTTGAATTTGGCTCTAACAAACCTTTAGAACGCAACTGCCAACTGCGCCCCGACGCCGATAAATAAGAAAAATAGAGAGAATAGTTACTATCGTTTATCATGTATGCCTCGAAACGAGAATTGGACAAAGCCTTCTCCTCCATAGGAAGAAAAGCCAATGCCACATTAAGACGCTCACCCTCGGGGCGTTCCATTGGGCGATAAGAAACAATTGGCTCGCACTCTTCAGGCTCCATTGAAGATAGTGCAGCAACAGGCTGCGCAGTTTTCTTTGCCTCATTCTCCTGCGCACGCTGGGCTGCCGTCTTTTTTTCAAAATTATATTCATTGGTATCCACCGCCACACACTCACGCACGGGCATTGGAATTTCAAAACCATCTTCACCCTCTACCAACACAATATCTTTACCACGGAAGCCCTTTACTATGCCACCTCCACGCTCATAAATAAAACGCACCTTATCACCTATCTTCATTGTTCTTCTTATTCGTTTAGGCGCAAAGGTACAAAAAAAGGCTGAACTAATCTATTGAAAAGAGAGTTGTATTTCACATTACGCTCTATCTGTTCCAATAAAGGGCACAACTCTTGGTAAGAAGCATCTACCTGCTTTATAAGAAAGAAAGTCTTTGGAGCAACGAACTGAAAGAAAGGGCTAAAATACTTTTCCGAGAATATCCACTGATAAAAAAAGCATATTATCTAACAATGGGGCTAGGACAGGTGTATCACTGTGCTAAATCCATAGGAATTGCATACACAATGCAGGCAAGATGGTACGAAAGGGTTGAGAGGAGTGGGTTTACGACATTTGCAAAGGTCGTGAAAACCATACATCTACACTATTAAAAGATACTCAACTTTTTCGACAAACGTTCAATGAATGGGCTCACCTGCAAAAGTTGGGGGGCTATGCAAAAAGTTTAGTCAATCTATAAAAGAAGAACTTTAAGTCGGTAACACCTCTAAGCTGTGCTCTGAATGCTTTGATTTTAGCATTAAAACTTTCAGCAAAAGCATTTGTTGA
>JAFUOP010000007.1 GCA_017481875.1 Bacteroidaceae bacterium
AAGATAGTGCCAACGAGCAAATAGCAAAGTTTACTTTGGCTATTTACCGCGAGTGCAGCCTATTTTCGCAGTCGTTATTTTGCAAAGATAGTGCCAACGAGCAAATAGCAAAGTTTACTTTGGCTATTTACCGCGAGTGCAACCTATATTCGCAAACTTTCATAATGCAAAATTACTGAAAATAGAAAAAGAAACCAAGCTACTTGCGGCCCCAATTTCTTGTGGAAATATAGAAAATCAATATAAAAGACCGATATGATAATTGGCGATATGATATTTAAGCAATCCTGTCATGATATTTATTTTGCCTAAAAAAAATGTGGCTTAATAAAATTGATAATAATTTAGATATATCATTGCGGAAAATAAATACTTGTCAAAACAATCAGGATTATTCCGGAACAATATTATATTTGCATTATCCCAATTATAAAAATCACACTAAAAATACCTTTATTAGAGAACCCAATGATAAAAAGGTAATTTTTTAATAGGTGTAGGCGAGTTGTTTAACAATCACGATGGTTATAATATTTTAAGTTATATATATGACAATAATCCCATATACAAGTCATAATTATAATGCAGAAATAAGAAATATGGGTGATGAAACTTTTTATTTTGATGAACCATGAAAATATTGAAAATTATATTTGCATTTCTTGCTTGTGTGGCATTAATACCTTTGGTTGCTCCATTGATAGGTAGTCATTGTGATTATGATGTGCAAACAGTGGTTAATTATATAACTCTAAATGCTGAATCACGTTCTAAAAATTGTTGCGCATGGTATGTAATGCGTGCGATGCATAAAGGCGGTTGCCCCATCTATATACTGCCTGCTTATGGATATTCTTGGTTGTTACCCCAATTTGGTTTTGTTGAGGTTGATAACAACTTGTATAAGCCTAAGGAAGGTGATGTGGCTGTTTTTCCGGCAGTGAAAGGGCACGTCTGGGGGCATATACAAATGTGGAATGGAAAACAATGGGTTTCCGATTTCAAACAGAAGGGATTTTATGCGGCTGGTGGCTATGTTAATAGTAAATATAAAATATTCAGACGTACTGAATAGTAGATGTTATTCCGGTAATAAATTGCTCTTTTCGGCAAAGTCAACTGCAGGGGTGGGTTTTGCAGGCTTGCGCAGCTTGGTTTTATGACATTTCCCCCAAGAAGCCATCGGCTTCTTGGGGGAATAGATGATGTGATATTCTTGTTTGTTGCCCCAATTGGGTTTTGTTGAGGTTGGTAACAACTTGTATAAACCCAAGGAAAGTGATGTGGTTGTTTTTCCGGCGGTGAAAGGACACGCCTGGGGGCAGACTTTTCAATATTCAAATCCTCCTTATTATTTTTGCTGGTACACCGGCAACCACGCAGTTGTCAGGAACATCTTTACATACTACGGCGTTTGCTCCTATAGTAACATTATTGCCAATTGTAACACCTCCAATTATTTTTGCTCCGCAACATACAATAACATTATCGCCAATTATAGGTCTCTTGTCTCCATTATACCCAATTGTAACCTGCTGAAAGATGCGACAGTTGGCTCCTAATTTTTCCGCAGCTATAATTGTAGAAAAACCGTGTTGTATCATTAGACCGTCTCCTATCTGAGGAGTGCTTATATAAAGAGATTTTAACGGCTGATACAACCATTTGACGAGGAATTTTATTATACCAATACGGTAATAAACTACACTTCTGAATTCGGGAAATTTTACAAATAAGTAAAAGAAAGGCATTGAGTTTACACTTTTCCATTTTTTCCAAACATTCACATCTGTATCAATTTTTCTTACCTCAGGTTTTATCAATCTTAGAATCTTATAAATAAACCAAACCGGCAGAATCCGAGGAAAATTCAAAATTATTTGTAATTTTGAGAAAGTTTTTTTCATAGTTGGAGATTTATAGTTAAACATTGTGGGTATATTTGATAGTTTTTGCTTAACTATAAAAAAGAAAGCGCAGACTATCGCCAACGCTCTCAGGCTCACCACAAGCCGAATATACAATGGTTCAGTCTGCACCTATAGGTACAAACCCAATTGTATATTCTTTTGCTCGTTTCTATTTCGAGGTGGTGATTCGAGAGCGATTGAGCTAATTGTTTCAAATGTCTTGTATTCGGTTGCCCGATTACTTCGCAAATGTAGTGCAAGCGAATGAAATAATGCAAATTTATTTGCAATTATTTTACAATGAGTGCCGTCCACATTCAACGAAGTTAAATATAACCAATAATTTTATTTGTACACTCGCTTACCCGTGAACTTTACAGAACCTTTCTTGCGACCTAACTTGCCACCGCTTGCAACATAACTTTCTTGCCCCGAATTAAGTCTGTAAACGATGTGCCGACTGCTACTGGTGTCAAAAAGTGGTGTCAATTTACAATCTTAACCATTATGTTAAAATACCCTCCAGAATGGTCTGGAGGGTGTGAAAATAAAGCAACCGCCTCAACAAAATGAAATGCTGAAGCGGTTGTAAGTTGTTGATTTTTAATGTTTGCCCTGCGGGCAACTCCCATTGACCAACCTTTTGTAGCCTTTAACTTTGTTGAAACACTGCTGCACTCGTTGTAAAAACTCAAACAAGTTTGGTTTTAACTCGTTGGCAGGTGTTTTCGGCAATCGCACCCCGCGTGGCACTATAACTGCTCCACTGCCAGAGGGGGCAGTGCGAAACCGCAGCACTGCTTGCGACGACGGAACATTCATGTTCCCAAAGGAGTCCCGAAGGGCTATGCCACGTAGTGACTGAGGGGTGGGAGGTTGCTGCACGCGACTATTTGTAGTCTTTGTATCTAAGGGTTCTTTATAGTAAAAGATTTGTCCCCTTTGGGGCCATCCCATTGAATCAATTACAATCGCTTCGCGACCGCAACCCACGCGGTGTAACCTTTGGCTACACTGCGCGTGACTAACTGTTGCTATTTATGTAGGCCGTTTTTATAGTAAAATAGTTGTCCCCTTTGGGGCCATCCCATTGAGGGTTTCAATGTTGCCCGTGGCAACCGTATCCCGCACGGCACAACTTTCAGCTGTGCTACGTGCGACTATTACTCATTGAAACCCTCGGTAGTCGTAATAAAAAAATAAGTTCGGAAATTTCCGAACTTATTTTTCTTATTATCATTGACAAGGCTCGTTGTTCGCAACCCGCACGGCGTGAATTTTATCCACGCTTCGTGCGACCTTTTGCTACTCGCCTTGTCGATAATTTTTGCCTTTTTTGAGGCAAAAATCATTCCCACTCAATAGTGGCGTTGGGTTTGGGGGACATATCGTAGCAGACGCGGTTTACTGTGGGCACCTCGGCAAGTATGCGGTCGGTTATCTTCAGCAGTATGGGCCATTCTATCTGCTCTATGGTAGCTGTCATTGCATCTACGGTGTTCACGGCGCGTATGATTACGGGCCAGTCGTATGAACGGGCGTTGTCGCGCACACCCACCGACTTAAAGTCGGGCACCACGGTGAAGTACTGCCATACCTTCTTGTCGAGGCCTGCTTTCTTGAACTCGTCGCGCAGAATGGCATCGGACTCACGCAGGGCCTCCAAGCGGTCGCGTGTGATTGCGCCCAGGCAACGTACACCCAAGCCGGGACCGGGGAATGGCTGGCGATATACCATATCGTAGGGGAGACCAAGCTCTAAACCGCAGGCGCGTACCTCGTCTTTGAACAATTGGCGTATGGGTTCTACAAGTTCAAATTGCAGGTCCTCGGGCAGGCCGCCTACGTTGTGGTGCGATTTCACCATCTTGGCAGTTTTTGTGCCGCTCTCCACGATGTCGGGGTAGATGGTGCCTTGTCCCAGGAAGTCGATGCCGTCGAGCTTGCGTGCCTCCTCCTCGAATACTCTGATGAACTCACCACCGATGATTTTGCGTTTCTGCTCGGGGTCGGCTACGCCGGCGAGCTTGTCGAGGAAACGGTCTGTTGCATCTACATATACAAGGTTGGCGCAAAGCTGTTTGCTGAACACATCAACTACAGCCTCCGACTCTCCCTTGCGCATAAGGCCGTGGTTTACGTGCACGCACACAAGGTTGTCGCCAATGGCTTTGAGCAACAGGGCTGCCACCACTGAACTATCGACACCGCCCGAGAGTGCGAGCAACACCTTTTTGTCGCCCACCTGACGGCGTATGAGTTCTACCTGGTCGTTTACAAAGTTGGTCATGTTCCAGTTTGTTTCGGCTTTGCAGGTGTCGAATACAAATGATTTCACACTCTCTTTAACAACATTTACATCGTTGCCAATTTGTGCTATCTTCACCTCGCACAATGCCTTGTCGTGGCCTGCTGCCATTACGGGGAAGCCTGCGTTGTAAATCTCGTGGTTCACATCGATGGCTACACCGTCTATCACATTGTTGGGGCCTCCGTTAATGATGATACCCTTAACGTTGGGCAGTGCCTTCAACTCTTGGGCGGTAATGTCGTGCGGGTATATCTCGCTATATACACCAAGTGCACGTATTGCTCGGGCAAGCACGGTGTTTTCGTGGCTTCCCAAGTCGAGAATGACAATCATATCCTGTTTCATATAATAAATAATTTAGGTTCGTTTTTAATTTGCTGCGAAGATACTGTTTTTCTCTTTTTATTTATGCAAGTATCTCTTTTTTTATAACAAAAAAAACGAGCGCACGTGCGCTCGTTTATGCAGTATTATTTCTTCTCTTTCAAGAGGTCGCGAATTTCGGTGAGCAGTTTCTCCTCTGCAGAAGGCTCGGGTGCAGGTGCGGGTGCAGGTGCAGGTGCGGGCTCTTCTTCTTTCTTTGTTGTCATTTTGGTAATGAGCCTGATAACAAGGAAAATAGAGAATGCAATAATTATGAAATCGAATGTCTGCTGCAAGAAATTGCCATAGTTAAGTGTTACGGCCTCTTTCTCCACTTCACCGGCTGCATTGAGAACCTCGGGAGAGAGGATAACCTTAAGGTCCTTAAAGTTGATACCGCCAATGAGCAAGCCCACAGAAGGCATAATGATATCGTTTACCAATGCTGTAACGATTTTACCAAATGCACCACCGATGATGACACCGACAGCCATATCTACCACATTGCCTTTCATTGCAAAGGCTTTAAAATCCTGTAGAAAAGTACTTTTAGCCATAATCTTATATCTTATTTTTTAATATTTGTTGCTAATTCCGTGCAAATATAGCAGTTTTTTGTGAATATTCTTCTAAAAACAGAGCTAATGTGTAAAAACTAATTAAAAATAATGCAAATGTCAGGTGTTACATAGTGTATGCAAGCATAGTTGTGCCATAGCCTGAAAATATCTTCACTTTTTTATTAAAATAAAAAGGATTGTTGCTGTAAATATAAAAACATTTTCTTAAATTTGCATCGCAGTTAAAAAGGCGTGTTATGAAATATACAAAAATAATACTATTCTTGGCAGTGGCGTTGTTGCTTGCAGCTTGTCGCTCGGCCGGGTACTGTAACTGCGGTTAAAAAGATTTTATTTTTTCACCTTATTAATAAAAATAATTATGACAAAAGTAGGTATTAACGGTTTTGGCCGTATCGGCCGTTTCGTGTTCCGTGCCGCTCAGACAAGAAGCGACATAGAGATTGTTGGTATTAACGACCTTTGCCCCGTAGATTACTTGGCATATATGCTCAAGTATGACACAATGCACGGTATCTTCGATGGTACTATTGAGGCTGACGTTGAGAACAGCAAGCTCATCGTAAATGGTAAAGCTATCCGCGTAACAGCATGCAAAGACCCCAACGAGCTCGCTTGGGACGCTGTAGGTGCTGAGTACGTTGTTGAGTCAACAGGTCTCTTCTTGTCAAAGGAGAAAGCTCAGGCTCACATCAACGCCGGTGCTAAATATGTAGTTATGTCAGCTCCTTCAAAGGACGATACTCCTATGTTCGTTTGCGGTGTAAACGAGAAGACTTATGTTAAGGGTACACAGTTCGTTTCTAACGCTTCTTGTACAACTAACTGTCTTGCTCCCATCGCTAAGGTTTTGAACGACAAGTTCGGTATCACCGATGGTTTGATGACAACAGTTCACTCTACAACAGCTACTCAGAAGACAGTTGACGGTCCTTCTTTGAAAGACTGGAGAGGTGGTCGTGCTGCAGCAGGTAACATCATTCCTTCTTCTACAGGTGCTGCTAAGGCTGTAGGTAAGGTTATCCCCGCATTGAACGGTAAATTGACAGGTATGTCTATGCGTGTTCCCACTCTCGACGTTTCTGTTGTTGACCTTACTGTAAACTTGGCTAAGCCCGCTACATATGCTGAGATTTGCGCAGCTATGAAAGAGGCTTCTGAGGGTGAGTTGAAGGGTATCCTCGGTTACACAGAGGACGCTGTTGTTTCATCTGATTTCTTGGGTGATACACGTACATCTATCTTCGACGCTAAGGCCGGTATCGCTTTGACAGATACTTTCGTTAAGGTTGTTTCTTGGTATGACAACGAGATCGGTTACTCAAACAAGGTTCTCGACCTCATTGCTCACATGGCAACTGTAAACGACTAATCAATTAGCGTTTATAAAAAAAAGGGCTCCTACAAGGGAGCCCTTTTATTGTATATATGAATGTAAGTAAAGGAGTATCACTCAATTGCAATCTTTCGGCACTCCTTCTGCTCTGTAGCCATAGCTTTTTTGGGAATGTTTATGTGCAGAACACCGTGGCGCACCTTTGCCTTTATGTTTGCCGTGTCGGCATCATCGGGCAATATGAGCGTCTGCTGGAATTTAGTATATGAGAACTCGCGGCGCAGGTAGCGTCCCTTGCTCTCGTCGTGCTCGCAGCAGCATTTCTCCTTCTCACACTTGTCGTCTTTGCACTTTTCTTCCTCTTTCTTGTCGTCGCACTTGCAATCGGCACCATCTTTTTTGCAGCAACAATCCTTTTCCATTGTAATGCACAGGTTGTTGTCGCTGTTGAGGTCTATCATAAAATCCTCTTTCTTCATACCGGGTGCCGCAACCTCCACAAAATATTCTTTTTCTGTTTCGAACACGTTTACCGATGGGGCAGTGGCATTGTTGCGCATCATCAGGTCTGTACCAAAGAAATCGTTGAAAATGCTCGGGAGCCAGTGTTGGCCACCTCTTTTCATAGGCATACTCATTTTTGTAAAAATTTAAAGGTTATACAAAAACGGGCCGCTGCCGTGTGGGGCACATTTATACCCTTATTATGATGCTTGCAGAGGGTAATAGACTATTACTCAAAAAGAGTAATTTGTTCTGTGCTCAACGGCATGCGGTTACCGTCGTATATGTATAATGTGTTAAGCATTGCACTTGTTTGTTGTTTTCAGCTTATTTTGCTATTATTAGGGAAAATAAAAATGGTGTCGATTTAAATCGACACCATTTATGTGCTGTAATTCTCCATCTCTGCGTAGCCTATCTATTTTTATATGTGTGCCACACCCTCAATTTCAATGAGCAGTTCGGGACGGCAGATGTCGCTTACAAGGTAGTGCTTGGGCACCGTTGCATAGTGCTTGTTCATATATTCCTTAACTGCGGGGATAGCATCTTCGTGCTTTACATATATGCGCAATAGGTCGTACTGTGCACCGTTGTTTGGTACAGGAATGTTTTCACGCGATATAAGGTTATTCATAATCTCCATTGTTAGGCCGGCCTGGTACACCGTGTTGTTTTGAGTTGCACTATCTTCTCCCTTAATGGCCGCAGTGCCCGAAATGTAAATGGTGTTGCCGAGCAGGCGGGCGCGTTCAAATTTTGGGGTGGTGCGCTCCTGTAGCTCCTCAACCACCGTGCCGTCGAGCACTTTTTGCGAGTAGCTGTGCGCTGCCACCTGCATAGGGTTGTCAATGGGTTTGTTTGTAGCTGTTTCGCCTTTTATTGCATATAGCTCAATCATTACACCACCACGAGCGGTGCCAATACCTGTTGCAGCGGGGTAGCCGCCGTTCCACTTGCATTTGCTGTAGAAAATGCTGCGTGCATCGTTGAATTCCTGGTAGTTTTGGCTGCCATCGTTCTTCAAGGTTATATCCTCAATGTAGTTCCATTGGCGGTAAATGTCGCAAGGGTTGAACCCCTCGGTTGTGAGAATGTTTTCAATGGCTGCAAAAATATCCTTTGCCTGTTCAAATGTACTCGTAGAAATATCTCCGGGGATAATGCCTTCGGTTATAAGTTCTTTTGTGGTGCCACGTTCCAGCACTTTGTAACGGCTGTGGTGTGTTATGTGCGCATCGTTGTCGGTGAGGTATGTAACCTCGGCAATAAGTGTGTCGCTACTGCTTTTCTGTGCAATAAAACTTACCAATGGTGCGTGCTTGCCGAAAAACTCGTTTACCGTGCAGTGCAACTCTCTATTCATTGTGAGATATTCGTGGTTGCTACCAGGTAATCCGAAGAAAGAAATTTTAAGAGCTCTTCTCCCGTCAATGCGGGCACAGATGTTTTGGCACATCTTCTTTAATGTGTCTTTTTCTGTCGCAGTAATTACAATTTGCTCTTTGTGAAACATCGCTCTTGCTTATAAACCACGCGAAGATACAAAAAATAGTCCTAAATTTAATCTTTTGACACTAAATTTAATTTAAGCAGCGGTGCTAATAACTATTTTATTAATTTAAACCGCAGGCGCAGTGTACCATTTTCCCAGGTGTGGCTGATGATTCTGAATGTGCCAATTTCATTGGTATTTTCTACGTGCGCACCAATGCAGGCGCAAACATCATAATCGCCCACGCGCACCAAGCGCAATGTGTCGCTTGCATCGGCAGGTAGCTTTCCTAAATCTACCTCGGCCGGTACCTCGCTGCGCTTGCAAAATTCTATAGTTACGGGCAACTCACGGGCAATAACATCATTTACTCTTGTTTCAATTTCTGCTATTTGCTCTTGTGTGGGCTCTGTGGGTAGTTGGTAATCGCATTTGCTCTTTTTGCGTTCTATGTGTGCATTGCGGCTTCTCTCGCACTCGAACATTCTCACCATTGTTTGGTTTAGAATGTGCTCGGCTGTGTGCATAGGCGCGATTGACATATCTTGAAACTTTGCTGTAGGTTGGTTTATTTCCATAATGTTCGTTATAGTTCTACAATGTATCTCTTTTTAAGGTATTCCAGCCATTTTCTCTGCTCATCCTGTTTAAAAAAAGAATCTATGAGCTTAAACAATGATTCGTATGTTAGGTCTATAAAACTATTACAACCTTTCTCGGTAAGCAATTGTTTATATTCGGGTATGGCATATTGATGGAAGTGCTTGTTGCCTTCGGGGTAAAGGTGTATGTAATGAAATCTTTTGATCTCGCCTTTTCGCAACATTGAATATCCTAATATATGGTTACGCCATATTTGTCTTAGGTGGTTAGCTTTAATGAATGAAGTTATATTTAAACTTGGAATAAAATAATTTGATTCTTCGCTCACTTGTCGATATTTTCCGTTGGGATCCTCAATATCCTTTTTCTCCTTAACTCCAATGCGATAGCCATTTTCTGTGTATTTCACTTCAATGCCAATGCCACCTTTGGCATTTTCTGTCGTTGTGTATTCAATGAAAGTGTCGAAAGATGTACCATCTTTCAAATATTCGCTTCTGTCTGGTGATTTGCCTGCAAATTCAATATGTATTTTATCTATGCGTGAAATACCTCCTCCGATAACCTCGTTGAACAGTGCTGTTGCAGCACTTAAGTCTTCCTCCATAGGGGTAAAGATGTTGTATGGAATATGTTCGCTCCTTAGCATATTTGAAAAAAGAGCCGACGTTCCAAATGATTTAAACTTATTTTGAATAAAGCCCCTGTATGTGTCGCAAAATATCAATCCTTTTTTTGCCGCATCGGGAGTAAGCATCACTTGCGGGTTCTTCTCGTCGTAGTAATTGTTCAACTCTCTTTCCCTAAATGCGAACTGATGAGCACGTGCTTTTGCTTTGAATTCATCATCGTAGCGATATGTTTTGCCTTTTGTCATTTTTAATTCGTGATTTTGCTCTCCGTTATGCATAGGCGGGTACTCCTGTTTGCCTGCAGCGAACTTGCTATCGCTCGGCATAATACAAGCACGCTTGTCTTCTGCACTCGCTGAACCGCAACTTTGATTATGTTCGTTAAGTATTGGTGTTTCGGTGCTCATTGTCTTATTAGTTTTGTTGGTTAATGGAGTTATATGCAAAATATGCATATAAGTCGTTCTGATGGCAAATATAAATTCATTTTTGAACCTGTGCAATTTTTGCATAGGCGTACATTATATTTGCAGTGCACAACGAGTATAAGTTATGATAAGCAAGACATTTAACCGTTACATTTGGCTATTGAATACGCTCCTTCAACATAAGCAACTTTCCTATGAAGAAATTAATGCTTTGTGGAGGGAATGTTATTTGGGCGATGGTGCTTCGTTGCCGTTGCGCACATTCCATCAGCATAAAAGTGCTGTTGAGGAGTTATTCGGTATTGAAATAAAATGCAATCCTTCAAATGGGTACAGATACTACATATCTTCTCCCGATACATTGAAGAACGACAGTATCCGCAAATGGCTTTTGAACTCATTTACACTGTCCAATATGATAATAGTAGGGCACAATATGAAAGGGCGGATTTTGTTTGAGGAGATACCTTGCGGAACAGAATATCTGCAAACGATTATTGAGGCAATGCAGAAATCGAAAGAACTTCAAGTCGATTATCAACCGTTCTATGGGCATAGAGAAACATATAACATTCAGCCTTACGCTATGAAGGTTTATCATCAACGGTGGTATGTGGTCGGTTACATTAAAGAACTTGGGAGTATAAGGAATATTGCACTCGACCGCACACTTGGAATGAACCTATCTGCTGCCTCATTTATATTGCCGAAGGATTTTGATGCAGAAAAGTATTATGCCAATACGATTGGAATATTTGTGAATGAGGAACTGAAACCTACTAAAGTGAAGATAAGAGCCTACGGCAGGCAGATAGAATATTTGCGTTCGTTACCGCTTCACTGTTCCCAGAAAGAGAGGGCTTCCAAATATGGCGAGTTCTGCGATTTTGAGTACAAATTATGCCTGACTCCCGAACTCTCAACCCATATACTCGCAATGGGTGAAAATGTTGAGGTGCTGGAGCCTATAGAACTGAGAGAGGAGATAAAAAGAAGGATTTGTTTAATTTATAACAAATACAACGTATGAAGAAAAGTTATGCAGAGAAACGAAAAGAACAGCTTACGACATATGCTGTTAAGTTGCAGTTGCCTTTTGGCGGACATTGGCAAGGCAAAGGGTGTTATCCTCATATTCTGAAATTTAAAGAGAGTGCTAATGATACCCAAAACAGGAAGAATAAGTATAAGGTCATTTGTGAGAAGAATATTATCCAAGGTGTCTCGACTGATAAGTTTACTATGAAAGAAATGCACAAATATGCACATCATCTTAACTCCTCACAAGTGCTGTGTTATAACTTTTTTAGGCCGTTGATTACAGTAAATAATAGTCCTACTGATGAACTTATTCAGTTACTCGAAAAGCGAGGTGTAAAAATCTCTCGTTCTGCGATATGCTCATTCGAATATTGTCCTGATAAAGAAGAGAAAACACAGTTTGATTTCCATATTCAAGATGGAGATATAGAGGTGTTTTTTGAGATTAAATATACAGAGTACGGATTTGGAAAGGCAAAAAAAGATGACAAACATAAAGAGAAATTTGTAACGATATATGAGAAGTATCTCAACAAACAGTGTTGTTTGAAATGCAAACCCAATTTTGATGAATTCGCAAATCATTATCAACTCTATCGTAATACCATACGCATAACCAACAAGAATAAATATGTAGTATTATTGTATCCGAAGGCTAATAAAAAAACGAATAGTGAAGCATATGAATTTTGTGGAAAGGTAAAGGAGGATTATAAGGATAATATATTGTGTTTGTGTTGGGAAAATATTGTTGAGAAAGACTCAGAACTCTACCGCAAATACTTTGCGTAACTAATGTGAACGGCTAAGCCACACTGTTTCGTTCTCCAGTTTTACATCAAGCGATATAGCATTATCCTCACTCGTGTATATTGCAATTGGTGATGCCCCAAACTCTCCGTTATTCATTGGTGGGGTGTATTTTTTCTGTTAATAATTTAGCAATGCCTTTGTATGCAAATACAAAAATTGTTGTAGCAATAATATTTGCGGCAAAATATAGTGTAAAATGCATTATGTTGCTTGGAATCAACCACATTGCAGGAATGCTTAGCAGGTAATATAGCAAGCTGTTTTTTCCAATATATAGTAGCCACTGTGGCCGGTACGTTGTTTTTTCCAGAGCACACAATGCAATAACACAAAATGCAAGTCCTCCAACTATTTGTATTGGTGCCGACACTATTCCGTTTATTATGCACAAATAGTATATTGCAAAAAGTGTTATTGACATTGCAATGTGTTTTTTCTTAAAAACAGGGTATGTGGTGTGTATAGCTCCTAAAACAAAGCACAAATTTGATATATACCAGTACCCACCGGCTTTGCAAAGGAAAAGAGTTGCAACAAGGGCTGTTTGTACTATAGCAAGGTATATAAATCTTTTTTTTGTTTCTGCTATTAACTTGAAAAGCAAGAATGTAGTTATGTAATCGAACAATATAATTTTTATAAACCATATATCTGTTCCTTCCGGTAGGCTCAGTGTGAAAATGTTATAGTGGTCTATTTCTATATTGTTATATGCCATAGTGTGGGGTAGTAGAATTGAATTTATTATATAAACCACAATTACCGGAATTATTATTTTCTTTATGTGGGTTATCAGGTATTTTGCAGTCGGCCTGTTTTTGTATAGAGAATTCACCATTCCATACCCCGACATAAAGAAAAAAAGGCAGCAGCCCAGTATCCCAAACATTGGTATAAGTAATAGATGAGAAAT
Source organism: Bacteroidaceae bacterium (assembly GCA_017481875.1). GTDB lineage: Bacteria > Bacteroidota > Bacteroidia > Bacteroidales > Bacteroidaceae > HGM04593. The sequence goes on from JAFUOP010000007.1 coordinate 12,931, forward strand.
GTTGGAGCTGTAGCATTCATATTCATTAATGGAATGAACAAATATAATCATAAGCATTGCTATTGCTCGTATTGCGTATCCACAATCGTATGATATTATATGTTTCTCTTTTGTGCTTTCCATTTGTTTGCCAGAATGATTATTGCAAATGTAATTCCTATTATCGGTCTGTGCAAATTTTACACTTTTCTGTTTGTTTATTTACAATGTATGAATAGTTTATATGTATATATAAGTGCCGTATGAGTCTTGTTCAAAATGTATTTAAGAAATATTAACGTCGAAGGCAAAAACAAACAATAAAAATGCGTTGTTCTATATATGCAACTCACCTGAAGCGAGTGTGCGGATATGTGAATACCTGCTCCTTGCGTTTATGTGCAAACATAACAGGCTGATTGAATTGCATAGTAGTTTTGTCGTGTTTTATTTTGTGTTTGTGTTATTGTAGCCCCCCGATGTGAATCGCGGGGCTACTGTTTTTGCTATAAGCAGATAAAAAGAAAAACTCACGTGTACCGAGGAGTTAAAAGGAAGTAATCATATCTTAGTACATCAAATTATAATTGGAATATCCCCCAACTTTGCTTGTGTGCCCGTGGAGCAGTATAAAATAAAAAATCGGGCGTGCCACTAAAAAAATGGCACGCCCGAAACGTCGTTATGGAAATTATCTATTATTTTGCGTTGATAATATCTACAATGCCTTGGGCATCGTTTATTATGCTGTCTGCTCTCTGGCCAAGTTTCATTACATCGTCAATAGCTTTGTTCAGTTTATCCTCGTCTATGTTTATATTGCTTTTGGCAGTGGGGTAGTCTGTTTCCTCTTCATCGCTGCTGTTGAGCTTAACATCTTTCAGGTGCTTGTATGTAGATGAAGGTGCAATCTCCAGGCCTTGGTTTCCGTCGCCGCCCACAAGCAGGCTTGGAATTCTTTGGTTGCCATAGAAGAAGAAGGAGAAGGGTGTGAGCCCCTTTTCGGCAGCGTTGCCAAAGTTGAATGCGCCGTCGTGGCTTATGGCGTCTATCTTTACGGCATCGGTGCGTTTTTCAAAGGTGGTGCTCCTTGAATCGGTGGGCGTTTCATATACCTCGTCGCTGTAGAGGGTGTTGTTGGCATTGTCCCAAATGAAATAGATGTAGCCGCCCAGTTCCTTGGTATTCACAGTGTAGCAGGCATCATATTCCTTGTTTGCAACCCTGTGCTTTATCTCCATTACACTGCCTTGGTGGCGATAGAAATATATGTTATACTCGCCGCGGTCGTTGTGTGTTGTTTCCACTACAAAGGGTATACCGCAGTTTTGCAGTTCCTTGTCCCAAATGGCACCAAATACCTTTTTCCCGCTTTCGTCAATTGGAAATTCGTTGTAAAATTCGCCACTCTTCATAGTAACTTTTCCAAGGGTTAGATGCTTGAGAAAGCCACCGTCAATGAACTCCGAAAACTCATTTTCTATCTTTTGCCACAGGTTTTCATAGCTGTCGCACTTCTTTGAAACGCGGTATGCGCCTATGCCTGCAAACAGCAGCGAAACAATTAACAGGGTGGCAAGTATTATCTTTGGCCATTTGTTCATTGGCTTGCACACGTTCACTCTGCTCAATATCCAATATATGAGTGCAAATGCCATTACTGCTATGGCTGTTACAAGCGATATTGCCATAACTGCAAGAGGCACGGTAAAGAGGGTTGCAGTGCCACCTATTGCAAAGATGTATATAAAACCAATGGGCAGAACAATTATGAATATTGCTAATATGCATAGTGCCACTGCAAGCGGAACAAGGGGAAGAAAGAAGAGTATCTTCACCAGCATAGGAAGGCAACCGCTTGCGGGCGGCTGGGCAAGTTCTGCCATAGTGCGCTCGTAGTTGCTCTTCCACGCTGCCTCCACGCTCTCCTTATCGCTTTTGGCACCAACGCGGCGCATACGGGTGTAGTCCATAATGCTTTTGGCTTTGGGGAATATTATCCACAGTGCAATATATACAAAGTAAAGGATTCCTGTGGGCTCCACAATGAAAAGAATGACCGTGATGATGCGTAGCAGGGCTGCACTGAAGCCAAAGTATGCTGCAAGGCCTGCAAGCACGCCGCCAATATAACTGTCGTGCGGGTTGCGGAATATCTTGCTGCCTAAGAGCATTGCGCGGTACCACGGCTCGTTGCTGTGGTCGCGTGGCTCCTCGGCTTCGGCCTCGTCGGTGGGCTGCTCGGTTGTTTCGGCAGCTTGCGCGGTGGGTGTCTCTATCTCTATGCCTATGCTTTTTATAGCCTCGTCTATGAGTGCTGCATTTACAATGCCGTTTTCTCCCACGCGTGCTGTGCAAAACTCGGCAATGCGGTGCTCCACGTCGGCTACTTTAAGGTCCTCGCCATTGTCGCGGTAAAGTTCCTTTATGCGAGCAAGGTACTGCTCCATTATGTTGCTTGCATCTTCCTCGAAGAAAAAGGCACGGCCGCCAATGTGTATGTTGTTTATCTTTTTCATATATTTATGTTGGTTGAAAGGTAACTTAAAACAATAAATACTATTGTAACAACAAGTGCTGTTATAAATGATATAAAAACAATCTTTTTATATTTTTCACTCAGCAGGTTTGTGAGCCCGAATGCTGCAAATACTACAAAAAGGGCAAATGTGAGGGTGGCGCAGAACCCCGTAATGTATAAAATGGGGTTATTGCCTGTGATTGTTATCGTGGGGCGGAATAAGAGTGCTGCCACCACAATGGCTACTGCAAGTAGAATGGTTTTCAATCGCTCCTTTTTTGCAACCTCTGTATTGCTGTCGCCACTGTTTGTCTTAGGCTCCTCGCCGGTGAGTTTGTCCGCAATGTTTTCGGGGGTTGGTTCTATGCCCTGCATACGCAGTTTGTCGGTGGTGGTTTCGGCAGTGGGAGCAATGGCCCACACTATGAGGTAGGCAAGCAGGGCGATGAACCCAATAGCTGCTATAAGGAACACCATAATTATGCGCAATATGGTTACATCTACGTTAAGGTATGCAGCAATGCCGGCTACCACGCCGCCAATCATGCGCTCCTCTTTATTGAGGTAGAATTTCTTCTCCAATTTTATGTTCTTGAAGAACTCCTTGTATTCCTTCTCTTTTTTCTCATTTTGTTTTTTTGCCTCCTCGTTGGTATCGGCAGTTTGGGGTTGTTCTTCCTCTTCCATCATAGCTTCGGGGTTGCCCATGCGGTTTATCATCTCGTTCACCAGTTCTACGTCGATGAACCCGGCACGGCTCTGTTGCAGACGTTCGTCGCATAGCTCGCCTATGCGTGCTTCAATATCGGCAACAATCTCCTCGCCATACTCATTGTGCTTGAGGCAGGCTGCAATACTCTTCAGGTAATCGTCGAGGCGCGTGTAAGCATCTTCCGTTATTTGAAAGGGACGGCCTCCGAGGTTTACGTTAATGGTTCTTTTCATATAGTTATGTTGTTTTTATTCTTCAATGTTCTTTATTTGTGTAATGGTTTCGGCAAGGTTGTTCCAATTCTCGTCGAGTATGGCCAGTGCCTTGCAACCGGCTTCGGTAAGTTTGTAGTACTTGCGTGGCGGCCCCTGCGGGCTCTCTTGCCACTCGTAGTCGAGTATTCCCTCTTTTCGCAACCTCGACAACAGGGGATAGAGCGTGCCCTCAACCACTATGAGGTTGGCCCTCTCCAATGCATTTATGATGTCGGAGGTGTAAAAGGGCTTGTCGCGCAGTAGTAGCATTATGCTGTATTCGAGCATTCCTTTGCGCATTTGCGATTTTACATTTTCTATGTACATTCTCTGTTTTATTTTAATTTCTGTGCAAATATATAACATTGTATAGTACCTTGCAATGCATAGTACTATGTTTTTATAATATTTAACAAATGAATAAAAATGGGTATAAGTAATAACCTATACCCAAATGATATTAAATAGTATTTCCTACCTGAAGTGGTAGCTAAGCCCCACTGAGAATGTGCAACTGTTGGAGTATTTCATACGATTACCGCTGCTGAAAAGTTCCTTCCAAAAAGCCTTGAAGCTACGCTCTTGCACACGAACAGTGTGGCGGTAGATATATGCTGCTTTGCCTTCGAGCGACCAATGCTTTGCAAAACGGTACGACACTCCAAGGCTCGATTTAAAAATATTCTGCAAAAAAACCTTATGATTGCCATCTACATTTACCATAGCAGAGAACCGTTGCATGTCAAAAGGTGTAAACGTGAGTTTTGTATCTTTGTTCAGCAGTGTGGAAATAGTGAGTTCCGGTTTTCCGTGCATATTAAGTTCTATGGTATAACGCCCATCGCGTTTCCAGTTTACCATGGGTGCAGGAATAATAACAGGTTCTCCATAAGCAGTGGTGCATACAGCACCTGCACCCACATGCAGGTTCTTGTTAATCCTGTATTGAAAAATTATTCCTGCGGTAATATTGATACTTTGTCGGCGTATATATGATTCGTCAGCGTTGAGAGTAATGCCTGTTGTTGCTATAAAATTCCAGCCATAGGTAAGAGGGCGAATGTGAGTTATCATAAAGCCCGCATCTATTATGGCATCGGGGTAGAAGGGTGCTGCATCTCCCGTGTTGTCAAGTTCTGAATACTTGCCGGCCAATGTAAGCTGCCACATTTTTATACTTTTTATAGTGTCGTTAGCCACTTCTCTTTTTGTGTCTTCGCTGTTGTTCACAGTGCCGGTGTCTCTGTATTTTATTTGCTCAACTCTCTTGATAGAAAGAGGCAGAGAGAAACTTCCCGAAATATATTGCACGCCTCCTTCGCCCAGTTTGTTACCGTTGCAATCTTCAAAGTCGCTTGGGGTAATATATCCACTCTCTATTTTTTGTGCTTTTGCCGGCAATATAGATATAATAACCAGCAATAGCAAGAATAGATGTTTTTTTCTATGTTTGAGGTAAATGTTGAACATACGCTGTCCGGTGTGGCTTTTTTGCATTGCTGCAGTGAAAACTATTTAAACAGGCTCACTCGTTTATAAATTTTTGTAGAATAAATGCTCGTTGCTTAAATCTGCTTTATCATATTCTCTATGTGCATAATGATACTGCTTGTATCACCGGGGTGAAACCAGGTAATTTCCTCGTCTTTGCGATACCAGGTTACTTGCTTGCGCGAGTATATGCGGGTGTTCTGCTTTATCTTTTCTATTGCGAAATCGAGAGGCCATTCACCGTCGAAGTACTTGAATAGTTCTTTATAGCCTACAGTATTTAGCGAGTTATGTTCTTTTAGGTGATAGAAACGTTTTGCCTCTTCCAAGAGCCCTTGCTCCATCATAATATCCACACGGTGGTTTATGCGTTCATATAACTCCTCTCGGTCGCGGCGCAATCCTATTTTTATTATATTAAACGGGCGTTTCTTGCTCTCTTGTTTGCGGAATGAGCTGTAGGGCTTGCCTGTCATGTAGCATACCTCAAGCGCGTGCATCACACGTTTTGGGTTTTTTATATCTGCTTGGTTGTAATATTCCGGGTCAAGGAGGCGCAATTCATTGCTTAGCTGCTCCAGCCCTTCGTGCTCATATTTTTCAAGAATCATCTGCCGTGTGTCGGCATCTACAGTGGGTATGTCGTCTATGCCCTTGCACACAGCATCTATGTACATCATAGAACCACCGGACATTAACATTGTAGGGTGGTGGTGGAACTCTTTTTCGAGTAGTGCAAGCACCTCTTCCTCGTAGCGTGCCGCACTGTAATAGTCGCCCGGAGTGAGCTGCCCGACAAAGTAGTGTTTATGCCGGGTAAGCTCCTCTTGTGTGGGCATTGCCGTGCCTATCTGCAGCCCTTTGTACATCTGTCTGGAATCTGCCGAAATTATAGGACAACCAAAATGCTTTGCAATAGCAAAGCTTGTTTCTGTTTTCCCAACAGCCGTGGGGCCTATGAGCACGACTAAATTATTCATCTCTCCTTCTTGCGGTGGGTGAGGTGTGTTAATAAAGGTCGTCTATTGAGCTTATATCCTCAATGCCACCGATACCGAAGCTTTCATCGTCAATGTCGTCCTCATTGAATCCATCGCTACCATAGAAGTCTTCGTCAAATTCATTGCCGGCTGATGCTCCGGGAACCTCTTTGCTCATAAGTTCGTCGAAGTTAAGTGTTTGCCTGGGTGCTTCACCGGTAGATTTTACGCAGGTGGCAGTGTCGCAACCTTTGCCGAACTCAATTTTGCTCAGCTCCATATAGAAAACGCGGTCGGCAAGAGGGTCAAATACATACATAAGTTTTTGTTTTTCCTCCTCTACAAGGTCGCCAAGCACGCACTCTTCCATTACGTAGCTCTCCTCCTCGGACATACTACCCATATCTTCGCGTGTAATTTCAATCTCTTTTATCCACTTGTCGTTGCAGATAAAAAACGATGTCATTTGGTCATCGGGGTAGTTTACCGATTCCAATATTGCTTTATGAAGGTCGAGGAAAGTGGCATCGGAGTCTATTTCAATATCTCTTCTGAAATCCTCAACTTCGTCTGATAAAAGCCTGAATTTATAAACCATAATGCTTTATTCGTTATTATCCGATGATTCCACGTGAAGCCTCTTTCTCAATAAAGTTGAGTATGTGCTCAATTTCCGGAGTCATAGGTATTGTCTCTTTAATTTTTGCTACACCCATAGAAACATTGTTACCAGCCTCATATATCAGGCGATATGCATTGTGTATGGTGCTTATAGTCTCGTTTGAGAAACCGCGGCGGCGCAATCCCACAATGTTTAGCCCGCAGTATCGTGCAGGTTCGCGGCCTACGATTATGTAGGGGGGCACATCTTTGCTGAAACGGCTACCACCTTGAATCATTACATAACCTCCAATGTGGCAGAACTGGTGCACAAGCACACACGCACTTATGATAGCGCAGTCATCGACAACCACTTCACCTGCAAGCTTGGTAGAGTTGCCTATGATGCAACCACTGCCAACCTCGCAGTCGTGTGCTATATGAACATTCTCCATAAGCAGGTTGTTGCTACCAACAACTGTTTTCCCTTTTGAGGCTGTTCCACGGTGTATTGTGGCGTTTTCACGAATCATATTATTGTCGCCAATCTCCACGGTAGTCTCCTCTCCCTTGAATTTGAGGTCCTGTGGGTCGCCGCCAATAATGGCACCGTGATATATCTTATTGTTATTACCCATACGTGTACCGCCTATGATGCAGGCGTGTGGCATAATAACACAGTTATCACCAATTACTACATTTTTGTCAATGAATGCAAATGCACCAACCTCGCAGTTGGCTCCTAATTTTGCTTCTGGATCGACATAAGCTAAAGGGCTAATCATAGTAGTTTTCTGTTTTATATATTTCTAAATGTTTATTTCTTGCTGATTTGTCCTGTAAACTGTGCCTCGGCAACCAACTTCTCGCCCACGAATGCATAGCCGTGCATCATAGCCAGGCCGTGTCGCAACGGAGTCGATTGTTCAACCTTGAATACAAGAGTATCGCCCGGAACTACAAGTTTGTGGAATGATATTTTCTCTATCTTAACGAAATAAGTAGAATAGAGTTCGGGGTTATCGAGCATATTAAGTATAAATGTTGCACCGCACTGCGACATAGCTTCCACAATAAGCACACCGGGCATAACAGGCTCATCGGGGAAATGACCGGTGAAGAACGCCTCGTTGCAGGTTACATTTTTCACACCGACTACATAGTTTGAACCCAATTCAATAATTTTATCAACTAAAAGCATGGGGCTACGGTGGGGTAGCAATTCGCGTATGCGCATTGTGTCCATAATAGGCTCGCGGTTAGGGTCGTAAATTGGAGCCTGAATCTGGTGCTCACGAATAACCTTGCGCATCGCGCGCGCGAACTTATTATTTATAGTGTGGCCGGGGCAGGTGGCAATAATGCGTCCCTGCAAGGGCTTGCCTATGAGGGCAAGGTCGCCAATAATGTCGAGCAACTTGTGACGTGCAGGCTCGTTGTTCCACACAAGAGGCTTGTGGTTCAAGTAACCAAGTTTCTTTGCGTCCATGTGAGGAACGCCCAGTACATCGGCAAGCTGGTCGTACTTGTCCTGCGGCATCTCTCTCTCATAGATAACAATAGCATTGTCAAGGTCGCCACCCTTTATAAGGCCCAGGTTGAGCAGGGGCTCAAGCTCACGCACAAACACAAATGTGCGGCTCGATGCAATCTCCTCTTTGAAATCCTCCATATTCTCCAATGTGGCATATTGGTTGTAGAGAACGCCCGAGTCGTAGTGTACAAGCACATTAAGGCTGAAATTCTCGTCGGGGAGAATAATTATGGAGTTACCTGTTTTTTCGTCTTTTATCTCAATCTTCGATTTTATTACAAAGACATCTTTTTCGGCGTTCTGTTCCTTAACACCTACACGCTCAATGTTTTCTACATACAATTTTGCACTACCATCGAGAATGGGAAACTCAGGGCCGTTTACCTGCATCAAGCAGTTGTCTATACCCAATGCAAAAAGTGCTGCCATAGCGTGCTCCACTGTGCTCACACGTGCTTCTCCTCTTGTTAGTACAGTACCACGTGTGGTTTCTGTTACGTTCTCGGCTACTGCATCTATTATGGGCTCGCCCGGTAGGTCGATACGCTGTATCTTGTATCCGTAGTTTTCAGGGGCAGGGTTGAATGTTACCGTAAGGCTCAATCCTGTGTGAAGTCCTTTACCGAATAGCGAGAAACTTCCGTTCAATGTTTTTTGCTTGTTCATGGCAAATATCTTTTTATTGTTTCTTCAATGCTTCAATCTCTTTCATAAGCTCTTTCACCTTCTTGTCGAGCTCGGGGAGTTTTTTCAGGTATGCCGATGCGCGTATATACTCCTTGGCGTCCATTGCAGGTGAGCCCAGGAGTGTTTCGCCGCCCTTGCGGCTGCCTATGATGCCACACTGTGCACCCACAATTGTGCGGTCGCCCATTTTACAATGGCCCGAAACGCCGGCTTGGCCACCAATCATACACCACTCACCAATCTTGGCCGAGCCTGCAATGCCGGCTTGCGATGCCATTACCGTGTGCGAGCCAATCTCGTCGTTGTGGGCTATCTGTATAAGGTTATCGAGCTTCACACCGCTGTGAACAACTGTAGAACCCATTGTGGCACGGTCTATACAGGTGTTTGCGCCAATCTCCACATTATCCTCTATAACCACAATTCCGGTTTGTGGAATTTTGTCATATCCGCTTGGGGTGGGGGCAAAGCCGAAACCGTCGGCACCTATAACGCAACCGCTGTGCAGAATACAGTTGTTGCCTATGCGGCAGTCGTGATATACTGTAACGTGTGCATAGAGAATGCAGTTATTACCAATCTTGGCACCATCGCCCACCGACACTCCGTCGTGTATGTAGCAACCATCACCAATTTCACAACCATCGCCAATAACAGCGAAAGGTGCAATGTAGCAATTCTCGCCCACTTTAGCTGTGGAGGAGATAGATGCAAGTGAACTGATGCCTTGTTTCTTTGGCTTGCTTGCCTCGTACATTGTCATAAGCTTTGCCAGGCTCTCATATGCATTATCTACTTTAATAAGTGTAGCTTTAATATCGCCCTTTGCCTCAAAATCTTTGTTCACAAGCACCACCGAAGAGTTTGTAGTATATATATATTCGGTATATTTAGGGTTTGCAAGGAACGAAAGTGCGCCCGGTGTGCCTTCCTCTATTTTTGCAAATGTATATACCTCGGCATCTTTGTTACCTATAACCTCACCGTTGATGAACGATGCTATTTGTTGAGCTGTGAATTTCATAATCTCTTAATGTTTTTCAAAATACGAAGATAACTCTTTTGTTCTAATTCTCCGTAGCTTTGTGTATAAAATAACGCAAAAAAAGCAAATTTAGATGATATTGTGGGCTTTTAATTCACGCTCCATCTGCTGTTGATAGTCGTGTGCCTTCTCGGCTGCCACAGCTGCAAAGTTCTCGCTGCCATCGGCAAAAATGATGGCACGGCTGGCGTTTACAAGCAGGCCGCAATCCTTGTTCATACCATACTTGCACACCTCCTCGAGCGAGCCGCCCTGTGCTCCCACACCGGGAACGAGCAGGAAGTGGTTGGGTACTATGCGGCGCACGTTCTCGAACGATTTGCCCTGTGTGGCACCCACCACATACATCATATTTTGGTCGCTTCCCCATTTTTGCGATGTGGCAAGCACCTTTTCAAAGAGCATTGTTCCCTCTTCGTCTTTTGTGAGCTGGAAGTCGTGCGAACCGGGGTTCGATGTGAGCGCAAGCAGAATAACCCAAGTGTCTTCGTAGGCAAGGAAGGGCTTCACGCTGTCCTCGCCCATATAAGGAGCCACGGTGATTGAATCCACCTTCATCTCCTCGAAGAACGAGCGTGCGTACAGTGCCGATGTGTTGCCAATGTCGCCACGCTTTGCATCGGCGATGATGAATATTTCGGGGTAGTTCTCCTTTATATATTTAACGGTTTTCTCGAAACTTATCCAGCCTTTCACACCAAACGCCTCGTAGAAGGCAAGGTTGGGCTTGTAGGCTACTGTGTAGGGGGCTGTTGCATCTATTATTGCTTTGTTGAAGTCGAAAATTGCATCTTCATTCTCTTTTATGCAGGCAGGCATTTTTTTTATGTCGCTGTCGAGGCCCACGCAGAGAAACGAGCGTTTCTCTTTAATCTGTTTTACAAGTTGCTCTTTATTCATAGCTTATGGTTTTGTTATAATTCGTTTTCTTTCATTCTTTCTGTGTTTTCGGCCACAATAAGGTGGTCTATGCAATCTTGAATATCACCGTTTACAAAGGCTGCAAGGTTGTATATAGTATAGTTTATGCGGTGGTCGGTGATGCGCCCTTGCGGGTAGTTGTAGGTGCGTATCTTGGCCGAACGGTCGCCTGTAGATACCATAGTCTTGCGCTTGCTGGCAATGTCGTCGGCATAACGCTGGTGCTCGCGGTCGTAAATAAGTGTGCGCAGACGTGCAAGGGCACGCTCTTTGTTCTTGGGTTGGTCGCGAGTCTCTGTACATTCAATAAGAATCTCTTCCGTCTGCCCTGTTTCGGGGTTAAGCCAAGGGTAGCGCAGACGCACACCCGATTCCACTTTGTTTACGTTCTGGCCACCTGCACCGCTTGAACGGAATGTGTCCCATTTAATGGCACTCTCTGTAATCTCCACGTCGAAGGCCTCGGCCTCGGGGAGCACGGCTACCGACGCTGCCGATGTGTGTACACGCCCTTGTGTCTCTGTGGCAGGTACACGTTGCACGCGGTGCACACCCGATTCGTATTTCAACGTTCCATAGACCTTTTCTCCGGTAACGGTGCATATAATCTCCTTGTAGCCGCCCGATGTACCCTCGCTGCAGCTCGACACCTCAAGTCTCCAGCCTTTGGTTTCGCAATATTTGCTGTACATACGGAACAGGTCGCCTGCGAAGATGGCAGCCTCGTCGCCGCCCGTGCCACCGCGAATCTCAAGAATTGCATTTTTGTCGTCCTGCGGGTCGGCAGGTATTAGCAGTAGTTTTATCTCCTCCTCTGTAGCGGGTATCTCCTTCTCGCACATATCGAGCTCCTCGCGTGCCATCTCTCGCAGCTCGGGGTCGCTCTCGTTGGCAAGCAGGTCCTTGGCCTCGCGCTGCGATGTGAGCAGCTGTATGTATCGCTTGCGTGCGGCAAGAATCTCCTCCAGCTCGCGATACTCTTTGTTGAGCCTTACATAACGCTTCATGTCGGCCACCACGGCGGGGTCGGTTATGAGTGTCGATACCTCCTGGAAGCGGGCCTCCAAGTCGTTGAGCTTGCTCAAAAGTGAATTTTCGTTCTCCATACTCTCTCTTAATACTTGAATGTGCCGTAGGGGCTTTCAATTATAAGTTCGTTCTTTTCGGCTGCTTCTACGCGACCTACAATCTGTGCCTCCACACCGAAGCTCTTGCTTATGGCAATAATCTCGTCGGCGTGTTCGGGTTTTACATAAACCTCCAGGCGGTGCCCCATATTGAACACCTTGTACATCTCGGCCCAGTCGGTACCGCTCTGCTCCTTTATTGTCTTGAACAACGGGGGAATGGGGAAGAGGTTGTCTTTTATCACACGCTTGTTCTCTACAAAGTGCATAACCTTTGTCTGTGCGCCACCCGAGCAGTGTACCATGCCGTGAATTTGCGGGCGCAGTGCATCGAGGATTTTCTTTACAATGGGCGCGTATGTGCGGGTGGGGGAGAGTACCAGCTTCCCGGCGTCTATGGGCGAGCCCTCTACCTCGTCGGTGAGTTTAAGCCCGCCCGAGTATATAAGCTCTGCGGGCACTCCCTTGTCGTAGCTTTCGGGGTATTTCTCGGCAAGGTACTTGCTGAACACGTCGTGGCGTGCCGATGTAAGGCCGTTGCTGCCCATGCCGCCATTGTACTCCTTCTCGTATGTGGCTTGCCCGTAAGAGGCCAAGCCCACTATCACGTCGCCTGCAGCAATATTGGCATTGTCTATTACGTCGCTGCGTTTCATACGGCAGGTAACTGTGCTGTCCACAATTATAGTGCGCATAAGGTCGCCCACGTCGGCTGTCTCGCCACCTGTGGCATAAACACCCACGCCCATCTCGCGCAACTCGGCAAGCAACTCGTCGGTGCCGTTTATTATGGCCGAGATAACCTCGCCGGGCACAAGCAACTTATTGCGACCTATGGTGGACGATACCAATATGTTATCGGTGGCTCCCACGCAAAGTAGGTCGTCTATGTTCATTATCAGCGCATCTTGTGCAATGCCTTTCCACACCGAAATGTCGCCTGTCTCTTTCCAATAGAGGTAGGCAAGCGACGATTTTGTGCCGGCACCGTCAGCGTGCATTATATTGCAATATTCAGGGTCGCCGCCAAGAATATCAGGTATTATTTTACAGAAAGCTTTGGGGTAAAGCCCCTTGTCGATGTTCTTTATTGCATTGTGAACATCTTCTTTCGATGCCGAAACTCCGCGCATCATATAACGTTGGTCGCTCATTTATTTAAAATTTTTATGTTGTTTTTCTTTCGGTTATCGCGCTCTTTTGCAAAACCGCCTCTCTTGCAGGCGCGTGTATTGCGTGTGTGCGTGTATAATACTGCAAATATAGGCAATTTTTGTTAATTCCGAAACTGAAATGCTATAAAAGAGCATAAAGCACTGAACTAAAGGTGAAATTGGGTTGTTTTTGCCATAAAAACGGTATGAAAACTCTGATAGTCTTTAACCACCCCTACGATGGCAGCTTTTGTAATGCAATTCTTATGGCTGCCAAGCGCGGTGCCGAGCAACAAGGTGAATGCAAGGTAATAAATCTCGACAAAGATAACTTCAACCCCGTGATGAGCAGCCACGACCTCCATGCCTTTGTTCTTGCACGTCGTGAACCTGAAAAAGTAATAGAAATGCTCGACAAGCAGGTGCTTGCCTATAAAGCGATGCTCGAGGAGGCCGAGCACCTTGCTTTTATCTTCCCTGTGTGGTGGATACTTATGCCGGCACTCACAAAAGGGTTTATCGACAGGGTGATATTTCCGCTTGTGGCCTATGATTATACTCCCGATGGCACAATGCTGTCGTGTCTTGATAATTTAAAACGTGTTACTGTCGTTACCACAATGAATACCCCGGCCGATGTGTATGAAACACGCTTTGGCAATGCACTTTCGAAAGCACTTTTTCAAGGGACATTCGAAACAATAGGAATTAAAAACAGCCATTGGATAAGTTTTAACATGGTGGCACAGGTCGAGCAAAAACAGCGTGAACGTTGGCTCGAAAGGGTAGAAGAGTATTTCTCCTCGGAAACCTTTTAGCAGTAACCGAGGAGAATGATATTTCTCACTTTCATTTATTAACAACCTTTGCGGGTAATTTCTTTCTTCTATGCAATAACTGTTTGTTTTGTAAAGCAAAGAATTGTTATTATTCAAGTGTTGCTTCAAGTATTTTTCGCACATCTTCTTTGCTTACAACACCCTCGTGTACCTTGCTGTCATCTATGTAAAAAGTGGGCACGAGGAAATAGTCGAACATAGCTGCATAATCAACCTCCAATGTCTCCTCCACAAGCTGTGGCTCTATTGTGCGGTAGAGGTCGTTCTCCTCCTTTAGGGCTTCAATGAATTTAAATGCTTTTTGGCAATGCGGACAATCCTCGCGGTAAAAAATCTGTAACTTTTTCATGGTTTAGTGTATTACGTTTTCTTCCTTTCTGTATGTTATAACAAAATGTTGCATATTTTTTTCTTGCAGCAGCCGGTTTTTAAAATATAAATAGCTTGAAAATAGTTAAAAAAACAAATATAATTATTTTGTTCGCATTGTGAGTTTTTATTTTAAAGGCTTTTTTGTATATTCGCAAAGTTTTAACGTTGGCGTGCTGTTGCCAATGATTTTTTTTGCTCTTTTTATAGGGGCATAGGCAAGGCTTTTTAGCCCTGCCGGTAGTATTTTGCGGTTGCTACACCGCATAATTTTGGGAAATATTTATTAACTTTTTAATCTTAAATCTATGTTTGAAGGACAACCAAAAGGCTTGTATGCCTTGGCTTTGGCCAACACCGGTGAGCGTTTCGGCTACTACACTATGTTGGCTGTGTTTGTGATGTTCCTGCAGGCGAACTTTGGATTCTCCAGTGCTCTTGCAGGTTCTATTTATTCAGCCTTCCTGGGCTTTGTGTATTTTATGCCCTTGTTTGGTGGTATGGCTGCCGATAAGTTCGGTTATGGAAAGATGGTTACCATTGGTATCACCATTATGTTCTTGGGTTATGTAGTGCTTGCATTGCCTCTGGGTGCTAATAATGTTGCTGTTGGTGCAATGGTTATGGCATTGGTACTCATATCACTTGGTACCGGTTTGTTCAAGGGTAACTTGCAGGTGATGGTAGGTAACCTCTACGACGAGCCTAAATATGCTGCAAAGCGCGATGCCGGTTTCAGTGTGTTCTATATGGCTATCAACGTAGGTGCAATGTTTGCTCCCACTGCTGCCATTGAAATTATGAAATGGGCGCAGAACTCTTTGGGTGTGAGCGAGGCCGACTCTTATCACTTTGCATTCGGCGTAGCCTGCCTTTCTCTTATCGTTTCAATCGCCATTTACTATGCATTCCGTTCTACATTCAGCCACACCGATAGAGGCAAGGTTGCAGCTGCCGGTGGCGATGCTGCCAATGTAAAGGAACTCACTCCCGCCGAGACAAAAGAGCGCATCGTGGCTCTCTGCCTTGTGTTTGCTGTGGTTATCTTCTTCTGGATGGCTTTCCACCAGAACGGCTCAACTCTCACATTCTTTGCCCGCGACTATACTGCTACAAGCTCAACAGGTATTGAGAGTATGGCATTCGATGTTGTAAACCTTGTGCTTGCCATCTTCTTGGTTTATGGTTTGTTTGGCCTGTTCCAGAGCACAACAGGCAAGGGTAAGGCTATTTCGGGTGCTGTTATATTGGCTGCTGTTGCCGGCTTGGCATATAAATATACAACACTTCCCGCTACAACAGAGGTGAATGCTCCCATTTTCCAGCAGTTCAACGCTTGCTTTGTGGTTGCTCTTACTCCCGTCTCAATTGCAATCTTTGGTGCTCTTGCCAAGAAGGGTAAAGAGCCTTCGGCTCCTATGAAGATAGGTTTGGGTATGTTGGTTGCCGCTGTGGCTTACTTGTTGCTTACTATTGGTTCACTTGGCTTGCCCGCTCCTGAGTTTGTTATGAACGCTGAAAGCGGTGTTATGGAGCCTGTGCATATGGCTAACGTGTCGCCCAACTGGTTGATTTCTACATACCTCATTCTTACATTTGCCGAGCTTCTCCTTTCTCCCATCGGTATTTCGTTTGTTACAAAGGTGGCTCCTCCCAAGTATGCCGGTATGATGATGGGTGGTTGGTTTGTTGCCACAGCTGTAGGTAACTTCCTTGTTGCTATTCCTGCTCTTATGTGGGGTGCTTCTTTAACTGTTGTTTGGGGTGTGCTCATAGGTATCTGCTTGCTTGCAGCACTCTTCATCTTTGTTATTCTAAAACGTCTCGAGAAAGTTTCTAAGTAATTGCTACTTATAAATTCTTTTTATATACGGAGCAACCTCTTTTCGGGGTTGCTCCTTTTATTTAATTATGTTTTTTCTTTTTATTATAAGTATAATATGTAAATTTTATGTAATTTTGCAGAATCAAAGATTCTGCGAAGATGGGCTGCGCTCATTTTGTAACATCAAATAAATTTGTGTTACATTCGCTTGCACCATCATTGCCGGAGATTCTGCGAAGATGGGCTGCGCTCATTTTGAAATAATTATAAAAAATAAAATATTATGTGTAAAAGAATTATGATGTTTGCATCGTTTGTGATAGCAGCGTTCGTGCTCAATGCACAGAATGCCGATGTCGAGGCGATGCTGAAGAAAATTGAGGAGGTAACCTCTTTTAAGAAAATAGAAAAGAACGATACCACCCGCAGTTACTACCTTTTGAAATTCCATCAGTTGCTCGATGCCGATAAGCCCGAAGCGGGTTCTTTTGAGCAGCGCGTGATGCTGGGCCACCGTGGTTGGGACCGTCCCGTGGTTGTGGTAACCGAGGGTTATGCAGGCGACTATGCCTTCAACAACCCCAAATATATGGAGGAACTTACAAAAATAATGGACGCCAATATTCTTTTTGTGGAGTATCGCTACTTTTCGGAATCAACTCCCACACCCTGCAATTGGGAGCATCTTACAATAGAGAACTCTATGGTCGATTATCACAACATAATCACCGCATTCAAGAAATACTATACAGCAAAGTGGGCTACCACAGGTATAAGCAAAGGTGGTTCCACATCAATGTTCTTCCGTGCATACTACCCCGACGACGTAGATGTATCTGTTCCCTATGTGGGCCCGTTGAGCTGCTCTATCGAGGACGGCCGCCACGAGTCTTTCCTGGAGCGTGTATCCACCAAGGCAAAGCGCGATGCTGTGAGGGAGTTCCAGTATCTTATGTTTGAGCGCAAGGAGCAGTATATGCCTATGTTCGATGCTTTCTGCGCAAAAGAGAACCTCTCGTTCCGTGTGCCCACATCGGATATTTACGACTTCTGCGTTCTTGAATACCAATTCTCTTTCTGGCAGTGGGGTGCCCCCGTTGAGGAGATTCCCGCGGCTACTGCAAGCGACGAGGATATAATGAAATATTTCATTAAGATGTGCAGCCCCGACTACTTCTCGGCAACCACAGAAATAGGCTCGTTCTTTGTGCAGGCTGTTAAGGATTTCGGCTACTACGGCTACAACACCGATCCCTTTGTGAAATATCTGAACCCTGCCGACATTGAGGGATATTTGAAGAAGGTGATGCTCCCTGCCGAGTTTGCCGATGTTGTTTTCGACGACACCAACCACCGCAAAGTTACCGACTTCTACACCGAGAACGACCCCAAGGCTATCTTCGTTTATGGCGAGTGGGACCCTTGGACTGCAAGCGGCGTTACCTGGCTCAGCGAGCGTAACAAAAAGAATATAAAAGTGTATATAATACCCGACGGCAGCCACCGCGACCGCATTGCAACCCTGCCTGCCGACAAGCGCGAAGAGCTCTTGAACCAGCTTAACGAGTGGATGCAGTATAAATAATATGCACGTCGCAGAGCGCATAGTAGAGATAAAAAATGTGTCGATAGGGTACAAAAGCCGTGGGGCCGAGCATCTTGTCGCACGCTCTATTAATGTTGCATTGCACGCGGGTGAGGTTGTTGCTCTCATAGGGCGCAACGGTGCCGGTAAATCCACTCTGTTGCGTGCCATCGGGGGGTATGAAAAACTATTGGAAGGCACCATTCTATACAACGGAACGGCTGCCTGCGATGTTACACCCGCACAGCTTGCCCGTTTAATTGCAGTGGTGCTCACCGACAATGCGGTGGCCGGCGCGCTCACCGTGCGCGAATTGGTGTCGCTCGGCCGCACACCATACACCAATTTCACAGGCCATCTGCGCCAGGGCGACAGGGCTGTTGTCGATTGGGCTATAAATGCAGTGGGAGTGGGGCCGCTTGCCCATAGGGCAGTGGGCACTTTGAGCGATGGCGAGCGACAGAAATGTATGATAGCAAAGGCACTTGCACAGGAGACACCCGTTGTGATGCTTGACGAGCCCACGGCGTTCCTCGATTTCGGGAGCAAAGTGTCGCTTTTCCGCCTGCTGCAAAGGCTTGCCTGCGAAATGAACAAGGCGGTGATTGTCTCCACGCACGACATAGAATTGGCCTTGCGCCTTGCCCATAGGCTGTGGCTCATAGATGGCGGCACGCTGCACTGTGGCACAGCCGACGAACTCTCGGCCACAGGCGTGCTTGGGGCATTTATAGCAGGCGACGGCATAACATACAACAGTGAAGAAAAAAAGATAGAAATAATATAAAGCTATGAAATACAATTTTGACGAGATAATACCTCGCAAAAACAGCGACTGTCTGAAATATGACAAGTTGCAGGAGATGTTTGGCACCGATGATGCCCTGTCTATGTGGATTGCCGATATGGATTTCCGTACCCCACCTTTTGTAATAGAGGCCCTGCGCCGTCGCCTGGACCACGAGGTGCTGGGCTACACATTCTGCTCTCCAAAGTGGAAGCCCTCCATTCAAAACTGGGTATCCCGCCACTATGGCTGGGAAGTGAAAGAGGAGGAGATTGGCTTTGTGGGCGGCATAGTACCCGCAATATCATTTGCCGTTCAGTGCTTCACTGCACCCGGGGATAAAATACTTATTCAACCCCCTGTGTATCACCCCTATCATCACGTGGTGAAGGACCTTGGCCGCACATTGGTGTATAACCCCTTGCGCCTTGTCGATGGGCAGTACGAAATTGACTTCGAGGATTTCGAGAACAAAATTGTGGGTTGCAAATTGTTCCTCCTGTGCAACCCCCACAACCCCGGAGGTCGCGTGTGGAATGCCGATGAACTTGTGCGCATAGCCGATATTTGTGCAAAGAACGGCGTTATCGTCATTTCCGACGAGATACATTGCGACATGGCACTCACAGGCTACAAACACACCGTTTTTGCCACGGTGAGCGAGGCCGCTGCGCAGAACTCCGTAACCCTTATGGCTGCAAGCAAAACATTTAACATTGCCGGCCTCAAAAGTTCGTACCACATAATACAGAACGAGGCTTTGCGCAAGCAATACAGCGAGTATCTCACACGCAGCGAGCTCGACACAGCCCACCTCTTTGCAACCACAGCCGTTGCCGTGGCATACAACGAGGGCGACGAGTGGCTTGCGCAAATGCTGCAATATGTAGAAGAGAATATAGCCTTCTTGGATAAATACCTCAAGGAGAATATGCCCAAGATATCATTCATACGCCCGCAAGCATCGTACCTTGTGTTCCTCGATGCCCGCGAGCTTGGTATGCCCCAAGAGAGGCTTGTGGAGTTCTTCCTCAAAGAGGCCAAGGTTGCTATGAACGATGGCACAATGTTCGGTCAAGAGGGAGCCGGCTTTATGCGTATGAACTTGGGTTGCCCCCGTGCAACGCTCCAGCAAGCCCTTGAGCAGATAAAAGCAGCATACGACAGGTTGTAGAAGGATAAACCTATTTGGTTTTTGACACCTTGCACACTATCTTAATACCCCGAAACGGCACTCCGTTTCGGGGTATCTTTCAAATTTTAGTTAAAAAATAAAAAATTTAATCATTTTGCCGAAGTTTCCCATTTTAACATTTGCAAAAAAAGAATCATTATAACATTTTTGCATCGTCCACTAGATGGAAGAGTACAGATGAAAGATAACAGATAACCAAAAAACACAAATGCAAACAGGTAATACAATATACTGCAACAGTCCCGGTAGGGTAACAGGCAAGCTTTCTTGTCTTTGTTGTGATGCGTTGAATTACAATACTTTGCAACTACCTCCCCCGAATGTAAATATAAGATATAAAATATAATGCGCTATCGTGCGGCACAGCAACGTGCCCTGCGGTAGCGCGCTTTTTTTTTAGATAACAGAGTACAGATAACAGAGTAAAAGCCGTCAGGCTGGGGCGTTAGCCCACTTTAGTAGCCTTTAATGCTCCTTAATAGCTTTTATAAATGAAAAACAATAAACAACCAATGAAACAGGAAAAATCGAAAAAAGAATTTTACACACCGCCCATTGCTATGGTGGTGAATATTGAGACTTCCCGGATATTGGCAGGTTCCTTTACAGGTAATGCACCGGATAGCGACGATAGCGAGTTCGGTGCACCGGCGCAGCGTCGCGGGCAATGGGGCGATTTGTGGAAATAATAAATGAGAAATGAAAAATGAGAAATGAGAAATGAAAAATGAGAAATATCGTGCCAATGAGTGAAAACAAAACTTGCTTATGTTTTTACAACGGCAACGCGTAAGAGCTTTGCTTGCGACGACTGAACCTTTAGGTTTACAAAGGAGTGCGACAAAGTCGCCTAAGCCGATATTCGATGTAGTCAAATGAGAAATATCGTGCCAACGAGTGAAAAAAACAATAATTAAAATATGAATAACATAGCATTTAAAATAAGTAGTAAAATGGCTGGAAGGACATTTAATTTCTCCTTTATTCTTTTTGCTTTCTCCTTTTTATTCACCGCTTGCCAGCAGGACGACATCGTGCCCGACACACCCGCTGAGGGTAAGCTTGTACGACTCACTTTCGGCACTGCCGATGCCCCGGGCACGCGTGCCGTTTGGAAAGATGAGACCGGCAAAGGAAATCTTATTTTCAATTGGGACTCCCACCCTGCCAGTCCGCCAATGAAGGCTGTAATATCAGATGGGAGTTATTTTCTCCCTAACCATCCGACTTCTAATAATTGGAGCGAGTCACAATACCATACCGGGCTGATTGTTACTCCGCAGGAAGATCCTCACTATGCCACATTCGAGACGGAGCGTTATTATTTCGAAAATGAAATAAATACTCAAGCAAAGAAAATATTTGTCACGACTGGTTTCAATAATAATACCACCAGCAGTCCGTTTCTCTTCAATACCTCAATGCAGATGCCAAGCCTGTTTACCCAGCAAGCCTCACAGCAACCAGATTTCTTGAGAGATTGTATGATACTGTACGGCGAGGCAGAGATGAAGAATGGTAGCGCACTGATTCCATTCAAACATATTCCGGCTACTTTCCGCTTCATCATCACCAACGAAAGACCTGCAGCGACGACAACCATCAAGAGTGTTCAGGTGTCTCTTGTTGATGCCGCTGGTAATGTCCAGCCGGTAGCAGCCAAGACTTTAGCTCTACAAATCGAAATAGAGAACAACACCTTCGTAATATACTACGGTGGTAATACCTGGAATACTCATACCTCAATTACCACTTGGTTGGGACAAAACGGCACTGCTGTAGCGAAGGGAGAACAGTACATAGCATATGCTTTGGCACTGCCAGTAGGAAATGCTGATACTGGAATGCCCGACGAAAACGCCTTCAAGGACAAGAAAATCCAATTCACCATCGAGGCATCGGGCCCGGACAACGAACACCTCTCTTTCGAACTGGATGCAGACAAATTGGCCGCTGCCAATCCGGGCAATGTGTACAACTGGGTAGGCGGCAAGTCCTACACCATCCGTATGAGCTTGGATGATGGACTCTTGGTACAGGATATCACCGTG
>JAFUOP010000008.1 GCA_017481875.1 Bacteroidaceae bacterium
GAATAACGATGAAACGACTGACTCAAATTTTTCAAGCGTTGCTCGGTGTGGTAGCCTTGATACTCACGGCCTTGATTGCCGCAGGTCGCCTTGCTTGGCGTACAATCCGTAATTGGTGGAAGAAGCACTCGAAGTGGCTCCGTTGCTCGATTGTAGCAATCTTTATTATTGTTCCCGTAGGCTTTGTTGCTCTGGTGGCTTATGCCCTCTATGAAGATGAGTATGGACGAGATTATTGGGATCGCAAACTGTCTGACAATATTACTCTTCATTCATTCTCCGATAACAAGTGGAGAGTCTATGACAAGCAGACGGGTGAATATACTACCGACAAGATTTACTGGTTGTCAGAGGTCCCCGAGAGCGACTCGTTGGCTGTTTATGCATTGCCTAATAAGCGCGGTTACATCAACGTAAACACAGGTCGTATTGTTATTGATGCCGAGGCTAATGACTACCGTAAAGCATGGGTATTCTCAGAAGGTCTTGCTGCTGTTATGAAAGAGGGTAAAATCGGTTTTATCAATACTAATAATGAGGTTGTAATCCCATTCCAATTCGATTATACAGATAAGTGCTGTATGTATGACTTTGGCTACCTCTTCCACGATGGATATTGCATTATGACAAATAAAGATGGTGACTTGGGCTTGATTGACACAACCGGAAAGTGGATCGTTGAACCTGCATATGATGAAATCTGGGCACCGCACGAAAGTGGTTACAGAATCATTGTTGATAACAGTAAACACGGTGTCCTCGATTCAAGAGGAAATGTTGTTTATCCTGCTGAGTACGGTTATATAGATGTGTTGTCCGATGGCTTTGTCCTAACCAAAGGCGGTAAGAAGTGGCAGGTGGATTTTGATGGTAATGTAGTTCAGCCATTCATGTTTGATGGCACATATTATTTGAATTACCCGATTGGTTACAACGAGTGTGGAGATATTCAATATGCCTTTGCAGACTATGCTAAATATGAGGTTATGAACCGCTATGGTATTATGAATCGTATCACAGGCAAGCCGATTACTCTCGCTCTCTATTCGGACATCAATATGCTCTCGAAGGATTTATTTGAAGTGCAAGCCCCTGAAAGTTACGATTGGTATTTGGTGGATACACAAGGTAATGTAGTTTCTAAAAAGTAATATCCGAATACACTAAACCCTTAATGAAAATGTCGGTAGCCAATTATTGGTTATCGACATTTTGATTCATAAATTACACCCATTTCAAATAAATAGTTACCTTTGTACTCAGAAAAAGCGTTCTTTTCAATAATGCAGAATAAGACAGATATGGGAACTTCGCTCGTTTCTAAATCGTTAGCAGTCTAATTCTTCAATTCTGTAAATTGCTTGTTTTCAACGAGAAAGAAAAGTATTATGTCTCAAGCAGTGGAACGACGTTCGCTTCTCAATGCCACATAATTTAGCCACCTCTTTTATGCGTTTGTTTATAGTGTCGTGGCTACCGATGTTGAAAAGATTGTTGCTTATTCGGTATGGCTCATATCCCTTGATAATCTGCATAGGAATATCCATCAATTTGATTTGGAACGGTACACCTGTCTTTTGTCGCTTCGATACAATCCAAGGCGAACCGCCCAACATTGTGATATCTTTTTTTGGTTACAAAATTAGTTATCAGAGAGTTATACATTGATATGCAAACTAACGCAGAACGGTGAAACGTGACGACACAAAGAAAAACTTTACTGCATTATCAGTTAATGACTTGGCAACCGTTCTATTTCATTACCTTGCGTTTCTTTGCTAAATTGCCATCGTTACTATTTCTGAGGTTTTCTGTTTAATGCGTTATGGCTCAGTTCAAAATGCAGAAATTCACCTTTTTTGCTCCGAGAACCGTAATTTTTTTTTGAAAATACCTATATGTTGTTACCGTTTTATGTAAAAATCATATTTTTTGTGATTGCAGGCTTGCTTTTTACACTATATTTTTGCACCAAGAATAAACCAGACAATAAATTGTATTATCCCCAATTAGCACGGTGGGTTCAATCCTTGCCTGCCAAGCATAACAGAGGGCATCGCGCGTAAGCCGGCGATGCCCTCTGCTGTTTAAGTATGATTGGTTTTAAGTCTTTTAGTTAGCAAGCAGTGATATAAGGCCCACAACACCTATTGCCACGGCTGCTGCACTTGCCACATCACCGTCGCAGTGGTAATGTACGCGGGGTGCGGGATGGTGTACTACAACGGGGCGGGGTGCGGGGTGGTGTACAACTACAGGAGGAGGGCAGCTGTGTGTAACGTGCACGGGAGTGTGGTGATGAATCACTTGCGGTTTATGGTGCACAACGTGTTGCTTGTGGTGTACCAGTGGCTTGTGAGGAGCGGGCTTGTGGCTGCTCACGGCGTGATGTCTGTTGTTGCGGCTCTCCACTCTCATCTCCTTGCGGTTACCACCTCTGTTGGTGTTACGGCTTTCAATGCGGGGGCGGTTATCCTGTCTGTTGTTTCCTCTGTTCTTCTGTGCCATTAGCTGTGCAGGCATAAGCATTGCGCTCACGAGTACTGCAATCATCATAATCTTTTTCATAATATTCACGTTTTAGCGGTTAAACATTTTCTGTTGTTTCTGTGGTAGCAAAGGTATGAATGAGAAAATCTCCCTGCAACGTTAATTTCCTAATCGTTGCAGGGAGATTCCCTATTTTGCAGGGGATTTTCCCCGTGCTTGTAATGTATGGCTTTTATTTACTGCCCTTGAAGTATGAACCCAATGATAGCAGCCAGGCCACAATAATGCTCACAGCCATACCTATGGCTCCGTAGAGCAGGAAGTTGGCATCGGTGTATTCGCTCACTAAGAATACCACCACCTCGCCCGCCACAAAACCGGCAAGTGCTGCGTAGCCCTTTACACGTTTCATAAACACGGCAATGAAGAACAAACCTCCCAATCCGCTGGTGAGCAATCCCAAAACCTCGTTAAAGAAATCGAGGAACGACTGTATATCCCACGTTGCCATAAGCAGGGCAAGTACAAGACCTATCATACCGCTCACTACCGAGCCCCAACGGGCCACCACCACGAGCTGCGAATCGGTGGTGGATGTGCGGAAACGCTTCCAAAAGTCTATGGAGAATGCTGTGGCCACGCTGTTGATGTTGCTCGATATTGTACTCATTGTGGCTGCGAATATCGCGGCTATAAGTGCTCCGGCAATTCCGGCCGGCATTTGGCTCATCATAAAGAATGGGAAGATAGCGTCGGATTGTCCCATTGTGATATCAAGCTCCGCAGGGTGTGTTTTGTAGAACGTGTAGAGGCCGGTACCTATCATATAAAAGGCCACCGACACAAACACACTCATCACACCGTTTACCAATATACCACGGCCTGCGGCCTTTTCGTCGGATGTGGTGAGGTAACGCTGTATCACCGTTTGGTCCGATGTGTATGAAATAAGGTTATTTGCCAAACCGCCAAGGATAATAACCCACCAGGTGGCCTGCGACCAGGTATTGTTGAGGTTGAACAGCTGGAACTTGTCGTTTTCCAAAGCAATGTCTATGCAACCGCCAATGCCGCCCTCGGTGCTCATTGCCAAATATACCACGGCAAACAATGCGCCGAATACAAGTATAAGACCTTGAATAACGTCGCCCCAGATAACGGCCTCCACACCACCCATCGTGCAGTAGATGATGGTAACCAATCCCATAAGCACTATGCACAGGTATATGTCTATGCCTGTAACGGCTGTTAGTGCCAACGAGGGCAGATAGAGCACAATGGCCATACGCACAATCATAAATATGCAGAAGAGCGTAGATGCCAACATACGTGTGAACAGGTTGAAACGCTGCTCCAAAATCTCGTATGCACTGGTAACATTGAGTTTGCGGAAGTATGGCAGATAGTACTTTATAACGGGGAAACTCACGAGCAGTATCATCCACAGCATTGGGTAGTAGGTCCAGTCGGTGGTATATGCCTTGGCGGGTATTGTCATATAGGTGATGGCCGAGAGCATAGTGGCATAGATACTTATTCCGGCTGCCCACCACGGTATGCGGCCGCCGCCTTTGAAGAAGTCATCGGCACTGTTCTCTTTGCGCATAAAGTATATACCCATACCTAACATTGCAGCAAGGTAAAGTACCAATATTGTCCAGTTGAGCCAACCGAAACTCTTGTCGTTGGTTACCTCTACGTGGGTTACGTCGGCACTGCGCACTCCGGGCATAAGCTCGCCACCGCTGTAGCTCCAGCCTTTTCCACCCACCTCGGCTGTGAGGCAGGCACCGGCACGGGCCAGCAAGCTGTTGCCGGGCAGGAAGCCCCACGAGTCGGTAACGGTGTGGTATATGAGCACATCCTCGCGGAAGCGATACCAATCGGGCTTGTGTCGCAGGTATAGGCTGTCCTGTTGCCCGCTGATGGCACTGTGGAAGATGTCGTAATCCACACCGCCAAAGAACAGCACGTGGCTGTAACCGGTGGTGCTGCAGGTGCTGCCCACCACGGCTTGGCGTTGTTGCACTCGCTTGCCGTCGGCGGCATTGTCTATCCACGCCAATGTAGGTGATGTGCGTTTCCATTGCGCGGTTGTCGTGCCGCCTTTCTTCAGTTCTGCAATAGGAATATAAACACCATCGGTGTGCACTACGGCCTCTTGTCCCTCACTCTTTGGCTGGTATCCGCCAAAAACAAAGAGGGCATAACCTGTGGCGGTGTTCTGTGCCGCCACGCAGGGCTGCAAACGACAGGCATCGGGCAGGGTGGCGACAACGCTCCACTCCTTGCCGTCGCAAGGGAATGGCAGGGCATAGACATCGGTGTTGGGCACTCCGTTGCTCTGTCCGCCGGCTACCCATATTGTGCCGTCGTAGTATGTGGCTGCAAAGTTATCAAGGCCCTTGGGTAACGATGCTATGGTGGTTCCTGTGCCATCTGCGGCATTTATGAATGTGCACCCGTCGAGCGAGCCCGCATTGTCCATTCCACCAATATAGACCACGCCGCCGGGTACTTGTACGCTCGCTCCGTAGGCACAGGGGTAATATACCTTCTCGCCACCGTCGGCACAAGGAACGTCGGGGAAATTGCAACCTCCGTAGGTGGCAAGTTCGCCCTTTATCCACCCTGCATAGTGCCCCGAAACGGCTCTATCCATAGGTGTGGCAGGCTGTACCGTAACTCGGTTCTGCGCTATGCCTATCATAGAGCAGAATAGCAGCAATAGTAATAGATGTTTTTTCATAAGGTAATTCTTGTGTGTCTAAAATATGTGGCTATTCTGTTAACTCCTTGCATAGGTCATATGCCTTTATCATCATTCTTGGAATGTGGAACGGGCCCTTGAAGATATTTCCCTTTGCAGGCTGTGCCACGGTGCCGTCGCGGTGCAGATAACCGTACCACTCACCACACTCATTGTCGGGGAAGTGGGCGTATGTCCACTCGCTTATCTGTTTGTGCCATACGAGGTACTTGTCGTCGCCTGTGGCCTCATAAGCATAGAGCGTGGCAATAATGGCCTCGGTTTGCGGCCACCAGAATTTCATATCCTGCGAGTAGTCCTGCGGTGGCAGGTTGCGGCAGTCGCGGAAATTTATGATGCCGCCATACTGCTTGTCCCAGCCCCACTCCCAAGACCAGTCGAGTATCTGCAAGGCTTGTGCGGTGAGTTCCTTCTCCCACCCACGGTGCTTTGCCTCCTCTAATAGGAACCAAGCGGTTTCAATGCAGTGGCCGGGGTTTATCACGCGCCCGTTGCAGGTATCTATGAACTCGCCATTGGGGCCCACCATCTCGAGCAGTGCCTTGAACTCGGGTTTCATAAAGTCCTTGAGCGATGCTATCGACTCGTCAATCTGTTGGTCGAGCACGGGGTCGCTTATCACGTTGCGTATGCGCGATGCAGTGTTTATGAGAATCATCACTAATGAGTGCCCCTTTGCCTGCAGGCTGTCGAGATATTTGGCAGGCATATATCCGGGGGTGGCCACGAATTTGCGTATATCCTTAAAAAGTTTCAATGCCTTTTCGGCGTATGTATTGTCGCCCGATGCCTTTGAGTATTCGGCCATAGCTATGGCTGCAAAGCTCTCCGAAAAGACATAGCGGCGCTTGCGCAGCGGTGTGCCGTCGGCCATCACCTCAAAGTACATACGCCCGTCGCTGTCGAAGCAGTGCGCCTCAATGAAATCAATGGTGCTTTTTGCCGCTGCAAGCCACTCGGGGTTTTTCTCTATTGTGTTGTAGGCAAAACTGCATACAAAGGCAAAACGTCCCTGAAACCACACCGACTTTGTGCTGTCTATGAGCGAGCCGTCGCGGTCGAGGCAGGTGTAAATACCGCCGTTCACACGGTCAAGGCCGTTCTTCAGCCAAAAGGGCATAATGTTCTCGCACAAATCTTTTTTATAGCTCTGTTGCCATTCGGCAATATATTTTTTCCAATCCATTGCAGTGTGGTATTTAGAATTTGTTACAACGCTCAAAGAAATTGATGGCTTCGAGCTCCTTGCGCATAGCAGCCTCCTCCTCGTCGGTCATATTCTGGAACGGAGTGCGGTTCTTGCCCAGGTCGAGACCTATGAGCTTCATTATTCTCTTGCCACCCACAATGTTGCCGCGGTAATGGCATATTACATTGATAACCTCCTGCGAGAAGTTCTGCAATTCGCGTGCCTTCTCCAAGTCGCCAGCGTTCCAGGCATCAATAATACCGGCAAGGTTGCAACCGTTGTAGTTGGTGGTGCCGCCTATGCCGCCCTGTGCGCCACCCATTGCAAGGCAGGGGAGAATGGTTTCGTCTTGTCCGTGCAGCATATCGAACTTGCCGTTCTTGTAGAGGCGGCACTGGTTATACTCATACAAACTCTCGAATGTGTATTTTATACCTGCAAAATTGGGTATGCGGCCATCTACTGCCTCAAGGAATTTCACCATAGGAAGGAATGCACCGTTGAACGCGGGTATGTGGTAGAAATAGAAGGGGAGCTCGGGTGCTGCCGATGCTATCTCCTCGCAATATTTCACAAGCTCCTCCACGCGGCCCACTTTTGGGAACGGGGGTGCCATTGCACCAATGCCGAACACTCCCAACTTTTGCGCGTGCTCGGCCATACGACGGCTCGACATCACGCAGGTGCTGCCCACGTGCACAATTATCTTAAAGTCTTTGGGTGCAGCAGCCATCCAAGCCTCGGCAAGTTTCATTCTCTCCTCCTCGGTGAGCATATATCCCTCGCCCGAAGAACCGTTGATGAATACACCTTTCATACCATTCTTTGCAAGCATCTGTGCATATGCGGGAATGGGTTCGTAGTTCACCTCGCCGTTTTCATAGAACGGGGTAAAGGGGGCATCAATCAAGCCAATGATTTTTTCCATATTATTAAATATTTAATTAGTTATAATTACATTTCAATATATCAATGCAAAAAAAGATAAAAAAAACAGAACGCACAAATTTTGCCCTGCTTTGTTTGCCTATGGGGCGGCTATACCTTCAAAAAGAGTTTCTGCTTGTATAGCACACGCAGAATGAAAAAGAGTATAAGGCTGTTGGCGGCTGTGAGCAACACTGCATACCAGTCGCTGCCTATATACTGCTCGGTGCCACGCAGCAACGACGATGCCACACTGCGGAAATTTATGATTTCGCCAATGAGGTAGGCTGTTATTGCATTGCACCCGTAGTACAAGAGCCACTCCCAGCCTTTGCGGTGCCCCTTAACATCTATCCACCAATAGAACAGTGCAAGTAGCAGGTAGCAAAGGCCTCCGCTGTAGATGGTCATACTGCCGTTCCACACGCGCTTTACCATAGGCTGCCACGTATCCCACAGTAGGCCGGCTGCAACAAGCGCTGCCCCCACGCCCAACAATCTGATTGCAGTGCGCTTGCGGTCGCCCTCGCCACTCTTTATGAGCGTGCCGGCAAGACTGCCCATTGCCACCGTGCAGCAGAATGTGAGGCTGCTCCACACCCAAGTGTAGTCGTACCACGATGCGAACACCACACTGCCGTCGGCAGCCACATAGCTCTGGTCGCGGAAACGGCCGAGAATGAATTTGTCCACCTCGCAGGCAAAATTGCCTTGCGGTGTGCTGTCGCCCCATAGCACCATAGGCACGGTGTATATTGCAAGCAGCGCCACTATAGCCATCACTTGTGTGCGCGGCTTCAAGTAGAGCACCAACGGCACGGTGAGCAGGTAGCCCACGGCTATGGCCTGCAATGTGTTACTGTATAGATATACGGCATCGGGGTTTAGCGACAGTATGTTGCCCTGCACTAAAATACCAAGGGCAAATAGTATAAAAAAGCGTTTAAGCACTCTTTTCCACAGCATTGATGCGCTGTTCTGTTTCAGATATTTGGGAAGGGAAAAGGGCATTGTAACGCCCGACATAAAGAGGAAAAGGGGCATCACAAGGTCCCACGCCCTGAACCCCTCCCACGGCGCGTGGTCGAGCTGTGCAAGCAGTGTGCTGTTTAGTGTTTCGTTGTTTATGGTAAGCAAGGCAGCGCGCAACACCGGTTGCAAGCCCACAAGCATAAAAAGGTCGAGCCCGCGCAGCACGTCGAGCGACAGCAATCTTTCGTTCTTTTTCATAGAGTGGCGTAATTTGTATTCGCAGTTGCGAAGATAATCTTTTTTTTATAATTTTGAGCAATAAAAACAAGTGGGGTTACACCGTCTATGAATATAGAACCAATAGCATATTTCCGCTCGGCACTCACCACAAAATTCGGTGTGCCGCGCCAGAGCGGGCTTGCCGCCGAACTGTGCGGCACCATTGTGTTTGTGCCCAAGTATCGCAACGCCACCGCATTGCGCGGGCTCGAAGGCTTCGACTACCTGTGGCTCATATGGGGCTTTTCGGCCAACATAAGAGAGGGGGCAGGGTGGAGCCCTACGGTGCGCCCGCCCCTGCTTGGCGGCAACACCGCAATGGGTGTGTTTGCCACACGCTCGCCCTTTCGCCCCAACAATTTAGGGCTTTCGTCGGTGAAGATAGTTGCCATAGAGGAGAGCGCTGCCGATGGCGTGGTTATCCACGTGCAGGGTGCCGACCTTATGAACAACACCCCCATTTACGACATAAAGCCCTATGTGGCCTACAGCGATGCTCACCCGCAGGCACGCAGCGGCTTTGTCGATGAAAACAGGTGGCAATGCCTTGCGGTAAACATCCCGCAGGAGTATGAACGTCTCTTTACTCCACAGGACTTCAAGGCGCTGCGGCAGTTGCTCTCGTTGGACCCTCGCCCGCAGTATCAGGACAACCCCGAAAGGGTTTATGGTATGCCCTTTGCCGGCTACGATGTGCGTTTCACCGTGCAAGGTGAGCAGTTGAATGTGGTGGAGGTGGTTTTATTATAAATATTACCTAATTGGCACGTGCCAATTAGGTAATATTTATATATTTCAATTTGTTCTGTATGGCAATGCTGCTCTATTTACAATGCCACTTTTTTACCATCAATAATGTAAATACTACCCTTGGCAGGCTCGCTCACGGGGCGACCTTGCAGGTCGTATATCGCACCGCCATCGAAGTCTTCGGTGGCATCGGGTGAAATCTCGGTGATGCCGGTGAAGTCCATTTTCGTAATGTAAAATTTGTTCCAAGGAACAGCCTTCTCGTACGCGAATTTACGCCCCGTAGGTACATAAAGGCAAACGTTGTTAGGCTTGTGCCTTGGTTTATCTTTGCAAAACAGTTAGCGGTAGCAACTCTATTCGAGATAAGGTAAAAGCATTGTTTGACTTCTGCTCATCCTCTATACCTGTATATAAAATTGGTATTCCTATCAATTGGAAGAATGAACCTCTTTGGAGATAAACAGTGAGTCTATCTGTGTGAGCTTGTAAATGGACCTGTAAAAAGGTTCTTGTAGAGCATAAAAACTCAAAC
This sequence comes from Bacteroidaceae bacterium, assembly GCA_017481875.1. GTDB lineage: Bacteria > Bacteroidota > Bacteroidia > Bacteroidales > Bacteroidaceae > HGM04593. The sequence goes on from JAFUOP010000008.1 coordinate 9,913, forward strand.
AAAAAATAACAGAATCCGTCAGCATCTCGTAAGAACTGCTGGCGGGTCGCGTTTTATTACCGTGAAACAAATAGATGTACCACAGCATATATATTAAATGAGTGACTTATTGCACAAATAAGTGTGAACAGGCTAATCCACATAATTTGAATGTAATAAGAGAGAGAAATTGATTAGTTGGCTGGAAAATCTATTTCTAATTGTAATCGAGATATTAATGTGTTCAGTTCAATCACCTTATAGTTGGTTATTTTATGTAAATCAATAAACGATGTGATTTCCATTTTACAATATCCTTGATAATCACTTATTTCCCATTCTGCGTCTCTTGCTATTTGAGCAACCATGTTTAAATATGGCGCATCAACTTCCGAGAATGACATTCCATAAACATGTATATGTGTCACATCGTAAAGGCTATCAAAGAAGTCTTTATACCTATGCAATAATTCTTTGACAGGTTTTTGTTGAGATGCAACGCCACTTACAGCGGCATCTTCTGCTAATTGTTGGTGTAATTAAACTTTATTCAGATAATGTGATACAGTTAGATAATAACTTAATTTACAAGGTGATTTATAAGAGGAAGAAAAAACGTTAATTAACATTCCATTTAAAGAGTCATATCTTAGTTTTTTATCTCAATATCATTTCAAAATTAATTCATGATTTGATAAATGTCAAATAAATCGGCTTAAATTTAAAGTTTCACACTTTTATTGCAGTCTGTAATTCTAAATCGACATACATTTGCACCAGAAAAACAAAACAGGATAACAGAAAATAAAAAGAAAGTCATAAATAATGACTGTTAAATGACGATTTGAATATACAAATATTGGTGATTGTTAGGATAATAATATCAAATTGTCAAAGA
>JAFUOP010000009.1 GCA_017481875.1 Bacteroidaceae bacterium
CCGATGAGATGCATCGCCAATGCAAGAAAGAGATTGTAACTTACAGAACGAAAAATGACAACACGGCGTGCCGTGTTGTCATTTAGAAAACTTTGATTATTTTTGTATCAAATCCTGTAACACTTTTTTAGGACGACACATATCGAACTCCTTTTTTACTCCTCCCCTCTGTTTAGCAGCTCATTTATTACCCTTTCGTGGTTTGAAATAAAATATTTTGTTAGCAGATATGGCTCGCTCGCTTCGTATTTTGTCAGTTCCAATCCCTCATCGGTAATTCTATAAATTTCGGCTTGCGGGTATGCAAGCAATACCGGTGAATGCGTGGCAATGATGAATTGTGAATTCTTTTTTTCCAATTCATTCATCTTTACCATCAATTTTAGGATAGAGGAGAGTGATAGTGCCGATTCCGGTTCGTCAAATATATACAACCCGTTACCCGATAGCCTGTTTAAGATGACGCTTAAGAAACTCTCGCCGTGTGAGCGTTGGTGAAGTGCTCCTCCATAGTTATTATTGAGTTCGAACCCATTTGATATCCGGTCTATCTCGCTTGCAACATTGTAGAAACTTTCGGCGCGGAGAAAATACCCGTCTTTATTCCTATGTGCTCCTCTTGTTATTTTTATATCGTTGTATAATGTTGAATGGGTATCGTAGGTGTGATAGTTCAAATAGGTGCTGCCTCCTTCGGGGTTGAAACCGGCTCGTATGGCTATGGCTTCTATTAAGGTGGATTTGCCGGTGCCGTTCTCACCTATGATGAAGGTGACATTGCTCTTGAACTCAAATTCATTCAGGTTGCGTATGGCTGGAATATTGTAGGGGTACTCTTTACGTTCGCATTCAGGCTTGATGTTTGTTATTTTCTTTATGTAAATCATACTTGTCGATATGTTGCCTGCTATACCGTAATTTCCCCTGCCAAATCGCACTCCATCAGCCTGCGCGCCTCGTCGGTGGGCAGGCCTTTACCAAGCAGGTACATCAGTTTGGTGAGGGCTGCCTCCACTGTGCTGTCGTGGCCGCTTACAACGCCTGCTTCAATAAGCTGACGGCCTGTTTCGTATCGGGCCATCTCAACTGCACCGCCTGCACATTGAGTGATGTTTACTATTATTTTGCCCTCGTTGCTTGCACGAGCAAGCTCCTGTGTGAGCCACGGTGCTTGTGGCGCGTTTCCTGCACCGTATGTGCGGAATATAACCCCTTTTATCTCCTTGCTGCGCAGGACAGCTTTCACGACCTCTTCTTTTATCCCGGGGAAGAGTGAGAATATGATTATTCCCTGCTCCATCTCGTATTGTGGGGTGAGCGTGGCTTTCTCGTCGTATGGCCTTATGTAGCGGTGGTTGTATGTTATGTTGGTACCTGCTGTTGCAAGGGCGGGGCAGTTATTCGATACAAATGCATCGAAACTGCCGGCATCGCGCTTGGTGCAACGGTTGCCACGCAGCAGTTTGTTGGCAAAATATATACACACTTCGGGTACGGTGGGTGTGCCGTCGGCATTCTTGGCTGCAGCTATCTCTATTGCTGTTATAAGGTTTTCTTTGCCGTCGGTGCGCAACATTCCTATGGGCAATTGACTGCCTGTAAATATTATAGGTTTTGTGTTGCCCTCTAGCATAAAGCTCATAGCCGATGCCGTGAATGCCATGGTGTCTGTGCCGTGTAGTACCACAAAACCATCGTATTTGTGGTATTCTTGCGTTATTAGTAGTGCAAGTTTTTTCCACATTGCGGGGTTCATATCCGACGAGTCTATGGGCGGAAGGAAACTCTTTGCCTCTATTTCTAGGTTGAACTGTTCTATTTCGGGAAAGTGCTGCAATAGGTGGTTGAAATTAAAGCTTTCCAATGCACCGGTTTTTGCGTTCTGTACCATTCCTATGGTGCCACCTGTGTATATGAGCAGTATCGAGTTTTTTTTCATAACAATTTAGAGTATTTCTTTTATCTGCAGCAGGTTACGGACTTTGTATGTGGGTTCGAATGGCAATTGTTCCAAGCCTTTGCGGTTGTAGAAAATCTGGTCCATCTCCACTCCTGCGGCACCCACTATGTCGGTGTCGAACATATCTCCTATCATTATACTGTTTTCTATGGTAGCATTGGCTACCTGCAAGGCATGGATAAACAGCTCCGGGTTGGGTTTGTTTATACCGATATCCTCGGATAATACTATCTTTTTGAAATATTTTCTCAACCCTGCAGTTTGCATTTTATGCTCCTGCAGCTCCTTGAAGCCGTTTGATAGTATGTATAAATTGTATTTGGGGTATAGGTACTCTAATAGTTCTATCGCCCCGGGTATCACCTTGTTTTTTGTGGGTATGCGGCTGAGCACTTCGCGGCAGAAGGTGTCGGCAAGTTCCTGGTCGTCGATGCCTGCCATACGCAATGGGTAGCTGTAGCGGTCTTTGTTCAGTTCGGCTTTGGTTATCTTTCCCTCGCCATAGAGGGCCCATAGTTCGAGGTTATGTGGTTCGTAGAGCGACAGAAAATGGCTGAACGAGTTAAAGAATCGTTCGTAGCCAAGCATTGTGTAAACCTCCTCGAACGACTCACGCGATGCTGCGGCAAAGTCGTATATAGTGTCGTCGAGGTCGATGAATATATTTTTGTATTTGCCCATATCTCCTTATCTCACCTGTATAACAAGGTATTTGCTTGCGCTCCAAAAATCGTCGGGGGCGGTAATGGTAAGAATATATTGTTTTTCAGCATTACGCTCAAGTGTATATGTGCCGTCGGGGTGGTTAGTTAGCAATTTTGCCCTTTTGGCGTGTGTGTTTATCGTGGTAAGCTCGCGCTTGTCGGCACGTGTAAAGTAACCGAAATTTATATCTTTTTCGCGCATTACCTCGCCACTGTCTAAAATATTTTGTTCTTTTAATTCGCTTTTTGTGCCAATAGCATACCACACATTGTTAATCTCCTGCTCCTGTTCCATAATGAGCAACTCTTGTCCCGTATTGGCTCGGGTGAGGTCTGTGATAATGCTGTCAAGCTTTTCAATATGAATGTTTTTCTCTGCTATAGCTTGTAGTATAGAGCCTATTTCATTGCCTTTTTCCATTAATTCTTTTTCGAGATTGGCTATCTTTGTCTTAAGCTCCTTCGATGCTTGTTTGTCGCTCATCACCTGTTTTTTGAGCTTTTCAATCTCTCTCTTGTTGTTTGCAAGGGTTTCTGTTATGGCGTCTATGTTGCTTTTAAGTATATCGGAATATGCAACTTCACTGGTTGCGCTGCTTGTGTTTATGCGTCCCAGCATTTCATTTATATTCTTGAACCCTTCTTCAATTACGTTCATTGTGCCTAAAAGATCTGTTATTGTTGCATCTTTTTCGGCTACTATGGTTTTCAGTGAGTCGTTGCTCTCTTGTAACTTTGTGCGGGTACCATTGTCGCAACCTGTTACTATTGCTGTTACAGATAGTATAAATACAAAAATCTTTCTCATAACTATGTTCTTTTTATTCTTTTTCTTTGTTCTCTTTTTCGTCGGTACCACCAACTAATAGCACAAATTCACCACGTGGCTCATTCTTGGTAAAGTGTTCTACAAGCTCACTTAAAGTGCCACGCACGCATTCCTCGTGTATTTTTGAAATCTCTCGTGCAGCAGCAGCTTGTCTTTCTGCACCAAAAACCTCGGTAAGTTGTGTGAGGGTTTTTAGCACGCGGTAGGGCGATTCATAAAATATAATTGTGCGTTGTTCATTCTTTAAAAAATTGAGGCGTGTCTGTCGCCCTTTTTTTTGTGGTAGGAATCCCTCGAATACAAATTTTTCTGAAGGCAGTGCAGAACTTACCAATGCCGGGACAAAGGCTGTTGCTCCCGGCAGGCACTGTACTTCCACACCGTTCTTTACGCATTCACGTACCAGCAAGAACCCCGGGTCGGAAATTGCGGGCGTGCCGGCATCGGAAACAAGTGCGACGTGGTGTTCGCTGTTCTGTATACGCTCTACAAGAGGCTTCACCGTCTGGTGCTCGTTGAACTTGTGGTGCGAATACATCGGTACCTGTATCTCCAGGTGCTTAAGCAGTTTGCTCGATGTACGTGTGTCCTCGGCAAGCACAAAATCGGCCTCTTTCAGTATCCTTATGGCTCGCAGTGTAATATCTTCTAAATTCCCTACAGGGGTAGGGACCACATATAATATTCCCATAGTGCAGTGTTTCTGTTTCTTAATGCGAAAGTAAATATAAATAAGCACAAAGCAATGCTCTTTTATCCTATTTTTAATATTTTAATTTTTTATAAATAAACAGCGGTTGCAAATGTTGATGAATATTTTACCTGTTGATAACTTGTTAAGTGCAACTTTTGTTTTTGTAGCTTCTTTAATTATCTTCGCAGAGTCGCTTTTAAGAAATAAGAAAACACAAAATAATGAACCGATTTTCAGAATTCAATCAAATGGAGATGGCCCGCCGTGGCCGCATCGAGGTTATTTGCGGCTCAATGTTCTCGGGAAAAACCGAAGAACTTATCCGCCGCTTGAAACGTGCCAATTTTGCGCATCAAAAGGTGGAGATTTTTAAGCCCGTTATAGACACACGCTACTCCGAAGAAGAGGTGGTGTCGCACGACAGCAACCACATTCTCTCCACACCCATAGAGTCGTCGGCAAGTATATTATTGCTTGCCACCGATGTAGATGTGGTGGGTATAGACGAGGCGCAATTCTTCGATGAAGGCCTGGTAGATGTATGTAACGAACTTGCCCGTCGTGGCACGCGCGTAATCATTGCAGGCCTCGATATGGATTTTCGTTGCACCCCCTTTGGCCCTATGCCGGCCCTTATGTCCATTGCCGACGAAGTTACAAAGGTGCACGCTATTTGTGTGAAGTGCGGTAACCTTGCCTATGTGTCGCATCGCAAGGTCGCCGGCGACAAGCAGGTGCTGCTTGGGGAAATGACCGAGTACGAGCCGTTGTGCCGCGAGTGTTACTATGCCGCCCTTGCCGAAATGGAGAATTCTGCAGGCGAGTAATTATATAACTACAGCATAAGGGGAGATGCCCGGCATCTCCCCTTATGCTGTTTTTATTGGTTTGGGTTTCCCACGCGCCCCACAAATAGAATGGTACCGCTTAGTCACAAAATATAACCACTTTTTTGTATTTATTTTGCGGTTGTTTGAATTTTATCGTTTGATATTCCTATATTCGCAGAAATAAAAAGAAGAATTATGAAATATCAAGAGGTTACACTCGGCCGTTTCCTGCGTATAATATTGGTGCTGCTGGTTGTGGCAATATCCTATTTTGTGCTGAATAGCTTGAGCAGTGTGTTGTTGCCATTTGCCGTATCTTGGCTGCTTGCCTATCTGCTATACCCATTGGTGTGCTTTGTGCAGTACAAAATGCGCTTTAAGTATCGCCTGCCCTCTATTATTGCAGTGTTGCTCTTTGTGTTGCTGTTCATAGCAGCTTCATTTATGTTGGTTATTCCATCTATGCTTGAAGAATTTGCACAGTTCAAGAACATTGCAGTGGCATTCTTAAGCGACAATATAAAGAACCCCACAATACCGCCCGTTGCTGCCGAATATCTGCGCAGCCTTGCCCGCGACGAAGGCTTGCTGAATATATTAAGCAGTGCCGGAGTTCAGGATTTTATAGCGGAGCTTGCGCATCGTGCGCAAATGTTGTTGGTAGGTACGGTAAATGTAGTGGCACAGCTTTTTGGTGCCTTCATCACCCTGCTATATATGTTCTTCATACTGCTCGACTACGAGCACCTGTCCGACGAATGGCCTCTTTATCTGCCGGTGCGCTGGCGTGCCACCGCCAATAAATTGTCGAGCGACCTTGTACACGGTATGAACCAATATTTCCGCGGGCAGGCACTTGTGGCACTATGCGTGGGTGTTCTCTTTGCAATAGGTTTTGTGATAATAGATTTTCCCATAGCCATAGGCTTTGGACTTTTTATAGGTGTGCTTAATCTTGTGCCATATTTGCAGATAGTATCCCTCTTTCCAATGGTGCTCCTTGCTATGCTTAAGGCTGCCAACACAGGCGACAATTTTTGGCTGGTACTCACGGCAGCCCTTGTTGTATTGTGTATAGTGCAAGCTATACAGGACCTCGTTCTTGTGCCCTGCATAATGGGGCGGCGCATGAATCTTCACCCGGCACTCATACTCCTTTCCTTGTCGGTGTGGGGCAAGCTTTTGGGTGTGCTTGGAATGATAGTAGCTTTGCCACTTACAACCCTGTTGCTTGGCTATCTTAAGAGCTACCACGCTATTAATAATACCGGTGAAGAATGCGAAAATCCATTGGAAATGGCCGTTGATGGTGCCAAATTCCCGGAAACAGCTGTGGCAAGTAAGGAAAAAACAACGGAAGATTGAAAAAAACAGCCGAAATATTTGTAGATACAAAAAAAATGCATACCTTTGCACTCGCTTAACGGCAATTAGGTAGATTCGCTAGCTCAGCAGGTAGAGCACATCCCTTTTAAGGATGGGGTCCTGGGTTCGAGCCCCAGGCGAATCACGAAATAAAAAGGGGAAAGTTTCAATGATCTGACCCCAAGAAGTTGGACGGATTAATAATAAATTTTATTGGTAAAGAGTTCGGTATTGCACCGGACTCTTTCCTTTTAGTCTCAGTTTAATTCTGTCATTGTTGTAGTAATGGATATACTTCTTGAGTTCCTGTTTGAAGTGATCGATATCCTTAAACTCCTGCAAATATAGCAATTCAGATTTCATAATACCTAA
>JAFUOP010000010.1 GCA_017481875.1 Bacteroidaceae bacterium
GAAAACCGTTCGCTCTCATTACCTTTCATTTCCTTGCACTTTTGCATCGGCGAGACTTTCATCATAAGTCCTCATAAGTCATTGAACATCAGTGCTGCCATCATTATTTCCCCTTATTCGTTAGATTTTTCCAGAGATATTGCATATCTTTTTATAAACTACAATAGCTGGCTTAGTGTGGGTATTGCACGTGCGGTCTATGCTGTGCCGGGGCATTTTTGTTTTGGTGTGCTTATGGGCTACTATTATTCACTATCCCGTTTCCCGCATACATATGTTGAAAGCAACCGAGCAATGGCACTTTTTCTTCCCATACTTGCCCACGGAATTTACGATGCTTTGTTATTTATGATGCGTGTGAATGAGATGTTGGCTATCATATTGTTTATATTCTTTTTGCTATTCTGCAATAATATATGGAAATTCTCCTCACAAAAAATAGAAGAACTTTTAAAGAGAGATGCCGAAGAAATGCCTAATCCAAATACTTGATATACCAATTAATCACATACCTAAAAAGGAGTTACGCCGCGGCGTAACTCCTTTTTAGGTTGTTTGTTATTATGTTATTTATTGATGGGCTCTTGTTTCCACTCGTCGTTTACTTTAACGAATTTGAAATTGCTATCATCAACTTCGCCATTGCCGTATGTTATTTTAACCTTTACAACAGCTTTCTGCCCATCTTCACTTATTTTCTCTTCGAGAATTTCATACGATTCTATACCGCCTTGTTCTTCTATAAGTTCTTTACCTTTCTTTTCAAACAGCTCCTGTAATTGCGCCTTCTCTTCCTCTGTTGAATTAAATGTGTTTACATAGGCAGCGTAATTGCCATCTTGAACATATTCAACACAGTCGGCAGTGATACTTGCAGGTGTAGCCGGTTTTGAACAGCTTGTAAAACTCATTCCCACAAGAACAATAGTGGCAATGATAAATGCAATTCTTTTCATAATCTTCGGGTTTTAGTGGTTAGTAAAAAGTTTATAGTTTTTTATATGTTGCTTTTGCAAATAAAAACATTTTTTTTAGAACTTGCAAAAACTTTTTAATCTTTTATTCTTATATATATCACTTGGGAATATCATTTCATTGGGGAAACATAGTATGCCCACAGGGGTGCGACGGCCTTCAGTTATATCCTCGCCTATGTTTTTATATAAAAAGTAAATAAACTCGGTGCAATACAACTCGCTATGCTCTTCGGTGTTGAAGGAGGCATCGAAACGCACACTGTCTTTAAGAAGTTGAATGGCCTGTTGCGATATTATACTTGCAACGCTGTCATTTAACCAGCTATGCATAATCTCTCCCTTGGTGGCACGGCTCGGTGAGAAAAAACGCTCAATCTTTTCAATCTTCACACGGTCGAAATCGGTGGGGTGGTCGGGCTCGTCATTTACAGAGTGTATCACACACCAGCCACTGTCGCTCTTTTGTACTATACCTATGTGGCTGTAATCGTGGTTGTCGTCGTTGGCAAGCACAATGTAACTTGTGTAGCTGCAACCGCGGCGAAATACTATATCGCCGTTGCGCAGGCTGTCATAGGGTATTTGCGCAGTTTCCCCTTCCGGCACTGCGGGTGAACAGGCCGGCAACATAAAAGGCAAAAGAGCAAGTACTATGGCTTTAATTATATTCATTGCGCCTTTATTGCATAGTGTGGTAGTTGCTTTTTGTGGTTATTGTGCAAAGAATTTGAGATTTTCAAACGAGGGAATAAGTTCTCCGTTCTCTATGCGGTGTATGATATCCACAACGGTGTCGTTCGCGGGGGTGGGCACGCCTACCTTACGACCGTATGTGCTAACAACACCGTTTATTGCATCTACCTCGGTTTTTTTCCCTTTTTCAAGGTCTTGCAACATACTTGCTTTAAGCAGCGCGTGCTTGCGTATAGCTATAGGTATAATGAAAAATGAAAATGCTTTTTTTATACGGTTTTTATAGTCGAGCAATTTTACAATGTCTTTTCCTTGAACAGGCTCTATTCTTATGTTGCCTGCAGCACAAACATCTATGCATTCTTTAATAAGTGCTTGCACAATGCGGCGCGATGCTTTGTTGCCGGCCGCTTCGCCAAAAGTTGAGCCGAGCACGGCACTCATACCCGAAAAGGCCGAATTAATAAGCAACTTGCTCCAACGTGAGCCTATAAAGTTCTTGTCTATCTCCACAGGACCCATTAATTCAAGCAACGACTTTACTTCGTTTATATGAGCATTGGGCTGTGGCTGCAGTGAACCAAGAGAGAATGTGAGCGAGTCTGGGGCACTTGTAAGCTCGCACACACCGGGCTCCTTCATTGTGGCACCCCAAGCAACAGTGCAGCCAAGCACGCGATTCTCGCCTACAATTCCGCCAATCTCAATCTCCGGTATTCCGTTTTGCAGAGTTACTATCACACCGTCGGGCGCAAGAAAATCCTTAATGTAATTCACAACCTCGCTGTTTTGCTGTTGCTTGGTCATAAGGAAGATAATATCGTATGTACCCGACATTTCAGCAGGTGTATATGCTTTTACGGGCTGTGAGAAATTTACTGTACCTGTTATGGTTGCACCTTTTTTTTGCAAGGCCTCAATGTGCGCTTTGTTGCGGTTTATCAACTCTATTTTTCCCCCGTTTTTGCTTATGTATGCGCCTAAAATTGTTCCCAAAGAACCTGCGCCGTATATTGCTGCTCTCATAGTCTTATTCTGTTTTATAGTGCCGAAAATCTTCGCGGTTTACGGCAAAGATAATTAAAAGAGTTTGTGCAACCGCGAATATTGGTTGAAAAATGGTTAAAATGGGTTACACGCATAGTAGAACGCTTGCAAGCAAGAGCATTGCAAACAGCAACAGGTTGGCGGCTGTGCGGCCAAGCAGCGGGTTAAGTGCTGCACCCGTGGAGCGGGTGAGTGCGCGCCAGGTGAGTACGTGTGCCAGCAGGTAGATAAGCGGCACACACAATGCCCACAAAGGCAAGCCCAGCCACAATGGTATCATTATTGCCATTGCCGCGATGCCGGAAAAAAGATAGGTGCAGCTCATAGCCTTGCGGCCGAATATTACAACCGTTGTACGTTTGCCAACAGCCTTGTCATCCTCCATATCGCGGTAGTTGTTCACAATAAGTACATTGGCGGCAAGGAGGCCTGTGGCAGTTGCTGTGGTTATGAGAGTGGGCAATGCCTGCCAAGTGCCTGTTTGCAGGTAGTAGGTGAGCGTTACCGGCACTATGCCAAAAAACACTATCACGGCAACATCGCCAAGCCCGTGGTGCGACAAGGGGTAGGGGCCTGCGCTGTATGCTATGGCAAAGAGCAGTATGGCGCAACCAATAGGTAGAAGCCATAAACCGCCAAACAGCAGCAATGAGCAACCTATGACGGCTGCAATGCCAAGCATTACGAATGTGGCATATCTCATTGCCTGCGGCGTGATGTCGCCCTCGGTTACTCCGCGACGGAACCCGTTGCGCCCTTTGCGGTCTATTCCGTTTTTGTAATCGAAATATTCGTTACCGAAATTAGATGCAATCTGTGCCGAAACGGCAAACAGAAGGCAAAGCAGTGCCGGCACCCAATGGAATGAGCCTTGCCACAAAGCACAGGCACAGCCTGTAATCACACCGGCAACACTCACGGGTATGGTGCGCAAACGCATAGCTTCAATCCACTTTTTCAACATATTCGGGTGTTATTTTATTCCCACATACATACGGCATATGCCAAGTGTGAAGGCTTTGTGATGAACTTGTGTGAAGCCTGCTTCGTGCATCATTGGAATGAACTTGTCGGGGGTGGGGAAGTGCAGTACCGAGGCGGGCAGATATTCGTATGCTCCACGGCTACCCGATATCATACCGCCGATAGCCGGCAATATGTTCAGGAAATAGAGCTTGTAGCACCAGCGTATGAAGGGGTTTGTGGGCACCGAAAGTTCGAGAATAACCAACTTGCCGCCCGGCTTGAGCACGCGGCACATTTCGCGTAGCCCCACATCGAGGTGCTCGAAATTGCGCACACCGAACCCCACCGATACGCGGTCGAAGGTGGCATCGTCATATGAGAGTGCCTCGCAGTCGCCCTGTTCGAGCCTGGCGTGCAACCCGGCTGCCTCTATCTTTTCGCGGCCTATCTTCATCATTCCCTCGGAGAGGTCTATGCCCACGATGCTGCTTCCCTTGGTTGCTTTGCGTGCAATTTCAATGGTGAAATCGCCTGTGCCGCAGGCCACGTCGAGCAGTGAGAGCGGGGCGGTGGTATCGACAAGCTCGCGCACGGCTTTTTTGCGCCATCTCTTGTCTATGTTAAGCGAAAGTATGTGGTTCAGCTTGTCGTAATCGGGGGCTATTCTGTCGAAGAGTTTCTCTATATATTCCTTTTTTGCCATATGCTGTGTTGTCTTATTTTGAGTATTTGAATTTTGAAATATAAAGCAAGAGAATTACGTTCATAAGCAGTGCGTAGGTGATTGCAGGAATGGCCATTTCGCCACTGTTGAAGATGAACGGAGAGCTCGCTATGGCTATGGCTTGCGCAGCATTCTGCATTCCCACCTCAATTACAATTGTGCGGCGCACGGCGCTTGTGAGCTTGCCTATGCGTGCCAGCAGCGAACTACAAAGCATACTTGCCAGAATGAGCGTGACGCAGGCAATACCTGTGAGTGCAAAATTATCTATAATCTCCTGTGTGTATTGCAGAAAAAACAGAAAGGCCAGCAACATAAGTGCCGGGAAAGCTGTCTTGTTAAGCACTTTACTCGTCACGGCAGCCTGCACAGGGTGTTTCCGTCTAAAAAGCCACCCTGCCAACAGCGGAACAAACAGCAGCACAATGTTCTGCAGCAGCAAACGGCCTATGGGCAGTTCTATTGTTATTCCTGCATTGTGAGAAACAAATTGCGAGGTAAATGCCATAATGAACGGGAGGGTGAAGAGTGTGATGATGCTGCTCAATGCGGTGAGTGTAACCGAAAGTGCCACGTCGCCCCCGGCAAGCATAGAGAAGACGTTTGAGGAACTGCCGCCCGGGCAACAGGCAATGAGAACAAGACCCATAAAATAGACGGCCGGCATATCGAAGAGCCACGCAAGTGAAAGGGCTATCAAAGGCAGTAGTACTATCTGCCCTGTCATTCCAAGAATAACAGCCTTGGGGTGGCGCACTACGTTTATAAATGCCTCCTTGTTGAGCTCGGTTCCCAATAGGAACATAAGCATAATGAGTATGGGCATCACAATCCAAATTGTATTCATCTGTTGCAACTGTTGTTTTTACGCAGCAAAAATAGTTAGATTTTAGGATTAAGCAATGTTCGTTATTGCTGAATTTTTCAGGCTCAACGAACATATGGGCTTTAGTTTATCAATCCCAACAATTCGTGCAATACATTCTCCTCATCTTCCAATATATCCTGCCCAAGTCGGTAGCTTAGCTTATGAATAGACACCTTTGAGAGAAAGCGACGTAAATTCTCCGATTGGCCACGTTCGCCTAGGTGATTCAACAGCTCTACGCAATTATAACTGTTTAGAACAGGCATTCTTGCAATCTCGTCGGTGTATTTACGGGCAATCATTCCAAAAAAGAGATGTATGATGTAGTAGTTGACCACACAATCATATCTTCTCCAGTATTCGAGCAACATCTCTTTAAGAATATATAGAAGATGATTTCCTTTGTTTGCGGTAATCATCCAACTCGATACGCCTTGCCAAGTTCCATTCTTTTTAATGTATCGAGGCAAAAAGATTGGGCAATCGAAGATTTCTTTGGGGTAATTACAGCCCGTTATCATAACAGTGGAATCAAGCCACGTTCCGCCATATTTGATTAACAGTTCCACCCTTATCAGGTCCGAAAATGATACTTCCGGAATTATTCGTTTGGCATATTTCTCTTCTATATATTGTGGAAACGAAATATATTCTTTGTAGTTATCGGCTGTGATGATGACAAATGTTCTCTCTTTCAACCACTTTTTTTGAGACTCCAAACAGGCTTTCACAATATCGGGTGCCTTGTCAATTCCTTGCAACCAGCAAAACCATACATACTTGTTGCTTTTGTTTGTGGAGTTGCTTTCTATTGGCTCTTCTATAGGTTTGTAGTTGTCTTCAATAAGATATTCAAACTCTTTCACTAACTTTGGTGCTATCTTCTTGCGTAGCTTCGCATATTCTTGCTTGTAATTTTTACCCCTTAGCAGAGTGTTGTACCCGGCTTTCAGTAAATCGGGCAACAGCCCCATTCGAAAAAGGGTTTTCACTAAACGCAGACCGCCGCCTTGTCTGAATCTTTTCAAAACTTTCATATGCTTTTATGAATCACTTATGAAATTTACACTGGTAATCTTTGGAGTGAGCCACCTTTTTACGTGGAGTCCCTTTCCTACATTGCAAAAATAATCAGATTTGGCAATTTGTCAACACACCTTTAGAATTTATTTCAATATAATATAAAACAAAAAAGGAACTCAAATGAGTTCCTTTTTGTGATCCCGGCAGGATTCAAACCTGCAACCTTCTGATCCGTAGTCAGATGCTCTATTCAGTTGAGCTACGAGACCGATTTGTTGTCCTTTTTTTGTTTGACGATGCAAAGGTAGTGCTTTTTTTGTAACTTGCAAAACTTTTCCCAATCTTTTTTAGTTTTTCTTTCTTTTTTTATTCAAAGAATCGCTCGTTGAACATAAACCAGCCAAGAGTGAGGCCGATATTGAATCCGCTTTTGTGTGAGCTATAATAATTTACGAATCCACTGATAGTGATGGTAGATATTTTGCCCACAGCGTTTAATTCGGCTATGTATTGGTAGTCGTCGAACCTTTTTTTGCTGTAGTAGGCTGTGCCATCGTCGTTTTCTTTTATCATACGATAGGGGGAAAAAAGATAGAAACTTGGGCGTAGCTGTATGAAACTCGAAAGTTTGATAATGGGTACAAGACCGGCTCCCACAAATTGGTTTGCACGGAATTTGGGGTCGTAATTAAAAAGGCTGTTCATCGTAGGGGTAAATGCTCCGGCTTGCATCAGAGATGCTTGATATGTGTGCGAAAGTGCTCTTGTAGAATAATATATCTGCAGATAAGCTGCAAGCGAGAAGTGCCTTGAGATTTTGAATACTTCATTGCGGATATAGTTTACCTGTAACCACGACTTGCTTTCCCTGTCTTTTATACTGAAATTGCCACTTTTGTACTTTTCTTTCCCGACATAAAATTCTGCCGATAATTTTTCATACGAGCCTTCGGTGGGGAATGCATTGTTGTCGAGAGTATTACCTTGGAATTTAATACTTGCACCCGCAAGGCGTATCTTGTTTTTATCGAATTGCGGGTTGTCGAGGTCTATAATACTGCTTGGCATATATCTATCGGTGATTTCGGCAACACCTATGCCTATTTCAGCCTTTTTGCGCAATAAAAATGGAAGTGAAATTTTTAGTTTTGCAAACGCTTCACGCTCTTGGTTGAGCGACATAGAGTTTTCTTGCGAAAAGATATATTTCATATTATAGTAGTCGGTGGTAGCGTACGATGCTATAAACTTTAGCGACAGTGGGTGGCGTGTCGTAAAGTCGAACCGACTGCTGAATTGTATATTGTTATATACCTTTCCGAATTGAGTGTCGAGCATATACTCCTTTGACATTTTATCGATGCTGCGGTAATGCATACCAATATATACCTGGTTGGCTGTTTTTGTGGACATACTTCCACCAAGTTTTAAATTAATGGCAGGGTTGAGCTCGACGTCGAGTGAAAGGGTGTATGTGCTGTCCTTTTCATTATACATTGCATGTGGCAGTATTGATGCAACGCTGTTACCCGACAATAACCTGAAGTATGCTTTTTTGCAATCTTCGTAACTAAACTTTTCATTGTTCTGCTGAAACTCTTTTTTAATGGCTTGTGCCTGGTTTTCTGTAACACCATTTACAGTAACTGTGCTGAAAAGCAATTCGGGCTTCTTTTTGTTGAATTCAATGCGCTTGCCTGCAAGTACTGCACGGCTTTGGTGGCGGTGCACACGCTTACGTACAGAATCTATTAATGCAAGCGTCTCTTCGTAGCCGGTTTGTACAACCTTGTCGATTTTATGGAAATCGAGCAACTTTACATCTTGTATATTCATATCGAGTAAAATACCCACCGAGTCGGGGATACTATAGTCGCTTCTTTCCATCATTAGTGTCTTTACCTGTCCCATGAGGTCGTGCTCATCGGGTACAGGTGCATTCTCACTGACAACGCTGCCAAAAATAAAGTCGGGCGCAAAATCGTTTTGCATTACATCGCGTGGGAAATTGTTGTATATTCCGCCATCGTATAGCAATACACTGTCTTTTTTTATAGGTTTGAATACAAACGGGAAGCTCATAGAGGCGCGCACGGCATCGCCCAGGTCGCCATTGGAAAAGATCACCTGTTTCTTGTTATATACATCAGAAGCTACACAGCGGAAAGGCACCATAAGACTGTCGAAATTCTGCTTGGCCGCAGCAGTGGAGGTAGCAAATATCTCCATAAAACCCATATTCATAGGTGCCGGGTTAATTAGCTGCATTGGTGGGCGTACAAGACGTATTGAATCTTTTATATCTATGTGCAGGCTCAAAAGCTCGGGAACTTCGGTGTTTCGTTTGAAATAGAACATATAGTTCTTGTCCATAGTTCCTGTGTACCAACGTTGGAAATCGTCGCTAAGCATTGTTGTAATCATTTCGTCGGGGGTATATCCCATTGCATACAACGCCGCTACAATAGCTCCCATAGATGTTCCTGCAACATAGTCTATTGGAATTTCGTTCTCTTCCAATGCTTTTATTACACCAATGTGGGCAAGGCCTCGTGCACCGCCACCACTCATTACAAGCCCCACTTTTTGAGCGTACAATAACGATGGCAGCATTAAGAATAATGTTATTATGGTGTATATATATTTCATCTTGGCTATGGTGTAATTGTTATTTTGCAATATATTTTTGCTTGTGCAATGTTCCTGTTTGCAATCTGCAAATATAATTTATTATAACGGTAAAAAGTGTTACTTTTCACTGTTTTAATTTTCAAATACCGCTTTTTAAGACTTTTTTTTGTTTTTAATTATTGATTACATATATTTGCGCTTGGCTCTAATATGCGCAACAGTAGTATCTAAAATATTGAAGAAATTTATATTATAGCCTTCGGTGAAAGATTTATGTAAATAACCTTTTATAAAATTTAAAACTTATGGACTACAATTCTCTATTTTGGTTTGTACCCGCAGCGTCGTTGCTGGCTCTTTTCTTTGCCCTCTATTTCTACAGGCAAATGAAACGCGAGAGTGAAGGTACGGAGCGTATGGCTCATATTGCAGCGGCCGTGCGCAAAGGTGCTATGGCCTATCTGAAGCAACAGTATAAAATTGTTGCAATAGTGTTTGTGGTGCTGGCATCTGTTTTTGCTGTTATGGCTTATGTTTTCCACATTCAGAACGAGTGGGTACCTTTTGCTTTTCTGACAGGTGGCTTGTTCAGTGGTATTTCGGGTTACTTTGGAATGAAAACTGCGACATACGCATCGGCCCGTACAGCCAATGCTGCCCGCAGCAGTATGAACGAGGGCTTGCGAATGGCATTCCGCAGTGGTGCTGTTATGGGGCTTGTTGTAGTGGGCTTGGGCCTGCTCGATATTTCTGTCTGGTATATAATTCTTGATGCTGTTGTGCCAGCCGATATCAATAATGCCGGAATGAAACTATGCTTTGTTACCACTACAATGCTTACTTTTGGTATGGGAGCATCTACACAAGCTCTTTTTGCCCGTGTGGGTGGTGGTATTTATACAAAGGCAGCCGACGTGGGTGCCGACCTTGTGGGAAAAACCGAATATAATATTCCCGAAGATGACCCTCGCAACCCTGCCACAATTGCCGACAATGTGGGCGACAATGTGGGTGATGTTGCCGGTATGGGTGCCGACCTTTATGAAAGTTATTGCGGTTCTATTCTTTCCACGGCAGCCCTTGGCGCGGCTGCATTTGCGGCAGAGGGTGGTGCTATGCAGACAAAGGCGGTGCTTGCTCCTATGCTTATTGCCGCAGTGGGTATAGTGCTGTCGATTATTGGTATTTTTGCTGTGCGCACCAAAGAGAATGCCGATATGAAGAGCCTTATAGGTGCTTTGTCGCGTGGTACAAATTTATCTTCGTTGCTCATCGTTGCTGCCACATTCGCTATTTTATACCTGCTTGGTGTGGAAAATTGGATAGGCTTGTCGCTATCGGTTGTTGTGGGCTTGGTAGTGGGTATTGTTATTGGCCGTTCTACCGAGTATTATACATCGCAGTCCTATGCTCCCACCCGCAAAGTGTCTGAGGCCGGATTGACAGGTCCTGCAACGGTTATTATTTCGGGTATGGGGCTGGGTATGCTCTCTACGGCTATACCGGTTATAGCCGTTGTTGTGGGTATTATTCTTTCCTATTTGTGTGCGACGGGTTTTGTATTAGACACTTCTATGGTTACATTGGGGCTCTATGGTATTGCTATTGCATCGGTGGGTATGCTCTCTACTTTGGGTATAACACTTGCTACCGATGCTTACGGCCCTATAGCCGACAATGCCGGTGGAAATGCCGAAATGAGTGGCTTGGAGCCCGAGGTGCGTCGCCGCACCGATGCCCTCGACTCGCTCGGAAATACAACAGCAGCCACAGGCAAGGGCTTTGCAATAGGTTCGGCAGCTCTTACAGCTCTTGCTCTCCTTGCATCGTACATCGAGGAAATACGTATTGCGCTTGAGCGCACCTCGCCCGACATTATTATAAACGGTAAAGGGCTTATGGAGGCTAATATTGTGGATTTTATGTATTATTTTAATGTTACGCTTATGAATCCCAGCGTGCTGTGTGGTATATTCGTGGGTGCAATGATGGCCTTCCTCTTCTGTGGCCTTACAATGAATGCCGTGGGCCGTGCTGCGCAGAAAATGGTTGCCGAGGTACGTCGCCAGTTTACTGAAATCAAAGGCATTCTCACAGGTGAAGCCGAGCCCGATTATTCGCGTTGCGTTGAGATTTCTACTTTGGGTGCACAACAGGAAATGGTGTTGCCATCGCTTCTTGCCATAGCAGCCCCCATTATTACAGGTGTCTTCCTTGGTGTTGCAGGTGTTATTGGTTTGCTCATAGGCTCCTTGTCGGCAGGTTTCTTGCTTGCTATTTTTCTTGCCAACGCCGGCGGTGCTTGGGACAATGCAAAGAAGTATGTTGAGGAGGGTAACTTTGGTGGAAAGGGTAGTGATACCCACAAAGCAACTGTTGTTGGCGACACCGTTGGCGACCCTTGCAAAGATACATCGGGCCCCAGCTTGAATATCCTCATAAAACTTATGAGTATGGTGGCCATTGTTATGAGTGGCTTGACATTGGCCTTCAGCCTTATGTAACCGAATAGTTACATATAATACAATAAAAGGGTGTCCGTAACGGACACCCTTTTATTGTATGAAAAATAAGATTTTATTACTTCAAAGCAAAAATCTCTTCCTCACCTGCGATGCAAGAGAAGATTTTGTCCTCACGAAGCAACCAACCCAAACCAAGATACAACTCTTTATCTTTGAGTTTAGTCTGCTTCTTAATCTCTTTCAAGGTCAAACCCTCTGTCTCGTTGAGGGCGGTCCAAATACGGCCTGCGAACTCGCCAGCCTGCTCTGTAATCATCATAAATTCAATATTTTAAGTTAATTTATCTTCGCCTTTAGTAAATGGCTCTTCAAATCGGGTGCAAAAGTACAATAAAATTTTGATATACAAAACAAAATACTGTGATATTCAACAAATTTAGTGAATTTTTGTGCCACTTATTCGTTTTTTATACTTTTTTCACATAAATATTCGCCCCAAATGCGGGCAGCTTCCTCCACCATTTTCACGCAAGGGCGTTTCTTGTAGTACTCCGTAGTGCGTGCTTCGGGGGTGGTGGGTGTGGGCGCACTTTTTTCGAGCCCTAACAGCTCGGCACAAGTGATTGAGCCATTGCGTTTCTTGAACTCCTCGGCAAGTGCCTGCACCACTTTGTAATTGGCCTCTTTTCCTTCACGGTCCTTGCCATCGGTGCAGCCTGTTTCAAGGCCTGCAAGCATAAAAAGCCCGCAAGCGGCTCCGCAAGTTTTGCGCATACGTCCTATGCCGCCACCGAATGATGCTGCCATTTTAAGTGCTTGTTCGCGTGTGAATCCGTACATGTCGGCATAGGCTGCAACCACTGCCTGGCTGCAATTGTACCCTTCCTTAAAGAGTGATACTGCTAATTCTATTCTATCTTCCATAAATTGTGTGTGTTATTTAGTCAATCATATGAGTCCACGGGTGCGGAGCAGCGCAGCAGGGTCGGGAGCTGCACCACGGAAACGGTGATACTCGCGCATAGGGTCCTTGCTGCCACCCATCTCCAGCAGTTGCTTGAAACTTGCAGCAGTTTCGGTATCGAATATTCCACGTTCAATAAAAAGTTCAAAGGCATCGCAGTCGAGCACCTCGGCCCATAGGTAGGAGTAGTAGCCCACTGCATATTCCCACCCGAAAATATGTGCAAAATTGGTGGTGCGGTAGCGGTACTCTATTTCCGGTATAAAGCCAAGCTCTGTGCGCAATTCGTTTTCAAATGCGTTGCAGTCGAAGTTTGTGTAATCCTGCACAAGGTGTATTTTCATATCCAAGAGTGCAACCGCCACAATTTCAACGGTTTCGAATCCCGAATTAAAATGTGAGCAACGTTCCATTTTCTCTATGAGCCTGTCGGGGATTGTTTCACCTTTTATATAGTGCTTTGCATAAGTGCGTAGCACGGTGGGGTGAACAGCCCATTTTTCGTTTATCTGCGAGAAGAGCTCCACAAAATCGTGTTTCACGTTGGTGCCACTGACGCAAGGGTAGTGTGCTTGTGTGAGCAAGCCGTGCAGCGCGTGCCCGAATTCGTGGAACAGGGTACGTACCTCGTCTATATTAAGGAGCGAAGGGGTGTCGCCCTGCGGCGGGGTAAAATTGCACACATTCACAATAAACGGGCGTTGGTTTTGGCCGCAAATGTTGTATTGGTTTACAAAATTTGTCATCCAAGCACCCTGGCGTTTACTTTCGCGCGGGAAGAAATCGGTATAAAAAATACCTAAATGATTGCCGGCCTTGTCGAGTACCTGGTATGCATCGACGCCCGGGTAATATACCGGAATGTCGGCACGTTTTGTAAATGTAATTTGATATAGCTTTTCGGCACAATAAAAAGCTCCTTTTAGTACATTCTCCAGTTGAAAATAGGGCTTTGTCTCCTCGTCGTTGAGGGCATATTTTTCCTGGCGTAGTTTTTCGGTATAATAGAACCAGTCCCACCCTTCGATGTCGTGCCCTGCAATTCTGCGTAGCTCAGCTCGTTCTTTCTTTGCCCGTTCCAATGCGGGCTTCCAAATGCTTGTGAGCAGATTGAGAGCGGCTCCGGGCGTTTTTGCCATCTTCTCGTCGAGTATGAAGTGTGCGTAATTTTCGAAGCCTAATAGGCGTGCTTTTTCTTGGCGTAGTTTCAGAATTTTTGCAATTACGGCCTTGTTGTTATTGCTGTTATTGTTGTCGCCGCGCCCGTAATATGCTTTATATACTTGCTTGCGCAGTTCACGGTTGTCGGCATACTGCAAAAAAGGTATAAGGCTTGGCTTGTCGAGCGTTACCACCCAGCCCTCTATATTGTTGGCTTTTGCTGCTTCGGCAGCAGCAGTGATGCTGCTTTGCGGCAGGCCCGCAAGCTCTTTTTTGTCGGTGATTATAAGTTTATACCCCTTGTTGTCGTTCAACAGGTTTTTGCTGAATTCAATGCCCGCAAGCCCAAGCTCGGTATCTATCTGCACAAGGCGTGCCTTCTCCTCGTCGCCCAGCAATGCACCACCGCGAGTGAATGCTTTATAGTAGCTGTCGAGCACAATGCTCTGCTCCTCGTCGAGCGCAAGGCTCTCCCGCGCATCATATATTGTGCGTATGCGGTTGAACAGTTTTTCGTTCATATAAATGTATGCATTGAGCTCGGTGAGAAGAGGTACAATATAGTTTTCAACCTCGGTCATAGCATCGCTGCCATCACTCTCGTTGAGGGTGGAGAAGATGAGCGACACTTTTTCGAGAAGGCGGCCACTTATCTCCAACGCGTCTATTGTATTGGCAAATGTGGGAGGCTCGCTGTTCTCTATTATTTTATCGATGTCGGCACGCTTTTCGGCAATGCCTTTGTCGAATGCCTCCTTGTATTGCTCAACCGAATATAAATGGAACTCCGGAGCAGCAAAAGGGGCTTGGCTTGGGCGCAAAAGCGGGTTGGTATCGTTTGGCTTATTTATATTCATAAATATGTTTTGTTTACTGTTTCCCGCAAAAATAGCGAAAATAGTTATAACAATCACTTATAAAGGGGATTTTGTTATCGCCACTTTTTGCAGTGTGCTTGCCCGCACCGATAAATTTTATTACTTTTGCAATCGTAAATTAAAACAAATTCTTATGAATAAGGTATCGGAAAACCCTTTCAAAAACCGAGCTGGCGGCGATATGCCGCTAATGGTCGTTACTGCGCTGTTTGTCACACTCTATTTGGTGTCGAACATAATGGCGGTTAAAATAATAGGATTCTTTGGTCTTTTTTATTTCGATGCCGGAACCATCACATTCCCCTTTGCTTATATGCTGGGCGATGTCCTCACCGAAATCTGGGGCTACCGCACGGCACGCAAGGTTATATGGACCACCTTTGTGTGCAATGTAATTATGGTGGTGTGCACGCAGGTGGGTGTGTGGTTGCCTTCGCTAGATTATCTCGATGCTACTGCCACATCGTATAATACAATTTTTACATATGTGCCGCGCATTGTAATAGGCTCGCTTGCAGGCTTTCTGCTTGGCGAGCTTTCCAACGCCTGGTTTATGGAGCGTATAAAAAGAATAACCCGCGGCCGTTTTCTGTGGGTGCGCACGATAGGTTCGTCGGTCGTGGGCTACCTGCTCGATACCTTGCCGTTTGTTCTCATTGCATTCCTGGGTGTTTTGAGCACGCGCGATTTGTTGTTGATGATAGCATTCCAGTACTGTATGAAACTTGGTATCGAGGTGCTCTTTGGCACGCCAATGGCATATGCCGTAATTGTAATGCTCAAACGCAGTATTTTAAGAACACGCCGCAATGGATAGGTATTCTGTGATACATACAAAGATGCCCCGCGAGTTCGTGTTGTTGCAGGGCAGGGGGTGTCGTTGGGGCAAGTGTGCTTTTTGCGATTATCACAGCGATACAAGCGACAAGCCTTTTGAAACAAACCGTGCCGTACTGCAGCAGGTAACAGGCGTTTATGGCGTGCTAGACGTAATAAATTCGGGCTCGGCACCCGAGCTCGATGAAGCTACTATTGAACTTATTAAAAAGGTGGTGCGCGAAAAGAATATTCACACACTTTGGTTCGAAGCACACTATATGTACCGCCATCGCCTTGCCCATTTTGCTGTAGAGTTTGCACCCGCTGCGGTTAAGTTCCGTTGCGGCATAGAGAGTTTTTCCCCCGCGCAACGCGCGCTGTGGAACAAAGGTGTGCCTGCCACTGTTACGGCCGCCGATGTGGCAAAATACTTCAAAGGTGTGTGCCTGCTCTGCTGCACGGCCGATGACAGTCGCGAGCGTATTATTGCCGACATTGCAACGGCAAAGCAATATTTCGAATATTTCAGCGTAAATCTTTTTTGCAACAACAGCACTACCGTTAAACGCAACGATGCTCTTGCCGCCTGGTTTATGAGCGAGGTCTATCCAAAGATAAAAGATGACGAGCGCATTGAGGTGCTTGCTGAAAATACCGACCTTGGTGTGGGGTAGTGGCTCTTCTTTTTTTTGAAATCTTTTGTTAATAAATTCTTAACAGAATCATAACCTTTTTGTAATAAAATTGAAATAATATCTAGGGACTTTTGCAACGTGAAAACTATCAGGAATGGTGGTATCACAACTTCCTCTTTATTGAATTTTGAAACGTTGAAAAAGAGATAATGCCTGTATAAGTGCCTGTTCCGCCCGGGGGAACGGCTGCTTACGAAGGCAGATGTTAATTTTAATTTTATTATTATGAAAAGAAAACTTTTTTTAGCTGCAAGCCTTGTTGCCTGCACATTCTTATCAGTCGGTGCTCAAACAATACCCGATGAGCCCAAGGGCAAAGCCATTGTTCAGGTTTTTGGCAATTTCCACTCGGGGTTTGGTGCCGAACGTAACGACAGAGGCTTTGAGCTGGAGCGTAGCTATCTTGGCTACGAATACTCTATTGGAAAATCGCTCTCCATCAAAGGTGTTATGGACATTGGAAAATCAAACAATGTTACCGATTACCAACGTATTGCTTATATTAAAAATGCTTTGATTACCTATCGCACAGGTAACCTCACACTCAATGGCGGCCTTATCTCCACCACACAATTCAATATGCAGGAGAAATTCTGGGGCTATCGCTATGTGATGAAATCCTTCCAAGATGAGTATAAATTTGGTAGCAGTGCCGACCTTGGAGTATCGGCTGCCTACAAATTTGCCGATTGGATTTCAGCCGATGTCATAGTAGTAAATGGCGAGGGCTATAAAAAGATTCAGAACCAAGATGGTCTCCTTTATGGCTTGGGTGCCACCATTGCACCGCTTAAGGGGTTGAGTATTCGTCTTTATGGCGGTGTGAACGAGGGTGTAGATGGTGAGAAAAATATTTACAATTTTGCTTCGTTTTTGGGCTATCGCAACGCACGTTTTTCAATAGCGGCTGAGTACAATATTATGCAAAACAACGGCAATAAGGAAAATGCCGATTTGTATGGTTTCTCGCTCTATTCTTCTGTAAAACTCAACAAAACTCTTGATCTGTATGCTCGCTACGATGAACTTTCGTCAAAAGATGATTGGAACATTGATAAAGACGAAAAAACTGTTATAGCCGGTGCACAGATAAAGCTTGGCAAGTATGTAAAAGTTGCTCCCAACTTCCGCGTAGCACTCCCTGCCGCTGACGGTGCCGATAATAGATATGCGGGATATATAAGTTGTTACTTTGGTCTTTAAGAAATTATTTTATAAATAAAAAAGTTGTTATGAAAAAGATTGTGAAATTAGCAGTATATATTACACTTGCAGTGCTCACGGTGGCTTGTGGCAGCAAGCCAAAGACAGAGGGTCGCGACAGCGTGGAACTCACAGGTGCAGGCGCAACATTCCCTTTGCCCTTCTACAACGTGGTATTTGAGAATTTTGCACAGGTAAATGACGACGAAGTGGCATATGGCGGCATAGGCAGTGGTGGCGGCATTCGTAACCTCAGGGACAGAATTGTGGATTTTGCCGGTAGCGATGCTTTTTTAACAGAAAAGGAGATGAGTGAAATGCCTGCAGTGGTGCACATACCCACCTGTATGGGTGCAGTAGTGCTTGCTTATAACTTGCCGGGTATTAATGATTTGAATCTTGCGGGCGATGTGGTAGCCGATATTTTTGCGGGTAATATAGAAAAGTGGAACGATGAACGCATTGCCGCCTTGAACCCGGCGGTGAAGTTGCCCGAAACAGATATTATCCCCGTGTTCCGTTCCGATGGCAGTGGCACCACATTTGTGTTTACCGATTATCTTACAAAAGTGAGCGAGAATTGGAAGAACAACTACGGTGCGGGCAAATCGGTTAATTTCCCCGTGGGGCAGGCTGCGAAAGGAAATCCCGGTGTGGCAGGTGTTATTGCGCAGACCGTGAATTCTATAGGTTACGTGGGTTCGGAATATGCTTTTGCACAAGGTATTCCTTATGCTACCATACAAAATGCTTGTGGTGAATTTGTAAAACCCACAGCAGAGAGTATATCTGCAGCTGCATCGGGTGAGATTCCTGCCGACACCCGCACCTCCATCACAAATTCACAGGCAGCCGGTGCCTATCCCATAAGCACCTTTACTTGGATAGTTATTTACAAAGAGCAGAATTATGCCAACCGCTCAAAAGAGCAGGCACAAGGCACTGTGGAATTGTTGAAATATATTCTCAGTGCCAAAGCACAGAAGCTCACTTCACAGGTTAATTATGCACCTCTGCCCAAAAAGGCCGTGGAACTTAGCTTGAAGAACCTGGAGGCTGTTACATATGATGGTGTTGCAATAGGCAAACTTAGCAGCAATGAACGATAAAGTTTTCAAAATAATTCTGTTTGTTGCAGCATTGGTTATACCGCTCATTTGTGGGGGAGTGATATACTCCCTCACAATAGATGCTTCCGATGCTTTCAGCCGGTTTGGTTTTTTTGAATTTCTCACATCGAGTGAGTGGAATTATACCATCGACAACGAAAGGTATGGTGCCTTGCCTTTCATTGTAGGTACACTGCTCACTACGCTGCTTGCTCTGCTGTTTTGCATACCGTTTTCGCTACCTGTGTCGCTCTTTATAGGCGAATATTTTAAGGGGAGAAAAATTGCTGAATTGCTTGGAACGGTTATCGACCTGCTTGCGGGTATTCCATCTATTATATATGGTTTATGGGGTTTCTACACGTTGCGCCCTCTTATTATGGCACTTGATATATCACCGCATGGTTCGGGCATACTCACGGCATCGTTGGTGCTGGCTATAATGGTAGTGCCTTATGCTGCATCGCTCAGTGCCGAGTTTATAAAAATGGTACCAAACGAAATAAAGGAGAGTGCATACAGCCTTGGCGCAACACGTGCCGAAGTTATAAGAGATGTGGTTTTCCCTGTTGCAGGCTCGGGTATTTTTTCTTCATACATATTGGCTATTGGGCGTGCATTGGGTGAAACAATGACTGTTACAATGCTCATTGGAAACACTAACCAGATACCGCAATCGCTCACTGCTACGGGGAATACTATGGCAAGCATAATAGCAAACCAGTTCGGAGAGGCCGACGGCTTGCGTTTTTCGGCACTCATAGCCATAGGTTTGCTGCTTTTCTTCATAACAGCCCTCATAAATGTAGCCGGTAAATTTTTGATAAAACGTGCGAGAATAATGTAATTTACAATGCTTTTAAATGGAATGAAAAAGAAAAGTCGTTTATTACGTGATAAAATGTGCTTCGTTTTAGTCTGCACATTTTCTGCGCTCACCGCGCTGCCTCTGATTGCAATTCTTGGCGAGGTTTTTGTGCGCGGTTGCACTCAATTCAGTTGGACATTTATAACGGAACCTACTCCCACGGCATTAAAGGCTATGATGGCAATGCGGGCGGGCGAGGCAATTCCCGGTGGCATAGCCAATGGTATTGTGGGCTCGCTCATTATGCTTGGAATGGCTGCCGCGGTGGCAGTTCCCGTGGGTGTTTTGTGTGGCGTATACCTGGCCGAGAACAGCAAAAAACGCTTTGCTGTTGTTGTAAGTTATCTTAGTGATTTGCTACAGGGAACCCCGTCGGTCATTATTGGTATGATAACATACGTGTGGGTGGTTGTTCCAATGGGGGGATATTCTGCCATTGCAGGCAGTGTAGCTCTGTTTATAATGATGCTGCCGCTTATTATACGTTCCACCGAGGAGACAATGAAGATATTGCCGGCATCGCTCAAAGAGGCAGGCCTTGCACTTGGCGGGAACAATGCGCGCGTGATGCTCAAAGTGCAACTGCCGGCAGCCTTCGGCGGTATATTCACCGGTGTGTTGCTGGCCGTGTCGAGGGTGGTGGGTGAGACTGCCCCGCTCATATTCACTGCACTTGGCTGTTCTATGGTGCGCTGGGATATAGACAAACCCATTGCTGCCGTGCCGTTGCTTATATGGGAGTTCTTTAACGACCCCAACCTGCAGGAGCTCATTTGGGGAGCATCGCTATTTTTGCTTCTCTTTGTATTGTGTCTTAATATCACCGCCAAATATTTGGCAAAAAAATGGAATAAATGATAATGGAAAAACCTATAATAGAGTTCAAAAATGTGTGCGTCTCTTATACACGCAACACTATGGCAGTGAAGAATGTGTCGGCTGCGGTGGAGCGCAACAGCATCACCGCGATAATGGGCCCGTCGGGTTGTGGAAAGAGCACGCTGCTGCGTGCGGTGAATCTAATGCATTCCCTATACCCGAACATAAAAGTAGATGGAGAGATTCTGCTGAATGGGCATGATATACTTGCAATGGAACCGATAGAGGTGCGGCGCAAGGTGGGTATGGTGTTTCAACGCCCTACACCCTTTCCCACTATGAGTATATACGAAAATGTGCTTGCCGGCTTTTCGCTTAACGGCATCAACTTGCCACGGAGTGAAAAAGAGGAGATTGTGGAACGGTCGTTGCGCAGTGTGGCACTTTGGAGTGAGGTGAAAGATGTTCTTAACAAAAAGGGGACCTTTTTGTCGGGTGGGCAACAGCAACGTCTGTGCATTGCCCGCGCATTGGCACTGAACCCCGATGTTCTTTTGCTCGACGAGCCCACTTCGGCTCTCGACCCCATAGCTACCAAACACATAGAGGAGTTACTTTTGCAACTGAAGAACAAAGTTACAATACTCATAGTAACGCATAATATGGGGCAGGCTATGCGCATATCAGAACGGTCGATGTTTATGTACTTGGGCGAGCTTGTGGAATATGCCGATACCGCACAGATGTTTGCCGCTGCAAACGATGAACGTACAAAGGCTTATCTCACCGGTAAGATGGGATAATCATAATGTTTTATTTTTTTCATTGGGTGTTAATGGCATCGCAAGGGAATTGAATTCTTCTTGCGATGTTTTTTTGTTATGCGACATGGCTGTGTATTGAAACAAAATGCTATATTTGCAGAATATTTCTTATAATGGAATATTATATAGTTTTAAGAATAAATAATAAATTTAATATATAGCTTATGGCAACAGTTGATGACAAAAAAATCATTTTCTCGATGGTTGGGCTGAACAAGACCATTCGTCAGAACAACAAACAAGTACTTAAAAATATCTATTTATCGTTCTTCTATGGTGCAAAAATCGGTATCATCGGTATGAACGGTTCGGGTAAATCTACCCTTATGAAAATTATTGCCGGCCTCGATAATGACTATCAAGGCGAAGTTGTGTGGTCGCCCGGCTACACTGTGGGTTACTTGCCTCAGGAACCTCACTTGCAAGATGGAAAAACTGTGAAGGAGGTTGTAATGGAGGGTGTGCAATCGACAGTAGATGCGCTCAATGAGTATGAGGAGATAAATAATAAGTTCGGCCTTCCCGAATATTACGAGAACGAGGACAAAATGAACGCTCTCTTTGCTCGTCAGGCCGAGTTGCAGGATATTATAGATGCCACCGATGCGTGGAACCTCGACAGCAAACTCGAGCGTGCCATGGCTGCATTGCGTTGCCCTGCGGGCGATGAACTTGTAGATCACTTGTCTGGTGGTGAGCGTCGCCGCGTGGCTCTTTGTCGCCTGCTTTTGCAAAAGCCTGACGTTCTCTTGCTCGACGAGCCCACCAACCACCTTGATGCCGAGAGCATCGATTGGCTGGAGCAGCACTTGAACCAGTATGAGGGAACCGTTATTGCCGTTACTCACGACCGTTACTTCCTAGACGATGTTGCCGGTTGGATTCTTGAACTCGACCGTGGCGAGGGAATACCTTGGCAGGGCAACTACTCTTCTTGGCTCGACCAGAAGACAAAACGTATGGAGCAGGAGGAGAAGAGCGCAAGCAAACGCCGCAAGACATTGGAGCGCGAGCTGGAGTGGGTGCGTATGGCACCGAAAGCCCGCCAGGCAAAAGGAAAGGCCCGTTTGAACTCATACGAACGTATGCTTAATGAAGACCAGAAGGAGCGCGAGGAGAAACTGGAGATTTTTATTCCCAACGGCCCCCGTTTGGGCAACAAGGTTATTGTTGCCGACAAGGTGTCTAAATCCTTCGGCTCAAAAACTCTCTTTACCGACCTTGAATTTATGCTCCCGCCCAACGGCATTGTGGGTGTTATTGGCCCCAACGGTGCCGGTAAAACAACACTGTTCCGTATGATTATGGGCTTGGAAAGCGTAGATAGCGGAACTTTTGAGGTGGGAGAAACCGTGAAGATTGCCTATGTCGATCAGACACACAAGGATATTGTAGCCGACAAATCGGTTTATGAGGTATTGAGCCAGGGCAATGAACTTATGCGCTTGGGCAACAAGGAGGTGAACGTGCGTGCATACCTGTCGCGCTTTAACTTCACCGGTGCCGACCAGGAGAAGAAATGCGGCGTGCTGTCGGGTGGTGAGCGTAACCGCCTGCACCTTGCAATGGCATTGAAGGAGTGCGGCAACGTGTTGCTGCTCGACGAGCCCACCAACGACATCGACGTGAACACACTGCGCGCGTTGGAGGAGGGCTTGGAAAACTTTGCCGGTTGTGCGGTGGTTATCAGCCACGACCGTTGGTTCCTCGACCGTATATGTACACACATCATAGCATTCGAGGGCGATGGCAATGTATTCTGCTTCGAGGGCTCATACTCCGACTACGAGGAGAATAAAATGCGCCGCCTGGGCATTGAGGAGCCTAAAAAGACACGCTACCGCAAATTGATGGAGGATTGATTTTTATGTGGTTGTGCCGGCTGCCAAGTAACGGTACAACCCTTCTTGTTTTATTAAAATGATATTACAATGAAAACCGTAATAGAGCCATCGATAATAGATGGCATAATGAAAGAACTTGAAATAACCGATGTAAAGAGAGCATCGATACGCCAAGTAGGTGCAGTGGTGCGTGCCGCCGAAGCTGCAACAGGCACCGAATATATTCACTTTGAAATGGGTGTGCCCGGTTTGCCACCATCGGCAATAGGTGTGAAGGCCGAGTGCGATGCATTGCAACGCGGTGTGGCATCGGTCTATCCCATAATAGATGGTATTCCCGAAGTGAAAGAACAGGCTTCCCGCTTTGTGAAGGCCTTCATAGATACCGACATAAACCCACAAGGCTGCATTCCCACCGTGGGCTCGATGCAGGCATCGTTTGCTGCGCTTATGCTGGCATCACAGCTATCGCCACAGAAAGATACCGTGCTCTACATAGACCCAGGTTTCCCTGTACAGAAGATGCAGGCCAATGTGATTGGTGTGAAGATAGCATCGTTCGACATAGCCGACTATCGTGGTAAAAAGCTCGAGGAAAAATTGGAGAGCTATTTTGCACAGGGAAATATTTGTGCCGTGCTCTATTCAAGCCCCAACAACCCCACCTGGATGTGTCTTAACGACGAGGAACTGGAGATTATCGGCCGCCTCGCCACCAAGCACGACGTGGTGGTTATAGAGGACCTTGCCTATATGACAATGGACTTCCGCAAAGATATGAGCCGCCCGTTTGAGGCCCCCTTCCAGCCCAGCGTCTCAAAATACACCGACAACTATGTTATGCTCATGAGTGCATCGAAGATTTTCAGTTATGCAGGGCAGCGCATTGCCATGGCCTGCATATCGGACAAACTTTTCGAAAGACACTACGATAGCCTGCAGCAGCGTTACGGCATTGCACGTTTTGGTGCTGCGTATGCCTATGTATTCCTTTACACCTTCTCGTCGGGAGTGTCGCACTCGGCACAATATGCTATGGCGGCTATGCTCAAAGCTGCTTGCGATGGCGATTATAATTTTGTGGGCGATATAAAAGAGTATGCCACTCGCACCGCACGCTTGAAGGAAATTTTAGAGCGCAACGGCTTCAATGTGGTTTATGACAAAGACGACGACAAGCCTGTGAGCGATGGTTTCTTCTTTACAATGGGCTACAAGGATATGGACGGTGCCGAGCTGTTGAAAGAACTACTCTATTATGGCGTTAGCGGCATAGACCTATCCACCACCGGTGGCACACGCAAGGGAATACGCGCCTGCTCATCGAACATAAAGCCGCACCACTATGCGATGCTCGATGAGCGATTGGCTTTGTTTAACAAAAATCACAGCTAAACATACTATGAAGAAGTCCGATTTCGTTTTTATGGCCTGCGTTGCCGCGTTGCTTGTTCCCTTTTTTGTAAGCGACACTCTTTTTAATTGCTACAAGGAGTGCAATGCTGCGCACCCATACATTATGGCCTTTATAAAGTTTATGATTCTATCGTCGATAGGTGAAATGCTGGGCCTTAGAATAAAACAAGGTGTATATACATACAAGGGCTTTGGCATTATGTCACGTGCCATTGTGTGGGGAGTTCTTGGAGTGATGATTGCCGTTGCTATGAAGATATTTTCCGCCGGAGTGCCCGTGATGCTCGAGAGTTTGGGCCTTGCCGGTATGGTAAATGCTATGCGCGAACCTTTGAGCTTTGCAAAGTTCGTAGATGCGTTGTGTATCTCCACTGCAATGAACTGTTTCTTTGCGCCAATGTTTATGACATTGCACAAGATTACCGATACCCACATACTTAACTGCGGCGGTAAACTTACATCGCTTGTTACCCCAATAAAATTCGGTGATATAATTTCTTCGCTCAACTGGAAGGTGCAGTGGAACTTTGTGTTCAAGCGCACAATTCCTCTCTTTTGGATTCCCGCACACACCATAACGTTTATGTTGCCGGCAGCATATCAGGTGCTTTTTGCCGCCTCGCTTAGCATTGTGTTGGGCCTGCTCTTGTCCATAGCTGCTGTAATGTCAAATAATAAACTATAAATAATTATAAGTATGAAAAAGATTCTATTATCGCTTTTATGCGTTGTTGCCACAACGTTGTTTGCCGGCAACATATCACTTATTCCCCAACCGGCGCAGATGACAGTAGGCGAGGGTAGTTTCATATTCCCCAAGAAGGTGAAGGCTGTAGTGCCTGCCTACGAGGGTGACAGCCTTGTTGCTGTAATCAAGAACTTTGCTCGCGATTTCAAAAAAGCGACAAACGTTGCAGTGAAAACTACCAAGAAGAGTGCCGCTGCACAGATTGTCGTATCGTTGGATTCTTCACTTGCGCCCGAGGGCTACACCCTGCAGGTGAAAAATAATGGAATAGCTATATCGGTGTCAAAGCCCGCAGGCCTCTTTTATGCATTGCAGACACTGAAACAGCTGATGCCGCGCAATGTGATGGCCGTTGTCCCTTGCGAGGAGATAACCGAGTGGTCTGTTCCTTGTGTGGATATTAAAGACGAGCCCCGCTTTGGCTGGCGCGGCTTTATGCTCGACGAGGGCCGCCATTTCTATGGCAAAGAGGAGATAAAGAAGATTATCGACCTGATGGCAGCCTACAAGATGAACCGCTTCCATTGGCACCTTACCGAGGACCAGGGCTGGCGCATTGAGATAAAGAAATATCCCAAACTCACCGAGGTGGGTGCTTGGCGTGGTAGCAAGGTGCTTGGCTGGGGCGATGTGAAGCCCGACGGTGTTCTGTATGGCGGTTACTATACAAAGAAAGATGCCAAAGAGGTTGTGGAGTATGCCCGTGCGCGTTTTATAGAGATTGTGCCCGAGGTTGATATTCCCGGTCACTCACAGGCTGCTGTGGCTTCGTATCCCGAGTTCCTTGCCTGCGATCCGGAAAACGAACACGAGGTGTGGTTGTGGCAAGGTGTTTCAAACGACGTGATAAACGTGGCCAACCCCAAAGCAGTGCAGTTTGCCAAGGATGTTATCGACGAGCTTACCGAGATATTCCCATTCGGATATATCCACCTGGGCGGTGACGAGTGCCCCACAACAAAATGGGAGCGCAACAGCGAGTGTCAAGCCTTGCTCAAGGAGATTGGTAGTGAGAAGTACCGCGACTTGCAGATACATTTCTACAAACAACTAAAGGACTATGTAGCCACAAAACCCGCCTGCAAGCAGCGCAAACTGATATTCTGGAACGAGGTGCTTCACGGAAACACTGCGCCCCTCGGCAACGACATCACCATTATGGCGTGGATTGGTGCCGACGGAGCTGCAAAGGATGCTGCCACACGTGGTATGAACACTATCCTGTCGCCCCAGATTCCCTACTACATCAACCGCCGCCAATCGAAGTTGGAGAGTGAGCCTCGTTCACAGGGCCACGGTGACGAAACCGTGGAGCGTGTATATAACTACAAGCCTATGAACAATATCCCCACAGAGTTGCAGTCGCGCTATCTTGGTGTGCAGGCCAACTTCTGGACCGAGTGGGTTGAGGAACCCTCGGTGGTGCAGTATCTTACATTCCCTCGCCTGGCTGCTGTGGCCGAGGCCGGTTGGACACCGCAGGACCAGCGTAACTATGATTCATTTGTTGAGCGTATGCAGGGCGAGGCTGTTTACTACAACCTTAAAGGTGTAGATTACGGCAAGCATATTTTTAAGTAAAGAGTTTAATAACTCTATACTTTTGTGCCCGGCACGGCAATAGATTTGTCTATTTCCAATCTCTTTGACTCGCCTTTCGTGTTGCATATGCTGCACGAAAGGCGAGCCGATAACAATAGTGATAAAGACCAACAATTTTATTAAAACGTAACAATGAAGAAATTTTTGAAAATTACAGCCGCTGTAATAGCAGTTATTGTGTTGTTACTTGTTTCCTTGCCTCTTTTGTTTACAGACAAAATAGAGGCACTTATAAAAGAAGAGGGCAACAAGATGCTTAATGCCAAGTTCGATTTCGAGAGCCTCGACATAAGCCTCATACGCAATTTCCCGCTTGCCTCTGTTACACTTGAAGATTTTTACCTCAAGGGCGCAGGGGTGTTCGAAAATGACACGCTTGTGGCCGCCGGTGAGCTCACGGCATCGGTAAACCTTATGTCGCTCTTTGGCGACGAGGGCTACGATATACGCGAGATTCTCATCGACGAAGCCTCGGTAAAAGCAATTGTACTTGCCGACGGCACTGTTAACTGGGATATAATGAAAGCTGCCGAGGAAGAGGAGCTTGCTGCCGAAGATACAACAGCCACAGCTCCTTTCCGCATAAAACTGCAAGAGCTTGCAATAAGGGATTTTAATCTTGTTTACGATGACAAGCAGGGTAATATGTATGCCTGTGTAGAAGGGTTGAATGCTACCTGCTCCGGCGACTTCGGCAGCAGCCGCACAATCCTCTCGCTCGATGCCGAAACCGAGGGCGTTACATTTTCAATGGAGGGTGTCCCATTCTTGAGCAAGGCTGTTGTTGCTGCAGATATGAAGATTGACGCCGACCTTGAAAACAGCAAATTTACTCTCAACGAGAATACTTTGCAACTGAATGCTATTAAAGCAGCAATTGATGGTTGGGTGGCAATGACCAGCGAGGGTATGGATATGGATTTGAAACTTAACAGCAACAAAATCGGTTTCAAGGAGATTCTTTCGCTCATTCCCGCAATATATTCAAAGGATTTCGAGGGGCTTAGGACCGATGGCAATGCCACGCTCACCGCGTGGGCCAAAGGTAGCTTGCAGGGCGATAGCATTGTGCCCGCATTCGACCTTGCTTTTGATGTGGAGAATGCAATGTTCCAATACCCCTCGTTACCCGCGGGTGTGAACAATATAAACATTGCAGCGCAAGTGAACAACCCCGGTGGCTCACCCGACAACACCGTAATAAAGATAAACCCATTTAATTTTGTAATGGCAGGAAACCCCTTCAGTGTTACCGCCACTATGCAAACACCAATGAGCGACCTTGCCTTTAATGCCGCAGCAAAAGGAAAGCTCGATTTGGGTAAAATAAAGGATATTTATCCATTGGAAGATATGCAACTCAACGGTGTGGTAAATGCCGATCTTGCAGTAAAGGGCCGTATGTCGCACATTGAGAAGGAACAGTACGAAAAGATTGAAGCAGCGGGCAATGTACGCCTGAATGATATGATTCTGACAATGGAGGATATGCCCAATGTTGATATAAAAAAGTCGTTGCTCACATTCACTCCTCGCTATTTGCAGTTGAGCGAAACAACCGTGAAGATTGGCGGCAACGATGTTACCGTGGATAGCCGATTCGAGAATTATATGGCATATGCACTTAAAGATGGCACACTAAAAGGTACACTTAATGTTAAGAGCAACCACTTTAACCTTAACGACTTTATGACACCTACCGACACTGCTGCCACGGCACCCGCCGAGGATTCTGCCACAGCAGACACTGTTGCCACAGGCGTAATCAAAGTGCCCGACAATATAGATTTTCGTATGCAGGCAGCCTTCAGGGAGGTGCTTCTCGACAATATGAAACTGAAGAACGTTAATGGCCTTCTCGTGGTTAAAAACAGCAAGGTGGATATGCAGAACCTGTCGCTTAATACTATGGGTGGCGACGTTGTTGTTAATGGCTACTATTATACACCTGTCGATGCACAACCCGTCTTTAATGGTGGTTTCAAACTGAGTAACATAGGCTTTGCGCAGGCTTATGAGGAGCTGAATGTGGTACGTAACCTTGCGCCAATTTTCAGCGGTCTTACTGGCGATTTCTCCGGTAATGTAAATATAGATGCAAAGCTCGACGATACAATGAGCCCGGTGCTCTCCACGCTCACAGGTAGCGGTGCGTTATCTACAAAGGATTTAAGCCTGAACAATGTGGGTGTTATACAAACAGTGGCCGATATTGTGCAGAAACCCTCTTTAAAGGATACAAGGGTGAAGGATATGAATATTGAATTTACCATAAAAGATGGCAGAGTAAATACAAGGCCCTTTGATATAAAACTTGGCGACTATAAAATGAATCTGTCGGGCAGCACAGGTCTGGACCAGACCATCGACTACAAAGGTGAGATAACAATTCCCACATCTGTTGGTAAACTCTCTAAACTCGGAACTGTGGATATGAACATCAAGGGTACATTCACATCGCCCAAGGTGAGTATAGATATGGCTTCGCTTGCTAAAAAAGCAGCTGCAGGTGTTGCAGAAAATGCACTTAACAAGTTGCTTGGTGGCAGCATCTCTAAAACAGGAGAGGGAGAGACAGCTGATAGCACTGCAACCACAACACCGGCTTCAAAAGCGGAGGTTGCTAACAAGCTCATAAACGGTGCTTTGGATTTGTTTAAGAAAAAGAAATAAAAATACTTGGGCTGAACAAATATTTGTGCCAAGGTACTTTTTTAAAAGCCTCCGTCCAAAACTGACGGAGGCTTCTTTTTGTAAAACGGACTTTTGGATTCCCTTTTTATTCATATTTTTAGGAAGCGTTTAAATGTTTTTTGGAAATTTATACAGTAGCTTAATATTTGATGTGCGGAATCTATGTGCGGAATCTTTCTATAAACGCTTTTCTTAATTGTAAAATATTGATATTTTTTAGAATACATTATTATCTTTGCAAAATAATGTGCACAATATGAATAAGAAAAATAAATACGATGTTTTTATAAGTTATTCTCGCAAGGATTATGTATTTGAGAATAGAGATATAATTCCAAAGAACAATATATCGAGAATAAAAGAGACTTTAACCAATGCCGGCATAAGTTATTGGTTTGATGAAGAATGCATTAATTACGGTGAGGATTTTATTAACAAAGTTGTAAATAATATTAAATCCTCCAAAATATTCATTTTCTTATCAACGGAGAATGCAAATAAGTCCACATGGACTCGAAAAGAAATTTGCTGTGCCGATGAATTTAAAAAAATAATTATTCCTGTCAGAATTGATGCTACTCCGTACGATGAACGGATAATGTTCAGAATATCTGACCTCAATTATATAGAATATTATAAAGATCCCGATAAAGCTCTTGTAGATTTGGCTGATACCATAAATAAGTATTTAGAAGAAATTGAGGAGAAGGAAAAACGCGAATTAGAGGAAGAGGAAAGAAGAAAAGAAATTGAGCGTGAAAAGGCCGAGAAGTTAAGACAGCAAAAAGAAGAGGAAGAAAAACGCAAGAAGGACGAGGAGCAACAGACCATTGTGAAAATGCAAAGGAAATGTATGACATTGCACAATGTGGAGTCGCGTTTGGAACTTGGCCGTCAAGAGCTATTGGTAGAGATAGGATTGATAAATGATGTAAAACTGCGCGAAGAATTAAGAGAAAAAATTATTAATGGTGGCCCTATTCACCAGAAATATCAGCAGAAATTTCGTGAATTAACTGAAAAGAGTAATATTCCTAAGAAGTTGATTAGAGAAATAAACGACCTGCGTTCTCAAATAGAAGAAAAGAAGAAAACCACTTGGAGTATTAACAAGCATTTTTTAATAACAATCTGTTTTGTTTTGTTTGTGGTAGGTCTGTTTTGTGGTATTATAGTTGGCGGTAAATCGCATAAAAAATTCGAAATTAAGTATATATCGGTATTAGAGGATAGTGTCTCAGTCTATAAGGGAAAGCTTAATAGCATTATTAAGTTGCATTCTTCCGATTCTGTGAAGTTTGTACGAAAGTTGTCTTTAGTAAAAGATAGTGTTTTAATATATAAGAATGAGGCCCGCAAGCAATTGGGAATAGCTACAACTAAAGTGGTTGATTTAGGCCTTTCCGTTAAATGGGCCGGCTGGAACATAGGTGCCACAGCCCCCGAAGAGTACGGCGACTACTATGCTTGGGGTGAAACAACCACAAAGAGCGACTACTCTTGGAGTACATATATATGGTGCAAAGGAAATGATAGTACAATGACAAAATATTGCACCAATAGTAAGTATGGAACAATGGATAAGAGAACTATTCTTGAACCCTCCGACGACGTAGCCTACGTGAAATGGGGTGGCTCTTGGCGTATGCCCACCAATGCAGAACAAGATGAGCTGTGTGAAAAATGTGAATGGGAATGGACTGCGCTTAATGGCGTGAAAGGTTACAAAGTAACCGGCCCTAGTGGCAATAGCATCTTCTTACCTGCAGCGGGCTTCCGCAACAATACAGGGCTTTATCGGAAAGGGGTGGAAGGCGTTTGTTGGTCGAGTTCGTTGTATCGCTCCACCAACTCCAAAGGTTACGTATTGTTTTTAGATAGTACTTGTTATAATGATAACCACATCTCTAACCGTTGCAATGGCCGCACGGTGCGCCCGGTGTGTAAATAACAAAGTACGCTTTCACATATTCGCCCAAAAATATTGTTTTTCACGCAAAGTATCGGAAATATTGGGTGCACTTTCTTGGGTGCTGCAATTGAAATAAAATAGCTCCGTGAAAACAATGTTTACGATAAGAAATTTATTTACATAATAAATTCTTTACTTTTGCGCAAATTCTTTTCCGTGCATTGTTCCCGGCTGTTGATGTTGCTTGCTGTTATGCATAATTATTGAATTCTTATTATAATGTATTTGTAAGTAATGCGTTTGTAATTTAAAAGATAGGTTGCAGTTGTAAAAGTGTATTCTTGTTCAATACCCGTGCCTGGCTGCTTTGTTTTTGCAATCATTTTATAAATCACACATTAAGATTGCAACCCTTTTTACCTGTTACTTTTTTGTTGAAATTAATTTACAATAGTATTGCTTTGGTTATTTCCTGCTTTCATTCTCTCTTTTACCGGTTTCGGCAAAAAAGCGTTATGCGGCTACTGTTGTTTTGCCCATAACTGCTCAAATCTTTAACTTTTACGTCTGTTATTATAATATAAATATTAAATTTTATTTGTATCTTCGCGCAAAATTACGCGGGCGTGCACAAGAAACGCACTTGCGTTCAAGAAAAGAGAAAAGCAAAACAAGATATGGAAAAAATTAGGAATTTTTGCATTATAGCACATATAGACCACGGTAAATCAACCTTGGCCGACCGCTTGTTGGAAACAACCAAGACTATAAACATTACCGAGGGACAGATGCTCGATAATATGGACCTGGAGAAGGAGCGCGGTATCACCATTAAGAGCCACGCTATTCAAATGGAGTATATGTATGAGGGTGAGAAATACACGCTTAACCTCATTGACACTCCGGGGCACGTCGATTTTTCGTACGAGGTGTCGCGCTCAATTGCTGCTTGCGAGGGTGCTTTGCTGGTGGTAGATGCCACACAGGGTGTGCAAGCACAGACAATCTCAAACCTTTATATGGCTGTGGACCAGGGGCTGGAGATTATCCCCGTGATTAACAAGTGCGACATGATTAACGCAATGCCCGAGGAGGTGAAAGATGAGATTGTCGATTTGATAGGTTGCGACCGCGACGAGATTATTGAGGCAAGCGGAAAGACCGGTATGGGCGTGGAGGAGATTCTGCGTGCGGTGGTGGAGCGAATTCCGGCTCCCGCGGGCGACGAAGAAGCTCCTTTGCAGGCACTCATCTTCGACTCTGTGTTTAATTCGTTCCGTGGTATCATTGCATATTTTAAGATTACAAACGGTGTGTTGCGCAAGGGCGACAAAGTGAAGTTCTTCAACACGGGCAAGGAGTACGATGCCGACGAGATTGGTGTTTTGAAGATGGATCTATCGCCACGTCAGGAGTTGCGCACCGGAGATGTAGGCTACATTATTTCGGGTATAAAGACATCGCGTGAGGTGAAGGTGGGCGACACCATTACTCACATTGCAAGGCCCTGCACGGCTGCTATTGCCGGCTTTGAAGAGGTGAAGCCTATGGTGTTTGCCGGTGTATATCCCATTGAGGCCGAGGATTACGAGGACCTGCGTGCATCACTCGAAAAATTGCAGTTGAACGATGCGTCGCTCACATTCAGCCCCGAATCGTCGGCGGCATTAGGCTTTGGTTTCCGTTGCGGTTTCTTGGGCCTGTTGCACATGGAGATTGTTCAAGAACGCTTGGACCGTGAGTTTGATATGAGTGTTATTACAACAGTGCCCAATGTGTCGTATATGGTATATGACAAGCAAGGAACTGCACAGGAGGTGCATAACCCCGGTGGTATGCCCGACCAAACACTGATTGACCACATTGAGGAGCCTTACATAAATGCAAGCATAATCACACGTGCCGAGTACATAGGCCCTATTATGACTTTGTGCTTGTCGAAGCGTGGTGAATTGCAGAAGCAGGAGTTTATTACCGGTAACCGTGTGGATATACGTTTCTTGTTGCCGCTTGGAGAAATTGTGATAGATTTTTATGATAAACTAAAGAGTATTTCAAAGGGCTATGCTTCGTTCGACTATCACCCTGCAGGTTTCCGCACATCGAAGCTCATTAAACTCGATATACTTTTGAACGGTGAGCCGGTAGATGCTCTTTCCACACTTACCCACGTAGATAATGCATACGGGCTTGGCCGTCAGATGTGCGAAAAACTGCGCGACCTTATCCCTCGCCAGCAGTTCGACATTGCTCTGCAGGCTGCAATAGGTACAAAGATTATTGCTCGCGAGACAATTAAACAGGTGCGCAAGGACGTAACAGCAAAGTGCTACGGTGGAGACGTGTCGCGTAAACGTAAATTGCTCGAAAAACAGAAAAAGGGCAAAAAGCGTATGAAGCAAATTGGTAATGTGGAGGTGCCGCAGAAAGCCTTCCTTGCCGTTCTGAAACTCGACTAAAAGCATTTCTGCAGTCGGATATAGTAATAATTGCTGCGAAGATATATGGCATAAACGGAACAATCGGTAG
Organism: Bacteroidaceae bacterium; assembly: GCA_017481875.1. GTDB lineage: Bacteria > Bacteroidota > Bacteroidia > Bacteroidales > Bacteroidaceae > HGM04593. Next base: position 33,480 of record JAFUOP010000010.1, read on the forward strand.
CAGCACAAAAAGAATAAGAATATGGGAATATTCAGTTTTTTTTCAAAAGAGAAAAAAGAGGTTCTTGACAAGGGATTGTCCAAGACCAAAGAGAGCGTGTTTGGCAAAATTGCCCGCGCAATAGTAGGAAAAACCGAAATAGACGACGAGGTGCTAGACAACCTCGAAGAGGTGCTTATAACATCGGACGTGGGTGTGGAAACCACACTTAAAATTGTAGAGCGTGTGCAGGCACGTGCAGCACGCGACAAGTACATGGGCACAGCCGAGCTCAATGCCCTGTTGAAAGACGAGGTGGCAGCTCTTCTTATGGAGAATAATACCGAGGATAACGGCTCGTTCGATTTCCCCACAACACCCGGGCAACCCTATGTGATAATGGTTGTAGGTGTGAACGGCGTGGGAAAAACAACTACCATTGGTAAACTGGCGCACCAATTCAAAAAGGCTGGTAAGAAGGTGTATCTTGGTGCTGCCGACACATTCCGCGCGGCTGCTGTAGAGCAACTTGTGGAGTGGGGGCACCGTGCCGATGTTCCTGTTATAAAGCAGGGAATGGGTAGCGACCCCGCATCGGTGGCTTTTGACACGCTGTCGTCGGCTGTGGCAAACGGTGCCGACGTGGTAATAATTGACACTGCCGGTCGCTTGCACAATAAGGTGGGCCTTATGAACGAGCTTACAAAAATAAAGAACGTGATGAAGAAAATATTGCCCGATGCGCCCAACGACGTACTTCTTGTGCTCGACGGCTCCACAGGGCAGAATGCTTTTGAACAGGCAAAGCAGTTTACAAAGGCTACAGAAGTGAGTTCATTGGCAATAACCAAGCTCGATGGTACAGCAAAGGGAGGTGTGGTCATTGGCATAAGCGACCAATTTAAAATTCCTGTAAAATACATCGGCTTGGGCGAGGGTATAGACCACTTGCAAATTTTTAACAGAGCAGAATTCGTGGATTCTCTTTTCGGATAAGATAGAATGAAAAAGAATTGTGTTGATGTAATTACTATGGGCTGTTCCAAGAATCTTGTAGATTCGGAACAGCTTATGCGCCAATTAAAGGAGTGTGGCTACGAGGTTACTCACGATAGTGAAGAACCCTGTGGCAGCATAGCTGTTATAAACACTTGTGGCTTTATAGGCGATGCAAAGCAGGAGTCTATAAATATGATTCTTGAATTTTGCGAGCGCAAGGAGCAGGGCGACTTGGAAAAACTATATGTGATGGGTTGCCTGTCGGAGCGTTACCTCACTGAACTGCGCGAAGAAATTACACAGGTTGATAAATTCTATGGTAAATTTAATTGGAAGGAGCTTATAAGCGACCTTAAAAAAGAGTATAAGCCCGAGATTGCACACGAAAGAGTGCTATCGACTCCATCGCACTATGCTTTTCTTAAAATATCCGAGGGGTGCAACCGTCGTTGTGCCTATTGTGCAATTCCTATAATTACAGGAGCGCACGTGTCTCGCCCCATAGAGGAGATACTCGACGAGGTGCGCTACCTTGTGGCACAAGGGGTGAAGGAGTTCCAGATTATCGCACAGGAACTCACATATTATGGCATAGATATATACAAGAAACAGGCTATAGCAGAGCTTGTGGAGCGCATTTCTGATATTGAAGGGGTGGAGTGGATACGCTTGCATTATGCCTACCCGCTGCACTTCCCCGATGAATTATTGAGGGTGATGCGTGAGAGAAAGAACGTGTGCAAGTATCTTGATATTGCTTTGCAACATGTGAGCACAAAAATCTTAAAGAAGATGCAACGCCACGTTACCAAGGAGGATACATACGCACTCATAGAAAAAATGCGTCGCGAAGTTCCGGGTATTTGCATAAGAACCACTATGATGGTAGGCTTCCCCGGGGAAACCGACAAGGACTTTGAGGAGCTTATGGACTTTGTAAAGTGGGCAAAATTCGACCGCTTGGGAGCATTTGCATACAGCGAGGAAGATGGAACTTTTGCTGCTGAAAACTACCGCGACAATGTGTCGAAGAAGAAAAAACAGGAACGCCTGGACCGTTTAATGGAGGTGCAGCAGAGGATATCTACCCGATTAAACGACGAGAAAGTAGGCAAAGTCTTTAAAACAATCATAGACAGAATTGAAGGAGATTATTACATTGGCCGCACCGAATATGATTCGCCCGATGTGGATACCGAAGTTCTTATAAATACCCGTGAAGGTGAACTGAAAATAGGTGAATTCTACGATGTGTGCATAACCGATGCTACAGAGTTCGACCTTATGGGAAGAGTGAACGAATAATAAATAACCAATATGAACAATAAAGAATTTATCAGCAAGTTGGCCAAGCGTTGTGGCATTTCTCCCGCAGAGGCTGTGGCAGGTGTTGAGTCGTTTGTAACGGTGATAACCGATAGGCTTAAAGATAATGACCAGCTGAATGTATCGGGCTTCGGTGTGTTCGAAGTGAAGATGCGCAATGAGAGAGTGTCGGTTAATCCCAAAACAGGGCAAAGATTCCTTGTGCCACCAAAAATCGTACCGGCTTTTCGTTCAAGCAATAAACTGAAAGATAAATTCAACGAATAAAAAGCAGAGCTATGGACGCAAAATTAAATCATTCCGACCTATCGGCTCTGTTTGCCAAGCAGGCTGAAATTTCAGGTGCAAAGGCCGAAATATTTACAAAAGCATTCTTTGATATAATACTTGAGGGGCTTGAGAAAGATGGAATTGTGAAAATCAATGGATTGGGAACATTTAAAGTAACAGATGTTGCCAGCCGTAGTAGTGTAGATGTAAACACCGGTGATAAAATAGAAATTAAAGGACACAAAAAACTTACCTTCCTGCCTGCTGATGCACTTAAAGAAAAAGTGAACCAGCCCTTTGCTATGTTTGAGCCTGTAGAAATTGATGAGAATTATGTAGATGAAGATGCTGAAAATATTCCTATAGAGGCGGAAGCACAGGAAAATGCAGAAACAGATACAAAGGAGGTTGTTGAAGAGGCCTGTGTTGAAAACAATAATTCACCTGTTGCGGAAACAGTTGCTGAAAAGCTACCGGAAGATACAGAACAAGAAGAAAATGATAAAACACCTGATGCAATAATTGAGAGTGTAAAAAACAGTTATCCTCTTACCGAGCCTGTGAATGTTACAGAAGATTCAAAAGCAAAAAAGAATAAATTATTTTACACCTTATTAATATGCATTGCTGTATTGCTTGTGGTCTTTGGTCTGTTTCTGTTTTCAGAGAATCCCAAAGTGGCAAAGTATAAAAGTGACGTTGCTAAAACTTCTGTTGTTCAACCTGTTAAAGAACAAATAAAGGATTCTGTAGTGAATGCAGAGCCGGTAGTAAAAGAGGAAGAACCTTATAAATTTACAATGCGCGAGGAACTGGCCTCCAAGAGCGTAGGCTCAATTGGGCGTGGCGACACATTGTTGTATGTTGCAGATGGCTCATTGGCAACTCATACTGTAGCTGCCGATGAAACATTGGTACGCATTGCACTGAAATATTATGGTGATAAAAGACTATGGCCTTATATTGTGCAATACAACAAGCTACACGACCCTAACGGTTTGAGTAAGGGTATGGAATTGCTCATACCACGTTTGCTCCCTGCAAAATAGCTTTATAGCGTTAAAGTTTCTTTAATGTAACAGAGCTTAAGTCTCTTTTAATAATATTAACATTAAAGATTAACTTAATGCTGTAATTTTGGAAAAGAAATAAATAATAAAAACAATAATAGAACTATGAATGGTGCAATAGACATCAGAGAACTGAATGAAATGATTGAAAAGCAGAGTGGTTTTGTTACCAATCTGCTCACTGGCATGGACCAGGTGATTGTTGGGCAAAAACATCTTGTAGAGTCGTTGCTTATAGGTCTTTTGGCCGATGGGCACGTGTTGCTTGAGGGCTTGCCCGGTCTTGCAAAGACATTGGCAATTAAAACTTTGTCGGAACTTATTGATGCAGATTTTAGTCGCATACAGTTTACTCCGGACCTTCTCCCTGCCGATGTTATAGGTACAATGGTTTATAGCCAGAAAGACGAGGATTTCAAAGCAAAGAAAGGCCCTGTTTTTGCAAACTTTGTACTTGCCGATGAGATTAACCGTGCTCCTGCCAAAGTACAGAGTGCTTTGCTCGAGGCGATGCAGGAGAGACAGGTTACTATAGGTAAAGAGACTTTCAAGTTGCCTTCTCCTTTCCTTGTGCTTGCTACACAGAACCCTATTGAGCAAGAGGGTACATACCCATTGCCCGAGGCTCAGGTGGATCGTTTTATGCTAAAGGTGGTTATCGGTTATCCCGAACTTGCCGAGGAGAAGAAAATTATAAGACAAAATATCACAGGTGAGAGAATTGCTGTGAAGCCTCTCTTGAAACCGGAAGAGATTATAGAGGCGCGTAAAGTTGTTCGTCAGGTGTATCTTGATGAAAAAATTGAGCAATATATTGCAGATATTGTTTTTGCAACACGTTACCCCGACAAGTACGGTATGAAGGATTTGAAAGAGATGATCTCTTTTGGTGGCTCCCCACGCGCATCTATAAACCTTGCTCTTGCCGCACGTGCTTACGCCTTTATAAAACGTCGTGGATATGTAATCCCCGAGGACGTACGTGCTGTGGCTCACGATGTTTTGCGTCATCGTATAGGGCTGAGCTATGAAGCAGAAGCCGGCAATGTGTCTGCCGATGAGATTGTGAGCCGTATATTGAACAGCGTTGAGGTACCCTAATAAAAGACTATGGAGACAAGTGAACTTATAAAAAAGGTTCGCAAGATAGAGATTAAGACACGTGGCCTGTCTCACAATATCTTTGCCGGGCAATACCACTCTGCTTTCAAGGGGCGTGGTATGTCATTCAGTGAAGTGCGTGAGTACCAGTATGGCGATGATGTGCGTGATATCGACTGGAACGTTACAGCTCGTTTTAACAAACCTTTCGTAAAGGTTTTTGAGGAGGAACGTGAACTTACGGTAATGCTTCTTGTCGATGTATCGCAAAGCCTCGATTTTGGTACCATTAAACAGACAAAACGTGATATGGTTACTGAGATTGCTGCGACTATTGCTTTTGCTGCCATACAGAACAACGACAAAATAGGCGTTATTTTCTTTTCGGACGTAGTTGAGAAATTTATTCCTCCACAGAAGGGAAGAAAACATATTCTGTATATAATAAGGGAACTTATAAACTTTGAGCCGGCAAGCAATAAAACAGATATTAAGGTACCTTTGCAGTTCCTCACTAATGCTATAAAAAAGAGGTGCACAGCTTTTATGCTTAGCGATTTTATTGCCGGGTGCGACTATAAGAACGCGCTTACAATAGCCAATCGCAAGCACGATGTTGTGGCTATAAGAGTATATGACCGCCGTTTGATGGAGTTGCCAAGAGTGGGGCTCATGAAAATAAAAGATGCCGAAAGCGGGCACGAGATGTACATTGATACCTCGTCGAGCAAAGTGCAGAAGGCACAAAGAGAGTGGTGGCAGGAGCAAACAGCCACTATAGAAGAAATTTTCAAAAAGAGCCGTGTCGATTCTGTATCGGTGCGCACCGACCAAGATTATGTAAAAGCTCTTATGTCGCTTTTTGCAATGCGTGCATAATGCTTAAATGATTTTTGAGAATGAAGAAGATATTTTTTATATCACTGCTGATTACCTTTTTTACCGGTGTTGCTGTTGCACAAAACAGCGTGTCGGTGAATGCAGAGATTGATTCTTGCCAACGTCTTATTGGAGAGCAGGCAAGGATTAAGCTTAAAGTAGGTGTAGATGCCAAGAAAAGAATATTACTACCACATTTTGATAAAGAGATTGTAGAAGGTGTGGAGATTGTGGAAAAGATCCCCAATGATACTCAACTGCTAAACGATGGTAAACGTTTGCTTATAACCGAGGAGTATGTTGTAACCTCGTTCGATAGTGCTCTTTATGTGATTCCGGCATTCGAGGTGTTGGTCGATGGCGAGCCTTTTTATTCCGAAGAGCTTGCCCTTGCCGTCTATATGATGCCGGTGGACACCACAAACCTCGACCAGTTTTTCCCGCCCAAAGATATATTGGCAGTGGAACTCACTTGGGACGATTATAAAAGCTCTGTCGTTTATTTCATTCTATTCATTTTATTGGCAGCACTGCTTGCTTGGGTAACTGTAAGATATATAAATAATAAGCCCATCATACGTATAGTAAAGCTTAAGCCAAAGTTGCCTGCACACGTTGTAGCGCTAAATGAAATGGAGCGTATAAAAGACGATGACAGCTGGCGCACAGCAAGCAGCAGCAAGGGTTATTACACTGCACTCACCAATGCTCTGCGTGAGTATATGAATGAGCGTTTTGCTTTCAATGCAACAGAGATGACTACAGCGGAGATTGTTGATGAATTGTTGAAGATTAAGGACAAGGAGAGCTTGCAAGAACTTAAGGAGATTCTTGAGACTGCAGACCTTGTAAAATTTGCAAAATTCAACCCTCCAATGAATGAAAACGACCGCAACCTGCTGAATGCGATTGAATTTGTCAATGATACAAAACTTGCCGACAGTGAAGTTAAAGAACAACCTACGGAAAAAAGAGTAGTGAACGAGCGTTCGGTACGCGAAAAGAGAGCTCTTCTTGTTTCAGTAGTATTGCTGTCGTTATTAACTGCCGGAGCATTGGCTATGTTTATTTGTGAGTTATATTATTTGTTTGGCTAATTGTTTGAGTATGTTTTTTTCTAAAATAGGATATCTGCTTCTTTTTATACCACTTACGGCATATATAATATGGTACATATTAAAAGGCCGTAAATTGGAACCTTCAATGAAGGTTTCTACCGTGGTGCCTTTTATTAAGAACGTAAAGAGCTACAAAAACTATATCATAGACCTGCCTTTTATACTTAGGGTTGTAACATTGTCTATGGTGATATTAGTATTGGCACGCCCGCAAAGTACAAATAGATGGGAGAATACCGAGGTTGAAGGTATCGACATTATGCTGGCAATGGACGTTTCTACCAGCATGCTTGCAATGGATTTAACTCCCAATCGCTTAGAGGCTGCAAAGCAGGTAGCCGCGGACTTTGTGAACAGCCGCCCAAATGATAATATAGGACTTACAATCTTTGCAGGTGAGAGCTTTACGCAATGCCCATTGACAATAGACCACGCAGTGATGCTTAATATGCTCAATTCTGTAAAATGCGACATTGCAGCACAAGGAATAATTGAAGACGGAACAGCTATAGGTATGGGTATTGCAAATGCAGTGAGCCGTCTCAAGGAGAGTAAAGCAAAATCAAAGGTTATAATATTGCTCACAGACGGTTCTAACAACCGTGGGGAGATTTCACCGGAAGCCGCTGCAGAAATTGCAGAAAAGTTTGGTATTAGAATCTATACGATTGGAGTAGGAACCAACGGTACCGCTCCCTATCCCTACGCTGGCAGAGTGGTGAATGTTCCCGTGGAAATTGATGAAACAACGCTTAATAAAATTGCAACAATAACCGACGGTAATTACTATCGCGCAACAAGCAACTCCAAGCTTAAAGAGGTTTATGAGAAAATAGACAAACTTGAGCGTACAAAGTTGAATGTAAAGGAGTTTAGTACGCGCGAAGAAGAGTTCCAAATATTTGCGTTGGTGGCATTCGTGGCACTATTGCTGGAACTTCTGTTACGCAATACAATATTGAAGAAAATACCCTAAACGTATTTGAAGATGAAATTTGCAACTCCGGAATATCTATATTTGTTAATATTGCTACCCGCATTATTGGCCCTGTATTTATACTCGAATTACAGAAGAAACAAGAATTTGAGACTTTATGGCGATGTTCAATTGCTTAAAAGTCTTATGCCCGATGTGTCGTCATACCGCCCGGGAATTAAATTTTGGCTATCGTTAGCGGCATTGGCACTTATAATAGTAGCATTGGCACGTCCACAATTCGGCTCAAAGAAAGAAACTGTTACGCGACAAGGAATAGAGGTCGTAATAGCACTTGATATATCGAACTCAATGATGGCAGAAGATATCGCGCCCAATCGTTTGGAGAAGGCAAAAAAGATAATTTCTCGTCTTATTGATAAATTCGAGAACGATAAAGTGGGGCTCATTGTTTTTGCCGGTGATGCGTTTGTGCAACTCCCCATAACCAATGACTTCATATCAGCTAAAATGTTTTTGGAGACGATATCCCCTTCACTGATTTCACGACAGGGAACAGACATAGGTGGTGCAATTAACCTTGCAATGAAAAGTTTCACACCCACCGAAGGAGTGGGAAAAGCCATTATTATGATAACTGATGGCGAGAACCACGAAGGTGGTGCTGAAGAGGCAGCCAAAGCGGCCGTTGAGAAAGGTATGAATGTATATGTTCTCGGTATCGGCTCTCTCGAAGGTGCTCCTATTCCTGCAGGTGGCGGCAATGACTATCGACGCGACAAAGAGGGTAATGTGGTTGTTACAAAGCTTAACGAGGAGATGGCGCAAACTGTGGCGCAAGCAGGTAATGGTGCATATATAAGAGTAGATAATACTAATAATGCACAGAAATTGCTTGAGAAGGAGATAAACAAACTTGCAAAAGCCGATGTAACAACGGAGGTATATACAGAATATAATGAACAATTTGAGTTTGTGGCCTGGTTGGCATTCGTGTTACTTGTGATGGAGACTCTTATACTTACAGGAAAGAGCCGCTTGACAAAAGGATTTAAGTTGTTTGACAAATAAGTTATAAATATGTATAATATAAAATATATATTGCTTGTGTTTGTGGCTTTGCTCTTTACTACAGCGTCGGCACAAAAAACTTATCGCGAATATATGAGGAGCGGCAATAAGTTGTATGCCGATAGTTTGTATGACAAAGCAGAGGTGGAGTATCGTAAGGCTTTAGAGATAGACCCGAATGGCAGTGAGGCTCTATACAACTTGGGCAATGCACTCCTATTCCAAGAGAAAGCCCAAGAGGCCATGGACCAATATATGATGGCCGAAAAGCGAGCTACAGAGAAGAAAAACCTTGCACAAATACATCATAATATGGGCGTAATTAGCCAAGCGTCGAAAGATTATGCACGTGCTGTGGAGTTTTACAAACAGGCCTTGCGCGAGAATTCAACTGACCACGAAACACGCTATAATCTTGCTGTTGCAATGAAGCAACTGCAAAATCAGCAGCAACAGCAACAGGAACAGCAGCAGAACGAGAATAAAGAGCAGGAAGAACAACAGCAACAGGAACAGCAAGAGCAACAGCAGCAACAGGAACAACAAGAGCAACAGCAGCAACAGGCAGATGAAAATGAAAACGAAATGTCTAAAGAAAATGCAGAGCAATTGTTGGAGTCGGCAATGCAAGATGAAAAAGAGGTTCAAGAGAAGGTGAAGAAAATGATGCAAGTGCGTGGCAAGCAACTCGATAAAGATTGGTAAATTTGTATGCTGCAAAGATGCACAAGTGTAAATATTGAAGAAAAAGAGATATAAATGAGAAAGATAGTTCTAACAGCACTATTATTGCTGGTAACATTGTCAATAGCATATGCCGACGAGGTCTCCTTTGTGGCATCGGCCCCCAAAGCTGTTGTGGTTAATCAACAGTTTAGGTTGCAATATTCAATAAATACTCACAAGGCCAAAGAACCACGTTTGCCGGCAATAGATGGGCTAACCATACTGGCAGGGCCTTTCCGTTCACAACAGTCTAGTACACAAATCATAAATGGGCAGGTGTCTTCGAGCAATACTTTGGTGTTTACATACACACTCACTGCCGACAAGGAGGGTGAATATAAGATTGCAGGTGCCACAGCCAATATTAACGGTAAAGACTACACATCGAACCCCGTAACAATAAAAGTGTTGCCACCCGACAAAGCAACAGCAGCAGCGCAGAGCAGTGCACAACAGCAAGGTGGCAGCCGTTCGAGCCGTACTGCCGACCCCACAAACATTGCCGCTGACGACCTCTTTATGACTGCCACGCTTAACAAAACCAAAGTATATGAACAAGAGGCTGTGTTGCTCTCTTTTAAAGTATATTCAGCAGTAAACCTTACATCTCTTAATGGGAAAATCCCCGATCTTAAAGGTTTTCAAATACAGGAGGTAGATTTACCACAGAACAAAGAGTGGCAGTTGGAACACTACAACGGGCGTAATTACCGTTCTATATTATGGCAACAATATGTGCTCTTCCCACAGCAGAGTGGTGAGATAGAGATTCCCGCAGCTCTGTTCGAGGGCACGGTATCAGTGCAAACACGCTCATACGACCCCTTTGATTTTTTCGGAGGCTCAAGTTTTGTTGAAGTAAAAAAAGAGTTACGCACACCAAAGCTTAAACTTAATGTACAGCGATTGCCCGAAGGCAAGCCCTTGGACTTTTCGGGTGGTGTAGGTAATTTTAAACTTGCATCATCAATAAGTGCTACTGACGTGAAGGCAAATGAGGCTGTTACTTTGCGCCTTGTAATTTCGGGAACAGGTAATATGAAACTTATAAAGACACCCGAGGTATCGTTCCCCGAAGATTTTGAGGTATATGATCCAAAGGTGGAAAACAAAATATCGCTTCGTTCCGATGGATTTTCGGGCAATAAGGTCATCGAGTATCTAGTAATTCCACGTTTTGGTGGTGAATATGTTATACCTTCTGTTAAGTTCTCATATTTTGACATAGCTTCAAAAGAGTACAGAACATTAGAAAGCGATAGCTATACATTACAAGTTGAAAAAGGCAGAGAAAATGCTACAGGTACTGTTGCTGCATATGTGAGCAAAGAGGAATTGAAATTGCTTGGTCAGGATATTCGATACATTAAACGAGGAGATGTTCCTGCAAAGAAACGTAACGAATATTTGTATGCCTCCACTACATATATGTTATTATATATTATTCCATTATTGGCGTTTATTGCATATATAATTGTTTATCGCAAGAAGATGAAGGAGAATGCAAATATTGCGGCACTGCGCACAAAGAAAGCCAATAAAGTGGCAGTGAAACGCTTGAAACTTGCAAAGAAATTACTTAATGAGAGTAAACGTAATGAGTTTTACGACGAAATCTTGAAAACTCTTTGGGGGTATATGAGTGATAAGTTGAGTATTCCCGTGTCGCAGTTGTCAAAAGAAAATATTGCTGCAGAACTTACAGAGAAAGGTGTAAATGATATTCTTGTTAAGGAGCTGCACAATGTGTTGAATGAATGTGAATTTGCACGTTATGCACCGGGTGATGCTAATGCGGCTATGGACAATGTTTACAACATGGCAATAGAGATTATCAGCAAAATGGAAAGTTCAATAAAAAGATAATGATATGAAAATAGTTGTATATATATTATTGTTTTTCTTCCCTTGCTTTGCTGTAGCACAAGCGAGTGAGGGGGTAGTGGCAAAAGCATCAGGCGACAGCCTTTATATTGCCAATAACTATGCCGGTGCCATTGCTGTGTATGAAGAAATTCTTGCTACCGAGGGGGAAGCTGCCGATATCTATTTCAATTTAGGAAATGCCTATTACAAAAATAATGAAATAGCAAAAGCAATTCTTAACTATGAAAGAGCATTGTTGTTTGAACCGGGTGATGACGATATAAAATTCAACCTGGAACTTGCACAAAGCAAAATAGTTGACAAGGTTTCCGAGCCTTATAGAATATTTTTCGCAGTGTGGGCAGAAAATTTTATGAACCTATTGTCTATGGATAAATGGGCTTCAATTGCAATATGCACATTTATGATGCTTCTATTGTCTCTATTGTTATTCTTGTTCAATAGCAAGGTAGAAGTAAGAAAAACCGGTTTTATATTAGCTCTCTTATGCCTTGTAATTACAATATTTTCCAATATTGCAGCCTGGCATCACTACAATAAAATGACAAACCGCAATGTAGCCATTGTTATGCAGCCTAGCATAACAGCAAAAAGTACTCCCGACAATTCGGGAACTGATCTTTTTGTTATTCACGAAGGAAGAAAGGTGAGTATCACCGATGACACAATGAAGAATTGGAAGGAGATAGAGTTGGAAGATGGCACTATTGGTTGGGTGCAGGCAAACGCTTTGGAAAGAATTTAACAGATGTATAAAATACAAGATATAATAGATATGGACAAGCATTTGCTGCTTTCAATGACCGGTGGCGAATCGCTTTTTATTGATGGTTGCATAGGCGTTTTTGCAATGCCGTATGTGTGGCTGCCAATGTTGCTTACTCTCTTGTATGTTCTTGTGAAAAATAATAATGTTAAGGACTTTTTCAATATTGCAGGGCACGTTGTGGCAATGCTTCTTGCTGCATACTCATTAACCGCATTTGTTTTACAGCCATTGTTTGATTATTTGCGTGTCCGTTATGGAGCCGAGACGTTGTATCTGTTAGATGCTATGAATGAATATAGAGCCGGTAATGGTTCTTTGCTTACATATGCTACAATCGCTTTTTCTGTCGCAGTATTTTTTTCGTTGTTAATACGCCATAAAATACTTACATTTTCTCTGTTGTTGTGGGCTGTTATAGGGTGTTATGCCGGGCTATATATGGCGGTAAACTACCCATGGGATATCCTGGCCGGGGCCTTGCTTGGTATATTCTGTGCAGTAATAACTTACAGGTTGTACAAATACATGCAGAGCAAGCAACGCTATAGCCGTCGCGACTGGATAAGCGACCGTTTTACTAAAAGTGGTTACGAGGTGCCCGATGTGTATCGCTTGCTTGTGGTTCTGTATGCTACATTTGCAGCTATTCCGATTATATCTTTTTTCTTAGTATAAAGTAATAAATTCGTAGCTGTTGCCCACTATTGAGAGGTAACGCATAAATTCCTTTTGGGATATTACCACAGTGGCGTGGTTGTCGTTGGGGTGGAAACTCAGAGATTCCTCTTTTTTCAGATTTTCATCAATGAAAAGGTGTACGTGGTTCTCTGTGTCGTTTATAAGACCAAAAGGTGAAACCGATCCCGGATTTAGCCCCAGGTATTGATTCATACGACGAGGTGAAGCAAATGTGAGCTTGCCTTGATGCAGTCGCTGTTCAAGGTCGTGAATTTGCAGGTCGCGCTCGCAGTCTAGTATTACCAGATAATGACGATTGCCCTTGTGATTCCTGAAGAATAGATTCTTGCAATGTTTAGAGCCATCGGCACGCCACTGTGTGCGGGCAATTTCTATTGTTGGTGCTTCACCGTGCGTATACCACGAGTAGTCTATTTTGTTAGCTTCCAAATAATCGAGCACATTATTTATGCGTTCTTCCATTGTCTTGTATGTTTACGAGCGAAGATAATAATTATTAGTGTTAGTTGAATGTTTTTTGTGCGTTAAAGTATTAAAATATTCTTAATTTTATATAAATATGCTCTTCGGCAGTGATACAAGCAAATTAAATTGAGTATCTTTGCAATAACTATGCTTTAAAATAATCTGATAAAACAAATTAATATGAAAAGTAAACTTAAAAAACTACTGTTGTTGTGTGTAATATTTTCTTCTATTACAGCAATGGCACAAACAGGTGGTGAGAGCCTTCCCTTGGACCCGGCTGTGAGAGTGGGCAAGTTAAAAAATGGGCTCACATACTATATCCGCCACAACGAAGAACCTGAAAAAAAGGTAAATTTCTACATTGCACAAAAAGTAGGTTCAATCCAGGAGGAGGATAACCAGCGTGGTCTTGCGCATTTCCTTGAGCATATGTGCTTCAACGGAACTGAGCATTTCCCTGGCAAAAGCCTCATAAATTACTTGGAGAGCATTGGTGTGAAATTCGGTGCCGACCTTAATGCATATACATCTATAGAAGAGACTGTTTACAATATAAACAATGTGCCCGTGGAAAAAGCCGGAGCAATTGATTCCTGTTTGTGGATTCTACGTGATTGGGCCGATGGTCTTACACTTGATGGTGAGGAGATAGACAAAGAACGTGGCGTGATTCACGAGGAGTGGCGACAGCGCAGCAGCGCAATGTCGCGTATGCTCGACCAGGTGCTACCCACAGCATACCAAGGTGAGAAGTATGCCTATCGTATGCCCATTGGCACAATGGAGGTTGTAGATAATTTCCCACACCAGGCTTTACGCGACTATTATGAAAAGTGGTACCGCCCCGACCTGCAGGGTATAATAGTGGTTGGTGATGTTGATGTAGATGATGTAGAGAAGAAGATAAAGAAAATTTTCAAAGGCATTAAGAAACAGAAAAATGCTGCCGAGCGCATTTATTACCCAGTATCGGATAATGAGGAGATGATTTTTGCACAGGGTACCGATAAAGAGCAAAAGAACTACGCACTGCAGCTCTATTTCAAGCACGATGCAACACCCCGTGAATTGGTGAACACCAAAGATGAGATTTACAAAAACTTTGTCAGAGGAGTGGCAATAGCTTTGTTAAACAATAGATTCACAGAGATTGCAGTGAAAGAGAACCCGCCATTTTTGGGTGCTGCGGTATCAAACGGCTCATTTATATTGGCAAGCACAAAAGATGCTTTTTCGGTTTCTGTAACGTGCAAGACCGATAAAATAAATGAAGCATTGCCCTATGCATTGTGCGAGGTTGAGCGTGCACGTCGTTTCGGATTCACAGAAACCGAGCTTAACCGTCGCAAAGCATCTATGCTTGCCGGGACTGAAAAAAGATATGCAGAACGCACAAAAATAACCAATGACGACTACGTTGGCGATTATGTAAGTCATTTCTTAAACAATACAAGTGCACTCTCTCCCGAGTATGAATATGAACTTTCAAAAGAGATGTTGCAACGTATTACTCTCGAAGAGGTAAATGCAGTGATACCTGCTCTTTATACCAAGAAAAACAGGGTAGCGGTTTCACTTGCACCGGAAAATGATTCAATATCATACCCCGGTAAAGAGCAACTGGAAATGCTTCTTTCTACAATAGAAGCAACACCTCTTACTCCCTATGTGGACAATACAAGCGATGCTCCATTGCTGGAAAAATTGCCCGAAGGTGGTAGTGTAGTTACAACCGAAGAAGGTGTGTGGGGGGCAACAGTGTGGACACTCTCAAACGGAATAAAGGTAATAGTGAAGCCTACCGACTACAAAGCCGATGAAATTACAATGACCGGAATGAGCTATGGAGGTACAAGTCGCTATCCCGACAGCGACCGTGTAAACCTATCTATGATGGGTTCTGTGGTCTCTCTTGGTGGCGCAGGTTCTTTCGATCTCATGCAGTTGAGCAAAAAACTTGCCGGTAGCACTGCAAGTGCAAGTGTAGGTGCAAGTGCTTTTCACGATAGAATCTCAGGCTCTTGTTCTCCTAAAGACTTGGAAGAGATGTTCCAATTAATGTACCTGAAATATACCTCTCCACGTAAGGATACAGTTGCTTTAGAGAGCTTTATTACTCGTCAGAAGGGTGTTCTCCGCAACCGCAACATCGACCCCAATACTGCACTTGGCGATAGTATAAACAAAGCTCTATACAACGATCACCCACGTATGAAACCAATATTGGAGGCCGACATCGACAGTATTGACTATGATCGCATATTGGAGATTTACAAAGATCGCACTAGTGACGCAAGCGATTTTACATTCGTGTTTGTAGGTAATATTGACCTGGAAATATTGAAACCTCTTGTTGAGAAATATATAGGCGGCTTGCCTGCAAATGGACGAAAAGAGGAACTTTATGACCACAAAATAACTACTCGCAAGGGTGTTTACAGAAATAATTTTGCAAGAGATATGGAAACACCCACCGGCACAGAAGTTATATTCTATAGCGGTGATATCGAAGCCAATCAGCGCAATGCCATTCTTATGAGCTTTGTGCAGCAAATAATGGATATTGTATATATAACCGAAGTTCGCGAGAAAGAAGGTGGCACGTATGGTGTAGGTGTCCAAGGCTCGATAGATCATTTGCCACGTGGAAAATTTAATTTAAGTATCCAATTCAATATGTCTCCGGAACGTCGCGAAGAGCTGACAGACATTGTTATTCGTGAACTTGAAAAAGTGGCTAAAGAGGGTCCTCAGGAAGAGCACGTAGAGAAGGTGCGTAGTTATATGCTTAAGAGCTTCGATGAGCAGCTGAAAAAAAATGCCGCTTGGAGTAATTGGCTTATGCAGTACTATTTCTATGGAAAAGACTATTACAGCAACAATATAGAGATTCTGAAGAGTATAACAAAAGAGGAGATACGAGATTTCCTCGCCGGATTACTCAAACAAGGAAACTTCATAGAGGTAAGTATGATACCTGAAAAATAAAATATATAATATATTTAGTGCAGCAGAAGCAGACTCCGAAGTCTGCTTCTGCTGTTTTTTAGAAAGCCAATCCGAATCTCAAGCCAAAATTATTCAAGTTGTTCTGCGTATAGCTCATAATATTACATTTGTTTGTAGAGAAGCTATAGTAGATTGCAAAGTGGAAACCAATGCTGTTTGCCCACGGGTAGTAATTGAAACCCACTTCGGGTTGCATATAAAAACCCCATTTTTTCTCACGGTTCATAAATATATAATAATAGTTGCTGAACTCAGAATAGCATGCTCCCAGCTTCATACCCACATAAGGCTGAAAATCCTCCTCCATAAAACGGTAGCGGGCAAGCAAGCCAAAAGGCAAGGTGAACATTTGATGCTGCTGGTCGGTGTTTATGGCTTGGTTACCACCAAGGTTTATCGTACGACGCGAGAGATACTCATTATTTGTATGGAAATTAATGAAGCCGCCTACAGCAACATCGGAACTTACATAATATCCACCTTCGAAGTTCATACCCCAGCCACTGGCTACATTCGAGAAACTGTTGCTTATTGGTATGTTGAATTGCCAATCGACATTATAATATGAATCGAGTGATACTTGTGCCCTGCTTATAGAAGGTACACCCAACAAAGCTGCCAATATTGCAGCAATGAATATTTTATTAATCTTTTTCATACAGGTAGGTTTTAAGGGTCGCTATTTTTTTAAGTATGGAGACTGCTCAAAGGCTTGATTTATAGCTGCCATTGTACGCGAAAGGCTTAGGTTGTTCCCATTGAGAAGCCCACATATATAAGCATTCCAAATTACAGTTAATTTATTGGAACTATGCGGTGCTTTGGTATTTACCAATTCGCCAATAATAGACCCGGTGCTATATGCATAGAAGAAGTTGAAAGGGTAGTACCAGCCCCAACCTCCCCAGTTCCAATATCCGGGATAGTTGTTCCACCACGGGCCTACGCTGTTGTTAAAATAGTAGGTTGTGTTGATGTAGCTCAATTGGAAAACAACATCGGCCTCATTGCCGCTTGCAGCCTGTGTATAACCTCTGGAGATGAAGTTGTCGTTATAGGCATTCACTATCTTTTGAGAATTCTCATTTTTCCAGTAAGTGGGCTTGCTCGTTTGATTATCTATAATCAAAATACTGTCTATGACATAAAAACTGTTTATGTCGCTAAAATTGGTGTTGCTGTCATAGTTTGTGAGTACAAGATAATCATTGTCAAGCTTGTCGGTATCGGGGTCTTTCTCGCATGAGGCGAAAAACAAAACTACTATAAGCAATAACGGAAGGATTAAGTAATTTTTCATATTCTGTACGATTTTATGTATAGTTAGTAACTATTTTTTGTGAATAAGTTTGTGAGTGGAATTCATAGAGGCCGGTTTCATATGTCCATCTAATTTTACTAATGAACTGTCGGGCGATAACATAAAATTCATTTTAGGATTGCCATTGGCCGAAACGAGTTCATAAATAATGGCGGTACTATCACTGGGCATACCTATCATTACCAGAACTTCGCCATTGTCTGTTTCGTCGGCAAGTGCTTCATTTATATAATCGGTGGTTATAGTGTATGTTCCGTCGTCGTTAAGGCTCACAGTCTGTATGGTGAGTAACACATCACCGAGGTTCCCGTTCGACATAGGCAGCCTTCCTTCGTAAATAAATGTCTGCGCATCTGCTATAGTGGAATCGTTTACCATATACAGGCTGTCGCTTTCAATCATTATACCTTGCGGGGCATTGCAATTCCCACACGAATTACACGATGTAAAAAAGAGTGTCAGGGCTGTTACAGCCGGTAAAAATAGATTTTTCATTGTTGTTGTTTTTTTGGTTATTTTACAAAATAACACAAATGGGGCTGCGGTGGTTGTTTGCTTTTTGTTTAAATATTATTAAAAAAAGGTTATAAAGAAGGTCTATCGCCCGAAAACGATAGACCTTCTTTATAACCTTTTTTGTATCCGGTTTTTAGTTATAAATCAGCCGGCAGTGTACCGTTGGCAATTATATATGATATGTTATATAACATATGCTCTTGTTTGTTACCAAACGGGTATATATGTTTATAGTCTCCAATCTCCTCCAGTTTGTAATTGGGTGCTGTAGGTGATAGTAATTCCCCATTTGCATCGGCAATGATGGCTGTTGCGGGGGTTATTTTAAACCAATATGGAGATTCAAAATTTTCTGTTGCAAATTCTGAACCTGTAGCCATTTTGCCAACAACCTTAAATGTTGAAGTTTCGCGGGTATTATACAATGCTTTTATTAGAGCATTTGCAGTTCCTGTGGTCTTTTCTGTGGTAATAATATACAATTGCTTGTCGCTCACATTTATTGCTGCTTGCGGAAGCAGAATATCTTGTTTTGTTGTTAAGGTTGCATCTTTGTATAATGAGCAGAATACACTATTGCACTTGTCGCTTGGTGCGAATACTGCAGCAAGAGCTGCTGCATTGGTTATTGAGTAGCTGTTGTTATAGCGTAAATCGAAAACTATATTAGATACTCCTTCATCGGAGAACTTTGTTAATGCATTGTGAATATCTGCCACACTTTGTTCATCGTCAAAGTTGTTACACATAATATAACCGGTCTTGCCTGAGATGTCATTAATTGTATTTACTATTGGCAATGGCGACTTTTTTATTTCTGTAGCAGCCGGTAAACAAATAATTGGGTACTCTTCCCATATATATTGTTCATTATCGTCGTCGTATGTAATTGTTTTTATTCCAAGTGTAATTGCGGGGCCACTTGTCAGTGCACTGTTTGCTCCCATATTAACTTCTGTGGTGTCTATAGCCGATATCCACATACCTCGTTTAAGACCTGCATCTGCTGCTGGGGAGGCAGGCTCGACATATTCTACAAGTGCATAAACTTTTGTAGGTTCAATCCCCAATGGGTCGCGCATTAGTGAAAAATCGAATCCATAAGTTGTTTTATTTACGGAATCGGCAAAAAATGATATTTTGTCGCTTGGGTATAGCAAACCGGAGAAGAACTTCGATGGTTCCGAGAAATATGTTTGTTGCTTTATATCTTTAATTGAGTCTGCCCACAAATATACCTCTTTCATCTTGTTGTATATCCACTGATTCTCTTTGGTGAGTTCATTGAACTCTGATGAGCGGTCTTCGCCACAACTGCACATGGCAATTGACGCGATAATCACAATGAAGGTTCTTATAAATCTTTTCATAATTGACAAAATTACTCCATTTCACCTTAATTACAAAAAGGTGTGGCACTTTTTTAAGTTCACCGGCAAAAGTAGATGGATATTCCAGAGTGTAATTAGAGGTACAAAGAAAAGGTCGCTTTATTTTAACCCCTCGGTAGCCTGTGAACCGGTTTTTAAGCCCGGTTTGCTCTATTTTCTCTTGTGGTTATTTGACAAGAAAAGCAGGTAATCCGCGGATTACCTGCTTTATTGCGAGCAATTATTGCCAGAAAGTGTGGATTAAGCCTCTGCAGGAGCCTCTGTTGTCTCCTCTGCAGTTTCTGCTGTAGCAGCAGCTTCTGCCTCTGCCTTTGCAAGAGCCTCGGCAGCTTTCTTGTCGGCTACTTTCTTAGCAATAGCTGCATTTACCTCTTTCTCAGCCTCTAAACGTGCTTTCTTCTCATCACGTTTAGCCTGCTCTTCAGCACTCTTAATGCCGTTGATTGCGTTTGTCTTAGCTGTCTTCCAAGCGTCGAATTTAGCCTGTGCTGTAGCCTCGTCAAATGCACCTTTCTTTACACCACCTTGCAAGTGCTTCATCATATAAACACCCTGTGAAGACAAAATGTTGCGCACGGTGTCTGTGGGAGTTGCACCATTGTTTACCCACCACAAAGCTCTCTCGAAGTTAATGTCGATTGTTGCGGGGTTGGTGTTGGGGTTGTAGGTACCGATTTTCTCGGTGAACTTTCCATCACGTGGAGCTCTCGAATCTGCAATCACAATAGAGTAGAATGCATAGTGTTTACGACCTCTTCTCTGCAATCTGATTTTTGTTGCCATTGTTTAATTTTTATTTAGTTAAAGATTTGAGTTATCCGATAACTCGTATCGGCGGTGCAAAATTAGTGCTTTTTTTACTAATACACAAGAAATTCGATGCTTTTATTGGGCGTAGTTTGTATCTATAATATTTGAAATATAGTTGTTGCAGTGCCAATATTGGTTAAAATGTTGTATTTTTGCAAAAAAGCTTGATTATGATTGCAAAAATATGGCATAAGATATGGAATGCGCTTAACTATATTTGGGGTTGGTTGCAGTGGGGGAGTCGCTATAGACTGCGTCGCTTGAAGAATGTGCATAAAGGCAAACGTTGTTTTGTAATAGGCAATGGACCAAGCCTTTGTAATGCCGACCTTATACGTCTAAACAAGTGCGGGGAATATACTTTGGCTTGCAACTCTTTAATAAAGTTGTTCAATGAGATACCTTTTTATCCTACATACTATTTTGCACAAGACAATAAGATAATTCTTGACAACATAAATGAAATTAAAGAATTAAAAGGTGAAAGATTTATAAAAGCACACTATGCTAAACGTTATCATATAAAAGGGGTAACATACTATAGTATGCTTTTTCCAAAGAGGCCTATAGGCTTTTCTACAGAGCTTTCTCGAGTGGTTTATAGTGGCCAGACTGTTACTTACTCTATGATTCAGTTTGCCGCATATATGGGGTTCTCCGAAATATATCTTATAGGTGTAGATTGTAATTATTCTACAAATAATGATGTTATAACAGCAGACAGCTATTTCGACAAGCGTCTGTTTAATGCAGCAAGAACATATGCAGCTCCCGAAGTCGATACAAATCTATTGGCATACAAAAGAGCTAAAGAGGTGTGTGAGCTTATGGGTGTTAAAATATACAATGCATCGCGTGGAGGCAAATTGGATATTTTCCCTCGTGTCGATTTTGATAAATTGTTCTAAACTCTTTGGAATTTATTTACATTACTCAAATTTAATAGCCTTGCTTGGTTCTATCTTTGAAATGAGCATCGATGGCACAAGTAGCATTGCAACCGATATTATGAACATAAAAATGTTCATTGGTATCATTATCCAGGAAAACTCTATCGGCACTTTGTTCATGTAATACATCTCCGGGTCAAGAGCTATTATACCGGTATATTCTTGCAACAAGCACAAAAGTATTGCTATAATATTACCAAGAAGCATACCTTTCCCTATAACGAAGCAAGAATAATATAAAAAAACTTTTCTTATAGAGATGTTATGTGCACCTACCGCTTTAAGTATTCCTATTAAACTGCTTTTTTCCAGTATAATAATGAGCAACCCCGATGTCATGGTGAAGCCGGCAATACCAAGCACAAGGACAAGTATTACCCACACTGTTTGGTTAAGAACGCCTAACCAAGCAAAAAGGGCAGGGTTTAGCTCTTCTGTAGTCTGTATATATAAACTCTGTTGGTTCCTTTCGGCAATTTTGCTTACAATTGTAGCAATGTTGTTCCGTGTCTCTTCAACTTTCTCATATTCGGTAACAAAAATCTCTACACCGGTTGCCTGGCCTGCGTTCCAGCCGTTTAAACGGCGTGTAGTCTTTATGTCTGTTATAGCAAAGATATTATCCATTTCCTGCAGGTGCGTCTCATAAATACCGGTAATGAGCATTCGTCTTGCTTTTATACTTTCTTGGATAAAATAGACATTAATTTTATCTCCTATTGTACAATTCAGCTTCTTTGCCATAATGTTGGATATAACAATCCAATAGCCGTTTATGGAGTCGTTTTCATTTGGAATGTTACCACCTACAAGGTGTTGCTCAAAAAAGGAGGTGTCGTAATCTTTATCAATTCCTTTGACAAGCACACCTTCGTATTCATCGCCCACAGCCAAAAGCCCCGGTTTTTGAACATACCGCTGTGCGTGAAGGACTCCTTCGCAACTATTTATTTCTGCGACATCATTGTCTGTTATAGAGATATAAGAGTCGCCATTTATTGCTGTCTCATAATTGTTTATCTGTATTTCTCCACCGAATCCTATGATTTTGTCCCTTACTTCGTTCTTGAACCCTACAACAATGGCCAAAGATATCATCATAACAATCAGCCCAATGGTTACTCCCCATTGGGCGATAGTTACCGCAGGGCGTGAAATTTTTTTCCCGCCCTTGCGCGACAAATACAATCTTTTTGCTATAAAGAGTTCAAAATTCATGTAAAGAGTATATTACCATTCCCAATCATAACGTTCAATATCCTCCTCAACGAGTATATCTCCCGTTTGCACCTCAATGAATTCAAGGTCGGTTATTGCACGTACTGCATGCAGTTGTCCTTTCTTGATGTGTACGACGCTACCACGCGCAACCTCAGTGATTTTACCGTCTATAACCAACAATCCGCGACCATTTACAAAAGTCCACACCTCGTCGCGATGGCGGTGTATTTGGTAACTTATATTGCAACCGGCATTTAATTTAAGCTCTTTTGTCAAAGTTCTGAATCCGTCGCTGTACTGTGTTGTATTTATCACTTTATATGTTCCCCAGCGACGTTCTTCGAACATTGGGCGGGTAGCAACTTTTTCTACATATTGTTTTATGTTCTCCGATGCATTCTTGCTGCACACAAGCACACCCTCGTAACCGGCAACCACAACGGCGTTTGTAATCCCATCGCACACTATTGGCAGTTCCAACTCATTTATTATTGTAGTGTTGCCTACTCCTTCGCCAAGTATTATGTTACCAATGTGCTTGTCGGGCAGCTCTTCCGATAGAGCTTTCCAGCTTGCAATGTCTTTCCAAGCTCCGTCGTATTTGTAAAAAGCAACGGAATGACATTTCTCGGTAACCTCATTGTCGAAACTTACAGCCGGTAGCTTGCAGTAATTCTGTTCTACCTGTTTAAAAGAATCGGCATCGATATATCGGTTTATTATATCTTCTAAGAACCCGATTTTAAATGCAAAGACACCGCCATTCCACAAAGCTCCATTATTTACAAGCTGTTCGGCTCTTTTTTTATTAGGTTTCTCTGTAAAACGCTTCACCATTTGTACTCCATCAACCTTGCTGTTTGCAGGTAAAATGTAACCATATTTTGATTGTGAGTTTGTTGGAGTAATTCCTATTAGTGCGAGTTCTGCATAGTCCTCGGCTATTATTTCCACCAATTTATTTATAGAACTAAAATAGCTGTTATCGGCAAAAGTGTCGCAAGGAACAACAACAGCAATCTCTTCTCTACTACAATTTTCATTGAACAAGAGGTGTGCTGTTGCAAGAGCAATAGCCGGGAATGTGCCTCGTCTTTCGGGCTCGGCAACAATTGTTACATCGTTGCCTATTTGTGTTGTTATAGAATCGCGTTGCGCCGCACTTGTTACAATGGTGATATTGCCCGTCATCTCTGTCTCTTTTATTTGCCTAAAGACTCTTTGCAGCATAGACTCGGTGCTTCCGCCGGGCGATGGTAACAATCGCAAGAATTGTTTCGATCGTGTACTGTTTGACAGTGGCCAAAGGCGTTGCCCGCTACCACCTGATAATAAAATTATTCTCATATATATCTTTTATCTTCTTGTGATATTAAAATTTTCTAAATGTGAGTTTTGCATATTTAGAGCGCAAAATCATACTTTTTCTATTTAAACGCACAACTTCATATCTCTCGTTGCTGTTATCGTATATTCCAAAGGCGCGTAAATTTTCTTTATCGGTAATAGCTTGAATAAAAAGAGAGTCATCTACATGCTGAAAACGAAAATAATGTCTGTAAGATTGTGTCATTCTAATCTCTATCAAATCTAGTTGAATACCCCAAAAACGGCTTTCCATGGCTACGTCTATTGGTGCTGCGGAGCCTGCCTCTTCTATTTCAATCAGCTTCCAAAAACCACCTAAATCGCCGTTGTCATCTTTCTTTTGGCAACAAATGAGGGTGCAGGTAACAAATATAAATATTATAATTTTCTTCATATTTCTTTTGTTTAGAAATTAATAATTCCACATTTACTTATTGTGAGCATTCCGCTGCAGCAGTTTCCAAGCAAGCCACCGTTGTCAAATGCGTAAGATGCTTTTACGCTCCAGCCTTTCAACTTGCCGGGTTTGTATGCAACCTCCACAAGCCCGGCTGTGTTTGTTTTAATATTGGTAAAAGGCTCGGGGTATGTGCCCCAATTGTTTGAATGAGTAAATAACAGCCTGTATGCCCATTCGTTTGTTGGCTCACCCTCAATTCCAATGTGAAAGGCTTCCACTCGGTTGTTGTAACAATGTAATATCCTGTTTTCATTGTATATGGGCGATGTTAAAAGGGGACTACCCACCACCATTCCATAGTTGAACCAGCCATTGTACCACCTATGATTGTAATTGTTGTCGCGACAACTTATTTGGTCGGGGATTTTATCTGTGGAGTCGTGATAAATAGGTCCGCTTTGGTTCTTTAAATTAAAGTATTCAATGGCAATACCCTTTATCCAACGAAGTTTCTTTAACTCAAGTTCAACGCCGACTAATTGTTCTGTCCACAAGCCATATTCCCAAAACATTTGTGAGTGGTCATCGAAAACGTGCTCATAATATGTGCGTAACTTCCAATCCTCTTTGTCCCAATTTATTGCAGCGTGCCAGCTACCAAGATGATTGCCTGCAATGTTTGCTTGGTCCAAGCCTGAATATTCGCTATCGCCACTGCTTGGAATAAATGCTTTGAAATAGTCTTTCAATCGGGTAGGGTTCTTTTGATTGTTCCCTTCTTTATTCTCCCTATTGTATATAGCACCGCCAAATTGTGCAACCATTTGCAGGCCCCATTCTAACGATAATGGGAATTTTTGTTCTTTACCTATTTTGAAGAAGATTGCTTTTGAATGATATCGCACACCAACGGTACGAGCTTTTCCTTTTGCTACCCAATTCTGCTGCCAATCACCATCGCTGAACCAGCCGTAGGCAACGTGTCCACGTATCTTGAACCACTCATTGGTGCCGAAAAAATCATAATATTCGGGGACCTCTATGCGTATTTGCGGTATTGGACGTGCATTACCGCTTTCCACGAGTGCACCGGTCGAAAGTCTATGGTTTTTCAACTCTCCCCAACGCTCCTTTTGTCCCATAGATAGGGTAAATATCTTCCAATTTAAATCGGCAAAGGCTTGTTGTATAAAGAGTTTAGATGTTAATCCCTCTGCTGCTACCACATCGGCACCCCAGGCAAGTGAAAAATCACTCTTTTTAAATTTATAATCTCCGCCCAGCCCTGCACGCATATATGCAAAACCAGCATCATCGCCACTCAAGCCTTGCCTGTTAGAGAGATGCCAGGTAGGTGGAGTATCTTCTGTGGCATAGGTGCCTGTAGTTTCTACTCTGTATTTTATGCTTTGTGCAAACAGGGTGAATGTTATAACTGAAAATAGTATAACTATAGCTGTTCTTTTTATCATAATTTAGATATTAGTCTTTTTTTATAAAAATAGTGCCACGTTCTAAACAATGGCCCCCAAAGCGTTTCACTTGGGTAGCTGCCTATGAACAGAAAATGGTGTGCGCTTTTGCTTATTGCACGTTTTATCAAAGAATTGCTCATCTCGTTTTTATATCTTGAGCTATATTTCCCAAAATTCCCGGCCTCCAATATCTCTTCAAGCAAAAAAGCTCCTTCTTTCTCAAGAGGGGCGGTGAGTAGATATGCATCGTCAATGTTGAATACTCTTTTAAGAACATACATTGTGGCTCCTGTAAACCGCAACATCTTAAACTCTTTTAGTTGCTCCAATGTGGCCTCTTTCTCTTCTTTTGTAAAGCCTTGTTTTAATACATAATAGTAGTCGAGCAATTGACGCAACCCGATACCTTCCTGAAAAAGATGCCTGTATATATGCAATAATATATATATGCGATTAAATATATTTGTGGGAGCATTGATTCTTTCTCCATTGCTTAATGTTACCTTGTGAGTAAATTGAGCATTACTCTCTTTTTCGAAAAAGCGTTGCAACTTTTTATTTGTAAAATAGCTGTTCATCCAAGTTGGGGTGAAATGAACTTCTATATCAACGTTGTCTAGTTTTAAAAAATCGACGTGATGATATACGGGGCGGCAGTTTGGAACAAATCTTTTCACGTAATCCAGTATTTTCTTGTTCCCGCCTTCGAGCCATATATCAATATCACCGGGAATGCGACGTGTAGGCTGCTCATATAATTGGGCAACTCCTTGCCCTTTTAGTATGCTGTTACGAAAACCCTCCTTTTCAAAGTTCTCACATACCTTTGCAGCCAATTTATCGAGTTTGTAGTTCTGCAGCTTTATTTGCGTGCAATAATTGTGCCAGTTCAGCAATAGCTGCTTGGGTGGCAATTGTGCTGCCACCAATTTTTCAATACCTGAAAATGCAATACCTGTAAGTGCTTGTTTGTGCGAAAGCTCAAAAAGTTCTTGCCATTCACTTTCAGTGGGGGTGTAGTTGAATTTATCACTTGTGCCTATGCCCAAGCGTATAAGTTCAAAAAACATCTCTGTTGTCGGTGATTTATGCATTATATTCCGATTAAATGACAAAGGGTGTGTGTAAAATGTTTCCACACACCCTTTGTTTTTTATTTACTTACGACGTATTCTTATCTGCAAAGCGTCTTTTATGGGTTTGTCATTTATTATAACAATGTAGCCACCGCCACCGGCACCGGTAATCTTTATGCCTTTAACATCGTTAATGTACTCATTAATGCTGTCCATAACATAATCGGGAGCCATATTTGGGAACATTGCTATTTGTGCACGGAAAGACTCTGTCGTAGCTTTTCCCCAAGCATCAATGTCTTTGTTGTTTACAGCCTGCCAACAATCATTGGCCGCTTTTGCAAGCCTTTCAGCACCCTCTTTGTTTATGTTTGTGTCGGCTAACACATCATAGTCTCCTTTTCGTGGCGATAGGGGAATGAGCCATATACTCTTCTCTATGAAACTTAGTATATCATCGTCTTTGACGCTTGTAATTTCACTTGGCCAATATTTCTCGTCTTTGTAGTTCAAACGGTTTAAGCCCGGCATAACAACACCTATAGCATCTTGAGAACCGCTGATATAAGGAGAACCGGGAGGGTTCTCAAAACAAAAGAGTTCTTTTGCAAGCACTTCACGGTCTCCTTTGGGAATATCTATGTGCCACATCTCAATAGCTGCTTTACGTGATGAAGTGCTCATTCCGCTACGATTGTTAAATTCGTAATCGGGTTCTATGTTTATTGTGAGCACAGGACCTTCGGCATATTTATTTACATAGGGTTGGTCAAGCCACCCACCTGCAAGGTCTATGCGATAGGGTATTTTGCACTCTTGGCGCAATGCTGTTGTTGAACGTGCGGGGAGCCCGGCCTCAGGAATACGTGTGCTGACCATTAATTCTATGCCATTCTCCTCGCAGAATCGTTTCTTTTCAGGAGTATATCCGTCGGAATTAACAAAGAAAATATCGGGTTTCAGTGCTTTAACATCTTCGGCAAAATCCATAATGCCGCTTCCCGAGTTTACGAAAGCATCTTTCACATAGCGTATAGCTTTTACCATATAAAGACGCTCTTCCTCTGTATTTATGGTTTTGCGGTTCTTTAAATCTTGAATAGTGCTGTCGGAACCTATTCCTACATATAAATCACCATATTGCGATGCTTCTTTGAAAAATGCGACATGCCCGGAGTGTAGCATATCATAGCAACCCGATACGAAAACTTTCTTGTTCATACGTCTTGTTTGTGTTGTTAATAATTACGTAATTGCAAAGATAACAAAAGGTAGGTTAAGAAAAAACAACTTACTTGATTTTGTTGCAATTTACACCCAATTTTATTCAGAATCGCTTGGCGCATAGGGCAATGAACTGCCGTTGTTTAGCACTTCTATTGCTTTTAAAACGGTTTCATCTTCAAGATTCACATATTTTATATGCTCCAACATTCCCAAAATTTGGTATATAATATTGGAATTCAATGGCCTTGCGAGCATTAAACGAGATTGTCTCTCTTGGTCTGCCGGCAATTCAACCCCTTTTTCTGCAGCAAATTTTATAAACTCATCTATTGCCGAATTTGCAGCAGTGTAGGCGATTATTTCTTCATAGGTTTTCAGTTTGTTTAAATCGCTTCTGTGTTTCTTGCAATATTTAAATGTAAACACTGCTACAAAACGTTTACGCAAAACGTCCGACAGGTATGGTGTGTACTTTGTGGAGTCGCTCGGTACAAAAATATCGGGCATAATACCTCCTCCACCATAAACAGTGCGTCCTATAGAGGTTTTGTACATCAATGAATCATTTAAATGTATGCTGTCTTGCGAAAAGAACTCTCCTCGCTCATAGCGTTTAACAATATCAAGTGCATACTCTTCATCATCTCCTTTTGTATAAGGCTTTTGTATGCACCGGCCCGATGGGGTGTAGTAGCGAGCGATAGTGAGGCGCACGGCGGAACCATCTTTAAATTCAAATGGTCGCTGAACAAGCCCTTTACCGAATGTCCTACGGCCTATAATTGTTCCACGGTCATTGTCTTGTATTGTACCCGCCAGAATTTCACTGGCCGAAGCTGACGTCTCATCGGTTAGTACGACAAGGGGTATATCTTGCAGGTTACCCCTTCCATTTGCATAATCGGTGTTACGTGGAGAGTTCACACCTTCTGTATATACAATAACATCTCCTTTTCTTAGAAATTCGTTTGCCATTTGCAGGGCTACACCCATGTATCCGCCACCATTGCCTCGTAGGTCTATTATCAGTCCTTCGCAATTGTCTTGCAGTAATTTAGCTACAGCAATTATAAACTCGGTAAAAGTCTGCTCGGCAAAACGTTCCACTTGTATATAGCCCCATTTACCATCTATTAGATATGCGGCCTCGATACTTTCCAGCGGTATGTCTCCACGTGTTATGTTGAAGTGCAATAACTCATCTTCGCCATAACGTTTTATACTGAGTTTTACATTGCTGCCTTTTGGCCCTTTCAGTTTTTTCATTGCATATTCTTCGGTGCATATATCACCTACTATAAGAGTGTCGTTCACTTTTACAATGCAATCTCCGGCCATAAGACCTACCTCTTCCGATGGGCCCCCGCGAATAACGTCGCTCACATTTATGGTGTCCTCTTGTATTGTAAAGCGTATGCCTATTCCACTGAAACTGCTGGCAAGGTCGGCATTCGTCGCTTCTAATTCCGATGCCGGTATATACGTGCTGTGGGGGTCCAATTCATTGAGAATCTTAGGCATGGTCTCTTCTATAATTTCTTCCATGCTCAAAGAATCTACATAGTTGTAGTGCACAAGCTGCATCAACTCATCGACCTTGTTGGCTCCGGCAGTTGTTATTAATATTGTTTGTTGCTTGTTAGACGCAATGTATAATCCCGCCAACACTCCTATAAGTGTGAAAAGTACAAGCAGGGTAGGTGTAAACTTTTTCATAGAGTATTATTCTTCCGCGTTTTCTTGTAAAAAAACAGTTTCAACACCGGCTCTTTTTAATAGGTCGAGCCCGTCGGTAACGCGATATTTTACACTGTAAACAACTCGTTTTATTCCTGCCTGAATAATGAGTTTTGAACACTCTATGCAGGGAGATGTTGTTACATACAGTGTGGCACCGTCGCTGCAATTGCCCGAGCGTGCAATCTTTGTTATGGCATTGGCCTCTGCGTGCAGTACATAAGGTTTTGTGAGGCCGCTTTCTTCGTCTTCGCATACATTTTCAAAGCCTGCGGGGGTGCCATTGTAACCGTCGGATATTATCATTTTATCCTTCACTATAAGAGCTCCCACCTTGCGTCTTTGGCAATAAGAGTTTTCTGCCCAGATAGCAGCCATTCGCATATATCTCAAATCGAGTTCTCTCTGTTTCTTACTGTTTTCCATAGCTTTTATTTGTTATAAAATTGCATAAATGCATTTCCTTGTTGCACTATTATTTGCAGCCAATTGGCATCGCCACTGTATAAAATTGCATTTTGCAGCATATTTCTCATTTTTTTTGCAATATTGTCGTTGTTTATATTCCCTTTTGTATTAATGTTACTGCACGTAAATCTACGTGTGCCGCCATCGGCCTGCCAATTGCCGGTTATTGTGGCACTGCCTGGCGTGGTGAGTGTAAACGTTCCATTTTTGAATAGAATTGTGTATTCCACCTTCTCCGGAACTGTTTTTTCATTGCCCTCTTGAATGAATGACAGTGTCCAATTGCGGTCGATGAAGATTTCTTGCAAGTCGTCGTCGTTGTTGCAGGCAGTGAAAAACAATGCAGCTAGGAGAATATATAATATTCCGTTAATTGTTTTTTTCATAGAGTTGCATTAAAAATGTGGGCAAATACTGTTTATTCCGTCTCTTTCCAATAGTGCTGCTATTTGCGGGGTGTGCCCTCTAAAACGCAGGTATAGTTTCATGGGGTGCTCTGTATCTCCTTTTGACAATATATTGTCTCGGAAGGATTGTGCAACTTTCATATTCAGCACACCCTCTTCTTTGAAACGCGAAAAAGCATCTGCGTCAAGCATCTCGGCCCATTTATAGCTATAATACCCGGCAGCGTATCCCCCCGACATTATATGGCTGAATTGTGGTGTGATACCTGTTTCTGCTATTGTTGGTAGCAACTTGATTGCCGCAGTAACAGAGTGCTCATATTCCAGGACATCGCCTTCGAATGGCTCCGATATGTTGTGCCAAGCCTGGTCTATGAGCCCAAGCCCCACCTGTCGTATGCATTGGTATGCTGCACGGAAATTGCGTGCGGCACGTATCTTTTCAAGCAATTCTTGCGGAATGGTCTCTCCCGTTTCGTGGTGGAATGCAAACATCTTCAAGAACTCCTCTTCAAAAGTGAAATTCTCCATTATCTGCGACGGCATTTCCACAAAATCCCACAACACGTTGGGGCTGCAGAGGCTGGCATACGTAACATTGGACAAAATACCGTGCAGGCAGTGCCCAAATTCATGCAGCAGAGTGTTCAACTCGTCGAAATTCAATAAAGTGGGCTTCCCCGGCAATGGCTTGCGATAATTGGTCGATAGAGTAATGTGCGGGCGATGGTTTTTGCCCTCTTCGTCCTTGTACTGTGCCTTCAACGAATCCATCCAAGCCCCGGCATGCTTTCCTTTACGCGCATAAAAGTCGCAATAGAGCAGTGCAAGGTATGTACCATCGTAGTCATAGACTTCCCAAACCTTTACATCAGGGTTGTATGTGGGAATTTCATGATTCTGCTTGAATGTTACTCCGTATAAACGCGTTGCTAAATAGAATGCACCATAAATAGCCTGGTCGAGGTTGAAATATGGGCGCACCATTTCATCGCTCAGGCAGTATTTCTTTTCTTTCAACTTTTCGGAATAAAATGCAAAATCCCAAGGTTCAAATTCAAAGTTGTCTCCTTCGCACTCAATGGCATAATTCTTCACCTCATCTACATCGTTGCGTGCTGCCGGCAGATAACTCCAAGTGAGCTTGCCCAGCATTGCAAATACGGCGTCGGTTGTTTCGGCCATACGTTCAGCCAGCACATAATCGCTGTAAGTGCTGTATCCAAGCAGACGTGCAAGTTGCAGGCGTGTGTTCACAATCTCTTTTACAATAGCACGGTTGTCAAATTCATTTCCTTTAGCACCAATGGTGCTGTATGCCATATACATCTGCTTGCGCAGTTCACGGTTCTTGCAGAATGTGATGAATGGCAGGTAGCTTGGCCTGTGCAGTGTAAACAGCCAGCCTTCTTTGCCACTCTCCTTCGCACTCTTGGCTGCGGTCTCCACAAGGTCTTCGGGCAGCCCTTGCAACTTCTCCTCGTTTGTTACGAGCAGAGTATATGAATCGGTGTCTTTAATTATATTTTCCTGGAATTTAAGCGACAATGCTGTGAGGCTTCTGCTAAGCGACCTGTATGTGTCGCGCTCATCGCCTTT
Organism: Bacteroidaceae bacterium; assembly: GCA_017481875.1. Classification (GTDB taxonomy): domain Bacteria; phylum Bacteroidota; class Bacteroidia; order Bacteroidales; family Bacteroidaceae; genus HGM04593. The sequence continues at coordinate 65,754 of JAFUOP010000010.1, forward strand.
TAAATTTGCTCCTTGCCGTACAAATGCCGTGTATATCTCTTCGGTAAGCCTTTTTTGCTCCTCGGTGAGTGTCGGTGGCATATTTTCATATACATTTTTTATGCGAGCAAAAAGGTTATCGTTGAGCGTAATGTTGTTTCTATGCTCAATATATTTTTGCTGTATCTCCTCTTCAACTCTAACGATCTCATCATAGCTATGTGAGTATATCAGCGCGTTGAATGCGCACAAAACATCACTAAGCATTTTTCCGCCACGCTCGTATGGCAGTATAGTATTTTCAAAAGTCGCCGGAGATGAGTTGTTGCATATATTTTCTATGTTTTTTTCTTCTTGTTTAATACCCTCTTCAACGGCCGGAATGAAGTGCTCCAAAGTGATGCGATCGTATGGAAATGCATCGAATGGAGTGCCGTAGGGTTGGCAGAATGGGTTGTTTTTCATCTGTTGTTTTGTTTTATTGTTCATTCCTGTATAAATTTCGCGAATATAAATATTTTGCCCGGGATTTGCCTCTTAATTTTAGACAATATTTATTAAAAAGGTAATTAATCTCGTTCATTTGTAATAACAAACAGAACAGCCGGTTTGTTTTCTGCTTTATAAATAGTGCAAAAGCGCAATCGGCAACCGATTGCGCTTTTGCACTGAATTGTTATTATATTACAATATCTATATTACAAATTGAATGTATCCTCAACAAGCTGGCCCATAGCCCATACACCACGTATATTCAAGCTCTCGTCGAGAATCATAATATCTGCATCTTTGTCCTTCTGCAAAGAACCCTTGCGGTCGTAAACGCCCATAATCTTTGAGGGTGTCTCCGATGCCATTCTCACGGCGTCCTCCAAAGGAATTTCTGCTTTCTGAACGAGTGTGCGAATAAGGCGGTCCATTGTTGCAACACTACCTGCAAGAGCTGTACGGTCGGCCAATTTACAAACACCGTCCTCAATTATTACGCGCGGGTCGAATGCTGTTGTGCTGTCGCTGGCTGCGCAAGCAAGTGCATCGGTAATGACACAAGCCTTCTCTACACCTTTTATTCTGTGAACAAGGCGCAAGATTGTAGGAGGCACGTGAATACCATCGGCAACAACCTCTACGGTCATATCTTCGTGTAGGTAGATGCTCTCTACAGTACCCTCGTATTTATACTCGCGACGTTTGTGGAAACCGGGCATTGCATTGTAGAAGTGCGTTGCGTGTGTGTAACCATTCTCGTGTGCCACGTGAATGTCGTCATATTCGGCCTGTGTGTGAGCAACCGATGCCAAAATGCCTTTAGATGTTATGTATTTACCAAACTGCATTGCACCGGGAAGCTCGGGAGCTGCGTCCCAGCGTTTGATGCAATTCCATTTTTCAACCAATGGAATATACTCATTGGGGTCGGGGTCCTTGATGTTCTCTGGTAACTGGCCACCTGCCATCTTTAGATTCAAGTAGTGGCCCTCCAAGTGCAAACCAAGCACGGGGCTGTTTGGCTCTGCCATAAGTTTTGTACAAGTTTCAGCGGCAGCCTCAATCATGGGCACTGTAGATGAAGAAAGAGTAGGGAAGATACTTGTTGTACCGTGTTTCATATGAGCTTTTATTGCACCACGGAAAGCTTCTTCTGTGCCCTCCATAAAGTCGCAACCACCGCCACCGTGAATGTGAATCTCCACACCACCGGGAACAACGTACATACCTTTTGCATCAATCACCTCTGCACCAATAACAGCAAGGTCGCAGTTTGTTACCTCTAAAATCTTGTTGTCTCTGATAATTACAGAACCGTCCTTCAACCAACCTTGTGGAGTAAGGATTTTAGCATTTATAATTTGCGTAAGCATAATATTGTGTGTTATTATAAGTTTTTGTTGTTTTCGCAGTCGTTGTTTTGCAAAGATAGTGCCAACGAGCAAATAGCAAAGTTTACTTTGGCTATTTACTGCGAGTGCAGCCTATTTTCGCAGTCGTTAGTTGACAAAGATAGTGCCAACGAGCGAATAGCAAAGTTTACTTTGGCTATTTACCGCGAGTGCAGCCTATTTTCGCAGTCGTTAGTTGACAAAGATAGTGCCAACGAGCAAATAGCAAAGTTTACTTTGGCTATTTACTGCGAGTGCAGCCTATTTTCGCAATCGTAGATTGCAAAGTTATCTAAATTTAATTTTATCGGCTATCTTTTTCTACACTTTTTTGCCTTAATTTCAATAAAATTTCCTTCTTAAAGTCCTATGTCCGCTTTTATGAGCAAATTGTATTTTGTCATAATGATGCAAAATATTGCTTTTAATTTTATTTTTGGAAAGCAAATAGCTTATTTTACTTTCAAAATGATATTGCACTTGTTTTGTGTAATATTTTTAATTTTACCCTCTTTTTTTCGAAAATGAACGAATTTTTCCTTCTATTTTCAAAAACGCGCCCCTATTTTTCAAAAATTGTTCTTAAAAACATCGCTTTTTTTATAAAATTCTTTGTACTTGAGTGCTATGGTAGTATATTTGCCGGCGATTAATAAATTTACAAAAAGAAAATATTTTAAATATTAGGCCAATCAGCCGGCTTCTATTAATTTAATAAGGAGTATAATATGTCAAAATTAAGATTTGAAGTAGTTACAGCAGCGTTTGGTAAGAGCGCGGTAGATGTTCCCAACAGAGAAGAACGCCCGTCGGATTACTATGCCGTGAAGGTCTTTAATCGCGAGAAAATGTTCAAATACCTCCCTAAGGATATATTCAACAGCCTCATAGATGTAATAGACAATGGTGCTCCGTTCGATATTTCAATAGCCGATGCTGTGGCCGAAGGCATGAAAAAATGGGCCGTGGAAAACAATGCCACACACTACACCCATTGGTTTCACCCGCTTACAGAAACCACTGCCGAAAAGCACGACGCATTCATAGAGCACGATGGCAAGGGTGGTGTGCTCGAGGAGTTTTCCGGGAAACTGCTTGTGCAGCAGGAGCCCGACGCCTCGTCGTTCCCCAACGGTGGCATACGCAGTACCTTTGAGGCTCGTGGCTACAGTGCCTGGGACCCTACGTCGCCCGCTTTTCTCATAGGCGACACACTGTGTATTCCCACAGTCTTTATTTCATACACAGGCGAGGCACTCGACTACAAAGCTCCATTGCTTAAATCGCTCCGCGCAGTAGATAAAGCAGCTACCGATGTGTGCCGCTATTTCGACAAGAATGTAAAGAAAGTTACAACATATCTTGGCTGGGAGCAGGAGTATTTTCTTGTAGATGAGGGAATGTTGCTTGCCCGCCCCGATCTACTGCTCACAGGGCGCACCCTTATGGGGCACGACAGTGCTAAAAACCAGCAACTCGAGGACCACTATTTTGGTTCTATACCCGCCCGCGTAGCAGCCTTTATGAAAGACCTCGAAATAGAGGCAATGAAGCTTGGTATTCCTGCAAAGACCTGCCACAACGAAGCCGCTCCCAACCAATTTGAGCTTGCACCAATTTACGAGGAGTGTAACCTCGCGGTCGATCATAACATGCTCATAATGGCACTTATGAAAGAGGTAGCACGCCGCCACGGCTTCCGTGTGCTGTTGCACGAAAAGCCCTTCAAAGGTGTTAACGGCTCGGGCAAGCACAACAATTGGTCTCTTGGCACCGACACCGGCACACTGCTTATGGCACCGGGAAAGACCGACAAAGATAACCTACGCTTCATTACCTTTGTTGTAAACACACTCGCAGCCATCTACCGCCACAACGGCCTGCTGAAAGCCAGCATAATGTCGGCTGCCAATGCACACCGTCTGGGCGCGGCCGAAGCACCCCCGGCAATTATTTCAAGTTTCTTGGGGTCGCACCTCTCTTCGATTCTCGACCACATGGAGACTACCGACGATGTTGTAAAGATATTGAGCAAGCGCGAATTGCGTCTCAACATTCCCGCATTACCCGAGCTTATGATTGACAACACCGACCGCAACCGCACATCGCCTTTCGCCTTCACCGGTAACCGTTTCGAGTTCCGCGCTGTGGGCTCCGAGGCTAACTGCGCAAGCGCAATGATAGCCCTGAATACAGCAATGGCCGAGCAGCTTACAATCTTTAAAAAAGAGGTCGATACACTCATAGAAAAGGGTATTGCCAAGGAAGATGCTCTTGTAAAGATAATTCGCAAATATATAAAATACAGCAAGCCTGTGCGTTTCGATGGCAATGGCTACTCCGAAGAGTGGAAACGCGAAGCTATGAAACGCGGTCTCGACTGCGAAGCAAGCGCACCTATTGTATTCGACCGTTACCTCGACAAAGAGAGCGTGGAAATGTTCCGCAAAATGGAGGTAATGACAGAAACCGAGTTGAAAGCCCGTAACGAGATTAAATGGGAAATGTACACAAAGAAGGTGCAGATAGAAGCCCGTGTGCTTGGCGACCTTGCTCTCAACCACATAATCCCCACAGCCACAAAATACCAAAGTTCTTTGCTCGACAATGTAATAAAAATGGAGCAGGTTATAGGTAAAGAGGAGGGCGACAGAATGTCGGCGGAAAATATATCGCTTATAAAAGAGATTGCAATGCGCGTTTCCGAGATTCGTCGTCTTGTACACGAAATGGTGGAACGTCGCAAAGTAGCAAACAAAATAGCCGCCGAGCGCGACAAAGCAATAGCCTACCACGACACCGTTGCTCCTATGCTCGAGGAGATACGCACCCACATAGACAAGCTTGAACTTGTGGTGGATAACGAGTTGTGGACACTACCCAAGTACAGAGAACTGTTGTTTATTTGTTAATAACAAAGACTTTGCAGGAATCTTTTATTCTTCTCCTTGCAGAACAGGCTGCTAAAATTTGTTTTTAGCAGCCTGTTCTTTTTTCTACCAATCCTCCAAAATTCTCTGCGCCTCCTTGTCTCCTTCTCTTGCAAGGTCGCGGTAGAGGTCTTTTGCAAGGCGTTTGTTTTTCCTTATTCCGCGCCCGTTGCGGTAGCACTCTGCAAGGTATTTAATACCTTCGTTGCTTTTTTGTGCTCTAAGTTTCAGTGCCCACCCATACGCTGCCGTGTAATTGGCACAAGAATCCTCGTAGCGCATCATATAAAGCATTGCTTCGTTGTGGTTCAGCTGCGCAGCCTGCTTTGTGATGTCAAGCGGCGTGCCGAGCACGGAGTCGTGCTCGATATTTTCTACTATCATATAACATCTGTATAGGTATAGTGCATCGGGGTTCTTTTGCAATGCCGATTTTCGCACCAGCGCAGCTCCATCGATGCTGTCGCCATTCTCCAGGTAGGCTTTTCCAAGCTCGAATTCCGATGCCGCATAACCCTGTTCCACAGCTTTTTCAAACCAGTGTATTGCGGCAAGAATATTCTTTTCTGTTCCTTCGCCGCTGCGGTACATAACAGCCACGTCGTGTTGTGCGGGTGCATAGTTCTTCTTTGCAGCTTTGAGCATAAATTTGAATGCCTGCAATTTATTTACTTTAAGTGAATGCCCGTCGCGGTAATATTCTCCTATGCGATAGGCCGCGGCAGGGTAGCCGTACTGCGCAAGTTCAATGTAGGCTGTGAGCCCCTTGCTATACCTCTTTTGGTTGTGGTATATCTCTGCCTCAGCAAACACTTCGTCGCATTGTGCCCAGAAGGTGGAATCTTTTACCGATGGTTCATAGCGCACACTAACATTGCTTCTCTTTTCTCTTTCATCGGTTTTCCCCACTCTTGTAGGCATAGTTTCGTCGTTGCTATAAAATATATCTCCTACACGGCCTTCCACATTCACAGCAATGGCATCGCAATTGCTGCTATTGTAGAAATCCACAACCAACTTACCATTGGCCGATTTAACACGCGGTCTCCACAGCAGTGTACGCCGATAGTCCTTCTCAGTGGGTGTCTGTCGGCTGTAATCGGGCGAGTAGAACTGCTTGCTCTCGCTGTATCCCTGTATGCTTGTGTAGCGGCGGGTGCTGCTCGATGTGCTTAAGTCGGGAACAACCCCCTTGCGTTCTTCTCCCTCCTTAAATGGTATAAAGCAGGCAAGACGATCGGGCGAGGAGGGGCGGCGTATATGGTCTTTGTATGCTATACCATACATCTCTCTCAAGCGATTTACAAATACATCTCTGTTATCTTCTCCTTCGTTGAACGGCGCAATGTGTTGTGGCGACAAGAATCCCTGGTAAAATATCACGCCGTGCTTGCCTTTGTTGGCCATAGCCCTGCCCTTTGATTCCCAAAAGTATTCTCCCTCGCCTCCTGTTATCTGTTTGGTCTTTTTTGCATCACTTGTTATCACCACCTCCTTGAAGTTAGTCATTTTCTCGGGGTGTGTACCGTGCAGATATTCGTTGTCTATCACAAGCGTTGAATCCTTGTTATATTCACCCTTTACAACCACATTGTGCACCCAGTAGCTATAGGGGAGTGCATAGCGACGGAAAATGCTCGTCACCACATTCGATGCATTCAGCACGTCGTTGAATATATACAGATGCTCGCGTGCCTCCCTCTCGGCACCACTGTCGTCAAGGAACAGGACTTCCTCTTTTTCCTCATCGTCTATTATCCTTAATCCGTGGTTTATGCTGTCCATCTCGTCGGAATATGTACTGCCGTCGAAGAAGGTAACATCGCTTGCATATTCCCACTCCTCCAAATAGTCGAGCCGCAGTTCACTTATTGGTGGCACGTCAAATTCCCGGCGTTTCTTTTTACTTGTGATATCTACATTGTCAAGCAAAATATACTCTTTATGCTTTATGTCAGCAATATCTTCATCTATTGTTTTGGAACTACCAAGGTTACGTTCCCAAAAGGAGAGATACTGTGGTTTTGGCGAAAAATAGCGGTCGAGCACAAAGCGGTAATTTACGCGGTCGCTGTGTTTTATGTTTGTTTTTGGCGATAATGCAGCTATTCTCTTGCCATAAAAATCGCGCAACGCTATAGAGAAGGCTGCCTCCTCGTTCAAGCGAAACGCCGATGTGAGTATGGTGTCGTTGTTGTAGGCAATGTCCATACGCACAGGCGTGTATGGCATTGGTGTGATTGTGTATGGTTGGAATTCATTGAAAATTATCCGTCGCGAACGCTGGTAGAACTTGCCACGCAGGGTTATTCCTTTTTCGGGCTCGGCAATATCGATTAGTTCTGTGGCAGTGAGCAGGTTCCAGTCGTATGCAGTCCAGCCATTGGTGAGCATCACCAGGTCGAGGTGTTCCTTGCGTTTCTTGTTGCTGCGGTCGAAATATTGCCCTGCATCGGGTATGTAGCCCTTAATTTCGGAACCAAGCAGCATATAGCTATACATATTATATCCCCACGATGTCTTAATCTTGCCCGCCTGGTCCATTGCCGAAATAGCAAATTCCGCTCCCTCTTCTATGGGCAGGCTGTCGTCGCGTTCAATCATAAGACTCACCTTCTCGTATGCTGCCGGGCTGAAGTTGTGTAGATTTTTATTATTTGCTTTTACTCTCAACCTCACAGTCTCGCGGTCGGCAGGTTGCAGGCTGTCGTGCTCCACAAAGAACATACGCTCGGCAAGTGGAGTGTTACCACTGAATACCACAGCCCGGCACACTCCTTCGTAAATCTCATTTTTATCTATTGTGTAGTGCGTGTTGCTGTTCTGCACCTTTTTATAGAACCCCAAGCTGCTGCGGTGCAAAATAGCAAAGCCAAGCTCGGTGCCGGCAGGGTAGTTGTGCTTGATATTGAAAATTATACTGTCGGCACTCTCTTGAATTGAAATAACCGTTCCCTCTTTTTCTATATTGGGCAAACGGAATTTATGCTTTTTGAATTTCCCTTTTTCATTCTTTATATGCACCGATGCCGTGTATTTTACACCCTCCTCGGGTTTCAAGGTGAAAAATCCCTTGCCCATATGTTGCGGTGTGCTTTTGAAGAGTTCCTTGCCATCGGCATAAATCGTTATCATATTATTCTCCTCCGCACCCTTTTCTCCAAGAACCTCGTATGCTATCTTGCTCTCTATGCCATAGACCAAGTGCCCACCCTCGGGGTAAAAATTCAGCGAGTTGAACCCCTTGTTGTTTCTGTTCTTGTTATCATAATAGAGATAATAACGTTTGCGCTCGAGCATATTCTTGAACTCCCAATTATTGCCGTTTACTTTGTCAAACACAGGGAATACACGGCTGAAGTGGGCGTGGTCGCCCCAGTTGAGCATATACCGAGTGTATGCTCTCACCTCAAAATAACCCGAATAGTATAGAGGGTCGAGGTAGAACTCTCCCACGCAGCAACCCGCATCGTCGAGTTTATATTTTTCTGTTTTTATAACGTACCCCTCGGGTGCGGTAAGTTCCACATAAAGCACCTTGCTGAATTCTGTAGGGCGGTCGTCGTTGTTGCTTGTAACCAATGCTTTGAACCACAAAGTATCGCCCAAGAAATAGGCAGTGTTGTCGAATTGCATATATACCCGCTCGGGTGGCAGAATGCTACCTACTTGCAGTGCACGCAAGGCTGCGCTGTCGCTTGGCGTTTGTGCAATGGCAACCGATACATAAAAGAGGAGGGTTACTATAGATAAGAGTAATTTCGCTCGCATGGTAGTAATAGATTATTTGGTAAATCTGCTTTGCGTAAATTTACCAAATAATCTGTATAAATAAAATTATTTATTGCTCTTTTTTATCTCACCGGGGAAGGAGGCTTTCAACGCTGTGTAATCACCCTCGTTGTAAAGCAGTTGCGCCGATGCGGGAACACCTCTGAAGGCCTGTTCGTCGATTTTGGGAGCTACTGCTCCACGGCATTCAATGGTGGCAAGTGCAGTGCAGTTGATAAAAGCCCAACGGTCTATTCTGTGTAGGGTAGAGGGCAGCACCACCTTTTTGAGCCCTTTACAATCCCTGAATGCCGATGACTCAATAACCTCCACCCCCTCGGGAATTACAATGTTTTCTATACCTTCTTGCCTGCCGAATGCATCGTAGGCAATGGTTTTCACTCCTTGTGGAATTACCGTGTTCTTGCAAGCCGCCATTAAAGTGTTGGTAGCAGTCTCAATAATAGCATTACACCCTTTGCGGCTGTCATATACGGGGTTCTCTTCGTCAACAACTATTTTTTCAAGGTCGCTGCAGCCTGTAAAACAGCCATTGCCTATGTTACTAACCAATGCCGGTATATAAATGGAATCCAGCCCCTTTACATAACAGAATGCATCGTTATGCAATGCTGTAACCGTCGATGGAACAACGGTGTTCTTGCAAGCCGCCATTAAAGTGTTGGTGGCTGTTGCAATAATAGCATTGCACCCTTCACGGCTGTCATACACGGGATTATTGGGATTTACGGTAATGCGCTCAATTTCCGGAACATCGATAAAGCAACCGAAGAGCGAACCGGTGAAGCTTGCCGGGATATTCACCGAGGTAAACTTGTCGCAACTGTTTTTCAATAGCAGATAGACCATTTTTTCAGTGCCTTCCTTTATGTCCAAAGCCATCTCGGCTTTTTTCTCTCCTTTGAAGTCGGCAAGCCACTCTTTGAAGTATATAAACCCGTCGGGTTGGTTGTTGTACCAGCCACTGCCATTCAAAGCGTGTGAGCCCAGCTCTATTTCAGGTGCAGGAACCTCTATCTCGGTGAGCGACACACACCCTTTAAATGCTCTGTGCCCTATCTTTGTAACACTCACCGGCAGTGCTATGGATTTCAGTATAGAACGGCCCATAAAGGCACATTTGCCAATCTCCGTTATTCCTTTGGGAACAAGAGTATTGTTACTGCCCACCACAATACTGTTTGTAGCGGTTTCTATAATGGCGTTGCAATTCTCGCGGCTGTCATAAACAGAGTTGTTTTCATCTACTGTTATTCTTGCAAGTGCACGGCAATTGGCAAATGCATATTCACCAATTGCGGTAACGCCGGCCGGTATATTTATCTCCTCCAAGAGAGAGCAACCCTCAAACGCATTATCGCCAATCTTTTCAATATCTGCCGGTATTACACTGTTTTTGCAACCAGCCACAAGAGTGTTGCTTGCGGTTTTAACAATGGCGTTGCAATGCTCACGGCTATCATAAACGGGGTTGTTGTGCGCAACAACTATTTTTTCGAGCAGTGGGCAATACTCAAAAATATTTTCATCGCGCTCATTGTCGCCAATTTTTATTACGCTTGCCGGTATAAAAACCGCGGTGAGCGAGTCGCAATACTTGAAAGCCATACCACATATACCTGTAACGCGGTACTCCTTGCCATTGTAGGAGACACTTTCAGGAATAGCCACACTGCCTTTGTATTGCAGCGATGTATCACATTTTTTGCCTTTCCGGAGTATCTCGCACCCTCTCTTGTATCTTATAACCTCACAAGTGAGGTCGTTGCCCGGTATCATTCTGTAAGATATTCCATTGTTTTCGAACTCAACCAACTGTTTGGCTTCACCATTGCACACTTCGTTCGTGGCACTATAAATAGCATAGCTTGCGACCACTATACAGCCAATGATAATTGCTGCCGATAATAATTTCTTGAACATAATGCGTGTTTTTTATAAGTTTTTTTCTTTACTATTAAAGAAAGGTACCTGGCACAAATGTATAACGAAAGGTTTAGAAATCTAAACTTTTAGTAGATAAAATTGCGATTCTATTTGATATTTAACCTTCATTATTAGTAATTAACAGACAAGCAGGTAGTAGTGCCACCTGCTTGTCTGTTAATATTTAAATACTGCAATTAATGTTTACTCGTACCTTATAGCCTCAATTGGGTCAAGGTCTGCTGCTTTCTTGGCGGGGTACCACCCGAAGAAAATTCCCGTAACGGTGCACACAACAAAACTCAGAACAACGCTCCACAACTGTATATACACCGGCCACGCTGCAAGTATCTTCACAAGGTATGAACAGCCGGCACCCACCAGCACACCTATAATACCGCCTGTGATGCTTATGAGAATTGCCTCAATCAGGAATTGGCTCAAAATATCTATGCCGCGAGCACCAACCGACATACGCAAGCCTATCTCCTTTGTGCGCTCGGTTACCGACACATACATAATATTCATAATGCCTATACCGCCCACAATAAGCGAAATACCCGCCACGCAGCCAAGCAGCACGGTCATCATATCGGTGGTGCTGTTCATCATCTCGCTCAGCTCCTGTTGCGAACGTATTCTGAAGTTATCCGCCTGCCCCTCGGCAAGTTTATGGTTGCGGCGTAAAATTGCGGTTACCTCCTCGATGGCCTTGTCGGTTAGTTCCTCCTTAATGGCCGATGCGTTTATTCCCTGCAAGTGTGTGATTGCAAGAATACGTTTCATCACGCTGGTGTAGGGGGCAAGTACTATGTTGTCCTGGTCCTGCCCCATACTGTTATATCCTTTGGGAACAAGAGTGCCCACCACGGTGAAAGGTATGCTGTTGAAACGGACAACCTTGCCCACGGGGTCCTCGCCGTTAGGGAAGAGTTCGTCTATAACCGTTTTGCCCAAAAGACAAACTTTAGCGGCGGTTTTCACCTCCTGCTCGCTAAACATCTCACCGTCTTGTATTTCAAGTTGTCTTATAGTGAGGTGGTCCTCGCTTATGCCGTAAATGGTGGTGGGGGTGTTGTGGTTACCACGAATCATCTGCCCCGAACTGTTTACGCTGGGGCTCACGGCCGACAGCAACTGCGCTTCGCTCTTTATACTCTCGTAATCCTCCAATTTAAGCGTTTGCATATCGGCACTGTTCTGCCGCACACCGCCACGACGGTCTCCTCCCGGGTGAATCATTATCATATTGGAACCCATTTCCGATATCTGTGCTTGTATGCTTCGTTTTGAACCTTGGCCTATCGCAAGCATAGTGATAACCGACGCCACACCTATTATAATACCAAGCATTGTGAGGAAGGCACGCAATTTATTGCCCGCAATGGCGCGTAAGGCTATTTTGAATAAGTTAGCAAAATTCATTGTCAATCGTCGTTTTGCACGGGTAGCGAAGCAAGTGTCTCCGCCGCCGATAAAATATTATTGTTTATGGTATCCTCTTTTATTCTGCCATCTTTGAGCACAATATTACGGCTGCTGTACTGCGCAATCTCGGGGTTGTGCGTAACAAAGATTATTGTGCGTCCCTCGGCGTGCAGGCGTTGAAAGAGGGTTAAAATCTCAAACGAAGTGCGTGTGTCGAGGTTACCTGTGGCCTCGTCGGCAAGTATCACGGCGGGGTTGTTCACCAGCGCACGGGCAATGGCCACGCGCTGCATCTGGCCACCGCTCATTTGGTTGCTTTTGTGCATAAGACGGTCGCCAAGCCCCACAGCCTTCAATGCTTCAACAGCTCTTGCGCGGCGTTCTGTGGCCGATACTCGCGGGTTGTACATAAGCGGTAGCTCCACATTCTCAACGGCTGTGGTCTTTGCCAGCAGATTATAGTTCTGGAATACAAAACCAATCTTGCGCATACGCATACCGGCACGCTGGTTTTTGCTCATTGAGCGCACAGGTATTCCATCGAGTTTGTACTCTCCGCTTGTGGGAGTGTCAAGGCAACCAAGCAGGTTTAGCAGGGTGGATTTTCCGGAGCCCGATGTACCCATAATGGTAACAAACTCGTTCTCGGTAATTGTAAAGCTCACTCCACGCAGGGCACGGACAACCTCCTCGCCCACTATGAATTCACGCTTCACATTCTCCAATTCTATTATAGGTTTTGCCATAGAATGAACAAAATATTATTTACTTTTTATTCTTATCCCTATTTCTTGGGCCGGGAGCAAACGGGCTGCGCTCTGTGGGGGTCTCTGTGGTGCTTTTGGTGGTTACGCTCACCTCGCTCACTACCTCGCTGCCTGCGGGCATTCCGCTTATAATCTCGGTGAGCGAGCCGTTAGTGGTGCCGGCATTCACGCTGTGGGCAACAAAGGTGTTATCCTCCAATGTCCATAGTTTTTCCTTGCCTTCGCAGTCGCGTATTTTGTAATCATCGCCCAAAAGGAGTGCATTGGGAGTAAAACGTAACGCCTTGTTGCTCACTGCCAAAACATCATTTACTTCAAGTGTGTATATTGTAACATTGGCTGTAAGGCCCGGTTTTAGTTTAAGCTGGGGGTTCGCAGCTGAAATAACCACCTCGTATGTAACCACGTTGCTTGTGGTTGTGGGCTCTTGGCGCACTTGGGTAACAAACCCTTCAAACTCGTCATTGGGGAATGCATCTACTGTGTAAACGCATCGCTGGCCCACCTGCACGTTGCCTATGTCGGCCTCGTCAATGTCGGCAATAAGGCGCATATCGGTGAGGTCGGCTGCAATAGTAAAGAGGGTGGGGGTGTTATAAGAAGATGCAACGGTCTGCCCCTCTTCAATGGCTTTGCTCAGCACCACGCCGTCTATGGGTGATGTAATGGTTGCATAGCCCAAGTTTGTACGCGCCTTCTCTACATTGAATTTAGATGTTTCGTAGCTGTTCTTTGCTTTTTGATAAGAGAGGTTGGCTGTGTCAAAATCGTCGGCACTCACAAGCCCCTTTTCATAGAGTTTTGTTGTGCGCTCAAGGTTTTTCTTTTGGTATTCATACTCCACCTGTGCACTTTTCATATTATTCTCGCTGCTCGATAGCTCGCTTATGAGATTGGTGCGGTCGAGCTCGGCAATAACATCACCTTTTTTTACTATGCTGTTGTAATCGACATATACACGGCTTATGATACCCGACACCTGTGTACCTACCTCTACTTTTGTAACCGGCTCAATGGTACCGGTGGCAGTTACTCCACTGCAAATATCTTTTTGCTCCACCTTGGTGTAGCTTATTTTAATGGGCAGCTTTTTCCCCTCGCCACTCATTAACCACACAACACCTAAAACTACTGCTGCCGAAACAGCAAGCAACAGCACTCTTCTTTTTGTTCTTCTTCTCATATTATAATTGTATTTATTTTCTTTTTAAAACAGAATATCTTCGCCCATATAAAACTTCAACAATTGCATGTTGAGTATTGCAGTGTATTTTGCTTGCAACAGTTCCTGTTGTGCTTGGAGTAGATTGCTGCGTTCTGTGAGCAATTCAGTGGCATTCTTTAAGCCCAAATTGAATTGCTCGCTCACAAGGTCGTAGCTTGCCTGCGCACTCTCCACATTGCTGCGTGCCGAAATGAATTTCTTCTGTGCGCTGTTGGCATCGAGCCACAATGTCTCAACAGTGCTATACAACTCTTTCAATGCGCTTTGTCCCTGGAGCAGGCTGTTGGTCTTCTGTATTTTTGCCTTTTGTATGTTGCTTTTTGTGTTGCGATTGTCGTAAATGGGTATTGACAAAGAGAGGCCTACAGAACCGTTCAGGTTGTACTTCATTTGGTGCCCGAAACTCTCTTCATTACCATCGTTATTGCTTGTTCCGGCACCGGCATTCAAAGATATTGTGGGGTAGTAGCCCGCACGTGCTATTTTCACAGCAATATCGGAACTCTCTGTCGAGAGTTTGCTGCTCTCAATCTCGGGGCGGCAGACAAGAGCTGCAGTGTAGGCTTCGTTTATTGTTGCAAGCGGTGTGAGTGCAAGAGCATCGGCGGCATCGGGTGTGGCAATCATTATATCACACTCGTCGGTAATCTCAAGCAGTTGCTTCAGCTGCAATTTGAACTGTGCAAGCTGTGCTTCGCTGTTTACCAGCTGATATTCGGCACTGCTTACCTGCGACTGCAGCTGCACCACCTCGCTACGGGCAATCTTGCCCACCTCAAATTTTGCTTCTCCCTGTTTAAGGCTCTCTTGTGCAGCTGCAAGTGTAGCTTTGCTCACCTCAACCGCATCGGTGGAGTATAAAATCTGCACAAAAAGTTTTGCAATCTGCTCCTTTAGGTTGTTCTCACGCTCTTTCACACTAAGTTCTGCAATATTGCGGGCAACCTTTTGCTGCTTTATGTTATTTATATTCTGCCCGCCATTGAACACTGTAACCCGAGCGTTAATACCATAACTACCCGAATAGCTGAAATGGTCTTGCGACGAGCTCACACGGCTGCCACCCGAGCCGTCCGATGTAACAAATGAGCTGCCGGCATTGTCAAAATAGGGCTGGTAACGCCCATTTTGGCTTGTGCTCAACGAGAGAGAGGGAAAAAGTGCTGCCTTCGCGCTCTTTACATTAATATCACTCTCCTCCAATGATAATTTTTCCATTTTCAACTGGATATTGTGCTCCAAGGAGTAGTCTATACAATCCTTCAAACTCCACTGCTGTGATGTTTGCGCCATAAGCCCGCAGGCCAATGACAGAAGCATTGCAACTGCAATTTTTCTTTTTGACATATATTTTACATCTATTATTTATCTATAAACATTGCTATTTTTGATAGTATAAAAGTCAATAGGTTTAATCCTCTATATGCAAAAATATTTAAAAATGGTATAACTATCTGTTTTAATGGATTATTTTAACAATATTTATATAGCAAATTGCTCGTTTGGCAATTTATAACTATCTTCGCACGTTTGAGAACGCTTCTAAAACTTTTTAATGGAATTATAAACAGTCTATTCAATGAATGTAAAAAATATTGTAAAGGGCGCGGTGGCACTTTCGCCCATAGCCTTGTTGCTCACGGTGTATCTTGTGGGCTCTATCGTTGCCGGCGATTTTTATAAAATTCCAATAAGTGCCGCCTTCGTTGTAGCTGCAATATATGCCATTGCGGTTATGCCGGGCGGCAACACTTTGGAGGAAAGGATTAAAACCTTCTCCCGTGGTGCTGCAAACTCACGCGTTATGCTTATGGTGTGGATTTTTGTGCTTGCAGGGGCTTTTGCTGCTCTTGCAAAGGGTATGGGTGCAGTGGATTCCACCGTAGCACTGACTTTGCATATAATACCTCAGCAATTTTTGCCTGCCGGAATTTTCATTGCAGCCTGTTTTATATCAATGTCAATTGGTACATCGGTGGGCACAATTGTTGCTCTTACTCCTGTGGTAACTGCCCTCGCAGCGCAAATAGATTGCAGTGTTGCCTGGCTTGTGGCAATAGTTGTGGGTGGTGCATTCTTTGGCGATAACTTGTCGTTTATTTCCGATACCACAATTGCCGCAACACAGTCGCAAGGCTGCTCTATGCGCGACAAATTCAAAACCAATTTTCTACTTGTTATGCCCGCTGCGGTTATAACAACAATTATATACCTGTTCAGCGGCACAGCAGCAACTATTGCCGAGCCCATAGCGTTTACAGCTATCGACTGTGTGAAGATTCTTCCCTACCTTGTAGTTATAATCACCGCATTGTGTGGAATAAACGTGCTTGTGGTGCTTGTAATAGGTATTGTAATATCGGCAATAATTGGTGTGTGCACAGCATCTATCGGGGTGGTGGATATATTCTCCTCGCTTGGTGCGGGCATTGCCTCAATGGGTGAGCTCATTATTGTTACAATGCTTGCAGGTGGTTTATTGGAAATTGTAAAGGTGAATGGCGGCTTGGAGTTTCTTATACGTGCCGTTACCTACAAGGTGCGTTCGCAACGTGCTGCAGAATTTTCCATTGCCGTGCTCACGGCACTTTCAAACCTATGCACGGCAAACAACACCATAGCAATACTATCTACGGGAGACATTGTACGCGACATTTCCCGTACTTTCGACATTGCACCCCGTCGCTCGGCAAGTATTATGGACACTACGTCTTGCTTTGTACAGGGCGTTATCCCTTACGGTGCACAGTTGCTCATGGCATCGGGGCTTGCTGCGGTGTCGCCCGTTGCCATTATACCGCATTTGTATTACCCTGTGCTCATAGGTGTAATGGTGGTGCTGTCAATCATTTTCCGCATACCGCGCTACAACTATTAACTATATGTAACATTGCCTTAAAAGATAAATTTATATATTCGCAAACAATTAAAACAACAGAATAATATGTTTTCAGGAATAGTAGAAGAATTTGCAACAGTAACAAAGTTGGTACGTGAGCAGGGCAACCTTCACCTCACACTCACTTGCTCTTTCACTAACGAGCTTAAAATAGACCAGAGCGTGTCGCATAACGGTGTATGCCTCACAGTGGTAAACATAGAGGGTAACGAATACACCGTTACCGCAATGAGTGAAACATTAGAACGTTCAAACATAGGCCTCCTGGAGGTGGGCGACAAGGTGAACGTGGAGCGCAGTATGATGATGAACGGCCGCCTCGACGGCCACATTGTGCAGGGCCACGTGGACCAAACCGCCGAGTGCACCGATATAAAAGATGCCGACGGCAGCTGGTACTACACATTCCGTTATAAACACGACGCAGAAATGGCAGCAAAGGGCTACCTTACAGTAGATAAAGGCTCGGTTACAGTGAACGGCGTGAGCCTCACAGTGTGCGAGCCCACCGACGACTCCTTCAAAGTAGCGATAATTCCTTATACCTACGAGCACACCAATTTCCACACCATCAAGGTGGGCACAAAGGTTAATATTGAGTTCGACATCATAGGCAAGTACATTGCCCGTATGATAAACAAATAACCCCGGTGCTATGAAAACTTTTTTGGAACTTGCACAGGCACGCCAGAGCGACCGCTCCTTTGAACCCGGTCGCACCATAGAACGCGACGTGCTCGAACGCATTTTAGAGGCAGGCAGGCTTGCCCCCTCGGCTTGTAATGGGCAGCCCTGGCACTTTACAGTGGTTACAGAGAATGAATTGCTTGTGCAGGTGGGCAAGGCAACGTCGAGCCTTGGAATGAACAAGTTTGTAAAAGATGCTGCAGCCCTTGTGCTAATAACTCACGAGCCCACAAACATAACCTCTAAATTGGGTTGTGGCATAAAGGACAAGGATTTCCCAATGATGGACCTGGGAATAGCATCGGCATACATTACCCTTGCTGCCGAAGACGAAGGCATTGGCAGTTGCATATTAGGCTGGTTCGACGAAAAGAAGATAAAGCAACTCACAGGAATCCCAGAAAAGAAACGTCTTATGCTTATTGTGGCCCTGGGCTATGCCGCCAAACCCAAGCGCAAGAAGATACGCAAAGAGTGGGGCAAGGTGGTTTCATACGAGAAATACTGATTTTATATGAGTGAAAAAAACTTGCAGGTAGTGCCATTCACACAAGAAGATATTCCCGCAGCAGTGGAACTCACGGTAGATGCGTGGAGCGAAGCACTGCAAAGCTGGGACCAAGATATTGCACGTGTGGTGTGCGAGTATAGCGTGCGCTACGAATACCAGAACCCCTCGCTTGCATTGAAGGTTGTTGCCGGCACAGAAATGAAGGGGTTTATCTTTGCGTCGAATGCAAGTGGCAACCCTGCAGCCGATGAGTGGTACTCCGTGGCACGTAAACGTTTCACAGGCGAAGAGCAGAACGATATACTCGATATGGTGCTCTCCTCGTCGCACAGCAACGAAGATATGGTTGCGCGCAAAATGGGGCGTGGCGATGCTATGCTCACCTTCTTCCTTAGTGCTCAAAAAGGGTGTGGCAGCCTGTTGTTGCCGGCAATGAGCAACCTGCTCAAAAGCCAAGGCTATGAAAATATGCTACTGTGGACCGATATCACCTGCAACCACACCTACTACCCCCGCCACGGTTTTGAACTTGTAGATGAAAAAGCCTTTTCCAAATACGACAACGAGGAACCCTTTGTGGTGTATGTATATAAGAAAAGGATATAGTTTTCACCTCCCTGGAGCAACTAATTAAATAATATTCATTACCTTTGTTGCATGCAACAACCAGCCCGGCACACACGGGGGTGTTGCAAAACAGTAACAGCAAGGGTAACAAACTAAATTTCCACACCCCGCTTTTAGAGCTAAAAACAATAAACAGATATTTACAAATGAGAACAGCAAAACAACTGTTGATAACAGTAGCAGTGCTGCTTTGCAGCACTGTGGCAAGTGCCCACGACTTTGAGGTGGGTGGTATTTACTACAACATTATCTCTTCGAGATTTTTAACCGTAGAGGTAACACATAAAGGAAGTAGTTGGGGGGAATATAGTGGCAAGCTTGTTATACCCGAAACAGTAACCTACAAGTCAAAAACTTACCGCGTAACAACTATTGGAAGCATTGCGTTCGATGAATGCACCGGCCTTATAAGCATTACAATACCCAATAGCGTAACAACTATTGGAAGCAGTGCGTTCAGTGGTTGCACCGGCCTTACAAGCGTAACAATCCCCAATAGCGTAACAACTATTGGAGAGTATGCGTTCTGTGGTTGCACAGGCCTTACAAGCATTACTATAGGCAACAGCGTAACTACTATTGGAAGCGGTGCGTTCTTGAATTGCACCGGCCTTACAAGCATTACTATAGGCAACAGCGTAACTACTATTGGAAGCGGTGCGTTCTTGAATTGCACCGGCCTTACAAGCATTACAATACCGGGTAGCGTAACAACTATTGGAAGCATTGCGTTCGGGGAATGCACCGGCCTTACAAGCGTAACAATCCCCAATAGCGTAACAACGATTGAAAGCTATGCGTTCTCTGGTTGCACCGGCCTTACAAGCGTAACAATCCCCAACAGCGTAACAACTATTGGTGACTA
>JAFUOP010000011.1 GCA_017481875.1 Bacteroidaceae bacterium
CAAGGCTGGTTTGCATTCTCTTTTTCAACACATTGTGGGCAAAGATGGATTCGAACCACCGAAGTCGAAAGACAGCAGATTTACAGTCTGCCCCATTTGGCCACTCTGGAATTTGCCCTGTCACTATTTCAGAAAACGCATTTGCGACAGCTTTAAACTTCAACACTTGCTTTTCTTTTGAGCCTCTTG
Source organism: Bacteroidaceae bacterium (assembly GCA_017481875.1). Classification (GTDB taxonomy): domain Bacteria; phylum Bacteroidota; class Bacteroidia; order Bacteroidales; family Bacteroidaceae; genus HGM04593. The sequence goes on from JAFUOP010000011.1 coordinate 190, forward strand.
TCGGATTCGAACCAACGACCCCGAGATTACAAATCACGTGCTCTGGCCAACTGAGCTAAAGAGGCATTGTACATTTGCAGTGCTGTTACCGTTGTAAAGCGAGTGCAAATGTACGAGTTTTTTTTTAATCACAAAACTTTTTCGATGTTTTTTTCACGATTTACTTCATTTTTTCGCGTTTTTTCTCTATTTGCGCCTTTAAAGCATCTATTGCGTCCAACAAAGCGTCCTCGAAAGTGTCGGATATTTTAGAAGCAAACATATCACCTGCGCCCGACAAAAGGCGCAATGCCACCTCTTTATTCATTGCAGTTTCGGGTTTAACCAGCTTCATTGTAACCTCCAACGATGTAGCCCCCTCGCACAACTTTTCTATTTTAGCGACTTTCTTCTCTACATACTCCAACAACTGTGCTGATGCATCGAAATGAACCGATTGAATTCTTGTCTCCATAATAAATCCTCCTTTATTTTATTAATTATTACCGGCTCTGGGGTGAGCCTTGTCATAAGAACGTTTTAATTCTTCAAATGTTAAATGAGTATATATCTCTGTCGTTGCCAGACGCTTGTGCCCAAGAAGTTCCTTAACAGCCATCAGTTCCGCATCGTTGTTAAGCATTGCTGTTGCAAAGCTATGGCGCAGCACGTGCGGGCTCTTCTTTTTCACACCAGTAGCACCGGCCAGACGCTTATTAACAACCCTGTAAACCTGCTGCTGGTTTACACGCATGCCGTTTTTTGACAAAAACAAAGCCTGTTCATCAGCGGCAGCCACTTTTGCGCGTTCTGCTATATAAAAGCAAAGTTCCCCGCGCAACTCGTCAGCAAACGGAATAATTCGTTCCCTATTACGCTTTCCAAGCACTTTCAACTGCTTTTGCTCCAAGTCCACGCTATCAAGATTAAGCCCGACTAATTCAGAAAGACGTATTCCCGTTTCATAGAAGCAGAGTATTATCGCTCTATCGCGACAAGCCAAAAAGCCTTCACCAAAAGAGATTTCATCTATAAGCTCGTCCATCTCTTCGGCTTTAACAAATGCAGGCAACGATTTCGGGCACTTTGGAGCGCAAACCAACAGCGCGGGATTTGTATTCATATTACCTTCGGAGCACATATACGCATAAAAAGAGCGCAACGAGCTCAGTTTTCTACAAACAGAGCTTGCCGCACTACCATTGTCCACGAGCGACGCCACCCACAAGCGCAACAAATCGACATCAACAGTAATAAGAGAGAGAGATTCCTCTACATTCTGCAAAAACTCTTCAAAGGCACGAAGGTCTTTTGCATACGCTCTTAACGTATGCAACGAGTATTTTCTCTCGTTCTTCAAATGCCGTATGAATGAGTCTATAAACATATTCGTTGCCACAAGAATCATCTTACGGCAACGAATATATATCAGATTAAATTAAAAAACAAGAAAAGATGCAAGTTTTTTATTCCTCGTTTGCACGAAGTTTCTGAACGTAGATAGCATGCTCCATCTTCAATCTCTTGATTACAGAAGGCTTGTCAAACTGCTGACGAGCACGCAACTCTTTTACTACACCGGTTTTCTCGAATTTTCTCTTGAATTTTTTAAGAGCTCTCTCAATGTTCTCTTTTTCATTAACAGGTACTACAATCATTTCCTATCTATATTTTTAGTTTATATTATTATCAACTGAACAAAATGTGGCGCAAAAGTAGATACAATTTCTTAATTGGCAAAACTTTTAACAACTTTTTTGCTCAAAAAAATAAGGAGGCAAGGATTAAAATGCCCCTGCCACCTTATTTATATTATATAAAAGTATATTAGAGATTGGGATTAAGAGTATTCCACTCCTCAACTGCGGGAATAATACCAAGAGCGATAATCTCATCGCGCATCTTGCCCAAATGCTCTACAGAAGATTGCAATGCTGCCATCTCCTCGGCAGTACCGGTAGGTGCAACATAGTGAACGCCATCGGCATCAATTGTAGTAGGCATAGCCATCATTACGTTCTTGTAGCCCAGCTCTGCGTTGTTCACATAGCAGCCGGCAGGCAAAGTGTAAGGAGCACCGCCCATAGCTGCCTCAATCATCTTAATTGCGCAATATGAAGGGCTCTGGAAAGAAGAGCGTCCGCGTAGTTTAATGATATTTGAACCACCCTGAACAGTGTTGTGCTTAATTTCGGCCCAACGCTCTTCGGACAATCCCATTTCAGCCAAAGGCTTGCCATCAATCTTCACCTGTGAAGCAAATACAGCCATCTGCTCACCGTGGCCACCGTATGTATTGGCACCGGTTACTTTGTCCTGCTGAACACCAAACTCCTTGGCAAGAGCCTGCTGCAAGCGAGTAGAATCGAGAGCTGCCAACGAAGTCAATTGGTTGGGTTTCAAACCAGAGTGGATAAGTGCGGTAAGAGCTGTTACATCGGCAGGGTTGAAGATTACCACTACATGCTTAACATCGGGACAATACTTTTTAATGAAATCGCCGAATTCAGCAGCAATCTGGCAATTGCCCTTCAGCAAATCCTCACGAGTCATACCCTCTTTACGTGGAGCACCACCCGATGAAACAATGTATTTAGCACCTGTAAAAGCCTCTTCGGGGTTTGTTGTCCATGTGATGTTTGCACCGGGGAATCCACAATGAGCCATCTCATCGGCAACACCATGAACACCGGGCTCAAAGATATCATACAAGCAGATGTTAGGTGTCAAACCAAGCATCAATGCACACTGCACCATATTGGAACCAATCATACCACCGGCACCAACGATTGTCAATTTCTCATTAGTCAAATACTGCATAGTTCTAAAAATTTAATAGTTATAATCAATCCTTTATTTATCTTTCATACAATGCGAAGATAGCAATTTTCTTAATATATGCTATGAAATCCACATTGTTTTACACAAAAATCACAAACCAAGCTTTTTAAATATTTTTGCCGACGCACCTGCATTCTGCAGAACATAGCTACCGGCAGCCTCACCGGCTTTTTTTGCAGCTGCAGCATCATTGTCGAGAACAGACATCTTCTGCTCAAAATCCTCGCACGACACCACTTCTATGCCACCACCGCACGCTTTCAGGTGCTGTGCCTCCTGGAATTTCTTATTATTGGGGCCAAAGAACACCGGAATACCATAAACTGCCGCTTCGAGCACATTATGAATACCAACGCCAAAACCACCACCCACATATGCAACATTTCCATATCTATAAATAGAGGAAAGCAGCCCAAAGCAGTCTATTATCAAACATTTTGCCGAGCGCACCTCTTCTATGGTAGCCTGTGTATAGCGCACACACAACCCGCGCACGCGCTCTTCAATTGCGGATATACGTTCTTCGTTAACCTCGTGCGACGCAATTATAAGCTTCCACCCCGCGTGGGTATTAAAATAGGGAGCATACACAGCCTCATCGGGCCCCCAAGAGCTACCGGCTATAAAAACCTTTTTACCATCTTCGATAAACGCCTCAACAAGGGGCAACAGGTGAGCCTGTTCCGATATTTTCGCAACCCTGTCAAAACGAGTATCACCAACTACCGTAACCGCATTGACGCCTATACTCTCCAACAAGTCCTTAGATTGTTCATTTTGCACAAAAAGATGCGTAAAACAGTGCAAGGCTTTACGATAGTAAAAGCCCCACCAATGGAAAAAGGCCTGCTCTGCACGGAAAATGGAAGAAACGCTATAAGTTGCTATTCCACGTTTTTTCAATGCGAAAAGAAAATTCAGCCAGAATTCATACTTGATAAAAAACACCATTTTAGGGTTTACAATATCAAGGAAACGCTTCACATTACAAGGCGTGTCAAATGGCAGATAACAAACAACATCGGCCTGCTGGTAATTGCGAGCAGAACGATAGCCCGAAGGTGAAAAGAAAGTAAGAACCACGCGGAACTCGGGGTGCTCGGCACGGAATTTCTCAATCATTGGACGGCCTTGCTCAAACTCACCAAGCGAGGAGGCGTGGAACCAAACATAATCGGCACCGACACTCACCCTCTCTTTAAGCGTTGAAAAAATATCATTATGCCCTTCAAGCATAAACTTTGCCTTTTTATGCCCGAATAGTGCAGCAATCTTTACAATTGCTATATATATGTATATTCCTATAGTGTACATTTTGCCTACCGTATTATCCCAAAACAGCAATAGCTCTGCGCAAACGAGCCAATGTCTCCTCTTTTCCTATCAACCCGGAGATGTCAAACATCTGCGGACCTTTGCCTTCACCCACCAGAGCCAAGCGGAAAGCATTCATTATTTCGCCCATTCCATAGCCTTTAGCCTCAATCCATTCATGAACAGCCTTGTCTTGATTTTCTATTGAGAAATCATCAAGGCTCTCCAACAACGCAGCTAGCTCCGCCATCTTCACAGCCGAATCCTCTTTCCAGCGTTTCTTTACAGTTTTTTCATCATATTCAACAGGAGCAACAAAATAAAAACTGCAAGCCTCCCACAATTCATGAACAAAATTAACGCGGCCCTTCATCAAAGAAACAATCTTTGTGAGCATCTCCATACTGGTTTCAACACCGTGCGACTGCACAACCGGCATAAATATTGCAGCAATTTCTTCGTCGTTTTTTTGCAATATATACTCGTGGTTAAACCAAATCATCTTCTTATAATCGAAACGCGCACCGGCCTTACTGCACTTCGACAAGTCGAATTTATTGATAAGGTCATTCATTGACATCATCTCCACATCATCACCGGGGTTCCAACCAAGTAGGGCAAGAAAATTTATAACAGCCTCGGGCAGATAATCGCTCTCGCGAAAGCCTGAAGAGACAGCACCGCTTTTGGGATCGTGCCATTCAAGAGGGAACACAGGGAAGCCTAAACGGTCGCCGTCGCGCTTGCTTAGCTTTCCATTGCCCTCAGGCTTTAAAAGGAGCGACAAGTGGGCAAACTGTGGCATTGTGCTTTCCCAACCAAACGCGCGATAAAGAAGCACATGCAAAGGTGCCGAAGGCAACCACTCCTCACCTCTAATGACATGAGAGATATTCATCAAGTGGTCATCGACAATGTTTGCAAGGTGATAGGTGGGCAATTCGTCGGCAGACTTGTACAGAACTTTGTCGTCGAGTATTGAAGAGTCGATGGTAACAATACCGCGAATAAGGTCGTTTACAACAACCTTCTCACCCGGCTCCACTTTAAAACGAACAACATACTGATGCCCGCTTTCTATGAGTTCGTTAACCTCCGATGCCGACAACGCCAGCGAGTTACGCATTGAAAGACGTGTTGATGCATCGTACTGGAAGTTTTCCACCTCGGCACGCTTAGCTTCAAGTTCCTCGGGTGTGTCAAATGCAATATAAGCCTTGCCATTGTCGAGCAATTGCTGAACATATTTTTTATATATAGCACGACGCTCCGATTGACGGTACGGGCCACACTCCCCACCAAAAGTAACTCCCTCATCAAACTTTATGCCCAGCCAGCGGAAAGATTCCAAAATATACTCCTCGGCACCGGGCACAAAACGGTTTGAATCGGTATCTTCTATGCGGAATATGAGCTCGCCGCCATGTTGCTTGGCAAACAGGTAGTTATACAACGCAGTTCTAACACCGCCAATATGTAGAGGCCCTGTAGGGCTTGGTGCAAAGCGCACTCTCACTTTTCTTTCATTCATCTTACTAATTATTTTATTGCAACAGCCTGCACTAATGACATTTACATTACAGTGCCCAAAATAATGGAGAATGCAGATTATTGCATATTACAACCTTACAAAAGTAGTACAACTTGCTTTCTTAACAAAATAAATCAATTGATTTTTCTTTCAAGCACCACACAATGGGAACAAGAAAAAGTATTTAACCTTTGATTTTTGTTATTTTTTTGTACATTTGTATAAACAAGCTTGCATAGTGCAAAGCACTACTTGAAACTTAATAATATACACCATGAAAGAGAGCCTAAAAAAAATACTAAACAAGCGTATGAGATTATTGTTCCAGGCAACAACCACGTTGTTGTGTATGGGATTGATAATATATTTCATGCCACGCAACAATGTTTTCAATTACAATTACAGTGAGGCAGCACCGTGGAATTACGGGCAGATAATTGCACCATTCGACTTCCCGGTTTACAAAAGCGAGGCTCAGCTAAAAAAAGAGAAGGACAGTATATGCGAGCACTTCAAGCTCTACTTTACAAAAGACTCCACTATTGCCGTGCAGTCTTTACGTCAATTAAGGAACCGCTTCTACCGCAATGCCAGCGAAGAGATTCCACGCGAGGCATACATTAATTATTACAATGCACTTATCGGGCTCTACAACAAAGGAATAATTTCACAGAACGACAAAGAAATTATGGCAAGCAACAGAGCCGAGAACATAAACCTGGTTACCGACCATATTTCACACACTATTGACAAAGAACAATTTGTTACACCCGACAAAGCATATAAAATAGTACTCGCCGCCGACACCTTCCCGGCAAACACAATTGCAGCATACAAGCTAAACGACTTTATAAAGCCTAACATTGCGTACGACTCCACCAAAACCGCGTTACTTCTCGAGGAGGAGCTAACATTGCTACCCATAAGCGAAGGAATTGTGCAGAACGGGCAGAAAATAGTGAGCCGCGGAGACATTGTAGATGCAAAGACCTATCAGATTTTAAAATCGTATCAATATGAAATAGACAAGAGGCAGGACAACAACTACAAAACAACAACAATGCTTCTTGGGCAGGTTCTCTTTGTAATAATAACATTCTCGCTATTGCTGTCGTACATATATATATATAACCCCGACATTAAAAACAACAGCAACAAATTTATACTGACAATATTGTCAACAACCATTTTTCCTATAATTGTAGGGATTATGATGGAGGCACGCTTCGGCAATGTGTTTATGCTGCCGTTCGCATTGGTACCTATGATGTTATGCCTTTTCACCACACCGCGCACAGCATTTATTACACACACAATAAATATTATACTTTGCTCTATAATGTTAAACTCGCCCTACGAGTTTGCATTGTTGCAGATATTGGCCGGGTATGCCGCAATTTTAAGTTTAAAAGAGCTTTCGGCACGCTCACAAATGTTCCGCACGTCATTCATTGTTCTTGTAACCTACTGCGCCACATTCCTTGCCTATGAACTTATAGTGGAGAATGACATCACAAAAATGAACCTCATAATGTATATCTATTTTGTGATAAGTGCAGCACTTATACTTTTTGCATATCCCACAATGTTTATTATAGAAAAACTCTTGGGATTCGTGTCAAACATCACACTTATAGAATTGTCCAACCTAAACAACCCCCTACTGCAAAAGCTGTCGCAACAAGCACCGGGCACATTCCAACACTCTATGCAGGTAGCAAACCTTGCAGCAGAGGCGGCACGTGCCATAGGAGCCAACAGTTTGGAAGTGCGCACCGGTGCACTCTACCACGATATAGGAAAGACAAGCAACCCAATATATTTTACCGAAAACCAAAGTGGAGGCAAAAACCCGCATAACGAGCTTGAGCCACAAGAGAGTGCGCAAATAATCATAAGACACGTAATTGAAGGAGCCGCAATTGCCGAACGCAATCACCTGCCTCAAAAGATAAGAAACTTCATCGCAACACACCATGGGCTTTCCAAAACCGGATATTTCTACATCACCTACAAAAACGCCCACCCCGACGAGAAAATTAATGAAGCAATATTCACCTACCCCGGCCCCAGACCAACCACACAAGAGCAAGGAATACTTATGCTTGCCGATTGTGTAGAGGCAGCCTCACACAGCATAAGCGAATACACTGCAGCAAACATTGAAGAAAAAGTAGATAGTATAGTAGATTCAATTGTTGCCAATGGAGAACTATCCATGTGCCCATTGACATTCCAAGACATCTACACCATAAAAGAGATATTTAAAGAGAGGCTGAAAGCTATATACCACACACGCATCAGCTACCCCGAAGAGAAAAAAGAGTAAAAACTCTAAAGACAACACACACAACAACAATATAAAATGCAGAAAAAAGACTTCGCACAACCCTGCATTGAGACTATTCCAAGATGCAACGACACTGAGCTACGCAATAGTTTATCACGTCTGCTGGCAGAACGTATTGAAGAGAAGTGTGAAAGACTCACCAAGCTATACAACAGTTGCGGGAAAAGGTGGAACGACGCACTTTTCAAGCTGCTTGCCCGCAGTTTCGGATTCGGCATACAAGGCAACGCCTTCGAGGAGTGGGCCTCGCTTCTCAACATGCAAGCTCTCGGGAAGCACAATGATAATATAGACCAGATTGAGGCTATATTCTTTGGGCAAGCAGGCCTGCTTAGCGAGGAGAGTATTCCACAATACTACAAGAACGACGCTTTAGCCGGCGAATACTACAACAGACTGCTACGCGAATACAAGTTCCTAAAAAGCAAATTCGAGCTACAAGAAATGGATTACAACAAGTGGAATGGAAACGCAACACCACACATACGCATTGCACGTATGGCCACGTTGCTACAACGCGGTTGCGTAAGCATTGACCGCATAGCGGAATGCAACACAATAACCGAACTTCACAAACTGTTTCAAGCATATCCCAGCTATTATTGGCAGCACCACACGCAATTCGGCGGAACTGCAACCGTAGGTACCGGAGACTTAAAAAACAAACAACTAGATGTACTTATTATAAACACTGTGATACCAATGCTGTATTGCTACGGAAAGCACCGCCTAAACGCCGGCCTATGCACCAAAGCCGAGGATTATTTACACGAGATAAACAGCGAAGACAATAGTATAATACGCCGCTGGGCCGAACGTGGAGTTTGCGCAAGCAGCGCAGCTGACTCTCAAGCCTTGATACAACTGAACAATGCCTATTGCACAAAGCATCGATGCACTGAGTGCCCGCTTGCAAACATCGGCTGACAGTGCACTTAACAAACAAAAAATCTCCGGCTTCAATGAAGCCGGAGATTTTTTGTTTGTCTTATATCTTAAATTATTATTTCTTTCCTTTAGAAATAATGCTATAAGCAACAGGAGCAGCTATGAACAATGAAGAGAGTGTACCAAAGATTACACCAAGAATCATTGCAAATGAGAAGCTGCGAATGCTATCACCACCCAAGATAAAGATTGCGAGCAACACCACCAATGTACTGAATGATGTGTTAATAGTACGAGCAAGTGTTGTGTTCAAAGAGTCGTTAAACAAAGTATATTTATCGCGTTTGGGATAGAGGTAAGCAAACTCACGTACACGGTCGAAGATAACCACCTTATCGTTGATAGAGTATCCGATAGCGGTAAGAATTGCGCCAATGAATACCTGGTCAACCTCCAACGAGATGGGCAACCAGCCATAGCATAGTGAATAGCAACCAATGATGAGCAACACGTCGCAAGCCAAAGCTACAATAGAGCCCACGCTGTATGCCACATTGCGGAAACGTACAAGGATATAAAGGAATATTGCCACAAGAGCCAATATCACAGAAATGATAGCACTGTCTTTAATATCCTCAGCAATGCTGGGACCAACCTTCTGAGAACTGATTATAGAGCCTCCCGCACGGTTATCATAATCAACAAATGTCTCAAATGTAAGACCTTCGCTCAACAAGCCCTTCTCCATAAATGCATCGTAGAGGAACTTCTCAATTTCTGCATCTACAGTCTCCGAAGGATCGGTTATACGATAGTTGGTTGTTATACGGATAGTCTTGCCATCAGTACCAAGGGCAATAGCCTGAACATTGTCCTCGGTAATCTTCTCGCGAAGAACCTCACGAACGGTTTCGGGCTCCACCTGCTGCTCAAACTGAACAACGAAGTTACGGCCACCGGTGAAATCAATACTTTGGCTCAAACCACGAACTGCAAACGATACCACAACAGCCACAATAGCCACTGCAAGACCAATTCCAAAGTTCTTTGACTTTTTGAGGAAATCGAACTTTGTGCCAACCATCATCTTCTTTGATATATTGGTAACAAAAGTGAGACCAAGCCACTTGTTCTTGTTCATAAAGTGCTCATAAACAACACGTGTGAGGAACACTGCTGTGAAGAACGAACATAGCAAGCCGATGATAAGTGTTGTAGCAAAACCACGAATGGGGCCTGTACCAAAGTAGAACAGAATGACACCGGTGATAATTGATGTGAAGTTCGAGTCGAAGATTGCAGAGAAGGCATTCTTGTAACCATCGGCAAGGGCTGCACGTGTATTCTTACCTGCAGCAAGCTCCTCTTTTGTACGCTCGTATATGAGCACGTTGGCATCAACGGCCATACCCAATGTGAGCACAATACCTGCAACACCCGACATAGTGAGGGCAGCCTGGAACGAAGCCAACACACCGAGTGTAAAGAAGAGGTTCATCAACAGAGCTGCATTGGAAACCATACCGGGGATAACACCATAGATAGCGCACATATAAACCATAAGCAATATGAATGCCACGATAAACGACATCATACCCTGGTTAATTGACTCCTGACCAAGTGAAGGACCTACTATATCCTCTTGTACAATACGCGCGGGCGCGGGCATTTTACCCGAACGAAGCACGTTTGCCAAGTCCTTTGTTGTTTCAATAGTGAAGTTACCTGTAATTTCAGAACGGCCACCGGTAATTTCGTTGCTTACCATGGGAGCACTGTAAACAAAACCGTCGAGCACAATGGCAATAGCCTTACCGATATTTGCTTTAGTAAGCTGCGCCCAACGACGAGCACCATCGCTGTTCATCGCCATTGTTACACAAGGACGACCGTGCTGGTCGAATGTGTCGGCAGCATCTACAACAACATCACCCTCAATGGGCGCACGACCATTGCGCTGTACACATTTAATTGCATAAAGTTCATATATTTGATTTGTTGTTTCACGGTCAACAGCCTCAACACCCCAATAGAGACGAAGCTCACGAGGCATAGTGCTCTTGAACTCGGGTGTAGCGGTAAGAGCGTTAATAGCTGCAGTGTCATTGTAATGAGCATAACCAATTACGCTTCCTGTTGCATTGCTCTGCACTGTCTGCAAACGAGACAATAGAGGGTGCTGCTTTTTCAAAGCCTCAACATCTACCTTCTCCTCTGCACCGGCCTCGCCTGTAATGGCGGCCTCAATGTCTGCGTCGGCAGCCTCGGCTTTCTCCTCTGTTGCAGGAGCAGTTTCAGCAGGTACTTCTTCTGTGGCTACAGTTTCTGTGGCTTGTGCAACTGCAGCAAGCTTGGCATCGGCAGCCATAAGAGCAGGAACGATTTCTGCGGCATTATATGTATCCCAGAACTCCAAGTTTGCTGAACCCTGCAACAATTTACGTACACGCTCGGGCTCTTTAACACCGGGAAGTTCAATCATTATACGGCCCATAGAACCTTCGAGAGCCTGAATATTGGGCTGAACAACACCGAAGCGGTCGATACGGGTGCGCAACACATTGAATGAGTTATCGATTGCGGCCTGTACCTCTTCGCGAAGAACTGCAACTACTTCACTATCGGTTGAACGGGTATTTACCTTGTCCTTCAACTGCTGTGTAGCAAAAATCGCTGCAAGGCTACCATCGGGAACCAATTTCTTATACTCATCGACAAACAGAGTGATATAATCGCTCTGGCTTGTGATTGATGCTACGCGAGCTGCTTCAACCGCCTGATTAAATGCTGCATCGCTCTTGTGGTCTGCAAGTGCCTTGATAATATCGGGAACCGATACTTCCATAATGACATTCATACCACCTTTGAGGTCCAAACCAAGACCAATCTCCATCTCGCGGCACTGCTTTAATGTATAAACACCAAGCCATACTTTCTCATTCTGCATTGAATCGAGATAATGTTGCTCACCTTTGGGATCATTTGCAGCCTTGTTCATGTGTGAACTGGTTACAAACGAGAATGAAAGATAGAACAAACACACTAATGTAAGCAGTAGCGCAAAAACTTTTACAAATCCTTTGTTCTGCATTTTAATTAAATTTTATTTATGATTTATTCGTTTCGCTTCGTTAAATGCGCGCAAATATAGCGTTTTTTTCTTAATTAATTATAATTTAGCGCGATTTATTTGCAGCCACAGCTACAAATTTAATAAAAACAGGGCACTTGTGCCACAAACACAAATGCCCATCACACCATTTTCACAAAATGTATTTACTTGCGTGATGCATCGAACAATTGCTTTTTTTCATCTTCCGAGAGTGATGCATAACCATTTGCTTTCAGTTTCTCGAGAATTTTATTTATCTGAGCCTCATCTTCTTTTTTACGCGCATTGTATTCATAGTCGGCCACACGAGAACTTCTTTGATATGTGAATTTCGCTTTTTTAGCCGCAGAGCGACGCTTAAAGAGTGTAGCAAGGGAGTCTATCGCCTTGTTAATAAACAGCGTTGCATCGGTCCCTTTGTTCAACAAAAAAGCAAACAGCCAACCCGCGAACGCACCGCCAAGGTGCGCAAAGTTCCCACCGGCATTTTCCGATGCCAACAATAGCAGTGATATAACAACGGTTACCACAGCCACCGTAACCAACCTGATACTGCCAAAAAACATTAAGTTCACCACATAATTGGGGCGACGCACGGCCGATGCCACAACAATTGCAAGCACAGAAGCCGACGCCCCTATCAAATAGGAATTATCGACAATTCTGTCAAAATGAGGGAACAAGTTGTAGGCCAACATAAAAAAGGCACCACCCATTATACCGCCCAGGAGATAAACTCCCACAAAATGGCGCACAGAAAAGAACGACAGGAATATGCGCCCAAAGCCGTAGAGTGCAAGCATATTCCACAAAATATGCATCACTCTTTCGTGCAGGAACATATAAGAAATTATTGTCCAAGGTTGGCATATAAAGCGGTTCAGCGAGGCAGGCAGTTCAAACCAATGCATGAAAGAATCCACCTTGTAGCCAAACTCAAAAAGCGTGGCAAAAACCCCGATGAAAGCGACAATTATATACACCGCAACATTCACATAAATGAAACGGCCCACTATATTTTCATCACAAAATCTCTGATACAAATTCTTAAACATAAGGGCCACTTATTTTACCGTTTTTACGCCAAAAAAGAATGAGCAGGAAACCAAAAAGCATACCGCCCAAATGAGCAAAATGAGCCACGTTGTCGCCCGCATTATTGCTCACGCCAAGCAATAATTCCAAAATACAGAATATTATTACAAAATATTTTGCCTTTATGGGGAAGGGAAAAGGAATAACAAACATACGCTCGTTGGGGAACATCATTGCAAAAGCCAATAAAATGCCATAAACAGCACCGGAGGCACCCACAGTGTTCCACATATTCAGATACTGCGACATAGGGATAAGCGCATCGGTGGCAAAGCGCACATATTCATACTGCGCAAGGTAAGCTGCATAGTAGCCATATTGCACCAGTTCCTGAATAACGGCAGCACCAATACCCGTTACAAAATAGTATGTGAGAAAACGTTTGGCCCCCCATACACGTTCGAGCAGGCCGCCAAACATATAAAGGGCAAACATATTGAAAAACAAGTGGGTAAAACCACCATGCATAAACATATATGTTACAAACTGATAGGGGTGGAAATCGCCAGCCAGAAACAGGTGCAGCCCCAAATAGTTATTGAGGTCTATGCCATACTTTTCGGCTGCGAGAAGTGCGAGAAACATCAACACATTAATCGCTATCAAGTTCTTGGTTACTACCGGCAATTGATTCATTTTTTACTCTTTTGAAAAACAGCGCGAAGATAATACAAACTGCCGACAGAAACAAATGAGAAAAAAGGCGCATAGCTCTTTTAATTGCAATAAAAGCACGCTAAACCCAATTTTTCACTTTATTTAACCCAATTTTTAGTTTACGCAACAATAAAAACAGTAATAAAAGCCTCGCGCGCACACAATTTACGCGCACGCAAGACTGAAAAATCACATATATTTTGTATCTTCGCGAAATATTTGCAGGCTTCCTTGCTTGCAAAGAAGTATTTAACATTGAACTAAAACATTAAACAATGAGCATAGAAACCATTTTGAACGAGAGTGTCATTGCAGCCATAAAAGAGTTGTATGGACAAGAAATTGCAACAGAGAAAATACAATTGCAGAAAACACGCAAAGAGTTTGAAGGAGATTTCACACTTGTAGTTTTCCCATTTCTGCAAATGTCTAAAAAACGCCCCGAGGAGACAGCACAGGAGATTGGTGAGAAGATTGCTGCAACACAGCCGTTGGTAGCAAGCTACAATGTTATAAAGGGCTTTTTAAACTTAAGCATTGCTACATCGTATTGGATTGATTTACTACAAAAAATAGATACCACAGACAAGTGGGGAACAACAAAAGCCGATGAAAATTCGCCACTTGTAATGGTAGAGTATTCTTCACCCAACACAAACAAGCCCCTTCACCTGGGACACATTCGCAACAACCTTCTTGGCTATGCACTTTCAAATATTATTGCCGCAAATGGCAACAAAGTTGTCAAAACAAACATTGTAAACGACCGTGGCATTCATATATGTAAATCGATGCTTGCTTGGCAGAAATGGGGCAACGGCGAGACACCCACAAGCAGCGGCAAGAAAGGCGACCACCTTATAGGCGACTACTATGTCGCCTTTGACAAGCACTACAAGGCTGAGTTGCAAGAACTTATGAACAAAGGAATGAGCAAAGAAGAAGCCGAAGCTGCATCGCCACTGATGGCAGAAGCTCGCGAGATGCTTGTAAAATGGGAAGCCGGCGACAAAGAGGTGCGCGCCCTTTGGAGCACCATGAACGGCTGGGTTTACGAAGGCTTTGATGAAACATACAAACGCTTGGGAGTAGATTTTGACAAGATTTACTACGAGTCGGACACATACCTCGAAGGAAAAGAGACTGTGCTCGGTGGGTTGGAAAAAGGAATCTTCTACCGCCGCGACGACAACTCGGTATGGGCAGACCTCACAGCCGATGGCCTTGACGAAAAACTATTATTACGCAGCGATGGTACATCGGTTTACATGACCCAGGACATTGGCACCGCGCAATTACGTTTCCGCGACTATCCCATCGATAAAATGGTATATGTAGTGGGCAACGAGCAGAACTACCATTTCCAAGTACTTTCACTCTTGCTCGACAAATTGGGCTTTGCATGGGGCAAAGGGCTTGTGCACTTCTCTTACGGTATGGTGGAACTGCCCGAAGGCAAGATGAAAAGTCGCGAGGGTACTGTTGTAGATGCCGATGACCTCATGGACGAGATGATAGCAACTGCACGTGAGACCTCGGAAGAGCTTGGTGGCAAACTCAACGGACTCACAGCCGAAGAGGCCGACGAGATTTATCGCATCATAGGCCTGGGCGCACTTAAATACTTTATGCTGAAGGTTGATGCCCGCAAAAATATGCTTTTCAACCCCAAAGAATCTATAGACTTCAATGGGAATACCGGCCCATTCATTCAATACACCTATGCCCGCACACGCTCTATTGAGCGCAAAGCAACAGAAGCCGGTGTAAACATAGACAACGCTGCTACACCTGCAAGCATCAGCGAGAAGGAGTGCTCAATTATACGCCTGCTCAACGACTTCCCCGCGGTAGTGCGCCAGGCAGGTACCGATTATTCACCATCGGGCATAGCCAACTATGCATACGACCTTGCAAAAGAGTATAACCAATTCTACCACGACTACAGCATTCTGCGTGAAGAAGATTGCGCAACAAAAGCATTCCGCATACTACTTACACGCAACGTAGGCAAAGTAATAAAAACCGCTATGAACCTACTTGGTATAGAGGTTCCCGAAAGAATGTAATGGGCAAAAAGCGATACTACGTAGTGTGGAACGGCCTTGAGCCTGGGATTTATGGTTCGTGGGACGAGTGCCAAGCACAAATTAAAGGAGTGAAACAGGCTCTCTACAAATCTTTTGCAACACTCGACGAGGCTGAGCGTGCATACAGCTCAGCCCCACACCTATATATTGGAAACAACACAACAAAGACCAAAGCAACAGAAACCGACCTACCGCTGAATGTGCAACGCGAAGCCCTTGCCGTTGATGCCGCTTGCAGTGGCAACCCCGGACAAATGGAATACCGCGGAGTATATCTTGCCACAAAGCAAGAGATTTTCCACTTTGGCCCGGTCTATGGAACAAATAACATAGGCGAGTTTCTTGCCATAGTACACGCGCTTGCCTTGCTAAAGCAAAAAGGGAGCAACATACCTATATACAGCGACAGCCACAATGCCATTTTATGGGTAAAACAACGTTGTTGCAAGACAAAACTACCACGCACTGCCGACACAGAAGAGCTTTTTGCACTTATAAACAGAGCCGAGCAGTGGTTGCAGAATAATAATTACAACAACCCCGTAATTAAATGGGAAACAAGCAAGTGGGGCGAAATTCCCGCCGACTTTGGCAGGAAATAACAGCACACAGATTTGTTACAATTAGTAAGTACCAGAATAACATTAAATATTTATGCCTACCGTCATCTACCCTTCGCCAATATTCGGCCCTGTACGCAGCCGTCGTTTAGGAATATCACTAGGAATAAATCTACTGCCCGATGACGGCAAGGTATGCACATTCGACTGCATTTATTGCGAATGCGGCCTTAACGCCACGCATCGCAGCCACAAGCCACTGCCCACACGCGAGGAGGTTGCCACGGCACTTGAAAAGAAATTAAAAGAGATGCAGAGCGAGGGCATAACACCCGACGTCTTAACCTTTGCCGGCAATGGAGAACCAACCATTCACCCACATTTTGCTGAGATAATAACAGACACCATAGCACTGCGCAACAGATTCTGCCCCAATGCAAAAGTAAGTGTCCTCACCAATGCCACACTTATCACACGCGACAAGGTGTTCGAGGCTTTGAAACTTGTCGATAACAACATTCTGAAACTTGATACTATATGCACAGAATATATTCATAACATAGACCGCCCCGTTGGGAACTATGACCTGGAGGCTATTATCAGAAAGATGAAAGCATTCAGCGGGAAAGCGGTAATACAAACTATGTTTATGAAAGGTACTGCAAACGGAATAGATGTAAACAACACGGGTGATGAATATGTTCTACCGTGGATTGCCACACTAAAAGAGATAGCACCACGCGAGGTTATGATATACACAATAGACCGCGAAACACCTACAGAGGGGCTGGAAAAAGCAACGCACGAAGAACTTGACAGAATTGTAAACTTGCTACAAGAAGAAGGGATTAAAGCAAGTGCATCGTATTGAGAAGCAGTAATCAATCAATTGCATGCATTACGCCGGCATAAGAAATAGTTATAAAGGAGTAGCGTATAAGCTTGCCCAGGAACATAACTAAAATTACTTTCCACCAAGAAGCACGCATTATACCCAACAACACCAGCAAAGTCTCGCCAATGACAGGCACAAAAGATATAATAGCAGCCCAGTAACCATACTTTTGAATAATTCTATCGGCACGACGCATACGGTGGGGAGTAATCTTAAACAACTTCATCACTCGCTCCTTGTTGGCAAGCATTCCTATAAAAAAACAAGTTATGCCACCCAATGTATTCCCCACAGTGGCAACGAGAGTGAGAGCCACAGCGTTAAGACCCAAGCTCAAGAACAGCACCAACAAAACCTCACTGGTAATAGGAACTATCGAGCCGGACAAAAAGGCCAACACTCCCATACCCCAATAGCCATATTCTGAAAAGAAATTTACTATATAATCCATAAACAAGCCGCAGCTATTGCAAGCCACATAATATTAAGAGTAATAAAATATATATTTGACAAACGCGTAATATTCATTGAAAACACGTAAGCAGCCATAACTGCAATTGTAGGCAACCGCCAAGCAAGCAACAATTTATAGTCTTGCGGCACAACAAAAGACAATAATAATAGATATATATCTATAATCAACATATACAACAAACGACGGCGTAACAAGGGCTTTGCCGGCAAGGCCGATGAAAAGAAGACAAACAGCGTAACAAGCAGCACCAATATTTCCATAGCCAACGTGAGCCACTGTTGCAAAGCAAAATCAATTACAGCCGGGGTTGTAATATTTAACAGCCCTATTTTTAATGGTATTAAAAACCCATCAAGCGAGGGAACGACAAACAAGGAACCCAGCAATAACCAATAGGGCGTAACGGTGCCAAGCAATGCCGCAAACAGCCTCTTCACGCTGAATATATTACCAACCCACAAATAGGCTATAAAGAGGGGTAGCAGATAAACAAATTGCAGCAAAAACAGCGATGAAAAGGAGAGAATTGCAAATGCGACGAAAACAGCCCTCTCTTGCCCTGTCTCTTGACAACAAGAGATTAACTGCGCCACAGCCAGCAAAAAGAGCAAAAGAGCCACAGCGATTACATAATCGGGTTGCAGAAAGAGATGAACCGACAGCAACCACAAAAAAAGGCTAAATAAATAAGGAACTCGCCGTTCAAACAGATAAAGATTATGCAGCACCAGCGCAGCACACACACAAGCAAGCAATGAAAGAGCCCGTGCAAACAACTCATCAATAAAGTTAAGCCCGACCGAGTCTAACAACGTGAAACCGCTGCCAATAGAGAACAAATAACCGGCAACCCACAAAAGCAACGACACAAAGAGCATTGCTGCCGCAGGATAACCTGTGGCAACAAAACGCCCCTGTAACGTACTATTATAAGTCAAAGCCTATATCTCCTCTGAAATATTTTTTATTAAATTCTATTGCATTTGCTGCACGGAACGATTTTTCAAGAGCCTCCGCACGGTTGTTACCATAAGAGCAAGCTGCAATAACACGGCCACCGGCTGTAACAACTTTCCCATCTCTCATTGTTGTGCCGGCGTGGAACAAAATACTATCGCTCACATTATCGAAGCCACTCATCTCAAAGCCTTTTTCGTAGGCTTCGGGGTAGCCACCGGAAACCAGCATTACACACACAGCCGTTCTGTCATCAAAATCCACAGTAGCACCGGCCAATGTACCCGCAGCAACCTTTTCAAACAGCTCCACTATGTCAGTTTTCAGGCGTAGCATTACCGATTCTGTTTCAGGGTCGCCCATGCGGACATTGTACTCTATTACCATTGGCTCACCATCGACGTTTATGAGCCCAAAGAAAATAAATCCCTTGTATAGCAGGCCATCGGAAACAAGACCATTCACTGTAGGACGTATAATTCTATCCTCAACCTTTTTCAGCCACTCGGGAGTTGCAAAAGGCACTGGAGAGATTGAGCCCATACCACCGGTATTAAGGCCTGTATTGCCCTCACCTATACGTTTATAATCTTTAGCCTCGGGCAGAATAACATAGTCCTTGCCATCGGTGAGGACGAACACCGAACACTCTATACCATCGAGAAACTCCTCTATCACCACCGTTGCCGAAGAAGAGCCGAACATACCATCGAACATCTCATCGAGGCTCTTTTTAGCCTCATCGAGGGAGGATAAAATAAGAACACCTTTGCCGGCACACAAGCCATCGGCTTTAAGCACATAGGGAGCCTTAAGCCCTTCTAGGAAGGAATATGCTTGCTCTTTCTCTGCAGCAGTGAATGCACGATAGGCTGCAGTAGGGATTTTATGACGCTGCATAAAATCTTTTGCAAAAGACTTGCTACCCTCCAGTTCGGCGGCTGCACGAGTGGGACCTATAACCGCAACGTGCTGCAACCTCTCGTCGGCGGCAAAGAAGTCGTACACACCCTTAACCAATGGGTCTTCGGGGCCAACTACCACCATATCTACCTTGTTTTGCAACACAAAAGTGGCAATAGCATCGAAATCACAAACAGAAATATTCACATTCTCGCCCACTTGTGATGTTCCGGCATTACCGGGTGCAATAAAAAGTTTCTCCAATTTAGGACTTTGCGATATTTTCCAGGCAAGCGCGTGCTCACGGCCACCGCTACCCAACAGCAATATTCTCATATATCTTTTTTTTAAAAATTATTATCTTTTATTTCCTGTACCATTGCGACGTGGAGCACCGCCACGAGTACCCTTACCTGTTCCACGAGAAGGAGCACCACCACCCTTACGTGCTGCATAACCACCGCGTGCAGGGGCAGCAGCGCGATACTCACGTTTTTTATCACGGGGAGCACCTTCGGTTGCTTCACCGCCCTGTTTTCTTTTTATTTTTTGAACAGCGCGAGTATTGAAATAGGACTCCAATTCTCTGCGGCGACGCTTTGAGTCATCACTCTCAAGCGAAGCAAAGTTATCGGCTTCACGTTCAGAACGTGAAGGACGCAACTCGCCATCGAGCCCTGTAAGGCGCGATTTACGTTTCAATGGAGCAAAATCCTTTTTCAACGAATTGCCCTCCTCCCTGAAACCTTTGAACTTTCCTTGGAAAAGTTCAAATTTACGAAACTCACAATCGAGGTCGCCGTTATAAAGAGGAATACGTGCCGAGGCTTTTAGACCAATTTTATCGAAGCAGTCGTAACTACTGCTTATAACCCACGCCTCATTCCCTTGGAAAGCATGTTTAAGACGCGAACCAAGGTTCTCATATATCTGCAATAGCTTATCGGAAACAAGACGCTCGCCATAAGGAGGATTAACCACCATAATCGCACGCTTCTCGGGTTGTTCAAAATCCTTTATATCGCGACACTCCACCTCTATTATATCGCCCATCATTGCAGATTTTATATTCTTACGGGCGCAAGCAACCATACGGCCATCTACATCGTAACCATAAATTTTATGGTTAAACTCACGTTCCAAGGAGTCGTCCTCGTAGATTGAGCGGAAAAGGTCGCTGTCAAAATCTCTCCATTTCTCAAAAGCATACCCTTGACGATATACACCTGGAGCTATATTACGAGCAATGAGGGCTGCCTCTATGGGCAAAGTGCCGGAGCCACACATTGGATCTATGAAATCACACTCGCCGTTCCAACCGGTAAGCATTATGAGACCGGCCGCAAGCACCTCGTTAATGGGAGCGGCACCCGTTTCTACACGATACCCACGACGGTGCAAACTTTCACCAGAGCTATCGAAGGCAAGTGTACAATCCTCCTGCGCTATATGTATGTGAAATATAAGATCGGGGTTATTAAGGCGCACCGAAGGACGACGGCCTGTTTTTTCATTAAAATAATCGGCAATTGCATCTTTTACACGGTATGCAACAAACTTTGAATGGCGAAAAACATCGCTATAAACAACGAAATCGACCGAAAATGTAGAGTTTGCATCGAGATAGTTATCCCACTCTATGCTCTTTATAACATTATACACCTGGTCGGCATCTGATGCTTTGAAATGAAGTATAGGCTTAAGAAT
The DNA here is from genome assembly GCA_017481875.1 of Bacteroidaceae bacterium. Lineage (GTDB taxonomy): Bacteria > Bacteroidota > Bacteroidia > Bacteroidales > Bacteroidaceae > HGM04593. The sequence goes on from JAFUOP010000011.1 coordinate 21,544, forward strand.
GCGAACAGCTGTTCTTAAATGGAAATTGGCCTTATACATAAGAGCTTTATCACCTGTAAACGACACCATACGTCGCCCTATCTGCACATTATTGGCACCAAGTGCCACCAACTCCTTCGCCAAGACCTCTTCCAATCCTTGGAAGGTTTTTGCAATCAATTCAAATTCCTCCATAATATTCAATATTCCTAAACCAACAAAAAAGTAAAAGCCAAGCACCGCTACCGGCAAGCAAAAAAGGCACTCCTCTTTGCAACTGCTTTGCTTTTGCAAATTTACGGCAAAAATTCCACAAACGAGCAAGATATATAAAGTTTACTTTAATATTTTACAGCGAGCGCAGTTAATTTTCACGCACAAGCGTAAAAATTCCACAAACGAGCAAGATATATAAAGTTTACTTTAATATTTTACAGCGAGTGCAGTTAATTTTCACGCATAAGCGTAAAAATTCCACAAACGAGAGCGTAGTCAAGCTCTAAAAAACAGGAAGGCATTGTGGCGTAAGTGCAGTAAGGCGTGGGCCCGTGGCCATGTGAACGGAAGGAGCCCAAAGCGAAGCGATGGGGGGATAGCACCCACAGGGGGTATACCTTAAGACACTTATGCCACAATGGCTACAAGAAGCACCACCAAGTAGCAAAAAAATGAACATATAAATATAAGTTCCACAAAGAGAACAAGACAAAAGAGACGGACCGGCTTGATTTTTGCGATGAAAAGAGCTATTTTTGCAATATAATAGAGAACATTTATTACACAACGAGCGAACCAAACAGATGAAATTTTTAAATAAGAAATTAACAATATGCGCGCTCACGATTGCCACAACAGCAACCATAGTGGCAATACTTGGTAACAGCGCAACAAATAAGTTCAACGTGCCATACTCGCAAATACCCTATTGCGCAGTTTCACCGCTGGTACCAAGCAGCATAACATTTGCCAACGAGGAGATTGCACTGACACAGCAAGACAGACGCGAGCGTATGGACCGTGAGATTCTTGCATTCACATATTCTCACATAAACACCCTGCTACAGATAAAACGGGCCAATCGGTTATTCCCTATTGTAGAACCAATACTGAAGAAATGCGGCATACCGGACGACTTCAAATATCTTATGATTATAGAGAGCAATGGAGATATTTATGCACGCTCCACAGTGGGAGCTGCCGGTTTATGGCAATTTATGGACAAAACAGCCAGACAATACGGGTTGGAGGTAAACAACAACATAGACGAAAGATACCACATTGAAAAGGCCACCTATGCCGCTTGCAAATATTTAAAAGAATCGTACGAGGAATACAAAGACTGGCTCACAGTGGCAGCAAGCTACAATGCAGGGCGCAACAACATAAGCAAGCGCATTGAAAAGCAAAAAGAAGAGAAAGCTATAAACCTACAACTTGTTCCGGAAACATCACGTTACCTATTCCGCCTGCTGGCCGCAAAAGAGATTTTCAGCGACCCCATTAAGTATGGGTTTATAATACAGCATCGCGACCTCTACCCCACACTACCTATTGCAAAAACGATAACAGTAAATAAAAAAATCATAAACTGGCCCTCAATAGCCAAGAAACACGGCCTTACATACCTGCAGTTGCGCGAAGCCAATCCGTGGATACGAGAAGCGGAACTACCCAACAAAACCGGTAAAGAATACACCATACTTATACCGGACTCTTCTCGCCTGCACTACAACCCCGAAGATACAAAGGCACACAATAGCAAATGGGTTATAAAATAACAAAAGGGGCCACAGCCCCTTTTGTATATCTTCTATAAATAATCCTCTCCAAGCTTCATACGCACATCGTTAAGGAATTTGCGTATATTCTGTTCACTGCCCTTTCGACACACCATTAGCACGTTGCCACTATCTACCACCAATAGGTCATCGACATCTTGCAGAACAACCAATTTCCCTTTGGGAACAGAAATTATATTATTTTTACTATCGTATTTAAGGCAACGCGAATGCATTACGACATTCCCCTCGTTGTCTTTAGGCAGGGTACCATATAAAGTATCCCATGTACCAATATCGGCCCAACCAAATTCCCCAACAAGCAAGCAAACATTGTCGGCACGCTCCATCACGCTCATATCCATTGAGGCATTAGGGAAAGATGTGTAAATCTCATAACCGCGTTTACGCCGTTCGGCACGCACTGGTATTTCATTAAACAGGCGTTCGAGCTCACCCATCATATCGGGAAGGAATGTTCGCATAGTCTCTATAAGAGTATTTACATTCCATATATATATGCCTGAGTTCCAATAGAACTCACCACTTTCCATAAAAACACGTGCAAATTCAAGCTCCGGTTTCTCTGTAAAAGTGCGCACATTGTATAGCGAGTTCTCCCCGTCTATGGGCTGGTCGGCCTGTATATATCCATAGCGTGTTTCGGGACAAGTAGGTTTTATACCTACTACAACAAGTTTATCATTACCTGCCACAAAATCGAGCCCTCGCCCTATTGTATTAACAAAAGACTCCTCATTAAGCACTAACTGGTCGGCCTGAGCAACTACAATGTTGGCATTGGGGTTGAGCTGTCTTATGTGGCAAGCAACATAGGCAATACTGGGAGCCGTACCACGAAAAGCAGGCTCGTGAAGTACCTGTTCGCCGGGTAACTCGGGTAATTGTTCACGTACAAGGTCGGTGTAATCGACGTGAGTAGATATTATGATATTCTCCTTGGGAACAACGCGACTATACCTGTCAAAGGTTTGCTGCAGCAGAGTGCGGCCACACCCCAGCAGGTCGTGAAATTGTTTAGGACACTCCTTACGGCTGAGAGGCCATAGGCGTGAGCCTATGCCTCCTGCCATTATCACACAATATCGGTTGTTCATAGTATCGTTCTTAGAATTCAGCGTTGTTTGGTGTACGTGGGAAAGGTATCACGTCGCGGATATTAGCCATACCGGTTACAAAGAGCAACAGACGCTCAAAGCCCAAGCCAAAGCCCGAGTGGGGGCAAGAACCATAGCGACGAGTGTCGAGGTACCACCACATATCCTTCATAGGAATATTCATTTCCTCAATACGGGTAAGCAGCTTGTTGTAATCGGCCTCACGCTCGGAACCACCAATTATTTCACCGATTTTGGGGAAGAGCACGTCCATAGCACGAACAGTCTTGCCATCTTCGTTCTGCTTCATATAAAAAGCCTTTATCTCTTTGGGATAGTCGGTGAGAATTACAGGACGCTTAAAGTGTGTTTCAACCAAATAACGCTCGTGTTCCGATGCAAGATCTACACCCCAATAAACGGGGAATTCAAATTTATGTCCACCGGCAACCGCCTCTTCAAGGATTTTTATACCGTCGGTGTAGCTCAAACGAACAAACTCTGTATTAACAATTGAACGCAGACGCTCTATAAGCTCTTTGTCAATCATATTATTGAGGAATGTTATATCGTCCATACAATTGTCGAGAGCCCACTGCACACAGTATTTTATAAACTCTTCGGCAAGCTCCATATTGTCGTATATGTCGTTGAATGCAACCTCGGGCTCAATCATCCAAAACTCGGCCAAGTGGCGGGGAGTGTTTGAGTTTTCGGCACGGAATGTAGGGCCGAATGTATATATTGCACCAAGGGCTGTTGCAGCGAGCTCACCCTCGAGCTGACCAGACACTGTGAGGCTGGCTTGCTTACCAAAGAAATCGTTATCGTATATGATGCTGCCATTCTCGTCCTTCTTAAGGTCGTAGAGGTTCATTGTCGTAACCTGGAACATTTGGCCTGCACCCTCGCAATCCGAGGCTGTGATGAGCGGAGTGTGGAAGTAGTAGAAGCCCTTGTCGTGGAAGAACTTATGAATTGCATAGGCCATATTATGGCGTATGCGGAACACAGCACCGAAGGTGTTTGTACGGGGGCGTAAGTGTGCCACGGTGCGCATATATTCCATTGTCTGGCCCTTCTTCTGCAGGGGATAAGTGCTGTCGCAAGCACCCAGGAGCTCAATCTCCGTAGCTTGAATCTCTACAGCCTGGCCACCACCTATAGATTCTACCAATGTACCGTTTACACTGAGGCAAGCACCTGTTGTAAACTGCTTCACAAGCTCCTCGTCGAATTTTTCTACATCTATAACAACCTGCACGTTTTTAATGGTTGAACCGTCGTTCAACGCAACGAATGCAACCTGTTTACTACTGCGACGGGTGCGTACCCAGCCTTTTACATTTACTGTTGCTCCATACTCCTTGCTACCAAGCAAGTCCGATATTTTTGTTCGTTTTATTGTTTCCATTTGGTTATGTTTGTGCTTATTAATTATTCATACGCGCCCATACGCAACATATTAATCTCTTTATCTGTGAGATAACGCCAATCGCCACGCTTTAGGTTCTTTTTTGTCAAACCGGCAAAAAGCACGCGGTCGAGTTTCTGAACCTTGTAACCGAGGTGCTCGAGCATACGACGTACAATACGGTTCTTGCCGGAGTGAATCTCAATGCCTATCTGCGAACGGTCGGCATCGTTGACATATGTAACCTCGTCGGCATAAACATTGCCGTCCTCTAGTTCTATTCCATTCACCAGCAAATCCATATCACTCATTGCAACATTCTTATCGCAAGTAACGTGATATATTTTCTTCTTCATAAACTTGGGGTGAGTGAGCTTCGATGCAAGGTCGCCATCGTTGGTGAGCAACAGCACACCTGTGGTATTGCGGTCGAGACGCCCTACGGGGTATATTCTCTCCTTGCCGATGCCACGCAAGCAGTCGAGCACGGTTTTGCGCTCCTGCGGGTCATCGACGGTTGTTACACAATCTTTGGGCTTGTTAAGCAGAACATACACCTTACGTTCGGGGTTGATACGCTCTGCATTGAAACGCACATCATCTGTGGGAGCAACCTTGGTTCCCAGCTCTGTTACCACAACGCCATTCACGGTTACCAGGCCAGCTTCTATATAGTTATCGGCCTCGCGACGCGAACAGATACCTGCATTGGCAAGAAATTTATTCAAGCGCACAGGAGCATTGGGGTCAATCATTGCCTCTTTATAAGCAATACGTTTCTTTGCGCTGTACTTTGCATCGGGGTTATATGCTGTACGGCTGCCACGCTTGCCGTATGTGCTACGTTGCTCACCTGAATACACCCCTTGCGATGCCGGGCGATAGGCGGGAGCACCTTGCTGAGAAGCATAACGACCAGTACGGCTGTCGGCACCATAACGCCCACGAACTGGCCTTTCGCCATCAAAATCGCGACTTGTTCTGTTGTAAGACTTGTAGCGGCCAAACTCACCAGCATACTCATTGTCTCGACGCTCATTGCGCGCAAACTGCGGGCGACTTTCATTTTTATTGTATCGAGAACGATTCAAACGGTTCTCACTGTTGAAATTGGGATTGAACGATACACGTTCTCTTCTTTCTCCTCGAGATTTGTTATCCGAGCGTCTTTCTTTAAAATTGTCCATTTATTATATTATTTACGAACCTCACGGTCCAATTTTCTAACGTCCTGTATATGTATGAGGAGTAATGCTACGCAACTCCTCCTTCACACGCTCATCGACATTGAGACTGTCGATAAATTGCAACAAAGTATTCTGATTGATACCCTCGTTTGTGCGTGTAAGAGCTTTCAATGCTTCATAAGGGTTGGGGTAGGCTTCGCGACGGAGAATTGTTTGTATTCCTTCGGCACAGACACTCCAGCAATTATCCAATTCATTATATATTGCAGCCTCATTAAGCAATAGTTTGCGCAAACCAACTAACGAGCTCTTTATTGCAATCATCATATGCCCCATAGGCACACCCACGTTGCGCAACACGGTTGAGTCGGTAAGGTCGCGCTGCAAACGAGATATTGGGAGTTTCATTGAAAGATGGTCAAGTATCGCATTAGCTATTCCTAAATTTCCCTCGCTATTTTCAAAATCAATAGGATTCACTTTGTGGGGCATTGCACTTGAGCCCACCTCACCTGCTTTAATCTTTTGCTTAAAGAACTCCATTGATATATACTGCCAGAAATCTTTATCCATATCCATTATGATAATGTTTATGCGGCGCATTGCATCGAACAGAGCAGCAAGATTATCATAATTAGATATTTGTGTTGTGTATTGTTCACGTTGCAGACCAAGATTTTCTGCGACAAATTTATTGGCAAACGCAACCCAATCTATTGAGGGGTATGCCACGCTATGAGCATTAAAGTTGCCGGTTGCTCCACCAAACTTTGCGGAAATAACGCAACGCTTAAGCTCGGCAAGCTGCGTCTCCAAACGATACACAAACACCATAATTTCCTTGCCCAAGCGAGTGGGAGAAGCCGGCTGCCCGTGTGTGCGTGCAAGCATTGGAATTTCCTTCCAAGCCTCGGCATACTCTTTAAGTTGCGCAATAAGCTCTTCTATTGCAGGGTAATACACCTGTGATAGAGCATCTTTAATGGAGCAAGGTATTGACGTGTTGTTTATATCCTGTGATGTAAGACCAAAATGCACAAACTCTTTATATGCGTCAAGGCCGCCTATCGCATCAAATTTCTCCTTTATGAAGTACTCAACCGCTTTTACATCGTGATTAGTTGTTCTTTCAATCTCTTTTATGCGGGTGGCATCGGCTGCCGTAAAAGCAGAATATATTTCACGCAAACGAGGGAAGAGAGCCTTATCAACACCGGTCAACTGCGGAATTGGCAATTCACACAAAGCAATGTAATACTCAATTTCAACAAATACGCGATATTTCATCAATGCATATTCTGAAAAATACTCGGCAAGAGCCTCTGTTTTCCCCCTATAACGTCCATCAATAGGTGAAACTGCGGTCAATATACTTAACTCCATAATTATGTGTTTATTTTGTTTTTTCTTTTACAATATAACATACAATGTGCTGACACCGGCACAGGTTCCATTCCATGGCAACGCACACAATTGTTGCAGCGCAAAGTCTTTGCAAAAATAGCACTTTTTAAGCATAAACACTCACAGTTACAACAAAGTTTATTAAAATTATTGCTAAAAAGAGAAAGATTATGTAAAAATGAATATTTATATAAAAAAAACAAACCTGAGCAGACTTGCGCAGGTTCTTTGTGGACGTTGACGGATTCGAACCGCCGACCCTCTGCTTGTAAGGCAGATGCTCTAAACCAGCTGAGCTAAACGTCCGATAGTTATATTTTTGTGGACGTTGACGGATTCGAACCGCCGACCCTCTGCTTGTAAGGCAGATGCTCTAAACCAGCTGAGCTAAACGTCCAATAAAGCGCAATTCCTAATTGCGATGCAAAAGTAGCTCTTTTTTTTATAGCCACCAAATTTTTCTCCATTTATTTTGCAAAAAGTTTACGACCGACATTCACAAATGCAGTAGCAAAAGAACCAAAGTACAGAACTGCACAAAAAAAGCGAGCAGGCGCGCCTGCTCGCTTTTATATCAATTATCCCAATATTATTCAACAATTGAAACAATTACACGACGGTTCAAACGAGCGGGTTTCTCTGTATCAACACCACCCTTGCCCTCTGCAACAATCTTATCTTTGGGAACGCCCAATTCAACAAGCTTGTCAATTACTGCAAGTGCACGAGCCTCAGAAAGCTTGAAGTTGTACTCTGCAGAACCTGTTGCACTGTCTGCATAACCAACTACAGAGAGTCTTGCATGAGAGTTCTTAACTGCATCGGCCAAAGCCTGCAAGTTAATAATCTCTTTCTTGCTAGAGATCTTAGAAGAGTCAAATGCAAAGAACACAGACTGAGAAACGCTCAACACCTTACCCTGCTCTGCCTTCAAAGCTTCCTGAGCCTGTATCAAGCTAGCCTTAGCAGCAGCCAACTGATTTTTCAAACCTGCATTCTCAGCCTCTTTTGCCTGCAACTGAGCGTTAAGCTCTGCAAGAGCCGCAGCATTCATTGCCATAATAGCATCAACATCAGCAGCCTGCTCCCAACCTACCTTGTTGAATTTATATGTTACACCTGCAAGAGCCGAGAACATAACATCGTGGCCTGAATCACCGGGGCAGCCATTGAAACCATTGCGAAGAACAGTTGCAGCAAGCTCAAAGTTAATTGCCCAGTGTTTAGAAATACGGAAAGTATTCATAATACCGGTATTAAGGCTAAGAGAACCTGCAAGATCTGAAGAATCGTACTCTTTTCTTGCACCCCAACCAGCACCGATATAAGGTATTACATTCCACACGCGCTCCTCATTGTATCCGCAGATAAGGTTGCTGAGGTTAAACATTGCATCGAAATGGAAATTCAAGTAGGTCTTATGAGGCGCGTCCTCAAAAGCCTGAATATTAACTCCATTGTAAGCAACTCTCCAACCAAAACCGGGTGTATGCCATTTTCCGGCATAAACCTGAACTGCAGGAGAAATGTGCTTAAACATACTCTCGCCGTTAGTTTCAACACCGTTGTAAAGGTTTACACCACCGTTTACACCCATAAACCAGTTGCTACCAAAGGTATTGGTAATGTACTGGTTCTTCAAAGTAGGAACTACGACCTCGCTAACAGTCTCCTGTGCAAAAGAAACCATTGCAATACTAGCAATTGCTAGTGAAATCATAAACTTTTTCATACTTAAACTAATTAAATTCTATAATAAATTATTTCTCGTTCAAACTCACTCAATGTAAAAACAATAGTACCGACTAATTGTTTGATTACGCCCACAGGAGCTCCACAATATTAACAAAAACCGATACACGGAGTATTTCACTTTGCAAATTTACATATTTTTTACAAAGAGATATTAAACGATTATACAAAAGAATAAAATATTAACGTTTTTTAACCACAAATAACGCGAAAATTTATTTTTTAGCAAAAAAACGAGCTATTTCACTATCACTAATTGTATATACAATTAACGCGCCATCGGGGGTATGCAATGGCAATTCCGTAGCAAACAGTTCATTAACAAGAACGCACATTTCTTCGTGTTGCAGCACCTGCCCCACGACTACTGCCATTTGTTTTGCCATTGAAAGAGCCAATTTCTCGTACAGTTTTTCTTTTGCATCGGTGGGCTGTTCGAGCACAGAACGAACAACCTCGGTGAGCAAGGTTACAGGATTCAAGCCATCGAGACCGGCAGGAACACCCTGCAACGCAAAAGTTCCGCCACCAAGTGATGAGATGTCAAAACCTAAGTAAGAGAGTTCGTCCATTATTGTTTCAAGAGTAAGACTTTCTGTTACCGACAGCTCTACTCGCTCCGGGAAAAGCAGCCCTTGTATAGCACCACGTTTATCGTATAATTGCTTGCGGTACTTTTCAAAAAGAACCCTTATATGGGCTCTGCGTTGATGAATCCACATCAATCCCGAATCTTTAGCAACCAGAATATACTGCCCTTTATACTGAACAAGCGGCTCCGCAACAAACCCACCTTGGCTATGCAATTCATTCAATGTGTCATTGCAAGGAGCAACGAACTCTTCAAATTGATTAACCTTTGCCGGTTCTTGTATATCACCCGGATATTTTTCTACACCTTCATAGAGTTTTTCCCAATATGAATTATCGGTTTTTCTATACTCGGGAGCAACCTTTTTAAATGGGTTATATGTAGGGTCGTATGTAACTTTGGGTGCAGAAACCGAAGCACGCTCTTCACCTGCGGAAAAATCCATCGTAGGTATCTCGGGAATATCTTCGGAGCCGAAATCCAAACCGGGAGCAACATTAAACCGGCCAAGAGACTCACGCACGGCTGCGAGTATTATTTTCCACAAGCTGGGCTCATCTTCAAATTTAATTTCTGTCTTTGTGGGGTGAATATTTACATCTATGCGAGAAGGTTCTACATTAAGGCACAGAAAAAACGGCACTTGCTCACCTGCCGGCACTATGTTTACAAAAGCCTCCTGCACGGCCTTTGCAAAATATGAATGGCGCATATAACGGCCATTTACAAAGAAATATTGCAGTACTCCCTTTTTACGTGCACTTTCCGGAGCCCCCACAAAACCCTTTATTCTAATGAGCGTACTATCTACCGAAACCTCCACAAGATGTGTATTGATTTTCTTGCCAAAGATATTTACAATTCTTTGACGGAATGAAGAGACCGGCAGTTGCAAAATTTCTACACCGTTGTGCATAAGCAGAAATTCCACGTCGCAATTAATTAATGCTACGCGCTCAAACTCTGCGACAATATTATTTAGTTCCGTTTGGGTGGACTTTAGGAACTTTCTACGGGCCGGAATATTAAAAAACAGATTCTTCACCTTGAAGTTACTGCCCACCGGTGCCGCTACAACATCTTGCGACTGCAATTCCGAACCCGAGAAAACGATTTGTGTCCCCAGCTCATCGTCGGCACGACGGGTTATGAGCTCTACCTGCGCTACCGCAACAATTGAGGCCAGGGCCTCACCACGGAAACCCATTGTATTCAGCGCAAAGAGGTCCTCCGCTTTTCTTATTTTTGAGGTTGCATGACGTTCAAATGCTAAACGAGCGTCTGTTTCCGACATTCCCACGCCATTATCGATAACCTGAATAAGAGTGCGGCCTCCGTCGTTCACAAGCACCTGCACTTTGGTGGCCCCCGCATCTATTGCATTCTCCATCAACTCCTTAACCACAGAAGAGGGGCGTTGCACAACCTCTCCCGCAGCTATTTGATTGGCAACGGAATCGGGTAATAAATGTATAATATCTTGCATCGTATATTTCTTAGAAGTTATTTCAGAAACTCCAAGAGCCTGTCAATAGATAATGTAACACAAAGATTGCTATCAAAAGCATTACAATTATTGTTTGTGTTTTCAGATAGCCTCTATTTTGTTTGCGTCGCCGGAGGTGTGTGGTAGAATTCACAAAAGCCCCTTGTATGCGCTCTTTATATGAAAGTTCTTCGGGCGGAAGAAGCCCCAAATCGCGTTTTGCATTACTTTCAATTTTTTCAAGCTTCTCGCGACGTTCATCAACATATATATATTTGTGCTCAAACTTACGGGGAGCACGCATCTTAAAAAAGGCCATCGCTACTAATCTTTTTTATTAAACCTTTCGAGCGAAGGCAAAGGTATGCGGTCGTGTTGTATAACTTTCAACAGCATATCCCGGCTCTTGCTTCTTTTGTTAAATATATCCTCTTTACTGAGTGGACGCACATAGTCGAACCAAACAAAATTATCCAAATGCTTGGCATTGTCGGGAGCTTTGCTCAATGGATAAAAAACGCCCTTGGACTGATTGGGGATAACAATTTTGTCCATTTGCCCATCTTTCATATATGCCGAAATTTTACCGGCAACTGTCGTATTCATTCCCACGATTGTGCTATCTTCGTCTATGGGAAAATAGATAATATTCGCACCACCAATAACATGCATCTCATTTAATGCTCCATCGACGAAATAGAATTTCATCTCCTTGCCATTGATTTGGTTATAATTGACAGAATCCACGGCTTCTGCATACAGAGTCTGATTTATAACGTGCACCCAATCGATAGATGTGCTATCCATATACATTTTTATCTCCTCACCAAGCAACTGAATACCCTCATTCCAAAGAATAGGATCTTTATACATTGTCATACACGAGTCGGCGGAGTTGAACACTAATGAATCGCAAGAAGCTTGCAAACTTTTGCTGTATGTTCTCACTCCATTATATGCCCTTACTTGATGATAGAGCGAGTCGGTATCTACATTTTCGGAAACAGCCCAGATTGTATCGGCATGAATGAATAGCGAATCTTTTTGTGAGAAATCGACCACCATGGCTCTGCCTGTAACATATGCAGAATCTACGCCTTCGTTTATGTAACAATAGTTGCCACTGAGCATATTGCTATTTTCAGGGTCGTTGTAAAGGATATCACCAAACAACTCGCTAACACCCCGAGCCACATCATAAAAAATGGAATCGGCAGTTACGTTTTTCACTCCATTCTTTAACATAGAACGCTTGAGCAAGGTGGCCTGGCGACTTTGTGTATTGTAGCGGCCAAGCTCGGAATATATATAATTTTCTGCACCGTTATATATCTCAGTGGGCCCTACGATTGAGGCCTCTTTTGTTGCTGTACTATAGACCAAAGTATCGGAGTGCAGATTAAATTGCGGATTAGTAAGGCTCACCAGGTCTTTGAACACTGCCTCCTTTGTGTTAATACTGTATTCGCCCCACATAGACTCCAGCGTGCTTTCACCATCGAAGAGCGAGCCGCCATCGAAATAATACCCTAAATTCAATTCACGATTAAAGTTAAGGCTATCGGTTTCAAGAACTGTCTCCTTGTCTATAAGACGCACATTGTCACGCACACGGGCAAGGTTCGTATTTCCATCGTAATCGAGATAATCGCCATAGAGAAAGAGAGTGTCGCCCTGCTCCATTTTCACATTGCCGAATGCGCGTACCGAGTTTTGCTTTGTATAGAAATAGGCACTATCGCAATACATATACATACTATCGCGACGAAAAGAGACATCGCCGACCAGTATAAAGGCATCGGGCACACGCGCTTTGTCAAACTTTGTAGAGTCGGCGTGCAACATATACACATATTTTGGGTTATTTCTTGCTGTGCTGTCGGCAACCTCACGCGACGAATCATTTTGCGCCCGCAATGCCGGCACAGACAACAGAAAAAGCAATATGAATAAATCTATTTTTCTCATCATTTACTTTTTATCGTCATAAAATACCCAACCCTTGAATTTAAAATCCTCTGTTTTTGCGTCGCCATTCAAACGCACGTAAGTTGTTTTCTGTTTTTCACGTATCCACTCGGCTGTGCGCTCCTCGCTCAACTTGTTTTTATATAAATCTTGCAGAATCTCATAATCATCTTTTATGTTGGCTTTGTGCGCTTCTATTTTCGCCCTCAGCTTAACGATAGCACATATTGTTTTACCATTATCGAGCAACATTGTGAACGAAGGAGATACCTCGCCCACCTTTAAACCATCAACAACACGTGCCACGTCCACAGGCAATTCATGTAGCTGGAAACGAGAAGACCCCGTCTCTTTATTGTACATAATACCGTAATTATTGTGAGTATCCTTATCGAAAGAACAAGCAAGCACAGCTTCCTCAAATGTTACAGAATCATTTCTTATATCAGTTGCTATGGAGTCGAGCGATGCCAACATTGTCTTTATATTGGCCGAAGATACCCTCGGCTTGCGCAGTATGTGGCGCACCTTTATGCGGTCGCCTCTTTTATCTACCAACTGTATAATGTGAAAACCATACTCGGTTTCTACTATTTTTGAAACCTTGTTAGGGTCGGTAAGATTAAATGCCACGGTAGCAAATTCGGGAACAAACTGGCCACGACCTCTATAATCGAGCTCACCGCCCAAACGCGCCGAGCCCGGGTCCTCAGAATAGAGCAACGCCATTGTAGAGAAGCTCGTTTCGCCACTCATAATGCGGTCGGAATAGCCACGCAGTTCTTCTTTCACACGGTCCACCTCTTCCATATCTACCGGCGGTTCCATTGTTATAATTTGAACCTCCACCTGCTGCTGCACAAAGGGTATGCTATCTTCGGGCAAGGATTCACAGAAACGACGAACAAGTGCCGGGGATACTTTTATATCACCGACTATTCTGTTTTTCATTTCAGACATTGTAAAATAGTTGTTCAAGTTTTCGTAGAGCATCTCGCGTATTTTGCTTATAGGCATTTTATGATACTCCTCAAGTTTCTCCTTTGAACCGGCTCTTTGAATATAAACATCTATCTGCGAATCTACTTGACGCAGAAGCTTTGTTTCGGGAATCTCAACACTATCGATAGCTGCCTGGTGCAAAAACAATTGCTGCACGGCCAAGTCCTCACCTACCACACTGTAAGGGTCTCCATCGAATTTACGCCCTTCGAGGGTCCAATACTTTATAGCCTCTTCAATATCGGAGCGCAAAATAGACTTATCACCGACAACCCACTCAACACGGTCTATAACATTATCTTGTGCAGCAACCGTGTTCCTTGCCGAGAACAGTACCACGGCACACAACATACATAAAATATATCTGTTCATAACTCTCTTTCATTTATGAAATAATGGCGACAAGGTTGCCGCCACACCTTTATTCACTATAATATTTTATATCTCCCCGCTTTACAGCCTCATCGAGAAGAACCCGTTTTTTATTTTTTATAAAATCGGCCTTTTTCGTGTTTACCAACAACACGCGTATTTCATCACTCACCAGCTCCACGGGCTTCAGTTCTCCGCGGTTTATTATGGAATCGGCAGAGACAAAATATACATATTCATTATCGCTAAATTCTACAGCACTGCTATGCAACAAGCGTTGCAATAAATCGGCATCGGTTATAGGCATTTTTGCCGCCACATCGGAAATTCTATTCCATGTCTCTGCAAAGTAATCGTACAGCACATTGTTTGTAAAACTGTATTTTTCAAGTTTTTCAAGGTCCTCTATTGCGCGGCTTTTGTACCACTTGCGCAACGATGACAGCTTTGGAGCATCTTTGCTTACCTTCAAGAAAAGACCTCTCATTATGGGCTCATCTACCTCAAACATCGGGCTGTTAGCTTCATAAAAAGCCTGAATTTCTTCGGACGAGGTATTGCTGCGCAAGTGCTGTTCAATCAAGCCCTCTTGATATATATTCAGCACAAGACTACGCTTGTAGCTCTCCACAAGCTTATTAATTTCTCGCGACGAAGGTACATTACGCAGTGCCACATTATAAAAAACAGCCTCTTCTATCCACCTGTTTACATACTCTTCGACGTAGCGGGCACTGTCGGCTTGAGGATTGGCTGCGTAGAAACGTTGTACATCTTCAACATACAAGAACTCATTATTCACACTCACAAGCGGAGTTCTTCCTCTGTGCATAATCTCTTCCTCGCACGACACAAAGATAGCCGTGCAAAGAACTATTAATACCGGAAAGACAACAGTTACAGCTTGCTTCATTAGTGGTTCTTATGGGTTGCAAACAATATAAAACCCGAATATATTATGGATAAAACGAGTGTTTTGCATATTTGCGATACCACAAATATACAAAACATTTCTCATCAATCGTGATTATTAACTGTTTTTAGTACCTCTTTATTTATTATAACTTTGTACTTCTTACGCAGTTTCTTCACCCACTTTTTCTCTTTGTACTTGTTATAGTCATCAACAACAGCCCCCTTCACATCGGTATAGGCCTCGGGAGCGTTAATAAACTTTCCTACAACGTCGGTAAAAGGAAGGCTCTTCATTGCTCTTCCACCTTCACCTTGCCCAAAAGCAAACTTATCTACCCACTTGTTATCACCGGCAGCATAGACACCAAGTTCCAACCTTACTACGCGCACCGAGTCGTTGAGAAAATATTTTTCAACAATGGCACGATATTCGTCGGTATTCTTGCCATCAAGATGTTTCTTTACACTATCCAACATCTCTTGGCTTACAGCATGAACAACCGCGCCTTTGAAACGGGGAGCATCGAACTTATATTTTTTCTTGTTCTTTTTAAAGAACTTGGCATAAAGTTCATCGGCATTATCCTCGCTGTTCCACACCTCGCGATTGGATATCTCAAAGAAAAGCAAGCCTTCGTAATATTCATGCATAAGACGCCCAAACTCGGGATATTTTTCCTCAAGCAAGCTATCTTCCCTGGCCAAAGCCTGTTCCGGGGTAAGCCCGCCACCCATCTCTTGCGCAAGAGCAAATCCTTTTTTCATTTGAGCAGCCTTACGAATATTTTGCTGCTCAAGCATTTTAATAATGCTTTCTTTGTATTGCTCAAATGAGCCGAAAGGACGCACTGACAAACGTTTTACAATATGATAAGCCGCAGGAGAACGGAAGGGTGCCGAATATGCACCATCGACAAGAGCAAATGCAGCCTCCTCAAATTCGGTATAAGCCTGGCCTCTCACAATCTCCACAGGACGCAAAGAACTTGCAGGAATACCAATAGAAGCACCGGCCTCCTCAAATGTAGCACCGGCCTGCAACAAACTATAAACAGAATCGATGCGAGCTTTTATAGCAGCCACAGCCTCTTCTGTCGCATTTTGCGGCACTCTGATGGCTATTTGCGCCACCTGGAGAATACCGTCATGGCCAATACTGGCAGAATCCTTTGAATATATGCGATAGGCCTCTTCCTCTATGAAATCTTTATCGGTAAGATAATCTTCGGCAAGAGCATCACGGTCCTTTTTATACTCCTTCTTAAAAGAAGTGAGTGTGTCGAGCTTTTGTGCCAAAGCCTCTGCTACCTTCAACTTAAAATTGACAAATAAAGGAAGATACTCATCAACAGTTTGCCCATCGCTCACATTGTTTTTGTTAAACGCATACTCAAATTCAGATCGAGTAACATCATTGCCGGCGACAGTCATTATTACAGGATCACTATCTTGCGCCAGCAAAGAAACCGCAGAGAGAGAGACTGCAAACAGAGTTAAAAATATTTTGCCTATCTTCATAAAATTCTATTATTCGGGACGACTATAATTGGGTGCTTCACTTGTAATAGCCACATCGTGGGGGTGGCTTTCCAGCACTCCGGCATTTGTTATACGCACAAATTTTGCATTATGCAAGGTTTCAATATCGGGAGCACCGCAATAGCCCATACCGCTACGCAAGCCACCCACCAATTGGTATATAACCTCGTTAAGAGTTCCTTTATATGGCACGCGAGCAGCAATACCCTCGGGAACAAGTTTCTTCTTATCTGCTGTATCGGCCTGGAAATAACGATCTTTTGAACCGCATTCCATTGCCTCAAGCGAGCCCATACCGCGATAAGATTTAAACTTACGTCCGTTGAAGATAATAGTATCACCGGGAGACTCCTCGGTTCCCGCAACCAGCGAACCAATCATCACGCTGTATGCGCCTGCCGCAAGAGCCTTTACAACATCGCCCGAGTAGCGCAAGCCACCATCGGCAATAAGAGGAATACCGGTTCCTTCCAAAGCCTTAGCTACATCATAAACTGCCGACAATTGTGGAACACCAACACCGGCAACTACACGTGTGGTACATATTGAACCGGGGCCTATACCCACTTTTACCGCGTCGGCACCTGCCTCTGCAAGCATCTTTGCAGCCTCGCCTGTAGCAACATTGCCCACAACAATATCAATACCGGGGAAAGCAGCTTTAGCCTCTTTAAGTTTATTTACAACTCCCGCAGAATGACCGTGAGCAGTGTCAATTACTATGGCATCGACACCAGCATCGACAAGAGCTTTTATACGGTCCATGGCATCAACAGTTACTCCCACACCGGCAGCTACACGCAAACGGCCTTTGCTGTCCTTGCAAGCCATAGGCTTGTCTTTGGCCTTTGTAATATCTTTATAGGTGATAAGACCTATAAGCTTGCCGTCGTTATCTACTACCGGCAGTTTTTCTATTTTATTCTCACGCAATATTGTTGCTGCCGATTCCATATCGGTCTTCTGGTGAATAACAACAAGATTCTCGCTTGTCATCACTTCACTTATGGGGCGATTCATATTGGCTTCAAAACGCAGGTCGCGATTAGTTACGATACCCACAAGCTTTTTGTCCTCACTTACAACAGGGATACCTCCAATGTGATACTCCGCCATAAGATCCAACGCATCTTTCACTGTTGCCGTTACTTTTATTGTAACAGGATCATATATCATACCATTCTCGGCACGTTTTACTATTGCAACCTGATGAGCTTGTTCGGCAATAGACATATTCTTGTGAATTACACCAATACCACCTTCGCGAGCAATAGCTATAGCCATTTTTGCCTCGGTAACTGTGTCCATTGCTGCAGTTACAAAAGGAACGTTAAGGTCTATATTTCTTGAAAACTTAGTTTTCATACACACCTCTTTAGGCAATACATTTGAGTATGCAGGAATTAGCAACACGTCGTCATAGGTGAGACCGTCTATTGCAATTTTGTCTTTAATAAAGTCGTTCATCTATATTTGTTTTATTAGTTACCCATTTCAGAAATAAACTTTACGCGTACCAAGCGTATCTCCTCCTCGCTATAGTCGGCACCAAGTTTGTCCATCGCAGCATCTATGTTATCGGTATCGGAGCTTTTGAAATAATCATATATTTCCTGAACATTTTCTTCGTCCATTATCTCCTCAAGGAAATAATCGATATTCAACTTAGTACCCGAATAAACGATTGTTTCAACATCTTCCAACAAGTCCTCGAATTCCACACCAAGGCTTATTGCAAGATCGTCGAGAGCCACTTTACGGTCTATTGCATTTATAAGCCCTACTTTTAATTTTGATTTGTTGGCAACAGTGCGTACACGAAAATCTTCGGGACGGTCGATTTCATTCTCTTCGCAATGGCGTTTTATGAGTTTGCAGAACTCATCACCATAGCGTTTAGCCTTGCCCTCACCCACACCGGGAATATTTTTAAGTTCCTCAAATGTAATGGGATATGTTGTAGCCATAGCTTCCAACGAAGGATCTTGGAATATCACATAGGGTGGAAGCTCCAGCTGATTTGCAATCTTTTTACGCAAATTCTTAAGCATTGCATACAACTCAGGATCTACAACAAACGTTCCACCGGTCTGCACAATTGTCTCCTCCTCGGTAAAATCCCTGTCTTCAACAATTTTGAATGACTGAGGATTGTCCAAGAACTTGCGACCGGCCTTTGTTGCTTTCAAAAGGCCATAATTCTCTACATCTTTTTCGAGATACCCGGCTATAAGTGCCTGACGGATTACCGCATTCCAGCGTTTTACATCTTCATCGACACCACAACCAAAACACTCAAGCTCGTCGTGCATATGGGACTGTATATCGGCAGTCTCCTTGCCCATGAGCACATCTATAACATATTCTGTTTTAAAATTTTCTTTTAAAGCAAGAACTGCCTCAATAACCGTTTCAAGCAATTCCTTTGCCTCTACCTGTTTTTTGGGAGAGAGGCAGTTATCACAATTTCCACAATTTTCCACTTCGTAATTTTCACCAAAATAATGTAACAACAACTTTCTACGGCAAACCGACGATTCTGCATAAGCAGTAGTCTCGTGCAATAGCTGACGGCCGATGTACTGCTCTGCCAACGGCTTGCCTTCTAAGAATTTTTCAAGCTTTTGTAAATCTTTACTGTTATAATATGCAATACACTGGCCCTCGCCACCATCGCGGCCGGCACGGCCCGTTTCTTGGTAATAGCCCTCAAGGCTTTTGGGAATATCGTAGTGTATCACATAACGAACATCTGGTTTGTCTATACCCATTCCGAATGCAATAGTAGCAACTATCACATCTATTTTTTCCATAATAAAATCGTCCTGTGTTTGCGACCTTACCACAGAATCCATTCCGGCGTGATAAGCCTTGGCCGATATTTCATTGGCTTGCAGCACCTCGGCAAGCTCCTCAACTTTTTTACGGCTCAAGCAGTAAATTATACCGGACTTGCCGGAATTGGCTTTTATATATTTAATAATATCTTTATCTACATTCTTTGTTTTGGGGCGTACCTCATAATAGAGATTGGGACGATTGAACGAGGATTTAAAATCGGGGGCGTCCTGTATTCCAAGATTCTTTTTTATATCATCGCGCACCTTTGTAGTTGCAGTAGCTGTTAAAGCTATAACCGGCGCCTTCCCTATCTCGTTTATAATGGGACGTATGCGACGGTATTCAGGGCGGAAATCGTGCCCCCACTCAGATATACAGTGAGCCTCATCTATTGCGTAGAAAGAAATCTTTATACTTTTTAGGAACTCCACATTTTCTTCTTTAGTCAGCGACTCCGGAGCTACATACAGTAATTTTGTCTTTCCCGACAACACATCGGCCTTAACCTCTTCTATCGCCTGCTTGGTGAGAGAGGAATTCAAAAAATGAGCGACACCATCTTCCTCGTTCAAGTTTCTAATGGCATCAACCTGGTTTTTCATCAAAGCTATCAAAGGCGAAATAACTATGGCAGTGCCCTCCATTATGAGAGACGGCAACTGATAGCATAGCGATTTTCCCCCACCGGTAGGCATCAGTACAAAGGCATCATTTCCTGCAAGGAGGTTTTTGATGACCGCTTCCTGATCCCCCTTAAATGTGTCAAAACCGAAGTTCTCTTTTAGAACCTCTGTCAATTTGTACTTCTTCGTCATTTTACAATATGCCTATTTGCAAACAAAGTTATAAATATCTCTATAAAACCGCCAAATTTTCCAATATATTTTTTTCAAATATACATACAAACGAGCGGAAAATATGAAGTTACTTCAATTTTTACAAAGTGAGTGCAGGAAATATTCGAGATTTATCTCAAATATACAATATATATATTCACTTTAATCTCCGGCAGCGGTTCTCAAATATAGGAACAAACGAGCGAGAAATATCAAGCTTGCTTGGATATTTTTCACAGCGAGTGCAGAATATATTCGAGGTTTACCTCAAATATAGGAACAAACGAGCGAGAAATATCAAGCTTGCTTGGATATTTTTCACAGCGAGTGCAGAATATATTCGAGGTTTACCTCAAATATAGGAACAAACGAGCGATATAAGCAAAGCTTGCTTTGATATTTTACAGCGAGTGCAGTCTTTTTTCGCGGGTTACTTCAAATATACAAAAAACTTTTAACGACAAAAACATATAGTAAAATACCCTCTCGCTCGAGAGGGTATTTTACTATATGTAGATATTTTTATGCCATTGCTTTGAGAGCACCGCTTTTTGCCATTTGTGCCTCTGCATAGGATTTTGAAATTACGCAAGTTTTTTCGCCACTCGAAGGAATTTCAAACATTTTGTCCTGCATAATAGCTTCAACTATTGAACGCAAGCCACGCGCTCCCAACTTATATTCTATTGCCATATCAACTATATAATCGAGAGCATCATTGTCGAAAGTAAGCTCCACACCGTCCATTTCCATGAGCCTTATATACTGCTTTATTATGGAGTTTTTGGGCTCGGTGAGAATATTGCGCAGTGCACTACGGTCGAGCGGACGCAAAGAGGTGAGAATGGGTAAACGCCCCACAATTTCGGGTATAAGACCAAATGAACGCAAATCTTGCGGTGTTACATATTGCATCATATCACCCTTGTCTATCTTGAAATTGTTCTGCACAGAGTTGTAGCCCACAATGTGAGTGTTCAATCTTTGTGCAATTTTTTTCTCTATTCCATCGAACGCTCCACCACAAATAAACAATATGTGCTTGGTGTTCACTGGAATCATTTTTTGGTCGGGGTGTTTGCGCCCGCCCTGTGGCGGCACGTTCACAACCGAGCCTTCGAGCAGTTTTAAAAGCCCCTGCTGAACTCCCTCGCCACTTACATCGCGGGTAATAGAGGGATTGTCGCTCTTGCGTGCAATTTTGTCTATTTCATCAATAAACACTATGCCACGCTCGGCCTCCTCTACCTTATAATCAGCAACCTGCAACAAGCGAGTGAGAATACTCTCGATATCTTCGCCCACATAACCGGCCTCGGTGAGCACCGTTGCATCTACTATGGTGAAAGGCACCTTGAGCAGACGGGCAATGGTACGGGCCAGAAGGGTTTTACCCGTTCCGGTGCTGCCAACCATCACAATATTGCTCTTTTCTATTTCTACATCGTCGCCACTGTCGCGTTGCAAAAGACGCTTGTAGTGGTTATATACCGACACCGCCAATGCACACTTTGCCGCGTCCTGCCCTATCACATATTCGTCGAGGAAAGCCTTTATCTCTTTGGGCTTGGGCAGCTCCTTCATCTCAAAATCATTTTTGGGCAAGAGAGACTCTTCGCGCAGAATGTTATGCGCCTGCTCCACGCAGTCGTTGCAGATGTAACCGGTCATTCCGGTCATGAGCAACGCCACCTGGTCTTCCGTTCTGCCACAAAAACTACAACGTTTTTTGTTCTTTTCCGCCATTTTTTACTTTTTGCGTGAAAGCACATTGTCTATCATACCATAAGCCTTTGCCTCCTCGGCAGTCATCCAATAGTCGCGGTCGCTATCGGCCCACACTTTATCAAATGGCTGGTGGCTATGGTCGGCAATAATTGTGTATAGCTCGTTTTTCAATTTCTGTATTTCGCGAGCTGTAATCTCAATATCACTTGCCTGGCCCTGCACGCCTCCAAGGGGCTGGTGAATCATCACACGGCTATGTGTGAGTGCAGAACGCTTGCCTTCGGTTCCCGACACCAGCAGCACAGCAGCCATGCTTGCAGCCATACCTGTACAAATGGTTGCAACGTCGCTGCCAATAAACTGCATTGTGTCGTAAATGCCCAAGCCTGCATACACAGAGCCACCGGGCGAGTTTATGTAGATAGAGATATCTTTGCTGTTATCTACCGAGTCGAGGTAGAGCAGCTGTGCCTGCAAAGTATTTGCAGTGTAGTCGTCAATCTGTGTTCCAAGAAAGATGATTCTATCCATCATCAAACGCGAGAATACGTCCATTTGGGTAACATTCAACTGACGTTCTTCCAAAATGTAGGGGTTAAGATACTGCGACTGCGCTTTAAGCACATCATCGAGCACCATACTGCTCATTCCCAAATGCTTGGTGGCATATTTTCTAAAATCATCTTTCATAACACACAGTTTTATATTCTTACTTTATTATTTATCGTTCTCGGCGAGCTTTTTGTTGAAATCCTCAACAGAAATTTGCTCCTCGTTCAATGTAACAATGCCCTTGATAGCCTCTATGAGTTTGATATCAACGGCACGGTTTATAAGAGCCTCGCGTGTCTTCTCCTGCTTAAGCATGCCTGTTGCATAGTTCTCCAAGAGATCCTCGGGAACATTGCCCATACCATACTGCATAAACTGGTCGCGTGTGACAGCTTTTGCTACAGAAAGCACGTCGTTGTCATCGATTTTAACCTCGAATTTCTTGGCAAGCTGCTCCTTGATAAGATGCCAAGAAAGCTCTGTGATGCTTTTCTGGAAATCCTCCTCGCTAATGCTCTCTGCACCCTCGGCTTTGTTCATCTCCATAATGCGTCGCAAGAGAGCCTCGGGGAACTCCAGCTTGCCAATGCGCTCCATAAGATAACTGCGTGTGTCGAGCAAAAGTTTATAATCGCTATCCACAGCAAAACGCTCGGCAAACTGCTCACTGATTTTTGCACGGAACTCCTCCTCGCTCTTAACAGTGTCCTTGCCAAATGCTGCATCGAACACGTTCTGGTTCAACTCACTTGCAACAAAACGGGTAATTTCGGAGATTGTGAAAGTGAACTCACCTGTGTGAGCTGCAACCTCGCTCTTCTCTATCTTCAAAAGAGATGCAAGCTCAGCCTCGCTACCATCGAATGCGGTTGTGGGGTTGAATGTGATAACATCACCCACCTTTGCACCAGCAAAAAGAGCCTTCTGCTCGTCGTTCTTCATATATGTAGGCATCATAACGGCATCTTTCACACTTATACCCTCTTCGGCAGCCTCAACCAAAGAACCTTTGAGCATATCTTTGTCTTCGTAACTTTCAACCTGCTTGTACTCGCCACAACGCTGCGCATAAGCCTGTACTTGAGAATCAATCATCTCATCAGTGGGCTGTATCTTGTAGTATGCGAGTTTGTCGTCTGCTGTGAGTGTGGCATCGAACTTGGGAGCAAGAGCAATCTCAAACTCAAAAGTAAAATCCTTGTCGTTTACCATGTCAATAGCAGCCTGTTGCTCCTCAATGGGGAGGGGCTCGCCAAGCATATCAACTTTGTTCTCTTTGATATATTCAAAGATTTTTGTCTGCAAGAGTTTGTTTATCTCCTCGGCCTTAACAGCAGTACCATACTGTTTTTTCACCAGCCCCATAGGAACCATGCCGGGACGAAAACCGGGGATATTAGCCTTTTGGCGAATGTTTTTCAGTTGTTTCTCAACCAAAGAGGCATAGTCGGCCTCCTGAATTTTCACTGACAGAATTGCGCTTGTAGCGTCCGAATTTTTAAATGTAAATTCCATATATATAATTTTATAATAATATACTAAACCCAAATTAGGCCTGCAAAATTACAACTTATTGGGGAGATTATCAAAAAAAAACTCCTTTTTGCTCGTTTTTAACTCAAAAAAAGAATTGTTCAATACACAGAAGCGCACAAAATTACGTAACACAACAGAAAGTGAGGTTGCAATTTCAACAAATTGCAACCTCACAGTTTTACCTTTTTATTTAGAATCAGTCTATCTGAAATTCACGTTTGCGGAGCACAAAATCGCGACCAAGATACTTTTCTCGCACCACAGGATTCTCGGCAAGCACCTCGGGCGTTCCTTCAAAGAGGATTCGCCCCTCAAAGAGCAGATAAGCACGGTCGGTTATGCTCAAAGTCTCTTGCACGTTGTGGTCGGTAATGAGAATACCGATATTTTTATCCTTTAACTTCCACACAATATATTGGATATCCTCAACAGCAATGGGGTCGACACCGGCAAAAGGCTCGTCGAGCATTATAAATTTAGGGTCTATGGCCAAGCAGCGGGCAATCTCGGTACGACGACGCTCACCGCCCGAGAGGCGGTCGCCAAGGTTTTTACGCACCTTTTGAAGACGGAACTCCTCTATGAGGCTCTCGAGTTTCTCCTTTTGATACTCCTTGGGCTTGTTTGTGAGTTCAAGCACCGATGCAATATTGTCTTCCACAGTCATTTTGCGGAACACACTTGCCTCCTGTGCCAAGTAGCCAACACCTATGCGTGCACGCTTATACACAGGGTAATCGGTAATCTCGGTGTCGTTCAAGAAAATTTTACCGTCATTGGGCACAACAAGCCCTGTGGTCATATAGAACGACGTAGTTTTACCGGCACCGTTGGGCCCTAGGAGCCCCACAATCTCCCCTTGCTTCACATCGAAAGATACATTGTTCACCACAGTGCGCTTACCATAGCGTTTCACAAGATTCTCGGTGCGCAACACCATACGCTCGGGAGCTGCGGATATATTCTCATTTTCAGCAAATGCAACCATTTTCTTACATATTTTGTGGCGAAGATAATGCAATTTTAGTTTACACCCAACATTTGTGCGCGAGTTTTAAGTACTGCCTTTAATTTTGAACAGCCAATGCAACAATATTACACTGGTTTACACTTTCAACAAGATATTTTCTAAGCTAAAAAAGCATAAAACAGTGGGCGACAAGTGTTATTGACAGATAAAAATTGTATCTTCGCACATTGAAAACAGAATAGAGATGTTTATTACAAAATCCATAAAGACTTTTGGCAACTACCTTATACTTATGCGCCGAGTATTTGCCCGCCCCGAAAGCGGAAGAATATTTATGCGTCAAACCATGCGCGAGATATTCCAGTTAGGAATAGACTCAATACCCATTGTACTGCTCATTTCATTCTTCATCGGTGCAGTGATATGCATTCAGATGAAATTGAACATAGAGAACGCGTGGATGCCTAAGTTTGTAGCCGGATACGCCACACGTGAGATTTTGCTACTTGAATTCTCCTCATCTATAATGTGCCTTATTCTTGCCGGCAAGGTAGGCTCTAACATTACATCGGAGATAGGCACAATGCGTGTTACACAACAGATTGATGCTTTGGAAATTATGGGTGTAAACTCGGCCAATTTTCTTATATTGCCTAAGATATCTGCCCTCATAGCAATGATACCCTCATTGGTTATATTCAGCATTGTGGCAGGCATTGTAGGAGCATACGCCATTGGATTTTTCACAGGCATTATGACACCCGACGACCTCACTTGCGGCCTGCAATACGAGTTCCAGCAGTGGTATATATGGTGCAGCATCATAAAAGCAATCTTTTTTGCATACATAATAACTTCGGTAGCTTCGTTCTATGGCTACACTGTAGAAGGAGGCTCAATTGAGGTGGGAAAAGCCAGCACCGATTCTGTTGTGAGCTGCAGTGCGCTCATACTGTTTGCAGACATTGTATTAACCCAACTACTGATGCAATGATAGATATAAAGAACATACACAAGCAGTTTGGCAACCAAACGGTGCTTAACGACATAAGCGCAACTTTTGAAGATGGCAAGGCCAGCCTTATTATAGGACAGAGCGGTGCAGGAAAGACCGTATTACTTAAATGCATTGTCGGATTACTGGACCCGGACAAGGGCAAAGTTCTATACGACGGGCGCAATGCACTTGCTTTCAACAAGAAAGAACGGCACCTGCTACGCCGTGAAATGGGTATGCTGTTCCAGAGTGCGGCACTGTTCGACTCTATGAGCGTGTTGGAAAATGTAATGTTCCCACTCGATATGTTCTCCACGAAAACATACAACGAGCGACTCAAACGCGCCCGTTTCTGCCTTGAACGTGTAAACCTGCTCGAGGCACAAGACAAAAGCCCCGAAGAGTTGTCGGGCGGAATGCAGAAGCGTGCAGCCATAGCCCGTGCCATAGCCCTTGAGCCACGCTACCTCTTTTGCGACGAGCCCAATTCCGGGCTCGACCCCAAGACCTCACTGATAATTGATGAGCTTATACACGGTATTACAAAAGAGTATAATATAACCACTATTGTAAACACACACGACATGAACTCGGTAATGAATATAGGCGACAACATATTATTCCTTGCCAATGGAGAGATTTCGTGGGAGGGCAACAAAGAGGATATACTGCACACCGACAATAAGTTGCTAAACGACTTTCTATTCTCGAGCGAGATACTGCGACGGGTAGCAAGTGAGAAATAAAAAAGGTTGCTGAAATTAATTTCAGCAACCTTTTTTATTTCATATCTATTATTTTCCCTTCTCCCAGTCCGAGAAATCGCGTTTGTCAAGCACGTGTTTTGCCTTGCCCATAGAACGTTCAATGGTTCCAGGCGGCTGAATGTGGATATTGGGTTTAATACCGGTAACAGACACCAAGCGGTCGTAGAGATACTTGATAAAAGGCATCTGCCGTGCAGGGTTGGGCGAGAAGAGGTCGGGGCGCAACTCCACATCAAGGTCAAAGGTATCTTCGTTGTGCTTTCTATCCACAGTAATGAAATACTGGGGTGTAAACGCAGGGAACTCTGTGAGTATCGCCTCAATCTGGCTGGGGAAGACATTCACACCGCGAATGATGAGCATATCGTCGCTGCGGCCGAGTATCTTACCAATACGCACGCTTGTGCGGCCGCAACGGCACTTTTCATAAATAAGATGCGTGAGGTCGCGTGTGCGGTAACGCAAAATGGGCATTGCTTCCTTGCACAATGAAGTAAACACCAGCTCACCACGTTCACCCGGGGCCACAGGCTCCAAAGTATCGGGGTTTATAATCTCGGGGTAGAACATATCTTCCCACACGTGTGTACCGTCTTGATACTGACACTCGCCACCCACACCGGGGCCCGACATTTCAGTCAAACCATAAATATCAATGGCTTTAATGCCGAATTTGCTCTCCAGCTCACGACGTATACCCCATGTCCAGGGCTCCGCGCCAAAGAAACCGACACGTAGTTTAAGATCCTCTTTTTTAATGCCGCATTTTTCCATAACCTCGGCCAAGTGAAGAGCATAAGAAGGTGTGCAACAGAGTGCTGTGGTGCCAAAGTCTTGCATAAGCATCACTTGTTTTTCGGAATTACCCGATGAGGTAGGCAGCTGCACAGCACCAAGCTTGGCAGCACCGTCGTGCGCGCCCAAACCACCGGTAAAGAGACCGTAGCCATAAGATACCTGCACCACGTCGCCGGGGCCGACATCGCCCACAGCAAGCACGCGTGCCACACACTCAGCCCAGTTATCGAGGTCGTTTTGTGTGTACGTTCCCACCACAGGCTTTCCTGTTGTACCCGATGATGCGTGGATACGCTTTATCTCGGTCATAGGCACAGCGTTCAAGCCGAAAGGATATTCGTCGCGCAAGTCGTGTTTTGTGGTAAAAGGTAATTTTGTAATGTCGTCGATGGATTTAATATCTTCGGGGCGAACACCCTTCTGGTCCATCTTTTTCTTGTAAAAAGGAACATTCTCATAGCAACGCTTTACGGTAGCGATAAGACGCTCTGTCTGCAATGCCCGCATCTGTTCGCGAGACATACATTCTATTTCGGGATTAAATATCATGGTAATTAAATTTTAAAATCGTTTTCACTTAAGAGGTTCATATCTTTTTCGGCTATCACCTCCATAGCCTTTTCACTCTTGTCGGTACGCATAACCAAAACACCCCTGCCCTGCCATAGGAAAGAGTACATATAAAGGATATTTACACCGGCCTCGGACAATGCATTTATTGCTATGGCAGCTTTCCCCGGCTCATTCTCTATGGCAATAGCCAAGACATCGGTAAGTTGCACATTTATTCCATTCTCTTTGAGTATGGTAAATGCCTCGCATGGTGCCGAACAGAGCACTCTGTATATGCCATAATCCTGTGTATCGGCTATAGTAGATGCTATTATCTGAATTTTAGCCTTACTGAAGAGGTCGAGCACCTTTATAAGCGTGCCACTTTTATTCTCTATGAATATTGATAATTGTTTTATAGTCGTTGTCATTGCCTGTTTTCTTTTTTATTTATGGGAATTATTGATACACGGTACGTTTATCTACCACACGCACGGCCTTTCCTTCGGAAACGGGCAGTGTACCTTTGGGCAGTAGCTTCACAACGGGTGTAAGCAGAATTTCGTCTTTCAAGGCACGCTGTATGCGCTTGGTAAGTTCTTGTAAACGGTGGAAATCGTCGGTAAAGAGCTCTTCCAACTCCACCTCCACAGTCATATTGTCATTTTCCTTGTCGGTGGTGAGAGTGATGAGATAGTTACTTGCCAATTCGGTAAATGTCATAAGTATCTTTTCTATCTGTATGGGGAAGATGTTCACTCCGCGCAACACCATCATATCGTCGCTGCGCCCGCGCATACGGTCGAGGCGCACGTGGTTGCGCCCGCAAGGGCAACTCCTGCCAAGCACGCGGGTGAGGTCGCGGGTGCGATAGCGCAAGAGAGGCATTGCCTCGCGACAGAGGCTTGTGAGCACCAATTCACCTATCTCACCGTCGGGCACAGGCTCCAAGGTTTCGGGGTTCACTATCTCCACAATATAGTAATCCTCCCAAAAATGCAGACCGTTCTGTTCTTGGCATTCAAAACCCACGCCGGGGCCACACATCTCACTCATACCAAAAGAGTTATAGGCCTTCACGCCCATCATCTCCTCTATGCGTCGGCGTTGCTCCTCGGAATGCGGCTCGGCACCTATGGCGAGCACCTTTAACTTGGTGTCGCGACGCGGGTCAATATCCATGCTGCGCATTACCTCATAGAGACGGGTAACGTATGAGGGCACGGCGTGCAGGGCTGTAGTGCCAAAATCGGTAATGAATTTTATCTGACGCACAGAATTACCCGCAGCAGCAGGCACGGTGAGCATACCCATGCGCTCGGCACCATATTGGAAACCAAGACCGCCGGTGAACATTCCATAGCCGCTGGAATTCTGGAACACGTCGTCGGGGCGCAGACCAACCATCCACAAGTTACGTGCCACCTGTGCAGCCCACTCCTCAAGGTCTTTTTGTGTGTGAAGAATAACGGTAGGGGTGCCTGTCGTGCCACTGGAAGAATGGAGCCTTGTGCACTCCCTCAAAGGCACGCTTGCCATACCAAAGGGATAGGTATCGCGCAAATCTTGCTTGGTGGTAAACGGGATACGCTTTAAATCGTCGAGGCTTTTTATATCTTCGGGCGCGATGCCGGCCTCTTGAAAACGCTTTTTGTAGAACGAAGAGTTCATACAGTGGCGCACCGTGGCCTGCAAGCGTTTAAGTTGCAAGGTTTCAATCTCGGCACGTGTCATAGTCTCCATCTTCTCATTGAAGAAGGGGCAATTATCGTTTGGAAAAATATTACTCATACCATTAACATTTATAGAATCACTCTTGCACACCATTGAAGCCGGCCTGGAAAGCTTTAAGATTAGCCTCTACCACGCTCTCTCCCTTACGTGCAAAAATTGTACGAATTGCATCTTGCAATTGCTCTGCCGACAATATTTGAATGTGGCGTGCTGCCATACCAAGCAGCACCATATTGGCTCCACGGAGGTTACCAACACTCTTAGCTACAGCATCTATGTCCATTATATCCACAGCATGCAAAGCACCAAGCTCTTTCTGTACAGACTCCATTTCGGGGTAGTTGGGAATATTCACAAATGGCTCGCTACCGGTAACAATTTTACCATCTTTGGCCAGATACGGCAAATAGCGAAGGCTTTCCATTGGCTCCATACTGATAATCATATCAGCACTACCCTGTGCTATCAAATCGCTGTATATAGCCTCGTCGGAGAGACGCAGATGGCTCTGTACATCACCGCCGCGCTGGCTCATACCATGCACCTCGGCTTGTTTAAGATTAAGCCCGGCTTTTGTGGCAGCCTCACCTATAATGGTGGCGATGGAGAGGATTCCTTGCCCTCCCACACCGCATAATATAATATCTATTTTCATAATGTTTATTGCTTTAAAATACAGGCATTAGGCATTTTCCTTTGCCTTGCGTGCCTCACGCGCTTTGCGTGCCGCAGTCTGGATACACTCACGACGAGGAATTACAACCGATACACCGGGGTAGTCTATCTCCTCCTTCAATATCTGTTTTATCTCTTCCATATTTTTGGGAAGCGGAACAACCACGCGCACGTGCTCCGGCTCCACACCAAGAGCTACGCAAATAGCTTCAAACTTGCTGGTGCCGGCAGAATCCTGGCCACCGGTCATACCAGTAGTGAGGTTGTCCGATATTACCACAGTGATATTACTCTTGTCGTTCACAGCATCGAGGAGGCCTGTCATACCGCTATGCGTGAAGGTGGAATCTCCTATAATGGCCACGGATGGGAAGAAGCCTGCATCGGCAGCACCCTTGGCCATGGTAATAGATGCACCCATATCTACGCAGCTTGCCAGAGCCTTGAAAGGAGGCAACGCACCCAAAGTATAGCAACCAATGTCGCCAAAAATACGATAATCGGGGTATGTTGCCAGCACCTGATTCAATGCAGCATATACATCTCTATGCCCGCAACCCTGGCACAACTGAGGCGGGCGTGGCGCAACAATAGCCGAGGCAGCGTGCGCAGGTTTCTGCTCCACGCCAAGGGCCTGTGCCACATTGTCGGGGGTAAGCTCACCTGCACGTGGCAAGTCGCCTGTAAGGCGGCCCTTCAATGGATATTCGGCACCAAGCAAGGCCTTTACTTGCTGCTCCACAACGGGCTGGCCATCTTCAACCACGATAATAGAACTATTCTCACTCGCCAAGCGACGTATTGCCTTCTCGGGCAAAGGATACTGGCTCACTTTAAGTATATTGGCACTGCTCCCAACAGCCTCTTTTACATAATTATAACCTATTCCACAAGCAATTATGCCCAAAGAGCCACCGCCACATTCCTGTTTGTTATAAACAGAAGCCTCCGAAGCCGCCAACATATCGGCTTGCTTGTCAATCAGGGCTGCATAACGTGCACGTGCTATTCCGGGCAACAACACCCAACGCTCCTGGCATACACCCAGGTTCTGCACATCGACTGCTTCGTGCACCTCCACTGCCGCACGGCTGTGTGCCAAGCGGGTAACCACGCGCACAATAACAGGCTCGCGCAGTTTTTCCGACAACTCAAACGCACTCTGCATCATATTGTACGCTTCTTGCTGGTTCGAAGGCTCCATTATAGGCACCATAGCAAAAGCTCCATAAAAACGGCTGTCCTGCTCATTTTGGCTGGAGTGCATCGAGGGGTCGTCGGCGGCAACCACCACCAAGCCAGCGTGAACACCGGTAATTGCAGAATTCACAAAAGCGTCGGCAGCCACGTTCATACCAACGTGTTTCATACACACCAGCGCACGACGGCCGGCATAAGACATACCCAAGGCGGCCTCCATTGCGGTCTTCTCATTGGTACACCAACGACTGTGCACACCACGTTCACGGGCCAAAGCATCGGCCTGTATAAATTCAGTTATTTCAGTTGATGGAGTTCCGGGATAAGCATACACGCCACCCAAGCCGGCGTGTATGGCACCAAGTGCTATGGCTTCGTCTCCAAGTAATAGTTTTTTCATATTTTTTATCGTCATACTTTTATTTTGCTATTGAATTTCGTAAAGTTATATAAAAATATTTGTTTCAGAACTTATATCTTGAAAAAAAACACAAATAATACACCGAAACCCTCAAAGTTTGTCAAAACTTTGAGGGTTTCGGTGTATTGCAAGCCATAATTACTTCTGTCTTATGAATATGTTTATGGGAACTCCCGTGAATTTCCAATTATCACGTATTTTGTTTTCTAAGAAACGTTTATAGGGCTCGCGCACATACTGTGGCAGATTGGCAAAAAAGAGGAACGACGGAACGCGTGTCTCGTGCAACTGCATACAATACTTTATTTTTATATACTTGCCCTTGATAGATGGGGGTGGGAATGCCTCAATTATAGGCAGCATTGTTTCGTTGAACTTTGCTGTGGATATCTTTGTCTTTGAATTGAGATATACCTCTTTAGCTGTTTCGAGCACCTTGAACACACGCTGCTTGGTTACTGCCGATGTAAAGATTATGGGGAAATCGACAAAGGGAGCTACGCGCTGGCGTATTGCATTCTCAAAGAACTTCTGCACCTTCTCGCTCTTGTCCTCTACAAGGTCCCACTTGTTCACAACCACAACAAGGCTTTTTTGGTTGCGCTGTATAATGGAGAAGATATTCAGATCCTGCGACTCAATACCGCGGGTTGCATCTATCATAAGAATGCAGACGTCGGAGTTTTCTATTGCCCTAATTGAGCGCAACACCGAGTAGTACTCAATATCTTCGTTCACTTTGCCTTTTTTGCGAATACCGGCGGTATCTACCAAATAAAAATCAAAACCGAATTTTGTATAACGGGTGAGAATGGAATCGCGGGTGGTGCCGGCTATATTTGTAACAATATTGCGTTCCTCTCCCAAAAAGACATTAATAATGGAACTTTTGCCTGCATTGGGGCGGCCCACAACAGCAAAACGTGGAATATTCTCTTCGGGCGTCTCATCGGCCTCTTTAGTAAACTTGGATATGATTAAGTCGAGCAAGTCGCCTGTGCCACTACCGTTGGCAGCCGATATACAGT
This sequence comes from Bacteroidaceae bacterium, assembly GCA_017481875.1. Lineage (GTDB taxonomy): Bacteria > Bacteroidota > Bacteroidia > Bacteroidales > Bacteroidaceae > HGM04593. The sequence continues at coordinate 54,685 of JAFUOP010000011.1, forward strand.
GCATATCGCCCAAGCCCATACTATAGAACTCTGCTGCTGCATACTGCATCTCATAAGTATCTACCTTGTTGGCAACCACAAGCACCGGTTTCTTTGTGCGACGCAACATTGAGGCCAGCTCGCTGTCGAGGTCGGTGAGACCATTCATTGCATCTACCACAAAGAGTATCACGTCGGCCTCTTCCATTGCAAGCGTTACCTGCTCGCATATAGCCTCTTCAAAAACGTCATCGGAGTTTTTTACCCAGCCACCTGTATCTACAAGCGAGAATTCCTTGCCACACCACAGACAACGGCCATACTGACGGTCGCGGGTAGTGCCCGCCTCGTCCGATATTATCGCTTGTTTTGTTTCGGTAAGGCGGTTGAAGAGTGTCGATTTTCCCACATTGGGACGCCCTACTATTGCTACTAAATTTCCCATATTTATCAGTCTTTTTGGTCGTAACCAAACCTGCGCAACTGTTTATTGCTGTTGCGCCAGTCTTTATCTACTTTCACGTATATTTCCAGGAAAATCTTTTTCCCGAAGAATTTCTCAAGCTCGCGACGGGCATCGGTGGCCACACGCTTCAAAGCTGCACCCTCGTGCCCTATGATGATTCCTTTTTGCGAGTCGCGCTCTACATATATAATGGATTTTATATATATGCTACCCTCTTTTTCTTTAAAGTATTCGCACTCGGCCTCGCACACATAAGGAATCTCCTTGTCGTAGTGCAAGAGTATCTTTTCGCGTATTATTTCCGTTACAAAGAAACGCGCAGGTTTATCGGTGAGCTGGTCCTTGTCGAAATAGGGTGGCGAGGGTGGCAGCAGCTCCATAATGCGCTTCATAACCACATCTACGCCAAATTTTGCTATTGCCGAGATGGGCATTATCTCCGCCTCGGGCAACAAACTGTGCCACAACTCAACTTTTTTTATAAGCTCTTGCTGGTTTGCAAGGTCTATTTTGTTTATAAGCACAATGATTGGCACATCGAGCTTGCGCACCTCATCTATAAACTCAACGTTTTTCTCGGGTGTCTCCACCATATCTGTAACATAGAGCAGCACGTCGGCATCGCGCAAGGCTGAACGCGAAAAACGCAACATAGCCTCTTGCAGTTTATAGTTTGGTTTTAGAACGCCGGGGGTGTCGGAAAATACTATCTGCGCATCATCGGTATTCAATATACCCATAATACGGTGGCGCGTTGTCTGCGCCTTGAATGTTGCTATAGATATACGCTCGCCAACAAGAAGATTCATAAGGGTAGATTTACCCACATTGGGATTGCCCACAATATTTACAAAACCTGCTTTATGCATAAAATGTTCCCCGAGTTTATACAATGATAATAATTAAAAAGGCAAAAACGCACCTTTGCTATGCAAGGTGCGTTTTTTACTTACTTACAAAAACTACCCGCACCGACCATCGGAGGGCGCGGCTCCGCGGTTATATTAGATTGCAGCCTCTTTCTCGATAGCCAACTTACCTCTGTAATAACCACACGCACCGCATACGGTGTGATAAACGTGCCACTCACCGCAGTTGGGGCAAATAGCCAATGTAGGAGCTACTGCCTTGTCGTGAGTTCTTCTCTTGGCAGTTCTTGTCTTAGATTGTCTTCTTTTAGGATGTGCCATTTTTCTAACTTTTTAATTATCTTCTTCAATTTGTATATTCTTCAAAACCTCCCAACGTGGGTCCATCTCGGGTTGTTCGTCATCGTACTCACCAAGGAGGTGCTTTCTTAACTTGCCGGTCATTGCCTTGTTACACTTGCCGGGAGCGTGTACTCTCCTCATTGGCATAGCCAATGCAATAAACTCGTAGAGATACCACGCGATGTTAATATCACCGTCATGCTCGGGAACCACAACAATGTCGCCATCGTCGGCAAAATCGTCGCCAAGCCTCACGCGCAAGGAGTTTGTGGTCTCTATTTCAAGCTCAAGGTCGTCAAGACAACGGTTGCAAGGAACTATCACAATACCCGACAGCGAAAATGCAATGTCGAACACATCGCGGTTCTTTTTTGCTGTAACCACAGCCTTAACCTTTCCTCTGCGGAATTCTTCCCCCTCGATATCACCAAAAAATGCATCGTCGAGAATAAACTCCAAATTTAGTGGCTCGGCTTTCAGACCTTTAAGGTCAATATTGTATTTATCAAATCTTCCCATCACAACTATTTATCACCAGTTCAACAACTTAACCAACTAAAAGCAGTGCCTTTTATCCGTATTATCCGAATTTAGGACACAAAGATACAAATAAAATTCTTTATTGGCACCCAAATTATGAGAAAAATATTGTTTTAACCTATTTTTATTGGTTTTTTATTGGGTTAAATAAAATCTTGGCAGGGTTGCAACCCTGCCAAGATTTTATTTTTTCAGTTCTATTCGGAAAGTAGTCCCCTTCCCCGGTGCCGACTGCTTTACAAAGATGCGCCCTTTGTGGTACTGCTCCATAATGCGCTTGGCAAGAGAGAGTCCAAGACCCCACCCGCGTTTCTTCGTTGTATAGCCCGGCTCAAAAACACGTTTATGCTTAGATTTTGGTATTCCCTTGCCCGTGTCAGATATCTCCACAAAGGCTTTGCTCTCGCTCTGTGATATTGTTATAGAAATACTACCACTGCCATTCATTGCATCAATAGCATTCTTGCACAAATTCTCAACCACCCACTCAATCAAAGGAGCGTTCATACGCACCAGCAATGGTCGTTTAGGAAAATCCATTGTGTATGTAACCTGTGTGGGGCTACGACGTTTTACATACTCCACAGCACGGTCTATAACCTCCACTAAATCTTCCGATGTGGGCTCGGGCAGGGAGCCTATCTTAGAAAAACGCTCGGCCACACGCTGCAGGCGGGCCACGTCGCGCTCCATTTCAGGGAGCAATTCATCGGTGGGATATTTCTCCTTGAGCACCGTGGTCCACGCCATAAGCGAAGATATTGGTGTCCCTAGCTGGTGCGCAGTCTCTTTAGAGAGGCCCACCCACACACGGTTCTGCTCGGCACGCTTGCTGCTGAGAATGGCCACAAAGCAAATAGCAAAGAAAAGCAGCACCACGGCCAACTGCACATAGGGGTAATAGGCAAGCTGTTTAAGAATGAGTGAATCGGAGTAGCACACCTCCAAATAGTCGCTCCCCTCCTCAGTACCCAAATCCACACGAATCTTTTGGTCGCGAAGGCGCATATCGGCCACCATTTGCATAAGCACGGCAAGGGAATCGGCCCCACTGCTAAATTCTATATTCCTGTGTAGCGTGATAGCTCCATTGCTGTCGGTAACCACCACGGGAATTGTGGTGTTGCCGTTGAGCACGGTGAGCACAAGCGCAAGGTCGGTATTCGCATCGGCACGGTTCAGGGAGTTCATAGCCTCGGCCCATATCTCCATTTTCTTCTCTTCTTCGGCCTTCAGGTCCTTCACCAGAGAATTGGACACAAGGAGCGACACAGCAGCTATCACAGCCGCTATTGTTATGAGTATGTATTTTATACCTCTAAAATTGGATAGTAGTTTCATTTCCTGCAATTTTACAAAATAAAAACGCCAAAAAAGCACATTTATTATAATGCATTGCAATAAATCGGCCAATGTTGTACAAAGGGCCCAAAAACAAGCCCCCTGCACTGTTTGTGCAGGGGGCCACCAAAATATCAATACTAATAATTACCTGATGCTGTTTAAGCATCGCACATTGTTAAGTCAATGGCAACTACCGGTTTTAGTAATACCAAACCAGCGTGGTAATGGTATCGTTTTCAACCCAAATATATCCCAGTTTCTTTCCTCCATTAGTTTCAAGATCATAGCATTGAGAGGTTCCATAATCTATCATCAGTTCTTCCCAGAACGGAGAGAATGCTCGCACAAGACCAAATTTAGCACCAACACGGTAGAACTCACCGGCCTTTTTATATTTACGCACTCGTTCTACATTCTCCTTGCCATATTTTTGGTACAACGCCTCCAATGCAGCTTTGTGGCGAGCAAGTCGTTCCTGTTCTGCTTTTCTAGCTTCTTCTTTAGCCTTTTGCTGCGCCTCACGAGATGCCTTTTGCTGCTGATTATAGGTCATAGACTCAATTTCGTCAACCTCGCCTTCGATATAAACCTGAGCATCAAGATTCTTATTATTGAACATATATCCATTCCAGATTACAGCAATATCGCTGAGTTTCTTTGCCTTTGCAAATCTCTCAATATAATGCTGATCCTCCATCGTTTTATTTTCGCCATTCGTTGCTACATAGGTGGTTGATTTGAATTTCAATTCTCCTTCGAATCGCTCACCATTGGGATAATTAACTATATACTTATTTCCTTTGACGAAACTCAAAACAACACTGTCTTCGAATTCTTTACAAATATTAGAATAATAGAAATCATATCCCTCTCCATTTCGAATGCTAATGAAGCTATTACAATATTTGACAAAACCCTTTTTATCATTAACAGTTATATAACCTATTGGTAATGACTCATTAATTTTTAATCGCCATATTTCATACTGGTCACTTTCTCCAAGAACAGTAAAATTGTAACCATCAATTTTCATCTCTTCTAGTAAATATAGCAATTGAGTACCGCGAGGTTGAAATGCAGCTATAGTTTCCCAATAATCGGCATCGGCACTTACAAGAGCAGAGTCCAAACTATTAATCAAAGCAGTAAGCAACTTATGAAGTCCTCTATCATCACCAGTAGCCCATATTCGCATTACAATCTTTCCGCCATTCAAATCGGTCAATGAGAAAGTACCTCTATTGTTTGTACCAGAAGCCCCCAATGTTTGTTTATAGTTAAATACAAGCAAGTTGGGAAGCACTTTCCTAACATTTGTGTAATATTTGTTAAGACCGGTTTCAACAACATCGGCAGCCTTCATTTCGGCATATTTGGCCGCTCTCTCTTCGGCCGTGAGGGCCAATGCGGGGTTTTTACAAATACCAGGAATATCTTTAATATTTCTAATTGGCATAAACTCCGATTTAATTGCCGTAGTAATAACGCGTAGTGGACTTAAACGATAACCGCTTTTATCAGTATACATTTGGGCTGCACCTACTGCCAATGTGTGATTGCGCGGAATTGTTAGAGTAAGATTCTGAGTTTTTAGAACTGTATAATCACAATCTCTAAGAGTAAATCCACTATTGGTGAACGCAAGCGGAAAACCGCCATCTTTATCATAAGCCGATGGAGAAGAAGTTACTTTATAATAGATACACTCCCCCTCTCTAACAGAAATTGTTACATTTATGCTATCACCTTCTACATAAAGTTCATTACCACCTTTGTACTCAACAGTAGCAGGATCAACAGTTATAGTCGGTGCATACTTTAAGTATTCTTTGCCTTCTGAATTTGTTAATATTTGTTGAGCACCTTCCTGAGCAATTATTCGCATACCTTCACCTGCTGCAACTTGATCGATGGCCCCACCGGCAGACAAGAAGGGAATTTGCACTTTTGTTGTCTGCGTTTCTTGTTGCCCTGCTTGCTGTTGATTTGGCCACTGAGTTTGCTGCTGAACCTCTTTAAGCGTTTTTTTGAACTCCTTTCCCAAGTTCTTAAAGAACTGTGCGTGCGCAGGTTGCAACGACAAAGCGCACACCATCAACAAATAAAATAATTTTGTTCGCATTGTTTTAATTAATTTATGTTCCCTACTCCCTTCTAAGCGTTTCGGTATTCTCTTATTTTATAGAATCTAGTTCATTTTAAGTTACTACACACAAATCAACAGAAGTATGTGCACCACATTGGCACATACAACAAATGTGTTATACCCCGCAAAGCGGTGCACAACACATAACCTATTAAATATGAGCTTATTAGCAGTTTGGGGGGGTAATTCCTGCACGCACAGCTGCAATGAACGATGCACAGTTGTATCTCATCTGCGCACCGATAGCCGATTTATTTTTTGCTGCGTGTGTCATAGTAAAAGATATTTTTTACAAAAGTATAGTAAAAATTATTTTTTACAAAAGTATAGTAAAAATTATTTTTTACAAAAGTATAATAAAAAAAACGTTAAAAAACGACTCCTTCCGGTTCTTCTTGGTTCTTCTTTGCAGTTGATGAAAAGTTCTTTCTAAAAGAGTGAGAAAATGGGCAATTACCGGGAGAGGAGGTCGATGCCATATATAAAAAAAAAGACACTCGATTGAGTGTCTTTCTAAAAAAAACGGCGATGGCAACGCGGAGCCACAGCGTTGCTTGCGACGACGGAACATTTATGTTCCCAAAGGAGTGCGAAGCCTCTACTTCTCCCACAAAGCAGCCGAAGACTGGTTCGTTAATGCGAGCAGCAGGTGGTCGCGCGATGCTACGGCGAAGATGTAGCCGCGCGGGGTGCGACAGGTGAGCATTACCGGGAGAGGAGGTCGATGCCATATATAAAAAAAAGACACTCGATTGAGTGTCTTTCTAAAAAAAACGGCGATGGCAGTGCGGAGCCACAGCACTGCTTGCGACGACGGAACATTTATGTTCCCAAAGGAGTCCATCGCCCATAACTTAAAGAACTGCATAAAACAAAAAGAACTCCCTTAAATTAAGGAAGTTCTTTCTAATAAAAACGGCGATGACCTACTCTCCCACAAATCTTTGCAGTACCATCGGCGCTGTTGGGCTTAACTTCTCTGTTCGGAATGGGAAGAGGTGGAACCCCAACGCTATCAATCGCCTAAATATCGGTGTTCGTCTTTGAACAATGTACAAAAAAAGTAAGATTTTAACTGAAGTCCTATTGAAACAAGTAATATTTCTTGTAGTGTAGAACTTGGAGGTATCGCTCAGAACTATACCTGTCGTCGCCTTTTTTGTTCAAGGCGGCGAAAAGAAAAGCTCTCGGGCAATTAGTACTGCTCGACTAAACATATTACTATGCTTACATCTACAGCCTATCAACGTCGTCGTCTGCAACGACCCTCAAGGGAAATCTAATCTTGTGGCGGGCTTCGCACTTAGATGCTTTCAGCGCTTATCCCTTCCCGACGCGGATACCCAGCGATGCGCCTGGCGGCACAACTGGTACACCGGAGGTCAGTCCATCACGGTCCTCTCGTACTAGTGACAGCTCCACGCAAATTTCCTACGCCCATGATAGATAGAGACCGAACTGTCTCACGACG
>JAFUOP010000012.1 GCA_017481875.1 Bacteroidaceae bacterium
GAGCGGAGCGACGAGAAATCTGGATATCAGCATTGTTGAGATTTCTCACATTGACTTTTGCCCCTACGGGCGTCGACCGTTGGTTCGTTCGAAATGACAGTTTCTTATCAGTTTTCTATTGGTGTAAAATTATATATAATTACCTTTCTTTTTTAAGGGCGTGTAGCGAGCTACATAACCGCAAAAAAGAAAGAAACAGACATTTTTGAATATAAAAATGGCGAAACATTCAGTTTCTATAAGAAAATATTTTTTAGAAATTCAAACAACTTCTTAGTCTGTTCTTTGCAATAAATCATAAAAAAGGGCTGCACCCTTGCAGATGCAGCCCAACCACATAAGAATATGAAAAACCTTAATAAAACCATCAGGTTTCCGAGGGCAAAAATAATAAACATCCCCCAAGATTCAGTTTCTCATTTACATCTATTACATTCCTTTTTCAAGGTACCGGCCTACTGATGAACATCGCGCAAAAGGTCGTTCACAGTCTTCACAGGGTTGAAGGTAACAAGCGGAACCTCAACAAAAATTGTATTCCAGTCACTCATAGCACCGTTCCAAAGACCGGGAAGCTCCATAGCCTTCAACTCGCGACCGTTCTTCGATTTATGAGAAATAAAGCCTGTATTCTTGTCCACAAAATCGGGAAGATTGAATTTATCACCTTTATACCCTTTCACGGCACACACAAGGTCCACCGGATTAAAGTGTGTACCATTCTCGAACATAGCCTTCGATTCGGGGTTGTTCATATCAATCTGTGAGCTCTCCAATATCTGCAACGACACGGTGCCATCCTGATTATAAGCAAGGAAGGGGCCTCCGCCGGGCTCACCCACATTCTTCACCATTCCGCACACACGCATAGGACGGTTCAGTTTCTTGCGCAGATAGAGCACAAGGTCGCAATCTTCGAGATTCTTTATATCCATATTGCGGCACATAAGGTCTTGTTGTACAAAGCGTACCATCTCCATCACCTGTTCGTGTGTGTAACTACCGCTGTCTATGATGCGCAAATATTCGAATGCCTGTTTCTGTTTCTCCACAAGAATACCGGCAAGCAACTTCTTGTAGGTAACAGTGTCGGGCTTCAAACGGTCGGGAACCACATTGTCGATATTCTTTATGAAGATAATATCGGCGTCAATGTCGTTGAGATTCTCTATGAGTGCACCGTGGCCGCCGGGACGGAACACCAATGCACCATTCTCGCGGAAGGGCTGGTTGTCGGCATCCACCGCAATAGTGTCGGTGCTCTGCTTCTGCTCCGAGAAACAAATATCGTATGTCACGCCGAACATCTCCTCGTAACGAGCCTTACACTCGGCAACAAGTTCTTGGAAGAGAGCCTTGTGATTGGGCGACACGGTAAAGTGAAGCTGCACCTTGCCGTCGGTTGCAGCATAGAGCGCACCCTCTACAAAATGCTCTTCGGCAGCAGTGCGTGCCGCATTGTCGTAGCTATGGAATTTAAGCAAGCCTTTGGGCAGGGAACCATAGTTCATTCCTGTAAAATCGAGCAGATTGAACACAACATCCTTATATTTTCCTGCGGCAATAAGTTCTTTTATACCTGTGCCCTTATTTTTTGTACAGGCAGAATCAAGGTCGGCAAAGAATGCAAACTTCTCGATATTGTCAAAGAAATTCTTTTCAAAATCGGTGGTAGGAACATCATACGAAGCACTCAAAAATGAGAATAAATCCTTGAACATACGGCTCGCGGCACCCGACGCAGGAACAAACTTCAAAATCTTGTTACCGGCCGCACAGTATGCGTCCCAAGCAGCAAGATAACCATCAATCTCGGCCGCCGAGGGAGCAATTACCCCCTTCTCGATAGTAGCCGCAGCTTCAATGGGTAAGAATGGGAAACCCGTTTTAAATGTTTGCAACTGCTCGGCAACCTGTTGCACCGAAATACCTTTCTTCGCTAAAAATGTCTGATCGGCTTTACTTATCATAGCTATAAAGTTTAAAATAGTTTAGAAGCTGTGTTAAAATTCACGCATTAGCGCAAAAATATAAATAATTTCCTATAATTATCCTAAAAATGCATTTTTTTAAAAATGAAAAATTATCTTCGCGGTAGAAAAGCACCATTTGACTGGTTGCATAAAGAGAACTACCGACAAAAAGAGAGCAATGGATAGAACCGATATTTTTACACAGGAAGAAAAAAGAGAAATTCTTGAACTGAATGCTATTTTGCTAAAAAACATCGAAGGCGGCCTGCTTCCCACCGATTACCAGTTCATTAAAACAGAAATAGGGCGCGCTCTTGCCGATGGCAGGATTGTGCGCGATAGTTTCGGGTTCCACCCTGTGATAATAGATATGCAGACAGCGGCACTTGTGGGGCAAGAAATCGGGCATCACCGCGAAATAATGATAAGCATCCTGCTCAACCGCTGCGTGCAGCAAGGCGTAACAGACATTAAGGATATAAAAGCAAAATTCGGTGACAGCGTAACAAACATACTCACCAATCTCACGCAAATAAACTCTCTCTATGCCAAAAGCCCCACGATAGAGAGTGAGAATTTCCGCAATCTGTTGCTCTCGTTCGCCAATGATATGCGCATAATACTCATTATGATAGCAGCCCGTCTGGTATTGTTGCGCCGTCTTTTCAACCACGACGACAAGGAGGCACGCACACAGGTGGCAACCGAGGCTTCCAAGCTCTACATTCCGCTGGCCCACAAACTCGGCTTTTACAAACTAAAATCGGAAATGGAGGACCTTGTGATGCGATACACCGAGAGTGAGATTTATACCGAATTGAGCCGCAAGGTCGAGGAGACAGCCGCCTCGCGCGAAGACTACATTGCATCGTTCATAAAACCCATTGAGAAAAGGCTGAAAGCACTACCCCACCTCAAATACCGCATTAAAGGGCGCACAAAATCAATCAACTCCATTTGGCAGAAGATGAAACGACAGCACCGCCCCTTTGAGCAGATATACGACCTTTTCGCCATACGCATAATCATAGACAGCGAGCCACAGAACGAGAAAGGAGAATGTTGGCAGGTCTACTCCATTGTAGCCGACCAATACACACCCAACCCCCACCGTCTGCGCGACTGGCTGTCGGTGCCCAAGAGCAATGGTTACGAGTCGCTGCACACTACGGTGATGGGCCCCGAAGGTCGCTGGGTAGAGGTACAGATACGCACCGAGCGTATGGACACCATTGCCGAGCACGGTCTTGCAGCCCACTGGCGTTACAAAGGAATAAAGAGCGAGAAAGGGCTCGACAACCTGCTCGCCTCCATACGCGACACACTGCAAAACCTGAGCGAGGAGGATGTAAACGACAATAAATTCAAGATGGAACTCTACAAGGACGAGATTTTCATCTTCACCCCCAAAGGCGACCTCTACCGTTTGCCAAAGGGAGCCACCATCCTCGACTTTGCATTCAGCATACACACAGGCCTCGGTTGCAAATGCACCGGTGCGCTTGTCAACGGACGCAACGTACCCATTCGCCACATACTCAACAACGGCGACCAAGTGGAAATTATAACAAGTAACAGCCAAACTCCCAAGCAAGCGTGGCTCGCCATTGCCAAGACCGGTCGTGCCCGAGCCAAGATACGCCAAGCATTGAAAGAGATTACAGCCCGACAGGCCGACATTGCAAGGGAAATGCTCATACGCAAGTTCAAGAACCACAAGATAGAGTATGACGAAGGTATGATGGACCACCTCATACGCAAGATGGGCTTTAAACGCCTCACCAACTTCTACCAATGTATGGCCGAGGGAGGCGTTGAAATAAGCGAGGTGCTGCGAAAGTATCAGGAACTAACAACGCCACAGAACGAAGGGAGCGAAATAACCCACAGTGCCAACGGCTACACTTACAGCAACGACATCGACACGGGCCGTTCGAGCGATGTTCTTGTAATAGAACGCAACCTTAAAGGGGTTGACTACAAACTGTCAAGATGCTGCAACCCCATCTTCGGTGACGAAATTTTCGGCTTTGTAACCATAAGCGGCGGAATTTCAATCCACCGCAAAGATTGCAGTAACGCCCCGGAACTGCGCGAGCGTTACCCCTACCGCATAATAGAAGCCCGCTGGAGCGACATTGACAAGAACGGAGCACTTTTCCCTGTAACACTCCGCATCGTGGGGCACGACGACATTGGAATTGTCAACAACATAACCTCAATAATATCACAAGAGAAAGGAGTGATTATGCGCGGAATAAACATAGAGTCGCACGACACACTATTTTCGGGCAGCCTTTCCCTGCTCATCGACGACAATGCCAAACTGCGCAAACTCATTGAAAAAATAGAGGGAGTCAAAGGGGTGAAACAGGTAAAAAGAGGTTAAAAAAGGTAATTTCGAGGAATGTAGAAAATTATTCACTATCTTCGCACCATAAAACAAGCACTATGAAACAAACAATATTCATAATACTATTCACTCTCACCTGCGCAAGCAGCTTTGCACAGACCGAAAGGAAACTCGCCGATATTAAGTTCGAAGCAACCACATACGAAATGGGCACTTTCCCGGCCGACAGCGCCATTATAAAGTGTCAATTCATCTACACAAACACAGGCGAAGTTCCGTTGTACATTCATCAGGTGTTTACATCGTGCGGCTGCACCGAACGCAGTTTCAGCACAGCCCCCACAATGCCCGGCAAGAGCGATACTATTTTTGTCACATACAATGGTACCAACAAGGCTCCCGGTTATGTGCGCAAGAGCATCACCGTGCATTGTAACACAAAGAAGGAGATGGTGAAACTCTACATTAAAGGCAATATGCTACCGGCAAAAGTAACTCCGGTAGAGAGAGTGGAAGTTGAAGAATAACACATTTGCAGTATATATATTTACAATCAAAGGCGTGCAATAACAGCACGCCTTTGATTGTAAATATCGGATAGTTATCACTGAATTTCACTCACGCGACAAAATATCCTTCTGCATCGACAGGCTGTCGGCAGCAACAGAATCGCACAAAGCAATGCCTTTCAGACGAGTGACCAAAGAATCGCGCAGAAGTGCAAAAGCTGCCATATTACCCTCGGAAACAGGCTTCTTGGGCTGCGATTTTATGGTCAACGGGTTTATAGGCTTGCCATTCTCGTGCACACGAAAATCGAGGTGCGGACCGGTGGAAATACCGGTTGAACCCACATAGCCGATAACCTGCTTCTGCTTCACGGCATCACCCACCTTCAACCCTTTGGCAAAGCGCGACAAGTGCATATAAGTAGTTACATAAACACTATTGTGACGAATCTTCACATAATTGCCGCCACCACCCGCCTGATAAGCCTTTGCAATCACCTTACCACTGCCTATTGCATAGACCGGCGTTCCCACGGGGGCAGCATAATCCACTCCGTGATGTGCACGATACCTTTTGAGCACAGGATGGAAACGGCTGTTCGAGAAGCGCGACGATATACGATAATAATCGAGCGGAGCTTTAAGGAAAGCCCCTTCGAGGCTGTTACCATCTATATTATAAAAAAGTTCCTCACCCTCCTGCACAAAGGGAATAGCATAGACTATGCTGTCCGATGCGCAGAACGAAGCTGCCAATATGCGATAGTTGTTAAGTGGCTCACCATTCACATACTCCTGTGAATAGATTACACGAAACTCGTCACCCTTCTGAATACCGAAAAAATCGACCGACCAACCGAAAATATGTGACAGTTGCACCGCAAGCAACGGCGAAGCCCCACGTTCCTGCATAGCGACCCACAACGAAGTGTTAACCTCACCGGCAACCTCGCCCTCGCGCCATTCGGCAGGGTTCGCACCACGGCGGGCACGATAACCATCGGCAAGGTCGAACACAACATAACTCTTCACGCTCTCCTCGTAAACTAAATATCGGGGCAGTGCGGCACTGTCCTTTTCTGTGAGGAGCGCACACACCTGCCCGGGGCGCAAACGGCGAGCATCGAAAATAGAATCGGGGCATTGCGTTGTCAGGTCATATACCTGTCGCGCCGTGAAGCCAAAGCCATTAAGCAACTCGGCAAGTGTCTGGCGCGGTCGCAAAGTATCGTATCGCACATTGAAAAGCTCAATGGGCAAGCCATATTTCTTTACAGTATCCCGCACCTCCTCAACCGGTTCTTCGGGCTGTGGCCTTGTGGCATCAAAAAACGGGCACTCCGCCTGCAACAGCAGCAACGAAAGCAGGCAAACAACAACAGCAGCACCCACAAAAAACGCAACAAACTTCTTCATCCCCTATTCAACGTAACCATTAAGCATTGACAAGCAGATAGGCAGTATATGCAACATAAGCCGCAACAAGCACCCCACCCTCGAAACGTGTAATAACACTCCGTCCACCGAAACGCGTCACAATATATATGAGCAGCGACGAAGCCAACAGCACATAGTAATCGACAGAGCTGAACCCATCGAGCAGAATGGGAGTGATTGCAGCACTGCTACCAAGAATAAAGAATATATTGAAAATGTTGCTGCCAATAACATTGCCGAGCGCAATAGCCGCATTACCCTTACGGGCAGCATTCACCGACACGGCAAGTTCGGGCAACGAACTTCCGGCCGACACTATGGTAATACCGATTACCGCCTCGGAAAGCCCAAGGGCAAGTGCTATATCCGTGGCACCATCCACAAAAATGTTACCGCCTAAAATGAGCCCGGCCAGTCCGCCGACAATATACAGCAGAATTTTACCTGTCGGCAACAGCTCCACATCCTCCTCTTCGCTGCCATCCCCCTCGATGGTGAAAGTGTAGCGCAAGAACACAGCAAAGAAACATAGCAATATAAGCCCACCGTAACGTGTGATATACTCACCCGGAGCACCGCCTACCAACATACTGCCCGACACAAGCAACACAGCAATCGAAGCAAGCAGATTGAACGGAATTTCGCGCGACTGCATTTTCGCACTGAACCTAATGGGAGTAATAAGAGCAGCAACACCAAGAATAAAAAGCCCGTTGAAAATGTTGCTACCCACAATATTTCCCAAAGCTATGCCGGAGTTGCCTTTAACAGCCGCACCCACACTAATCACAAACTCGGGCAAAGAGGTACCCATTGCCACAATGGTGAGTCCTATCACAAGCTCACTAATTCTAAAACGGCGAGCCAATCCCGAAGCCCCCTTTGTAAGCCAGTCGGCTCCCAGAATAACCAGCGCCAATCCGGCGACAAAATAAAAAACAGACAGAATCATAATTAACAAATAATATGATTTCTTCCCCGGGAAGCTGCACTGCACCACCGGGGAAGCGTAAAATACCGCCCGACGGCACAACCGCCGCCCGCGGCACAAAGAGATACAATTAAAATACAAGTTTCTCCACGAACGACGACCTATCGCCCACCTTGCCCTCTATAAAATAGACAATCGAGCCATCCTCGGCCACCTCGCTGTAACGGTAAATCTCCACAACATCACCGGCCTTAACCTCGTTGTTGAAATTAATCACAAGTTCCTTCAATCGTTTGTTATTTACCACATCGAGCTCGATGGCATTCATCGACCACTCGGTGTATTTCACATTATTAACGTGCCCTATCATATCAAGGTCACTGTAATTCACAGCGTGAGTCATCACGTGCACAGGCTCCACCTCCTTCGGCATTGCAATCTTGGCAGGCTGCTCAACTATAACATCTTCCTTGATACACTTCTCCTCATTCTGGGCAAGTTCGGGATATTTCGACAATCGTCGGGTATCAATGTCTATAACCAACCACGATGTTGTAGCCGAAATAAGTTTCTCGCTACCCTCTTTGTCGAACACCACAAAGTCACGGAAAAACTGGAAGCCGTTAGCACCTTTGTGCCACGACTGTATGTTTATATTCTCCTTCCATTTAGGCAATTTATGGAACAATACCTGCATTCGTGCAAGCACCCACGCCTTACGGGTTGTCTGCATCGAGTCGTAACCCACCCCAATAGCATCGGCGTGAATATTTGCAGCCTCTTGTGCATAATTAAGAAACGAGGCCGGCTTTAAAGTCGATGACATATCTACATCGAAACTGGGAATGCGCTTCACCGCGCTGTACTTTTCTACCATAATTATATATAAATAACAATTTAATCAAACCAATTCACAAGCCTGCGCTTCACCGCCTCCGTATTAAGCAGTATGTTTATAAACTCCCTCGCCGAAGCCTTTTTATAGGCCCCTTTGAGTGTGAGCAGCGAAGCCTGCATTGCATTGCCCGGCTCATCTATGGGCACAGCCTTGAAACGGGTGTTCCCAAAAACCGCCGATGTTGAAAGAATTGTCGCGTATGTGCCGGAAGACACCATCTGCAACAGGATATTCGTTTCATTAAGCTCCAACCTCGACGAGAGTTGAAAATCCTTTCCCTCCATAAGTCTGTCGAGCATACTGCGGGCCTGCAACCCCGGCGACGGCAACACCAACTGGTGCGCTTGCAGCTCGGCAAGTTTCACCTTGCGGCGCGATGCAAGCGGATGCCCCTTATCGACGACCAACGCAAGAGCATTCTCGAAAAGAGGCATAGCTTCAATATCGGGAGCCTCCATAAGCGGCTTATAAGAGAGAATAAAATCGACCTTGCGCTCCCGGAGCAGCACCAATAATTCCTGCACAGTCTTATAGCACACTTCGAGCCTTATGCCCGGGAAGGAACGCATAAATTGCATCAGTCCCTCGGTGAGCACCGTGCTTAAACTATAAGTGACACCCACACGCAAGGTGCCGGTCTTCACATTCTGCAAGTCGTTAAGACGCTGCACACTATCCTCGGCATCCTGTATCGTGCGCTTGGCAAAAGGGAGAAACTCCTCCCCAGCCTCGGTGAGCGATATATGACGGCTGTTGCGCAGAAAGAGAGTAAATCCAAGTTCAAATTCCAGTTGCTTTATCTGCTGCGACAATGTACTTTGTGTTATAAAGAGGTGCTTCGCCGCCTCCGAAAAATTCAGATATTCGGCACTCTTTACAAAATATTTAAGTTGTCTTAACTCCATTACATTCGGGATTTATGTGGCGAAGATAAACAATCCGGCTCACATAACAGTCGTTTTTTCATTAAAAATTGACTGCTCGCGAGCCGGATTACCGTTTATTTATAAAACTCGGTCTTTTAGAAACCTATAAATATAAGCATCGCATATCCAAGGACAAGGCCCATAATACCGACAGCAATACCCACCTTCATCATATCCTTCTGCTCGATGAAGCCGGTTGAATGGGCAATGGCATTGGGAGGAGTACTGATGGGAAGAATCATTGAAACCGAAGAGGCAATGGCAATACCCACCAACATTGCTTGCGGGCCACCGACACCGTCGAGAGCAGTACCAAGACCACTTGCCACAACACCAAGCACAGGCACCAGCAATGAGGTAGCCGCCGAGTGAGAAATGAAATTCGAAAAAGCGAAACATATCAAACCAGCAAGAATCATAACAACCACAGGCGAGAAGTTGCCGAAGGGAACCGATTTTACAATAAGACTGCTGAGTGAATTTTCACCGCCATAATTAAGGGCAACACCCAAGGCAAAGCCACCGGCAACCATCCACAGAACACTCCAGTTAATCTCTTCAAGGTCGCGACGAGTGAGAATACCTGTTGCACAGAAAATTGCAATAGGAATCATAGCCACCACGTTTGTATCGACACCCCACATATCGGTACCGAACATCCACATAAATATCGTAACCGCAAAGGCAACAACCACCGACCAAGTCTTGAAGTTCCAGTCAATCTCACCCTCAATCTCAATCTTTATATTCTTCTGTTTGAAGGGGAAAAGAACACGCAACAGCAACCAAGAAAGGAAGAGAAGCAAAAATACAAAAGGAGCCATCTTTATTGTCCAATCGACAAAACTGATTCCCATACCCTGCGATGCAAGATAATCGAGTGCAATCATATTGGGAGGTGTACCGATAGGAGTAATCATACCACCAAGGTTCGCACCCACGGGGATAGCCAAGGCAAGAGCAATGCGGCCTTTACCGTCGGCAGGGAGAGAGCGCAACACTGGGGTTAGGAAAGCAAGCATCATAGCAGCTGTGGCAGTGTTGCTCACGAATGCCGAGAAAATAGCTGTAACAAGAATAAATCCGAGAAGCACAACCTCCGATTTTGTACCGAAAGGTTTAAGCAGAACACGCGCAAGCGCAACATCGAGTTTAACCTTTGTCAAGCCGATGGCAAGCACAAAGCCACCGATGAAGAGCATAATCGTGGGGTTAGAGAAACAAGCAAAAATGCTCTTGAAAGGCACAAGGCCCGATGCATCCTCGGGGCGCAAGAAATTTAACGCACTTGTCGACACGGTGAAAAGCATAATTGTCACCACAATCATAGATGTAACCCACGAGGGCAGAGCCTCGGTAAGCCACATAAGCGCAGCAAATACAAACAGAGCAATTATACGCTGGTGAATTACGGTCAAACCTTCGAGCCCCATTTCGTGGAAGGTCTCGGTGGGAAGCAATGCCACAATCGAAGTTGCAGCAATTATCAAAATGAGTTTTAGTGTGTTCAGAGGCAATTTCCTCTCTCTCTTGTGGGACTTATCCTTCTGGATTTTCTCCAACACATTAAATCCCGGGAAAATTTTAAACATAAAATTAAATTATAAAGGTTAGTATTTAGTTATTTCTTGTCAACCAAAAAAAAAGAAACTCAAAGCCTTTGCCCTATAAAAATTCTGGCGATATAAATTCAAACAGCTTCTTAATTTTCGCTAAACTTTGCAAAAATAGTACTCTTTTCACACTACCCTAATTTATATCTATCTATTTTACCTATTACAACTATCGAAAAAACCAATAAGTACACCGCAATTCGTACTATGCTGCCCATCAGATACCTTTGCAAAAGAAAAAGGGATTTTAAGGTCAAAAAGCTATTGAAATTCCTAAAAAAAGTAATTTTTAAAGATAAATGAGTAAATTCCTATTAAAAAAACACAAAAACAGGAGTTTCCATCATAGAATATTATTTAAAATAACTATCTTTGTTTTTTAAACAGATAGTTCAATTTGAAATTCAAGACATAAACACACTAAAAATATGAAAGCATTTGTATTTCCCGGACAAGGAGCACAATTCCAAGGAATGGGCAAAGAACTCTATGAGAACAACCCCGTTGCCAAGGAATATTTCGAGAGAGCAAACGATATATTAGGATTCCGCATAACAGATATAATGTTCGAAGGCAGCGACGAGGAACTCCGTCAGACCAAGGTAACACAGCCCGCAGTATTCATTCACTCCGTAGTATCGGCATTGGCAATGGGCGAAGCCTTCTCACCCGAAATGGTTGCCGGCCACTCTCTCGGAGAATTTTCGGCACTCACAGCCGCCGGCGCACTCTCGTTCGAAGATGGCCTTAAACTCGTATATAAACGCGCATTGGCAATGCAAAAGGCCTGCGAAATGCAAAAATCGACAATGGCGGCCATAATAGCATTGAGCGACGAAAAGATAGAAGAAATATGCGCCGAGATAAGCGCAAACGGCAACATAGTGGTTGCAGCCAATTACAACTGCCCCGGGCAGCTTGTAATATCGGGCGATGTAACAGGCATCGAAAAGGCCTGCGAAGCAATGAAGGCAGCCGGTGCCAAGCGAGCACTGCCCCTTGCTGTGAGCGGCGCATTCCACTCCCCTCTTATGCAACCGGCAAAAGAAGAACTCGAAGCAGCCATAAAAGAGACTGTGATACACACCCCCTGCTGCCCCGTTTACCAGAATGTGGACGGCAAGCCCCACACTGTCCCCGAAGAGATAAAAGCCAACCTCATAGCCCAGCTCACATCACCCGTGCGCTGGACAGCAAGCGTGCAACAGATGATAGCCGACGGTGCAACATCGTTCACCGAGTGCGGCCCCGGAGCAGTTCTGCAAGGAATGATTAAGAAAATAGCACCCTCGACAGGTGTAGAAAATATAGAACTATGTCACGCATAATAGTATACCAATTACTTCCCCGCCTTTTCGGAAACAGCAATGCCAACTGCGTTGCGGGCGGAACAATAGAACAGAACGGATGCGGCAAATTCAACGACATTACCCCCAAGGCACTGCGTGCCATACGCAACTTGGGCATCACCCACGTGTGGTACACAGGAGTCATCGAACACACCACCCGCACCGATTACAGCCAATATGGCATTGAGAGCACCCACCCCGCCACCGTGAAAGGCGAAGCAGGTTCCCCCTATGCCATAAAAGATTATTACGACAACGACCCCGACCTTGCCGTGAATGTAGAGAAACGCCGCGAAGAGTTCCGCGCCCTCATTGAGCGCACACACAAGGCAGGAATGAAGGTAATTATGGACTTCATCCCCAACCACGTGGCACGCCACTATAAGAGCGACAACCGCCCCGAGGGCACATACGATTTTGGAGAATTCGACGACAAGAACGCCTTTTTCGTAGGGCACAACAACTTCTACTATTTGGGCGAGCAGTCCTACGGTTGCAACATCGACGCCACCGACTGCGCCACCGGGCCATACGACGAGAATCCCCTTCGTGCAACAGGCAATGACTGCTTCGGCAGCCCATCGCGCAACGACTGGTACGACACCGTGAAACTCAACTACGGCATCGACTACCGTTCGGGCAACCGCCAATTCAGCCCCGTGCCCAACACTTGGGTGAAAATGCTCAAAATCCTGCAATACTGGGCAGCGCAAGGTGTCGACGGCTTCCGTTGCGATATGATAGAAATGACACCCGTTGAATTCTGGCAATGGGCAGTGCCTAAAATAAAGGAGCAACACAAGGGAATAATCTTCATTGGCGAAATATACCAGCCACACATATACCGCACATTCATAAAGGATGGTTGTTTCGACTATCTGTACGACAAAGTGGGCCTCTACGACACACTGAAAGGAGTAATGAGCGGGCAAACATCGGCCGACAACATTACCTGCACACTGCAACAGACTGCCGACATTCGCGAGAATATGCTCACCTTCCTCGAAAACCACGACGAACAGCGCATCGCATCGGATTTCTTCGCCGCAAAAGCCGAAAGAGCCCTTGCAGCAGCCATCGTATCGGTGGCCATCGGCAAACAACCCTTTATGCTATACGCAGGGCAAGAACTCGGTGAGCGCGGAATGGACAAAGAGGGTTACAGCGGTGTTGACGGACGCACTACCATCTTCGACTATTGGAGCGTGGACACACTGCGCCGCTGGAAAGGCGACGGCAGCTACAACACAGCCAACCTCACAGCCGAGGAACAGGCCTTGCAAGCCTTCTACGCAAAACTACTCAATCTTGCCAACAGCAGCGAGGCACTGAAAGAGGGCGAATTCTACGACCTTCAATATGCCAACCGCGACTATGAGGCATACGACTACACTCACCAATATTCATTCCTGCGAGGCAGCAAGAACGAACTGCTGCTCACTGTAACCAATTTCAGCAACACAGCACGCGAATGCAAGGTTACAATACCCGAAGAGGCATACGCCTATTTCGGCCTGTCGAGCAGCAACAAAAAGAGCGAGGCAATAGAGTTGTTAAGCGGAGAGAAAATGGAAATTCTCCTGAACCCAGCCGAGAAAATATCCGTTAAGATAGAAGCCAACAGTGGAGTAATAATAAAAATAGTATAAGAATGAAAAAACTAATGACTTTTGTGGCACTATTCGCTACGATAATAACAGCAAGTGCACAAGTTGACTACAATAACATAAAAGAGATTGTAGAGAACGAAAAAGAGTACTACAACGACATTCTCCGAATTTATCAGAACGACGACCCTATGATTCGTGTCGACGACTATGCGCTCGTTTACTACGGCCACACCTTCACACCCCAATATAAAGGAGCCGG
This sequence comes from Bacteroidaceae bacterium, assembly GCA_017481875.1. GTDB lineage: Bacteria > Bacteroidota > Bacteroidia > Bacteroidales > Bacteroidaceae > HGM04593. Next base: position 13,859 of record JAFUOP010000012.1, read on the forward strand.
CGACGAGAACGAAGAAGCACTGAAAAATTACGCAGCATCGGGAGATATGCTCAAACAGTACGAAACAGCAAAAAAGATTCTCGAATACAACCCGGTGAGCCTTAACGCACTCTTCTATGCTTGGCGTGCAGCCGACCATCTTATTAAACCCGAGGAAGAAACACAATCGTACATAAAGAAATACCTTGGTCTGCTCAATATGATAACCACGTTGGGCAATGGCAAGAGCAGCAACACCCCCTATCGCGTAATAACCCCCGACGACCAAGACCACATCCTTTACGGAGTGCTCGATGTGAACGAGATAACATCGCGCGAGTTCGAAAAAGCATCACTTTGCAACATTGTAACAATAGAACCAACCACAAAATTCCAGTCACGCAAAGTATTCTTCGACATAAGCCGTTACCTCTCACACACCGCAAAAGAGAATAAATAAATTGAAAAAAATAGCCAAAATAACACTCACAGCTATGCTCCTCATTTTTATGTCGAGCATAGCTGTTGTCATATTATACAAATATATCCCCATCCCCCACACCCCGCTTATGCTGCAACGGAGCGTGGGCGAAGGTGTAACCACAAACTATCGCTGGACACCGCTCGAAGAAATAAGCCCTCATCTGCCGCTTGCAGTGGTAGCATCGGAAGATAACCTCTTCACCACACACAACGGCTTCGACTTTGAACAGATACGCATAGCACAGGAAGAGGCACGCAAAGGCAAGCGCCTGCGCGGAGCAAGCACCATCAGCCAACAGACAGCAAAAAATGTATTTCTGTGGAACGGTCGCTCGTGGGTGCGCAAAGGGCTCGAAGCCTACTTCACCGTGCTCATAGAAGCCATTTGGGGTAAACGACGCATAATGGAGGTCTATCTCAACTGCATTGAAATGGGCAATGGAATATACGGCGCAGCAGCCATAGCACGCAAACACTTCGGCACCACCCCCGACAAGCTCACCCGCTCGCAATGCGCACTCATTGCAGCCACCCTGCCCAATCCCCGCATATACAATTCGAAACGCCCTTCGAAATATATGCTCCGCCGGCAGCAAGCCATTTTAAAGAATATGAAAAACATAGGGCGGGTGGAGTTAGAGAAGAAATAACACCACCCGCCGGAGTCATAATAAAAAAATAATGCGCCAAATGTTTGGCGCATTATTTTTTTATTATGATGATTTACAAAGAATTATTCCTCTGTTTCAAGAGATTCATCATAAAGACTTTGGAAAATCTCTTTTACAGTATCGTATTCCATTCCCTCATAAGTAGAAGTGAGGTCATCCTCCGAGATTACAGCACCATTCAATGTTGTAACACCCTTGCAAGATGTACAAGCACCATTTGCAAAATCGGCTGTAAACACGATTGTAGCCTTGCCGGCAGCACCCATATCCATAAAGTATGTGAGGACAATCTTGTCGGGTGAAGAAGTATCCAAGCCCGCAGTTACCTCTGCATCGGGACCCTCATTTTCTGTACCACCATTACCGCCTACGCCACCGTTGGCACCGTTAAGCATTGCATAGTACAAATAATCGTTGTTGTTGTCATCATCACTGCAAGAAGTGAAACAGATTGCACTACACAAAAGGAATGCAAACATCAAAAATGATTTTTTCATAACTTTTAAAAAAATTAGATTATTAAATAAATTTTAACTAACGCCACAAAATTATTTAATAAATAGGACTACGCCGAAAACAAGTTGGTTCAACTTTGCAATAATCAACATTCTCTCCATTGGAACAGATTTTACCAAATTATAATATGCAAATTTTGCACATACCAAGAAACAGAACTACTTTTGCGTTGCTTATTCACGAAACGAAACAACCTATGACCACCGAAACACCAATCCTTAACGACCACAACAAACAGGAATTCCCGCCTATGCACACAGCCGAGCACATACTGAACCAAACAATGGTGAGGATGTTCGGCTGCGAGAGAAGCCGCAACGCCCACATAGAGCGCAAGAAGAGCAAATGCGACTACACACTCACAGGCGAGCCTACTGCCGAACAGATAGCCGAGATTGAGCAGCGCGTGAACGAAGTGATTGTACAGCATCTTCCCGTGAGCATCGAATATTGCACGCGCGACAATGTGCCCGCCACAGTGGACCTTGGCAAGTTGCCGGCCGATGCAAGCGACACGCTGCGCCTTGTGCGCGTGGGCGATTACGACATTTGCGCCTGCATAGGCACACACGTTGAGAACACTGCCGAAATTGGGACATTCAAAATAATCAGCCACACTTGGGAGGGCGGCACACTGCGCTTGCGTTTCAAGCTATTGTAACAGGTTGCCAAAAATTAAGCAGTAATAATTCTAATTTTTGAGCAAAATTTCATAACTTCGTGGCCGTAAATTGAAAAACCGCAGAATGTTCAACAAAGAGCAAATAGTTGTAAAAGCAAGCACACGGGGTACATTAAAAGAGATGTGCCACGATATTTTTGCATCCATAAAAGAACTGAACGCCCTTAAAATAACATTCTTCGGCCTGCCCGAGAGCAGCCAAGAGTATCTGGTAACGAACCGCGAGCTCCATAATATTGTAAAAGAGTACTTCGGGTCCCAATCTCCATTAGTGAGTTTCATTGCCCAGAAAAGCAGTTCGAGCACCCTCATTGCCGAGGTTACCTATCTTGTCGACACCGATGCCCGCATCACTCACCACAGCCGTTACAAGATTCTTGAACGCGACACCACCAAGGAACTTATAACAGAGGGAATTATCCCCGCCAACATCACAGCAAGCACCTTTGAGCAAGCCAAAGAGATATTCATAGCAATAGAGAATATCCTCACAAGCGAAGGGTTCCGCATAAGCGACATATACCGTCAGTGGAACTACATCGAGAATATAACAATAACCAACGATGGCAGCCAGAACTACCAAGAGTTCAACGATGCACGCAGCATCTTCTACTCAAAAGCAAAATGGAGCAACGGTTACCCCGCCGCAACAGGCATTGGTACCAGCCGAGGCGGAATAATGATTGAGCTATACGCCATAAAAGGCACCACAGCAACCAACAAGCCCATCGACAACCCCCTGCAAGTGGCAGCACACAACTATTCGCAGAATGTGCTCGAAGGCAAAGCGATAAAAGAACTTGCCGAGCGCACCACCCCAAAATTCGAGCGTGCACGCATCCTTGGCAACACCATATATATATCGGGCACAGCAGCCATAAAAGGCGAGCGCAGCACCGACAGCGGCAGCACCGTAGCCCAAGCCGAGCAGACGATGCAGATAATGAACAACCTTATATCGAAGGAGAATATCCCCACTCCCTGCAACGGTGCCTCATACGACCTTTTGCGCATATACATAAAACACGAGGATGAAATAGAGGCTGTAAAAGAGTATATGAACGCGCACTACCCCACAACTCCCAAGCACTACCTTGTGAGCGATATATGCCGCCCCGAACTGCTCATAGAAATTGAGGGAGTGGCACACACTCTGTAACAACAATCGAAAGTAAAGTTAAAAAACATTCAGCCGGCGAACAACCTTGTCCGCACACTCATTGTACATACACGACGGCACCCGAAAAGCCGCCGCAGTTTAATGTATAACAATTTAAAACAAAATCACAATGAGTATGCCTATGAAACGTGGAGCCCAACAGTGGCTTCCCAGCATTTTCAACGACTTTTTCAACAGCGACATTATGACACGCAGCGGCAGCACCGCACCTGCAATCAACGTATTCGAAACAGAGAAAGAATATCTTATTGATGTTGCTGCACCCGGAATGAAGAAAGATGACTTCTGCATTAGTTTGAATGCCGACAACGACCTCTGCATAACTATGGAGAAAGGCTGCAACTGCAAGAAGAATGGCGAGGATTGCAAATGCGACGAAAAGAAAGAGGACGAAAAATGCAAGGACGACAAGTGCTGCGAGCACAACGAAGCAAAAGGCCGTTTCCTGCGACGCGAATTCTCCTACACAAAGTTCCGTCAGACACTGATACTGCCCGACGATGCCGACACTGCCAGCATTAAGGCAAAAGTGCACCACGGAGTATTGCGTATAGATATTCCCAAGAAAGCACCGAGCAAAGTGCAGGAAATGAGCAAAGAGATAAATATCGAATAAAGCATCGAATGGCCGGCGCGAGAGGTATTACATCTTTTCAGCCGGCCTTCCAGCGCAATGAGCGCAGATAATCCTTACGTTCCGGGGATATCCGCAAACTCTCCACCCCCTTCCGGATAGCCTTATTATGCACCTCGCGCGACAGCAATCGTTGCTCAATATAAGGCAACGCCCTCTCCCATTGCTTCACAAGCGCAAAACTGAAATACCAAGCCACAGCCATCATCACATAATACTCGGCCGAGGGCACACGGGCAACATCGCGCAACATATTCTCGTTAAAATCATCGTCAAGAAAATAGGTCATCGACGCAACAATGCCGTAACGACGCACATACTCTCCCTCGCTCCCCATCCATTTGCACACAAAAGGATAGACAAGCGAAGCATTGCCGGCAAAAACTCTCGGACGCAACTGGTCGCACACAGCCCAATTATCCACAAACGGCAGAAACCTGTCGACAAGAGCAAGCACCTCGCCCACCGGCCTTTTCAACTGCGACAGCAGCAGGCTGTGCAACAAATTCTCCTCGAAATAATAATGAGGCAACTGCTCCATAAACACCTGTGCCGAACCGTCGCGCAACATTTCGCGTGCCAAGGCTCGCAACTGCGGAGTGCGCACACCTATTATGCGGGAACGTTCCACGGTGGGCAACAATTTTGCCGTGAAAAGAGCAAAGGCCCCGTCACTCATATCTTTTAAACGAGAAACCATCATACAATAAAGCTATTGACAGCGAAGATAAGAATAAAGAAAGAAGTATCATAAAAAAACAGTTGCAATATCCTTTCCTTTGAGAATTATTTATTACATTTGCGGTAAACCGCAAAGATAGGCTGCACTCGCTGTGAAAAACATTGAAGCAAACTTCATATTTCTCGCTCGTTGGTAACTATTTTTGTCTTCAAAGTATATAACACAAAAACAAATGCTCAAAAAACTATTCGGGTTCGAGAAAGGGACCCACAATGTCCGCACCGAAATAATGGCCGGTGTAACCACTTTCCTCACAATGGCCTATATTCTGGCCGTGCAGCCAAGCATAATGGAAGAAACAGGAATGGATAAAGGGGCGGTGTTCACCTCCACAGTACTTATAAGTGCCTTTGCCACAATGCTTATGGCATTGTATGCCAAGCTGCCTTTTGCCATAGCACCGGGTATGGGCCCGACAGCCTTCTTTGCCTACACAGTGTGCATTGCAATGGGTTATTCTTGGCAATTTGCACTCACAGCAGTGCTTTTAGAGGGACTATTCTTCATCCTCCTCACAATTTCCAACCTGCGCGAGAAGATATTGGAATCAATCCCCGAGGGTATAAAGAACGCCATCGGAGCAGGAATAGGCCTGTTCATCGCATTCATAGGCCTTAAAAGTTCCGGCGTTATAGTACAAAGCGCGGGAACTCTTGTGGAGCTTGGCGATGTAACAAGCGGTTCTGCCCTGCTGTGCCTCATCGGCGTGCTCATCACATCTGTGCTCATCGTGCGCAATGTGTCGGGAGCATTGCTCATAGGCATTGTAGCAACCACACTCATCGGTATTCCGTTAGGAATAACAAAAATCGGCGGCCTGTTCGATATTCCACCCTCAATTTCGCCCATATTCTGCAAGTTCGACTTCTCACAAGTATTCTCAAAGGATATGATTATGATTGTATTCATATTCCTGTTTGTTAACATCTTCGATACCATCGGCACCCTTATCGGTGTTGCCAGCCACGCCAATATGTACGACGAAAAAGGGCAACTGCCGTGGATTAAGAAAGCATTTGCGGTGGATGCAATAAGCTCTACCGTTGGTGCGATGATGGGCAGCAGCACAACATCTACATTCGTGGAGAGCGCGGCGGGTATTCAACAAGGCGGGCGCACAGGCCTCACATCGTTTACCACCGCAACCTGTTTCCTCATTGCAATATTCCTTGCACCATTCTTTATGGCGGTTCCGGCTGCGGCCACCGCACCGGTTATGATAATCATAGGTGTGATGATGATGAACAGTTTTAAAAAGGTCGATTTACAGGATTACAGCGAGTCAATCCCTGCCTTTGTGTGTGTTATATTTATGCCACTCACCTACTCTATTTCCAACGGCATTATATTCGGTGTCATAAGCTATGTTGTCATAAACGCATTGGGCAACAAGTGGCACAAGGTGAATACAGGCAGTTGGGTGCTTGCAATACTTTTCATACTGAAATTTATATTATAAGGTATAAGCAATATTCCATACAGAAACATAGAAAGTTGGCTCTTGTTACAGGGCCAACTTTTTTCTTGCACACTTTCTTGCCTTAAAAACACCTCACCGCCTTGCTCCACAGCCAGATATTTAGTGTAATATTATTGCCAAAAATAAACCGACGCAGCGTGAACGGCAAAAGAACGTAAAAGGACACTTTTAAAGCAATAATTGCTCACGGAGCACCGGAGAGTGAAAAGCAAACAAATAGTGAGTATCACCCGACTTTTATACAGAGCCTGTAATTCCACAAGCAAAGGAAAGAGCAAAAAAAAAACGGCTCCCTTTGCAGGGAGCCGTTCATCTGTAACGTTAATTGGATTAAGCGTTAACTGTTGCCATATGAGCGATAAGATCGAGAACCTTGTTAGAGTAACCAATCTCATTGTCGTACCAAGAAACAACCTTAACGAAAGTATCAGTCAAAGCGATACCTGCTTTTGCGTCGAAGATTGAAGTACGAGTGTCACCCAAGAAGTCAGAAGAAACAACAGCGTCCTCTGTGTAACCAAGGATACCCTTCAACTCACCCTCAGAAGCCTCTTTCATAGCAGCGCAAATCTCTGCGTATGTAGCGGGCTTAGCCAAGTTAACAGTGAGGTCAACAACAGAAACGTCCAATGTGGGAACGCGCATAGCCATACCTGTCAATTTACCGTTCAAAGCGGGGATAACCTTACCCACTGCCTTTGCAGCACCGGTAGAAGAAGGAATGATGTTGCCGGCAGCAGCACGACCACCTCTCCAATCCTTCAAAGAAGGACCGTCAACAGTCTTCTGAGTAGCTGTTGTAGAATGAACAGTAGTCATCAAACCATCGGTGATACCGAACTTGTCGTTCAACACCTTAGCGATGGGAGCAAGACAGTTGGTTGTACAAGAAGCGTTAGAAACGAACTGTGTACCCTTAACATAAGTCTTCTCGTTAACACCGCAAACGAACATAGGAGTATCGTCCTTTGAAGGAGCCGACATAACTACATATTTAGCACCGGCGTTGATGTGAGCCTGAGCTTTGTCTTTTGACAAGAAAAGACCGGTTGACTCAACAACATATTCAGCACCTACTGCATCCCAAGCAAGTTCGTTGGGGTCTTTGCAAGCTGTTACGCGAATAGCCTTACCGTTAACGATAAGTTTGCTGTTCTCGATGTCAGCCTCGATAGTGCCATCAAAAATACCGTGCATTGTGTCATATTTGAGCATATAAGCCAAATAATCCACGGGGCAGAGGTCGTTAATACCTACAATCTCGATGTCGCTTCTTTTCATAGCGGCACGGAACACGAAACGGCCGATACGGCCAAAACCGTTAATACCTACTTTTGTCATAATTACTTTTATTTAAAAGGTGAAAAAAATAAAATCATTTAACCGCAGTTACAATATTCGGCAGTACCGCAAGCTGCCAAAAGCAACATTGCCAATGCTAAAAAAAATATAATTTTTACACATTTCATAATACGCCCTTTTAAACTGCGATGCAAATTTAAGAAAATGTTTTTATATTTAAAACAAGAATTCTTCATTATTTAAGCAAAAAATCAAATATCCCCAAACTTTTTACCCTTATAAAGTTTTTTTACACCAAAAAAGATACGGCAGCTTCTGTCAAAAGAAATGTTAGGTAATTATATATAATTTACACCAATAGAAAACTGATAAGAAACTGTCATTTCGAGCGAACCAACGGTCGACGCCCGTAGGGGCAAAAGTCAATGTGAGAAATCTCAACAATGCTGATATCCAGATTTCTCGTCGCTCCGCTCCATCGAAATGACAAACAAGTGTAACATTGTATATAATCACCAAATGTTTTATAAATTCAGGAAGTTTCTCAATCTCACATTCATTTACCGCAAACCGCAGTTTATGCGTGCGAATTATTGTAAACAATATGTATAAATTATAAAAAAAATATCTATCTTTGCACCGCTTGCGCAAATTGTTAATACAACAGCAAGAGCACAACCGCAAATTATTAAATTAACTTAAATATAGAAACAAACAATTATGGCAAAGAGTTCTTTTCTTCAAGATTTCAAAGCATTTGCGATGAAAGGTAATGTAATCGATATGGCTGTCGGTGTTATAATCGGTGGTGCATTCGGTAAAATTGTAACAGCGTTGGTAAACGACATCATTATGCCCGCTATCGGCCTGTTGGTTGGCGGAATCAATTTCAAAGACCTCAAAGTAATTCTCACTCCCGAGGTTCTCAACGAAGCAGGAGAGGTTGAGAAAGCAGCCGTTACCCTCAACTACGGTAACTTCCTCCAACAAACATTCGACTTCATCATCATTGCATTCTCGATATTCGTTGTTATCCGCCTCATCACCAAGCTCACAACAAAGAAAAAGGCAGAGGAGCCCGCACCCGCACCTGCTCCCGCACCCGAGCCCAGCGCCGAGGAGAAACTGCTTACCGAGATACGCGACCTCTTGAAAGAGAAGAAATAACACGCGTACATACAAAAAACGAGCGAACAAATGTCGCTCGTTTTTTTGTTAATAAATAAACAAAGATTCTGCACACAAATAAAGCAAAAAGCACTATCTTCGCAACATCAATAATACATCAAAGAACAACAAAAAAACATATAAGCAGTATGAAACAGGATATGATTGTTATTTTGGACCTCGGCAGCCACGAGAACACCGTGCTTGCCCGAGCAATCCGCGCATTGGGAGTGTATAGCGAAATTTACCCCCACGACATCACAGCCCAAGAGCTCAAAGCCCTCCCCAACGTAAAAGGTATAATCATCAACGGCGGCCCCAACAATGTAATCGACGGAGTTGCCATCGATGTTAATCCCGAAATATACAGCGCCGGCTTCCCCATTATGGCAGCCGGCCACGACAAGGCACTCTGCGAAGTGAAGCTCCCGCAGATAACCAACGATGTCGAAGCCACAAAAGAGGCCGTAAAATCATTCGTATTCGACACCTGCAAGGCCGACACAAACTGGAATATGACCAACTTTGTGAACGACCAAGTGGAGCTCATCCGCCGTCAGGTAGGCGACAAGAAGGTGCTCCTCGCCCTCTCGGGAGGTGTAGACAGCTCAGTAGTAGCAGCCCTCTTGCTCAAAGCCATCGGCAACAACCTCGTGTGCGTTCACGTTAACCACGGGCTTATGCGCAAGGGCGAGTCGGAAGCCGTAGTAGATGTATTCAGCAAGCAGCTCTGCGCCAACCTTGTATATGTCGACGCAACCGACCGTTTCCTCGGCAAGCTCGAAGGCATTGCCGACCCCGAAGAGAAACGTAAAATCATCGGCGGCGAGTTCATCCGCGTGTTCGAAGAAGAGGCACGCAAGCTCGACGGCATCGACTTCTTGGGACAAGGCACCATCTACCCCGACATTGTGGAGAGTGGCACCAAGACCGCCAAGATGGTAAAATCGCACCACAACGTAGGCGGCCTCCCCGACGACCTCAAATTCGAGCTTGTGGAACCCATCCGTCAGCTCTTCAAAGACGAAGTGCGTGCCTGCGGATTAGAGCTTGGCCTCCCCTATGATATGGTGTACCGCCAGCCCTTCCCCGGCCCCGGCCTCGGTGTCCGCTGCTTGGGCGCAATAACCCGCGACCGCTTGGAAGCCCTCCGCGAATCGGACGCCATCCTGCGCGAAGAGTTCAAGAAAGCCGGCCTCGACAAGAAAGTGTGGCAATACTTCACCGTAGTGCCCGACTTTAAGTCGGTAGGCGTGCGCAACAACGCCCGCTCCTACGACTGGCCCGTAATTATCCGCGCCGTGAACACCGTGGACGCAATGACCGCCACCATAGAACAAATAGAGTGGCCCATACTGTTGAAGATTACCGACCGCATCCTCGCCGAGGTACCCACAGTGAACCGCGTCTGCTACGATATGTCACCCAAGCCCAACGCCACTATTGAGTGGGAGTAAAAAACAGCGTTTTTTAAGCATATTTCAATAGCCTCAACAACAAAAAAGTTGAGGCTATTTTATTGATATACACCCTCCAGACCATCCTGGAGGGTATTTTAACATTATAGTTAACGAATGTAATTTGACACCACTTTTTGACACCAGTAGCAGTTGCCACCATTTGAGCAGATGAGATTTTCCTGGTACCTTTGAAAAAAAAATCGAAAAAAAATGCTTTTACCCCTTGACTTTTCTATAGACCAAACATATACTTTAGAAAATAATAAGTCAAAAAAGTATTTTTAATATGGTAGAAAACGAATTTTATATAAACCACAAATTTACTATGAGAGTCAATTTTAATCTCAAATCAGTAGGCAACAAATCTCAAATTTGGTTGACAACAACAATCAACAAAGAACGAGCAAGAGTATTTACCAAACTGACAATAGAACCACAGTATTGGTTAAAGACCACAAGAACCCAAGTTGGCGAAAGAGCAACAGAAGACCCTGCCATTGGAGCAGTACAGTTACGCTATAATAAAGAGGTAAACAAAGCACTGAAACAGATACTATCTTACTGCAACGACTATGCAAAAGCAATTACAGAGGGCGAGATTGAACACACGAAAGAGAACTTTGAAAACTACCTCAAATGCAAAATCAATGGCAAGGACACAGACATCAAGAAGAAACCTTTGACATTCATACAAGACTACATTGAGCGCAAAAAGCAAATGGTAAACAGAACAACCCAACGCAAGATAGTCAGCGGTACAATCTACAACCATTACAATGCCTTGAAACGCTTGCAAGAGTTCTGCAACGACAATCGCCTTGCACTCACTTGGCAACTGTTTGACAATCGCCTTGAAGAACGCTTTACTGCTTGGTTGTTAGGGCAAGAGTATTCAGCAAACACCATTGCAAGCACATTCAGTATTATCAAAGTATGGTTGAAAGAGGCAGAACTGAACGGCATTGAGATAAACAAATGCTATCACTCTTACACTACCAAGTGCCAAGATGTAGATAACATCTATCTAACAGAGGAAGAAATAAATCGGTTGTATGCTATCAACTTTGAAGATGAGGCTGTCAAGGCAGTTGTTGGCGATAAAGCAAGAGTTGAAGAAACACGGGACTTGTTTGTTGTCGCTTGTTGGACTGGACTACGCTTTGGAGATTGGCAAGACCTATCTAATGTTGAGATAAGGAGCAACGACACTATGGTTGTTCACACTCACAAGACAAATGCAACTGTTGTTATCCCAATACACCCAATGGTTAAAGAGATATTCACGAAATACGGAGGGAGTTTCCCAAAAAGCGTTGACAAGACACATTGCCTAAAGCATATACGCTTGTGTGCTAAACTTGCCAACATAAACGAAAGGACTACCCTATCTCGTGTCAAAGGTGGAAATACAATCATCAAGGACGGTGCAAAATATGAGTTCGTTATGAACCATACAGCAAGGCGTTCGTTTGCCACCAATATGTATCTCAAAGGAGTTCCAAGCATTAGTATTATGGCAATCACAGGACACACCACAGAGGATAATTTTCTCAAATACATCAAGGTAAACAAAGACGAACACGCAAGGATAGTAGCCCAAGCGTTTGCAAGATAGGTAACCCCTTTGAGGGAACTGTTATAAGAGCCTATCTACTAAATAACTGTTTTGTCTGTAAAATTTTCAGGGAAAAATTCCACATTTTTTCAACCTACTTACTATTTATAATAAAAAGGATAGCATTATGAATGAGCAAACGAAACACAAAATATCATTGGCATTGCGTGGAAGAAAAAAGAGTGCTGTTACACGCAAGAGAATTAGCCAAGCGATGAAAAGGTATCGCAAAACTCCACAGCACAAACAAGCCATAGCAGAGGCAATGAAAGCTGTATGGCAAGAGAGAACTAATACAAGTAAAAACATTAAAAGGAATGAGCAATGAATTTACACCAATTATTGACAAATTGAAAATCTGCTACACATTGGCAGAAAACAGTTATCTAAACACATTAAGAGATAACCCAACAGAAGAATTTGAACACCCCGAATGGGGGTACAGATTAAGGCAAGTGCAAGGCACTCACTTTAACTTCATTTATGAAATAGTCTATCTTGACTACGAAGACAACACTTTCCAAGAGTTCACAGAGCAAGTGTTCGGCACAATCCAATGGGGACTAAAAACCAATACCGATGAGGCTATGCTGTCGTTTGTTTGGTTGCAAGTAGAGAACAAGCAATTCTACCTAAAACACGATTGGCAACATAGCAGACTGTTGCACCTTGAGTACATCGAAGATACATTAGGACTTGTGTTCAACAACTTCACTCATTGGGACATCGCCATTGACAGCAGTTGCAATTATCCCAAGAAACTTATCCAACTGATACGAAAAAAGGAGTACACTCCTATAGTGAACGGCACCAAAATCACAGACAGGAAACAACTTATTGAGGATATTCTCTATATTGGCGTTGGCAACCTCGACAGAATTAAGGAGTACAGCGTATTGGTGGCACAGAAGAACAAGAACATCAGCCTCAACGCTTACAACAAGAAACGAGAGATTGAGAGCAAAAGCCACAAACAATACATTTTAGACAACCACAACAACCCCAAGAAACTTTATAGGTTAGAGGTACGAATAAACAGCGATGTTCTTAAAGACTTTTTCACAAGGGAGCAGATAGCATACAGTCCAAGAATGTTTTTAGACAACAACAGTCTCTTGTTTTTCTTTATAACATTCCTCGACAGAGTTTTGCGTTTCCAAGACAAGAACGGCAGAAAGAGTTACAGCATTTTAGAACTGTTGTAATTGCGTGGCAAGGTATTAGTAAACTACCTTGACATTACATATATATATACATAACATATTGATAATAAAACCGCTTATTGTAATATAAAATCTTACATTTTCTTACAAGGGTGGTAATGAAGAAAAAAACATATTTTTTGTAAATAGTTGAAAATAAATTCAATCTTATATATCTCATCTTTATACCGTATTCAAATTTGAATTGTATTCAAAAGAATCTGTATTCAATCAAAAAAAACATGTTTTTATGTATTCAAAATTTTCTTTGATATTTTTGACTCTGGAGCTTGCAGGAACAGGACTTTCCTGGTACCTTAGCCTGTGAACCAAAGAGATAGCAATATGAGTACAGCAGTTATTTACGCCAGAGTATCATCGACCAATGACAGACAAAACACCCAAAGACAGATAGAGGACTTGACACGCTTTGCCAACAGCAACAACTACAATATCATTGGCACATACGAAGAACACATAAGCGGAGCAACAAAGAACGAGAACAGAACAGTGCTAATGGAGTGCTTGGATTTTTGTGTTAGTCAAAATGCTAATTTTTTGCTCCTTTCTGAACTTTCACGCTTAGGCCGCTCTACCCTACAAGTTTTGAAATCGCTTGAAATGTTGCACGAGGCGGGTGTTAGTGTATATATTCAAAACCTCGGCATTTACACCCTGAACGCCACAGGAGAGGCGAACCCCGTTGCAAGCATTATGGTTACAGTCCTTGCTGAAATGGCAAACATAGAACGTTCTAACATCGTTTACAGACTCAATTCAGGCAGAGACAGTTATATTGCCAATGGTGGAAAGTTAGGGCGCAGGAAAGGTTCCTGTAAGTCCACAGAACGCAAAAAAGAGGAATACAAAGAGGTTATTTCATTCTTAAAGCGTGGTTACTCTGTACGCAACACAGCGAAACTAACAAGCGTTAGCGTTAGTACAGTACAAAGAGTAAAAAGAGAATTTAGTATTTAATTTGAATTTAGTTTGTAAGTTATTGCTCCTGGCGAAGCCGGGAGCAATAACTTTATTCAAAAATATATTCCTTATATAGCAATAAATTTCTACATTTGCAAATCCCAAATATAATCTTACTATTATGAAGTCTTATTACTATTTAGTTTTATTAGTGACTCTATCAATAATCTCATGTAAGAACAATAATACAGATTCACATGATTATTATGAAGAAGAGAGGAAGAAAATTGAGATTGCACACCAAGAACGTTTAAAGCAATATGCAGATTCTACAGTATCACTATCTTTTAAAGGTATAAAGTTGGGAAGTCCATTCCAAAAAAATATAAAAGAATCCATAAAGAATAAAAGTATTTATAAAGTTAAATACAACAAGGACAAAACATCTGCTACATGTAAAGCTATCATAAATACTCCAAATAGAGAAAATGGTGTAGAAGTTGATGTTAAGATAGTTTCATACCAAGATACAATTACTAGTTTTATTATCATCTCTACAGTATATGATACATATAAAGAAATAGAAACACTATATAAAGACAAATACAAAGAAGAGTATGCGAGTATAGAAAATGATGAAGAGTATTGGGATGATAAGATTGAAAGGAGTTGTAATCGTTCTTTGGTTTGGAATTTTAAAAACCAGTCAATTAGGTTTACGGAATTTGACACAGAAAAGAGAGAGAATTACATAAAAAATGCAAAAATGCACTCTCCTGAAAATAGATATGGCGTTAAGTATACGAAATATTTCAAAGCAATAACAATCATATATAATGACATATACCATTGTAAAAAAGCAGAAGAATACGAGAACACATTAAAAAAAATAGAAGAAGATAAAATTAGAAAAGCAGAAATAGAAGATTCTATAAAAACAATTAAAAGAAACGAAGAATTAAAAAAACAAGACATATAACAATATTTTCGACACCAGTTCTTGACACCAGTTGCCGTTTCAAAAGGCAAAATTTTGTGTTAAAGTATTGATAATAAAGTTAAAATATTTAACCCAAATTTAACTGTTCTAGTCGAGTGGGAATGATTTTTGCCTTCAAAAAGGCAAAAATTATCGACAAGGCGAGTAGCAAAAGGTCGCACGAAGCGTGGATAAAGTTCACGCCGTGCGGGTTGCGAATAACGAGCCTTGTCAATAAAGAACTCTAATAATAAACAACTTACAAACTGCCTTAACCAATAAAACGGTTAGGGCAGTTTCTTTTACATACACCCTCCAGCACATTCTGGAGGGCATTTTAGCATTATAACTAACGAATGTGAATTGACACCAGTTTATGACACCAGTAGCAGTAACATTGTTTACAGACTTAATTCGGGCAGAGATAGTTATATTGCCAACGGTGGCAAATTGGGCAGGAAACCAGGTTCTGTAAAGACTTCAGAACAAAAGCGAAAAGAATACAAGGAAGTGATTTCACTTCTTCGTAAAGGATATTCAGTGCGTAATGTTGACAAGTTGGGTGGTGTTAGTACCAGCACCGTTCAGAGAGTTAAGAAAGAGTTTGCTCTTTAATACAATTACTTGTAATTATTTGTTTTAATCATTTTTTCCCATATCTGTTTTACATTATCTTCTCCGTCAAAATAAGGATATTGTTCATTTCTACGAAACGTTTCACCATTTGGAACGATTAAAATCTTATCGGAATCAGGATATTCGCAAACATCATATCCAATATAAGTACGTATGTCAAGAAACATACAAGGCTCCTTTTTATGGTTATATAATTGATGTGCTCCAGCTTCTCCTGATTCAAAGAAAATCATATCTCCTTCTTGTACTTCTTCCAATCCTTTTGGTGTACGCAACATAGCAGAACCTTTCATTATCACAAACAATTCTTCTGCATACCGATGAAAATGATAGGCAGCATTACACTCATTTGTATCAAGCTGACGCATATCAAAATTGAGGTATTTAGGATTAATGCCTTTCTTTACCCTCGTCATATCTGTTAATAAGCGAAAACCATCTATTTTATTGGGGTTAGGTTGGAAATCTCTTTCTTCCTTTTTTATAATTGTTGCCATATCCTAATGATTTTATTTATGGGTTCAAAGGTACTTTAATTATTCCATAATCTGAATGTATGAAGAGTTTTATTTCATAGTACTGCTTTAAGAACGATAAGTTTGACACCAGTTCTTGACACCAGTTGCCGTTCCAAGAGGCAAAAACCAACGTTAAAGTATTGATAATTAAGTTAAAATATTTAGCAATAAATTAACAGTTTTACTCCTTCCGACAAGGCGAGCAGCCATAGGTCACGCGTAGTGTAGACGAAGGTAACACCGCGTGGGTGGCGAACAGCGAGCCTTGTCAATGGGATACCACCAAAGGGGGCAACTATTTTACAATATTGCGCTCATTGCGCGAGAAAATAAATTTTCTCACATTCGCTTGCACAACTATTGCTTTTAGCGAAGTTTTGCTGCGCTCATTGCGCGAGAAAATAAATTTTCTCACATTCGCTTGCACAACTTTCTCTCATTTGTTGCTATCTTTGCAGGAAACACGCAAGCTAAATGAAAACACACGCGATATACATACTCATTGCACTTGCAACCCTCTTCGGCACAAGCACCGCACAGGGAGCAAGCAACTGTGTCCACAAAGTGGCACAGCAGCAGAAATATCGCGAGTGTTACAACGAGAATGCAATAGAGAGGCTGGCCAAAATACTTGACACAAGCAGCCTTGCTCTGCCCCACAACATCGCAGTAACGGGCAGTAAGCAGCATAATCACAACAACGGAAAGACCGGCAACGGCAACTGGCGATACACTGCAAGCTGCGAATGTGCCGGGACGCATCAACAACATAACCGACAAAATGCCATCAGCATTGCCACAGGCGCGAAGAGAGGCAAGGACTACTACATCTACGCCCTGCGGCAAATTCTTATTTAGCGAGTTCCTATATAACACACGACAACATCGCGGCGCACAAACGGCAAAAAGATAAACGATGCCTATTGTGCCGATAAATCGTGTAGAAGAGATAGGCGGGAGTGCACAAAGGGCACCCGCCCGCGAATTGTTATATATAAACTCCAAAAAAAATGAATAAAGAACCAAACAAAACTTTTTTGAAAGAACACAATATATCCACACGAAGGAATTTCCCTTACACCTCGCTCGCGTGCATCGCAGCAGGTGCAATACTATTCACCACGCAACTGTTGCTATCGGGTAACGAAGAGAATAAAATGCCTCTGTTGCTGATTGCCATTCTTCTTGTGATGATAGGTATCGTGAAAATATTTTGCAGCGGGCAAAAGTATGTGTACGACAAGAGCAACGAAACGATGAACGAAGAGATACTATACTTCGAGTACACACAGAAAGAGGTAGTGGAAAACAGATTGCAGAATGGCGAATTTGCACTCTTGCGCAACGCAGCAAGCAATAATCTAAGCCTCTCGCTGATGGTAGAGCTCTACGCTACAAAAAGCGGCAATGCTGCAATGTACAGGATATACCGATACATCCCATACGAGTTTGAACCGCTGGGAGAAATGCAGTTCTACCAAAAAGAAAAATAAAAACTTTTTTATTAATAACCGTACATTATCCCCGGGAGCTGTGTCAAAATGCAATTTTTGACACAGCTCCGTTAGGTTTGTAAGAGTTCAAAATACAAGGCTTGAGATTTAAGGCAAAAGAAGTGTACATTGATACTCGGCTGAGCCTTAATATCAATAACAACGAAGCAGTTTGTTAATTATGGCACACAGCCCTCCTATTTTTCACCGGACGACTTATACCTAAAAATCTTATATCCACTATTCATATATCCCTGAGCTGCATAAAAACCTTTTTGCTTAAAATCGGAAACCCACTGTCTGCCATTCCACATTTGTATGTGCCCCCAAATGTGACCTTTTACAGCAGGGAAAACCACAATATCTCCAAGTTCCGGAATGTAAGAACTATTGCCGATTTCTACAAAACCAAATTGTGGCAATAACCAAGAATAGCCAAATGCCGGTAGTATATATATCGGGCATCCCCCTGTCTGCATTGCACGCATAACATACCAAGCACAACAATTCCTTGACCGTGGTTCTGCATTTTCTGTTACATATCTCACGGCAACATCTGCATCATAATCAAGAAACCTCCCTACAATTGGAGCTAATACAGGGACTGTTATAACAAGCAAGAGAATTGCCATACAGTATCTTTTCAGGATTTTCATTTATTCATCTATATAAAAAGTGTTATCACCTCTACTTCTAATCTCGGCATTATAATTATGGCTCGTGTAAGGAATAATTGTCATTATATTACTTAACGCGCTATACCCATCGTTATTGTTAAAAATTTCATAAATACCATTAAAAAAACCACCCTGCTTATAGTTCGGATCTTGAAATTTTGTCGCGACATCACTTGCCAAAGTTGCACAAGTATTTGTTTCACTATATTTTTTACGAGTATAATCATTTGCCATCTCCAAAATATATTTTTCAGCAGATTTTATATCAATATGAGACAATACGGTAACCTCTAAATCACCAGCATCGGCAGAAGGCAATTTATTTTTTATTCGTTTTATATACCCTTCTGCACTCTCTTCAATTAATTTATTAGGGATTATTGTTCTTCTAAAATTACCATAATCTTCGATATAAACGCCTATTACACCTGTATTATTTATTTTTTATTATTATACCTTCCATATTCATAATATTTTGTATTACCGAATTTATCAATCAAAATAATGGCACTATGTCCAACAGGTAATTTTATTTCCGACAAATAACTTTTGTCCCAAATATCACCAACGACTCCACTAAAAGTATTCTTACTATGATTTTCATAATTTGGATAATGCAAATATAATATTGTTCCTGAATAATCCTTATCATTCTGAGCATTATCAACTATTTGTGGGGGAATATTTCCATTGTTTAAATTTGCGTTATTTAAAATCATATCTTTTTTTGATGACAAAATTAAACTTCAATAAAATTTTCAGGTTGTTATATCACTTATTTAAATTATGTAGAATACAATAAATTGCAGATTATACCATATTAGATATTGCATCTGATAGTTAGAAGAAACAGAGAATTACTCATAATAGCACCATAAGGCTATTTGTTTCATTCCCCTATTTTCAGTAATTTTGTCGGCGAAAAAAACAGTTCAACACAAATGAAATACATTATACAATTTGAGATAATACTCGCAATTTCGCTTGTGGGCGAAGTGCTCAACAGAATTATCCCGTTGCCTATCCCCGCCAGCATTTATGGAATGATTATCCTGTTCGCGGCATTGTGCGCGGGGATTATAAAATTATCGATGGTGAGGGAGGCCGGCAAATGCCTCATCTTTTTAATGCCATTGATGTTCGTCTCGCCGGCGGTGGGGCTTATCGAGAATTGGGGTGTGATGAAAGAATTTCTACTTGCGATTGTGGTAATATCGCTTGTGAGCACAGTAGCTGTGATGGCTGCCACCGGGCACATAACACAATTTATTATTAAAAAGAAGGAGAGGGAGGGCAAGCTATGAAAGAACTGTTAAGCGGCTCGCTTTTCTTTGGAGCCACATTGAGCATAGGAATGTATGCCATTGGGTTGTGGGTAAAAAAGAGGCGTTCATTTTTCCTGTTTAACCCTGTGCTCATTGCCATCGTGGGCACTATCGCCACACTGCTTATATTGGATATTGATTACAGTTCCTACAACAACGGTGCAAAATATATCACCTATCTGCTCACGCCGGCCACGGTGGCTCTTGCCATTCCGCTATATGAACAGGTGAGCCTGCTGCGCAAGAATTTAACGGCAATAATGGTGGGAATAACATCGGGAGTACTTGCGAGTTTCTTCTCGATATTTGCACTTGCACTGCTTTTTGCGCTCAACCACACGCAGTATGTCACGCTGTTGCCAAAATCTATCACCACAGCCATTGGAATAGGACTTTCACAGGAACTTGGCGGATATGTGGCAATAACTGTTTCGGCAATAATATTGACCGGCCTGTTCGGGAACATTGCAGGGGAACATATTTGCCGTTTGCTCAGCATTAAACACCCTGTGGCAAAGGGATTGTCCATTGGCACCGCCACACACGTAATGGGCACCGCAAAGGCTATGGAGATGGGCGAGATTGAGGGAGCTATGAGCAGCCTGTCGGTAGCAGTGGCCGGATGCATTACTGTGGGAGTTGCCGTAATCTTTGAGCACCTTATATAGAAAAGCTGTTCCGGGATTGCATAAACCGAAGATTATTCGTAATTTAGCCGAAAATTAACATACAGCACTATGATTATCGCAGTAGACTTCGACGGTACCATTGTGGAACATTGCTACCCCGAGATTGGCAAAGAGATTCCATTTGCGGTCACAACACTTAAAATGCTCATCGAGGAGCGTCACCGGCTGATATTGTGGACGGTGCGACGCGGCAAGCTGTTGCAGGATGCTGTCGATTGGTGCAAGGCACGCGGCCTCGAATTCTATGCCGTGAACAAAAACTTCCCCGAAGAGATTGTCGAGGCAGACGGCTGTTGTTGCAAAGTGAATGCCGAGCTATTCATCGACGACCGCAACCTTGGCGGGTTGCCCGACTGGGGAGAAATTTACCGTATGATTAAAGATGAAAAAACGTGGGAGGAAATATACAAAGGCGGTTCGGCCGAACAGGCCCTTCCCAAGAAAAAGAAAAGATGGTTCGGGTGGTAACCAATAAACAGACACATACTGTTTCTCGCAGGAAACAGCACTTTCATTCAATAAACAGCCCATAAATTCCTACAAAAGGAAGAAAAAACAACTTTTTTTTAAAAAAATATCACCACTGCTATTGTTTTATATTTTTTATAGCTATATTTGCGGTAGAGCGTAAATATAGAACCGCACTGACATTGAAAAACATTTCAAACAAGATTTATACCCTTTGTCCGTTTGTGCCTATATTTGCCGTGAACATCAAACAAATGAAGGAATACTATCTATACACAACATCCTCCCGAGGTACCACCATAGGCATCACTATCGGTGGCACTTGTTGTTGTACATCTACCGGTACTACCCGTAAGGGGTAGGGATAGTATTTTTGTTTCTGCGTGAAACATTTTTTCAGCAACATTTTTATTAAAACAGGCAAGCGCTGCAAAAGCATTGCCACACAAGAAAAAGAATTCATCGCACGATGAATTCACAGATGTTTAAATACATCGCGGAAAGGTTCCCAAAGAAAAAGAAGAGCATTTCCAACAGAAAAACAATTAAGGACTATACACACAACAAGATTAGAACTATATGAAACATATAATAATATTAGGCGACGGAATGGCCGACTGGCCTGTGGAAGAGTTAGGTGGAAAGACACTGTTGCAAGCTGCCGACACACCCTATATGGACAAACTGGCCAGAATGGGCCGTAACGGAAAACTCATCACCGTAGCCCCCGGCTTTCACCCCGGCAGCGAGGTTGCCAATATGTCGGTACTCGGTTACAACCTCCCCAAAGTATATGAAGGAAGAGGCCCGTTAGAGGCAGCGAGCATAGGCGTTGAACTTGCCAAAGGAGAATTTGCACTACGATGCAATATTGTGTGCATAGAAGGCGACACACTTAAAAACCACTCATCGGGGCACATAACCACCGAAGAGGCCGATGTTCTTGTCAAATATCTTCAAGAGAAACTCGGCAGCGAGCGCATACACTTCCACACAGGCGTTCAGTATCGCCATCTGCTGGTAATAAAAGGCGGCGACAAGCGCATAAGCTGCACCCCGCCCCACGACATTCCCGGCAAGGAGTTCCGCCCCTATCTGGTGAAAGCCGATGTTCCCGAGGCCGAGGAAACCGCAACACTGATAAACGAACTTATATTCAAGTCGCAAGAACTGCTCAAAGAACACCCTCTGAACAAGAAACGTGCAAGCGAGGGAAAAGACCCCGCCAACAGCATCTGGCCTTGGGGAGGCGGCTACCGCCCGCAGATGGAGCCCATCGGCATAAAGTTTCCACAGGTGAAAAGCGGCTCTGTAATATCGGCAGTCGACCTCATACGAGGCATCGGGCACTATGCCGGCCTGAAAGTATTGGAGGTAGAAGGGGCAACAGGCCTCTACAATACCAACTACGAAAATAAAGCAAACGCCCTTCTGCAAGCATTGAAAGAGGACGACTTTGTCTATCTTCACATAGAAGCAAGCGACGAGGCCGGCCACGAAGGCGACATTGCACTTAAAATAAAAACAATAGAAAACCTCGACAGCCGTGCCGTGGGCCCCATATACGAAGCAGTAAAAGAGTGGGACGAGCCGGTAGCAATAGCAGTGCTCCCCGACCACCCCACCCCCTGCAAATATCGTACCCACACGGCCGAGCCCGTCCCATTCCTCATCTGGTACCCCGGCATAACCCCCGACAGCGTGGAAACATTCGACGAAATAGCCGCCGAACAAGGTTGCTACGGCCTTATGAAGGAAGATGAATTCATAAAAGCATTTATGCAAGAGTAAAAGAGAAAAGAAGAACCAACAAGAAACTGACAGACTATGAAATATTACAGCACAAATAAGATTGTGAACGAAGTGAGCCTCGAAGAGGCTGTGATAAAAGGACTCGCAGCCGACAAAGGCCTTTTTATGCCCAACAAGATAAAGAAACTGCCGGCCGAGTTTTTCGAGAATATCGACAAAATGAGCTTTCAGGAAATCTCCTTCCGCGTAGCCGAGGCCTTCTTCGGCGAGGATGTTCCGGCCGACGCGCTTAAAGCCATCGTTTACGACACACTCTCGTTCGACACACCCGTAGTTCACGTTCACGACAACATCTACTCGCTCGAACTGTTCCACGGCCCCACCCTCGCATTCAAAGATGTTGGCGGACGCTTTATGGCACGTCTCTTGGGTTATTTCGTGAAAAACAGCAGCGACAAACGGGTAAATGTGCTGGTAGCAACATCGGGCGACACAGGCAGTGCAGTAGCCAACGGATTCCTTGGCGTGGAGGGCGTACACGTTTATGTACTCTACCCCAAAGGCAAAGTGAGCGAAATACAGGAAAAGCAATTCACCACACTCGGCCGCAACATCACAGCACTGGAAATTGAAGGGTGCTTCGACGATTGTCAGGCACTCGTGAAACGCGCCTTTATGGACGAGGAACTCAACGAAAAAATGTTCCTCACAAGTGCCAATTCAATAAACCTCGCACGCTTCCTTCCGCAATCGTTCTACTACTTCTACGCCTATGCACAATTAAAGAAAATGGGTAAAGCCGACAATGTAGTAATATCGGTTCCCAGCGGAAACTTCGGAAACATCACAGCAGGTCTCTTTGCACAAGTGATGGGACTCCCCGTCAAACGATTCATTGCAGCCAACAACAGCAACGACATATTCTACCACTATCTGCGCACAGGCAACTTTGAACCAAAAGCATCGGTGTGCACCATCGCCAACGCAATGGATGTGGGTAACCCAAGCAATTTCGCACGCATACTCGACCTCTATGGCTACAACCACGAAAATATCTGCAACCACATTTCGGGTGCCACATACAGCGACCAAGAGATTGCAACAGGCATAAAATCCCTGTGGGAAGAGCACAAATATCTGCTCGACCCCCACGGAGCTTGCGGCTACCTCGCACTGAAAGAGCAGATGCAACCGGGCGAAACGGGCGTGTTCCTCGAAACAGCACACCCTGCAAAGTTCAAGGACACCATCGACCGAATCCTTAATGCAGACATAGAAATACCCCTGCCACTGCAAGAATTTATGAAGGGCACAAAAGACACCGTGCCTATGAGCAAAGAATTTAGCGACTTAAAGAACTTCCTTCTCAAACAAATGCTCTACACACACGAAACATTCTATTGATACAATAAACAACAATAAACGCTTGCCTTTAAACAGCAAGCGTTTATTGTAGACACAGGAAACTCTTTCACGCTAATAATCAAAAGGATGCCCCGTATTATAAAAAAATATATCATTTTTTCCCAAAAAAGATTTGCTGAATAAAAATAAAATTGTACCTTTGCAACGCTTTAAGGCACAAGAGTTGCGCTGTTAGCTCAGTTGGTAGAGCAATTGACTCTTAATCAATGGGTCCAGGGTTCGAGTCCCTGACGGCGTACAAAAGAGCAAAAGGACCGAAAATCAACGATTTACGTTTGAAATTCAGTCCTTTTTCTCTTGTTTTTATCTGTTCTTATTCTTAAAAATCGGGATATTTCGGGGTATATTTAAGGCAAATGTTTGCAAATTATCCACCAAGAACTATGACAACAAAGCTATATCTCAACGACAAAAACCCCATCGACCATATTATCTGATAAAGTGCATAGCATCCCAAGGTTCATTTGCGGGACGACCCGGTGCTTTCTCTCCATTGGTAGACTTCAACAGCCAAGCCATATTACGGGCAAGCGTCTGCATTGTCTGCATACCCTCTTTATCCATAGCTGCCTCACCGGCCGCTCTGCCATAAACAATATTCCAGTATTGAGATGTTACCACCGGCATATTCATCATTTGAAACGGCATATTAAGGCATTCAAAAGCTGCGGTAGCCCCGCCTCTACGGCATACAGCAACGGAAGCTGCCGGCTTTCCCGAGATTCCGGCACCATTAGAATAGAATGCACGTTGAATGACAGAGAGTAACGCTCCGTTAGGCTGGCCATAATAAACAGGCGAGCCCACGATGAGAGCATCGGCATCGGCAAACTTTTCTGAAATACGATTGCATATATCATCATCGAAAATGCATCGTCCTAAACCTTTTGCTGCACATTGGCCACAGGCCGCACAACCACGTATGGGCTTGTTTCCAATCCATACAATTTCACTCTCTATTCCCTCTCTTGATAATTGCTTTGCCACTTCTGCCAAAGCTAATGCAGTATTCCCCTCTTTGCGAGGACTTCCATTTATAAGTAACACTTTCATAGGTTGTCTGTTGTCATTTTAGAAGTTGTTTGATTTATATCGCCAAAATTTTTATAGAACAAGAATAGAATGTTTATTTCTTTTTTAAGGGCGTGTAGCGGGCTACATAACTGCAAAAAAGAAAGAAACAGACATTTTTGAATATAAAAAATGGCGAAACATTCAGTTTCTATAAGAAAATATTTTTTAGAAATTCAAACAACTTCTTAATATTTTACCATCATTGTTATAAGTATCGATCGCGGGAGAAGCAACAATGTCTGTCTAAAATTTTTCAAAGGAATAACCTCTTATTGCTTATTGTCGATAATCTCTTCGGCCATCCGTTTCCCTGCCTCGTATGCCCTTTGCAAGTCCTCCTCCCAATGTTCGTTACGCCATTTGTGTTTTGTATCTTCCGAGAACCCACCTAATTCGTAGCTATCATATTTAGCAACCTGACAAGTATTGTAGGCAACAATATGCAGTGGCTCGCCAAGAGCCGAGGTAATACAATACTCCATCGAACCGAAACTGTTACTATTGTTGCGGTCAGGCGTTCCGTTCATCGTTTCAACAAGCACCACAGGCATACGCTTCGGCGCGGTCAAGCTGTAATCGTTATACGAAAGCCACGGGAACACCAAACGCTCCAAGAAGGAACGCATCTGCCCTGTAACTTCACCAAAGTAGATAGGTGAGCCGAGCACAAGACCATCGGCCCGGGCAATCTCCTCCAAAATTGGAGCCAACCCATCCTTGAAACGGCAAATATTCGACGCCCTGCCTTTGAGCTTACAAGCCATACACGACATACAACCCTTATAGTCAAAATCATAGAGCCGTACTGTCTTAATCTCAATATCACCGGCAGCCGATTTAGCACCTTCGGCAATTCGCTGCAACAGTTGAGCGGTATTCATCCTCTTTCGCGGGCCGCCATCAATTACTATTATCCTTTTCATTGGTTCAATGTTTACTTCTTTATAACTTATATCCCAAGCAAATGGTTTCACCAATCTTTTCTGCACAAACAGGAAAAGAGGGTACGCCGGTTGTAAAAGTACGATTTTTCTGTCGTATCATCACCAACTATTGCAGGTTAATTGCATTGGAATAAAATATTCTTCATAGACAATAACAGTTATGAAAAATAGTAAACAATACCAATTTCTAATCAAAGTAGAACTTGTTTAATCATTATTTTCTATATTTGTATTTAAATAACCTTGGTTCTCATCAAGATTGAAAACCTGTAAAGATAAGCATCTAATAATTCAAAGTTATGTCTCTTTGGAGTAAATTCATAAGATCAATAAGTGATACGGAAAATAATTCTGCCATATCAGTATCACAAAATACATTTTGCTATGCTATTATAGACATAGAAGTGAGTATTAAAGATCATAAGATTCATGATATTGGTGCATTGAGATATGACAGAGCCGTCCTCCATTCTGCCAATAAACAAGAGTTATTAGACTTCCTAAAAGGCATTGATTTCGTATGTGGCCATAATATTATTCACCATGATGCGAAATATCTTTTTTCCAAGGACACTCACCTATGGATATTGGTTGATACGCTATACGTTTCACCGCTGCTATTTCCAGAAAGGCCATATCATCGTTTATTGAAAGATGACAAATTAATGAGTGACCAAATAAATAATCCGGTCAATGATTGTGAAAAAGCATATGATTTATTGATGGATGAGGTTGCCCGTTGGAACATACTATCGGAAGAGAAAAGGACCATTTTTACAACACTATTACAAGGTGTCATAGAATTCGACGGTTTTCTAAAATTTGTCAATGCAAAAGCCGGAAATGTAAATCATTTAGCAGATCTAATACGCTCTGTATATGAATGTAAAATTTGCGTGCATGCTGATATTGAATATATAATTAAACACTACCCTTGTGAATTAGCGTATGCATTAGCTTTAATTGATACAATTGATTACCGTTCCATCACTCCACCTTGGGTACTATGGAATTACCCGAATGTTGAATATGTTGTAAGGCTACTACGACATACAAAATGTATTTATGGTTGCAGTTATTGTAACAAAGAGCTTAACATTCATTACAACTTAAAGAAATATTTTGGTTATGATAAATTTCGCTCATACGACGGTGAGCCACTTCAAGAAAAGTCTGTCAGCGCAGCAGTAGAGGGAAAATCGCTACTCGCCATATTTCCTACTGGTGGAGGCAAATCTCTTGCATTCCAGTTACCTGCCTTAATGGAAGGGAGTTCTGTACATGGATTAACAATTGTAATATCTCCCCTGCAGTCGCTTATGAAAGACCAAGTTGACAATCTTGCAGAGAAAGGAATTGCAACAGCTGTAACCATTAATGGATTACTCGATCCGATCAATCGTTCTCTCGCTATTCAACGTATTATGAATGGCGATGCTACACTTCTGTATATAGCACCGGAAATGCTGCGCTCAAAAACTATTGAGAAGATACTATTAGCACGCCATATAGTACGTTTTGTTATAGATGAAGCTCATTGTTTTTCATCGTGGGGGCAGGATTTCCGGGTTGATTATTTATACATCGGCAAATTCATTAGTGAATACCAAAAAAAGAAAAAACTCACA
Source organism: Bacteroidaceae bacterium (assembly GCA_017481875.1). Classification (GTDB taxonomy): domain Bacteria; phylum Bacteroidota; class Bacteroidia; order Bacteroidales; family Bacteroidaceae; genus HGM04593. The sequence continues at coordinate 41,501 of JAFUOP010000012.1, forward strand.
AAACCAATACCTATTTCGTGTTTTACAGCTACAGCCAAACAGAAGGTTGTACAAGATATTTGCGATTATTTTAAGCAAACACTGAACCTAAACCTTCAACTTTTTGCATCAACAGCTTCCCGAACCAATCTACACTATTCTGTCATCCATACAGAAACAGATGAGGATAAGTATATTAAACTGCGTTCATTGATAGCCGAATCATTATGTCCGACAATAGTTTATGTATCAAGGACCAAACGAACCAAACAATTAGCAGAGAGACTATCCAGAGATGGATATAAAGCATTGGCATTTAATGGGAAAATGAATGCTGACGAGAAAATTGCCAATCAAGACGCTTTTATATCCGATCAAGCACGTATAATTGTCGCTACTTCTGCTTTTGGAATGGGAGTAGACAAAAAAGATGTGGGATTAGTTATACACTATGACATTTCCGACTCCTTGGAGAATTATGTGCAGGAAGCAGGACGTGCTGGACGGGATCCAGAACTTCAAGCACGATGTTTTGTATTATATTGCGATTCTGACCTTGATAAACACTTTATTCTGCTTAACCAAACAAAATTGAGCATAAGCGAGATTCAACAAGTTTGGAAAGCTGTAAAAGAAATGACTAAATATCGCATGCGCGCTTGTTGCTCGGCATTGGAAATAGCCAGAAAAGCAGGGTGGGATGATTCGGTTTCGGACATAGAAACACGCGTACGCACAGCTCTTGCCGCTCTTGAACAGGCTGGATATTTGGAGCGTGGCAATAATGTACCACATATTTATGCTACCGGTATTACTGTAAAGAATGTTGATGAAGCACGTAAACGTATTACAGAATCCCTACTATTTGAAAAGGAGGAAGTAGAGAAGGCTGTACGTGTCATTAAATCACTGATTTCTCAAAAGCATATTACCAAAGCACAAGACGATGTTGCAGAGTCACGAATCGATTACTTAGCAGACATTCTTGGTTTAAAGAAGAATGAGGTAGTATCTGTCGTTGAACGTATGCGTCAAGAAGGTATATTGGCTGATACAAAAGATATTTCCGCTTATTTGAATGATATTGGAGAGTCGGAACACAAGTCGAAACGATTATTAGAGCAATTTACAAAATTAGAGTGTTATATACTCAACAAAATTCCTGACGATGTTCTCAATATCTCATACAAACAATTGAATAATAATGCTCAAAATGAAGGTATAACAAGTGCAACTGAAAAAGATATCCGCACGTTGCTTTATTTCCTTACAATAAAAGGATACACAAGGAAAAAAGAAGATGCAACACATAATATAGAGGTCACTCGCCAAGCTGATTTGGAAACGATTATAAAACGTTTTGAAAAACGCATAGAGATTTGTCAGTTTGCAATAGAATGGTTATTCAAACAGATTATACCGACAATAGGGGAAGAATCAAAGAAGAAGGGTGTACAATTTTCGGTCGTTGAGTTGCTTAATGATTTAAAATACAATAATTCAAATATATTCGGCACATTGCAAAATGTGCAACTTGAAGATGTAGAAGAAGCGCTGCTCTACTTGTCTAAGATTGGTGCATTGAAATTAGAGGGCGGGTTTCTTGTTCTATATAATGCTATGGATATTCGGCGTGTCAAGGATAATAGATTGCGTTACAAGCAAGAAGATTATCGTATGCTAAATGAATTCTATAAACAAAAGATTCAGCAAGTGCACATTGTAGGTGAGTATGCCAATCTAATGGTTAAAGACTACAATGCTGCTTTACAATATGTGCAAGATTATTTCCAAATGGATTATAAACGTTTTGTGGCAAAATATTTCAAAGGTGAGCGTGTTCGGGAAATTGAACGAAATGTTACACCCGAGAAATATAAACAACTCTTTGGCTCACTTTCGGATAAGCAAATGGAAATAATCTCCGACAAGGATTCGAGATCTATTGTTGTTGCAGCAGGTCCTGGCAGTGGAAAAACAAGAGTATTAGTACACAAATTAGCCTCTTTACTTTTGCTTGAAGATGTTAAGCATGAGCAATTACTGATGCTTACCTTTTCGCGAGCAGCAGCCACAGAATTTAAACAACGACTAATGGGATTAATAGGTAATGCAGCACACTTTGTAGAAATAAAGACATTTCATTCCTATTGCTTTGATCTGCTTGGTAGAATAGGAAATTTGGACGATGCAAAGGATGTTGTATCACGTGCTGCGCAAATGATAAATAAGGGAGAAGTTGAACCAAATCGCATAGCAAAGACAGTTCTTGTGATTGACGAAGCTCAGGATATGAGCGCAGAAGAATATGCATTAGTACACGCCTTGATGACATCAAACGAAGAGATGCGTGTAATTGCTGTTGGTGATGATGATCAAAATATTTTTGAGTTTCGCGGATCCAATTCAAAATATATGGCACAACTGCTCAAAGAGTCCAACGGCCGCTTTATTGAGATGACAGAAAATTACCGTAGTTCACAGCATATAGTAAAGTATGCCAATAATTTTGTAGGTGCTATAAAGGATAGGATGAAGAGCAGTCCAATTATATCAATGAGTCAAGAGACAGGAAGTGTGAATATAACACAACATTCGTCTGTCTATATGTATCAACCTCTCGTTGATGATTTGATGAAACATCGTGGGCGTGGCACTATGTGTGTCCTCACTCAGACTAACGAAGAGGCTGTAATTATGGTGGCACTTTTGAGAAAGTATAACCTGAAAAGTAAACTTATTCAAAGCATGGATGGTTTTCGTTTCTGGAATATGGCAGAGGTGAGATTCTTCCTAAAATGTATTGAAGCTGACACACATACTCCTCTCGTCGCAGATGAAGTGTGGGAGAAATCGAAGCAACGGACATACTCCGCCTATGCCGACTCGGCAAGTCTTTGTTATTTACAGCAATGTGTCAAGTTATTTGAAGAAACTAATAAAGCAAAGTATTTGACCGACTTCAAAGAGTATATATTTGAGTCATCGGCTGAAGATTTTGTGATTTGCAAAATGCAGATGTTGTGGTTTCAACTATACATAAATCAAAAGGAATGGAGTTTGATGATGTATATATGCTTATCTCCGATCCACGACAAGTGACCGATGAGGTACTTCGCCGATATTATGTAGGTATAACTCGTGCTAAACAACGACTATTCATACATACTAACAGTTCTTTGTTTGATCAATCGAGCATTGTTCAGAAAAGGGAAGAACATACTATTTACGGTATGCCTAACGAGATTGTTCTTCAGCTCTCTCACAAAGATGTTAATTTAGGCTACTTTAAATCAAAAAAGAAAGAAATACTTACATTGAGAGCTGGGCAAAAACTCCGGTATGACAACAACTATCTATATGATATAAAAACGAATAAATCAGTCTGCCAATTATCACAGAAGATAATGAGTGAACTATCTACTTGGAACGAAAAGAATTATTTTGTATCGGATGTTTCTATTCGTTTTATAGTAGCGTGGCGACCTAAAGATGCTCCAAAGGAGGAAAAAGAATATGCGGTATTACTTGTGGATTTAACTTTAAACAATAACAGTTAGAATCAACCTCCACACATTACCTAAATAGAGAGCCTATTCACTATTACCACACCTATTACAACCGGAAACTGCATTACACCCCCAGCCGTTCACGCAACAATTCCTTCGCAGCAGAGAGGCGGGTTTTAACAGTGCCCAAGGGCAGATGAAGCTCTGCGGCAATCTCCTCGTATTTGTAGCCAATGGCACGGAGAGTAAGAGGACGGGAAAGTGAGGCGGATGGCAGAGAGCGGATGATGCTCATTATTTCGGTGCTGTTGTACGGGCTTTCACTGTCGGAGGCTGCAAGGGAGAGTTCGTCAACTGCATCGTCGTAATCGACTATCAAAGGACGGGTGCGGGAGAGGGCATTACTGCGACAGGTGTTGCGATAGTAATTGTGCATCACAAGTGCGGCCCAATTGCCGAACTTTTCACGCTCTTCATATTTGTCGGCCTTCGTGAGAAGGCGCAGGAGAGTTTCTTGCAGCAGTTCTTCGGCAAGGTATTTATCGCGGGTGAGGTAACGGGCATAGGCATACAGTTGCTTTTGGTGAGCAACTATTGCTTTTTCATAATCGGTCATAGGCGTGTTGCTTGTGTTTTACTATATTAACACCTATAAACGTTTTTTGTTTTATGAAACTGCAACTTTTTTCAAAAAA
>JAFUOP010000013.1 GCA_017481875.1 Bacteroidaceae bacterium
GCGTTCGGGGATTGCACCGGCCTCACAGATGTATATTGCCATGCAACAACAGTACCGGAAACAAGCAGCAATGCTTTTAATAATTCTAATGCAACAAATGCAACCCTCCACGTGCCGGCAACAGCAATAGAGAGCTACCGCACCACCGCACCATGGAGCGAGTTTGGTACTATAGTTGCCATTGAAGGAAGTGAAGAAGATGGCGACGAGCCCTCAATTACAACCGGCGAAGCCATAGACCTTGGCTTGCCCAGCGGTATTAAGTGGGCAAGCTGCAATATAGGTGCCACAGCACCCGAGGAGTACGGTGGCTACTACGCTTGGGGAGAGACCGAGGAGAAAGATTCCTACGATTGGAGCACATATAAATGGTGCAACGGTACAAAATATTCTATGACCAAATACTGCACCAATAGCATTTATGGCACAGTAGATAATAAAACCACTCTCGACCCTAAAGACGACGTAGCCCACGTAAAATGGGGCGGTAACTGGCGTATGCCCACCCTTACCGAGCAACAAGAGCTCATAGACAATTGCACCTGGACCTGGGCTACACGTAACGACATAAACGGTTACATTGTTACGGGCCCCAATGGCAACAGCATTTTCCTGCCCGCAGCGGGCTTCCGCAGCCAAAAAGCGACCAAGACGCAAGGTTCTGCGGCTCACTATTGGACGGGAAGTTTGAATGACGACAATAGCAGTGCATTTACATTCTACTTTTATAACAAAGGGCACAGATGTATTTCCAATTATAGAGATCGTGGCCACACAGTCCGCCCCGTTTACGACGATGGCAGTTCAACCTCCATTGAAATTATCACACCCGAGGTGAACAACGAGAATACAATATACGACCTGCGCGGGCAAAAATTAACAGAGATAACCGCACCCGGCATATATATTGTAAACGGCAAGAAGGTTATTGTGAAATAAAAAGCACAGCAACACAAACACAAAAAGCAGGTTCACTTGCAAGTGAACCTGCTTTTTGTGTTATAAATAGTTGCTATGCAAGAGGAAAAAAATTACCTTCGCAAAAGGATTTTACAAAAACACAAAATATGCAACAAAACAAAAGTGGCTGGGGCTGGATACCCACGCTCTACTTTGCCGAAGGACTCCCCTACTTTGCCGTAACGGTGATATCGGTTATACTATACAAGCGTATGGGTGTGAGCAACACCGACATAGCCCTCTACACAAGCTGGCTTTACCTGCCTTGGGTGATAAAACCCTTTTGGAGCCCCATTGTGGAGATGCTCAAGACACGCCGCTTGTGGATTGTGGGCACACAGCTCATTATGGGTGCAATGCTTGCCGCTGTGGCATTCACGCTGCCGTTGAACGACTTTTTCCGCTGGTCGCTTGCGATATTTTGGCTTATGGCATTCAGCTCGGCCACACACGACATTGCTGCCGACGGCTTTTATATGCTGGGGCTCACAGGCGAGCAACAATCCTTCTTTTCTGGGATACGCAGCATCTTCTATCGCATAGCCACCATATTCGGGCAGGGCGTGCTCATAATAATAGCCGGCCTGTTAGAGAAAAAGACAGGCTCTATAATTACCGCCTGGAGCATAACATTTGCAGCCACAGCCGCCATTATGCTGCTGCTTGGCGGCTACCACGCCAAAACACTGCCCACACCCGCTAACGACGTGTCGCGCAGCATAAGCGGTGTGAAAGAGGCTATAACAAATTTCAAGGAGATTCTTGTATCTTATTTCAAAAAGCCGGGCATAGCAACAGCCGTGCTATTTATGCTGCTCTTCCGCCTGCCCGAAGCACAGCTAGTGAAGCTGCTGAACCCCTTCTTGCTCGACAGCCGTGAGGCGGGCGGTTTGGGACTATCTACCGAGCAGATTGGCATTACATACGGCACAATAGGTGTCATAGGCCTCATAATAGGTGGCATAGCGGGTGGAATTGCAATCTCAAAAAAAGGGCTTAAATACTGGCTATGGCCAATGGTTATGGCAATATCAATACCCGACCTTGTGTATGTATATCTGAGCATGGCGCAACCCGTTGAGCAATACATTATAGACCTGTGCATATTTATAGAACAGATGGGCTATGGGTTCGGCTTCACAGCCTATATGCTATATTTAATTTATTTTGCACAAGGCAAATACCCCACAGCCCACTATGCAATATCAACAGCATTTATGGCACTTGGAATGATGCTCCCGGGAATGGTAAGCGGTTACATACAACAGATTTTGGGATATGAGCTATTCTTTTGGTGGGTGATGATATGCTGTTTTGCTACTTTTGCAGTATCGGCTATGCTAAAAATTGACCCCGACTTTGGAAAGAAATAAAAATAGGTGTATCTTCGCGGAAAATTACAGGATAGATATATGATATTGATAGCAGACAGTGGCTCTACAAAAACAGATTGGGTACTATTCAACGGTGATAGCATCATTACCAGAGTAAAAACTCAAGGGTTCAACCCCACACAGCAGAGCACCGAAGATATATACAATGTGCTTTCAAAGGAGCTTACAGGCAACATAGACACTACAGCCCCACAAACAATATATTTCTACGGAGCCGGTTGTGCATATGAGAATGCCAACAAACGTATGCAAGCCGCGCTGGAGAATATTTTCACAACACGCAACATACACATTCACAGCGACCTTCTTGCGGCAGCTCGGGCACTCTGCGGGCACGAGGAGGGTATCGCCTGCATTTTAGGCACAGGCTCAAATTCCTGCCTCTACGATGGGAAAAAGATAACAGACAACACCCCCTCACTAGGCTACATTCTGGGCGACGAAGGCAGTGGCGCACACCTGGGCCGTCAATTGGTGAGCGACTGTATAAAGAAACAGCTTTCGGCACCACTCTGCGATAAATTCCTAAAAAAATACGACCTCACCATTGCGGGTATATTGGAGCGAGTATATCACGAGCCACTACCCAATAGATTCCTGGCAAGTTTTGCACCATTCTTGCACGAGAACCGCAATAACGCCGAAATTCACAACCTACTTATACAATGCTTCACACAATTCTTCCAGCGCAACACAATGGTCTATCGCCGTTCTTGGCTGCCAATACATATTATAGGAAGTATCGGAGTGAATTTTGCACAAGAGATAAAAGAGACTGCCGAAAGCCTTGGTTTGTCTATCGGCAATATTGTTGAGAGCCCCATAAACGGATTAATAGAATATCATAAAAATTAATTATTAATAAAATGAAGAAATTACTATTTACTGCAGCAGCTGCTCTTGTAGCAGTGGCAGCAATCTCTTGCGGAAGCAACGAGAACGCAACTACCATTACAAAAGGTGATTTAAACAAAATGGATAGCCTTTCATACATCTATGGAATGGCTATTGGTCATCAATTATGCATTGAAGGCGGCATAGTTAAAGAGCTGGAGCTTGATATGAACCGCATTCTATCTTCACTTGCAAATTCAGCAATGGGTAAAGAGAATATTGTAGGCAACGACACCCTAAAAGAGGAGACCATGCAGAAGATATATATGAAAGTTTTCAGTCGTGAGCGTCAGCAAGAGATACAGGCTGCAAAACAGGACTCTACAGGCAACACACCTCTTTATGCCAATGAAGAGACACGCCAATTGACTTCGGCTTTCGTTGGTACAGACTTAGGTTTAAATATTATTAAAAACAACCTTCCTTTGCAACTTGTATGGGTAGAGAAAGGTATCAATGAGGTGTATGAGGGCAAAGCTCCTATGAGCAACATTGATGCAAATAAATATATGAGAGATTATTTTGCCGTAAAAGTTCCCGCACAGAACAAAAAGGCATCTGAAGAGTGGCTTGCTAAAATAGAAAAGCAAAGAGGTGTAAAGAAAACCGAAAGCGGACTTCTATACAAAATAGAGGAAGAGGGTGATATGAGCGCGAAACCCACATCATTGGAAGATGTTGTAAAAGTACACTACGAGGGAACAACCCGCACAGGCAAAGTATTCGACAGCAGCTACAAGCGCAACGCTCCCATAGATTTTGCTCTTAACAGAGTAATAAAAGGCTGGGGCGAGGGATTGCAGCTTGTAGGCAAAGGCGGTAAAATCACTTTGTGGATTCCTTCAGAGCTTGCTTACGGCGAGAGAGGTGCCGGTGCAGACATTGGCCCCAATGAGGCTCTCTGCTTCGTGGTTGAGCTTCTCGATGTAAACCCCGGCAAATAAGAACCACACACATAAACACACAAAAACCACCCGTGGGTGGTTTTTGTGTTTATAGGATTTTTATTTATACCAATTATTTCTTGTCGCTGCTTGCCAGGCGGTTATGCATATCGGTGGCAATGGTGAACATAGCATCGCCACTGGAATTGAGAGCAGTTTCCACCGAATCCTGCACCACCCCGATGATAAAGCCCACAGCCACCACCTGCATTGCCACATCGTTGCTTATGCCAAAGAGCGAACAAGCCATAGGGATGAGCAACAACGAACCGCCGGCCACACCCGAAGCGCCACAGGCAGCCAAGGTGGCCACAATACTTAGCAACAAGGCACTGCCCAAGGAGACCTCTACCCCCATAGTGCTGCAAGTGGCCAAGGTCATAACAGTGATTGTTACAGCCGCACCGTTCATATTTATGGTACTGCCAAGTGGAATGCTCACCGAATAGAAATCCTCGTCAACCCCCATACGTTTGCACAGCGCCATATTCACAGGTATATTGGCTGCCGACGAACGAGTGAAGAATGCACTCACGGCACTCTCCTTAAGACACTGCCACAGCAAAGGATAGGGGTTACGCCTTATAAGCATCCACACAACGGCAGGGTTGAGAACAACCGACACCACACACATACTGCCCACAAGCAGCAACAGCAGCTTGCCGTATGTGGTAAATATCTCCAAACCGCTTGCCGACACCGAACTATACACCAAACCCAATATGCCGAACGGTGCGCACTGAATAACCCAACGCACAACCTGTGAAACAGCCTCGGCACAGTCGTGAATAATATTTATGGTGGCAGCGGTAGCAAGTTTTTTCAGCGCCAGGCCAAACACTATCGCCCAGAACAGGATGCTCAAATAGTTGGCCTTCATAACCGCCGTCACAGGGTTGCTCATTATATCGGTTACAATATTGTGGAACACATCGCTCAATGCACCCGGGACCGCGCTACCCACACTCTCCACATTGGCAAGCACAATGTTTACAGGGAAAAGTTCACTCACCAGCACCGCAAGAACAGCCGCCATAAGCGTGGTAAGAATATAAAGCGAAATAACCATTCTGAACCTGCTGCCCAACCCTTCACGCGCCTTTGATACCGAGGATGTAACCAGCACAAACACTAAAATGGGAGCTACGGCCTTGAGCGCACCCACAAACAGGTCGCCAAGCATAGCTATGCCATTTTGCCCGGGGAGCAGCAATGCCAAAATGGCACCTACAACTATGCCCATTGATATGCGCAGCATAAGATTGGTTCTCTGCCACGCTCTCACAGCTATTCTAAAGAGAGCAAACAGTTTTGCCATAATGTGATAATTTATTAAAACCTATTTATGCACCCGTCATTCGGGTTTCTCCATCTTCAAATCACCCTTGCTGGCGATAGCAAGTTTTTCGTACCTCTCCACAAGACGTGGCATACGAGAAAGACGCATAGACAGGCGCACCACACATTCATTATCAAAAACCTGCTCCACCACTTTGGGGGCCTCCTCCTTGACTATGCGCAACACGTCGTTGAGCAACGGATACGAAAAACGCAGGGTAATTTCCGAATTTATTGTTTTCTCAATGTGGGGAACAGCCTCCAATGCCTCGGCAGCAGCCAGGCGATAGGCAACTATAAGCCCGCTTGTGCCCAATTTTACGCCACCAAAATAGCGGACAACAATAACCAACACATTTGTAAGTTCCTTGCTATGCAACTGCCCAAGAATAGGCTTGCCCGCAGTGCCCGACGGCTCACCGTTGTCGTTGGCACGCTCCTGGTCGCCACGCTCGCCCAAGCGATAGGCATAGCAGACGTGCCGTGCATCGTAGTACTTTTTCTGGTAGGCATCTACCTGCTCCTTCACCTGCTCCGTAGTGGTTACAGGAATTGCAAAAGCGAGGAATTTACTCCTCTTTTCGGTGTAAATTCCCTCGCCTTGCTCCTCTATAGTTTTGTATGTATCTTCCGTTATCTGCATTAAATTATGACAACTCGTGAATTACTAATCCCGAACGCAATTTTGGCTCGAACCAGGTGGTTTTAGGGGGCATTATATTGCCTGTGTCGGCAATATCTGTGAGTTGTTTCATCGACACAGGGTAAAGTGCCAATGCCATTTTCATCTCACCGCTATCTACACGACGTTTAAGCTCACCCAGCCCACGAATACCACCAACAAAATCTATTCGTTTGTCGGTGCGCAAGTCGTTGATACCCAAAATATCCCTTAAAATGAGGTTCGACGATATTGTAACGTCGAGCACCCCTATGGGGTCATTGTCGTCATACACACCCTCTTTTGCTGTAAGCTTGTACCACAAGCCATCGAGATAAAGAGAGAATGTGTGCAACGCTGTGGGCTTGTATATATCCGCCCCCATCTTCTCAACAATGAAATTCTGCTCCAACGCTTTCAGGAACTCGGCAGACGAGAGACCATTGAGGTCCTTTACCACGCGATTGTAATCTATGATTGTAAGCTGCCCCGCGGGGAAGCATACCGCCATAAAATAGTTGTATTCCTCGTCGCCACAGTGTGCAGGGTTGTTGTCGGCTTTCTCCTTGCCCACTAGCGCAGCCGCAGCCGAGCGATGGTGCCCATCGGCAATGTAGAGCGACGGCATTGTGGCAAACTCATTGGTTATTGTGGCAATGTCGGCATCGTTGTTCACCACCCACAAACGGTGGCGGAAGCCGTCGAGCTGTGCTGTAAAGTCGTATTCCGGCTCACAGGCTGTGTAACGTGCTACAAGAGCATCGAGCACACTGTTGTCGGGGTAAGCAAAAAACACAGGCTCGATGTTGGCATTGTTCACACGCACGTGGCGCATACGGTCCTCCTCTTTGTCCTTGCGGGTGAGCTCATGTTTTTTAATGACACCGTTCAAATAGTCGTTCACATAAGCACACACCACCAAGCCATACTGTGTATGGCCATTCATAGTCTGTGCATAAATATAATACTGCTCCTTAGCGTCTTGCACCAACCAGCCTTGCTGCTTGAACTTTGCAAAATTCTCCGCAGCTTTGGCATACACCTCGGGAGCGTGTTCGTCGGTGCCCACAGGAAAATCAATCTCGGGGCGTATTATGTGATACAACGATTTCTCATTGTCGCCGGCCTCGGCACGAGCCTCATCGGAATTGAGCACGTCGTAAGGGCGGCTCTGCACCTGTTCCACCAATTCACGCGGAGGGCGTATTCCTTTGAATGGTTTTACTACTGCCATGGTTTATTATTTATTTACGCGGAAACGCTCGCAACCCTCTTCAAAGAAAGCGACAATCTGCTTGGCGGCAGCTATACCGGCATTTATATTAGCTTCTGCAGTCTGTGCACCCATCTTCTTGGGAGTAGCAAAGAAACGGCCCTCGAATTTAGAGAACTCCTCCAATGCGGCGGGAGCAATATCTGTAACATACTTAATGTCGGTACGCTCGGCCATAAGTTCAATGAGCTCGGGCTCGTTTATAACCTCCTTGCGGGCAGTATTCACAAGAAGAGCTTTTTTGGGCATAGAGCCTACAAGTGCCTTGCCAATAGAGTTCTTTGTTTCGGGAGTGGCAGGAACGTGCAACGACACTACATCGCACATTTTGTATAGCTCCTCTGCCGAATCGACACGCTTCACGCCATCGGCATCGACAATCTCCTGGGGAGTAAATATATCATAGATATAAATATCCATACCAAAACCTTTGGCTATGCGGCCCACATTACGGCCCACGTTGCCATAAGCGTGAATACCGAGCTTTTTACCCTTCAACTCCATACCCGATGTTCCGTTGTACATATTGCGGCAAGCATATACCATCATACCAAAAGCAAGCTCGGCAACGGCGTTGGAGTTCTGGCCCGGGGTGTTCATCACACATATTCCGCGCTCAGTGGCTGCAGCCAAATCTACATTATCGAAGCCTGCACCTGCACGCACAACAATTTTGCACTGCTTGGCAGCGTCCATAACCTCGGCATCTATCACGTCGCTGCGTATTATTATAGCATCTACACCGGCAACAGCAGCAAGGAGAGCCTCTTTTCCTGCATATTTTTCCAAAAGAACAACTTCGTAGCCGGCTTTCTCGGCTACCTCTTTTATGCCATTAACAGCAACCGCAGCAAAGGGTTTCTCGGTGGCAACCAATATCTTTTTCATAATATAAGTTCTAAATTATTTTGACTGTTCAAACTCCTTCATGCAATCCACTAAACGCTGAACTCCCTCAACAGGCATTGCATTGTAGCACGATGCACGGAAACCACCTATAGAACGGTGTCCCTTAATATTGCAGATACCCTTTGATGTGGCAAACTGCATAAAGTCGGCCTCCAGCTCTTTGTATTCGTCGGCCATTATAAAGTCGATATTCATAACAGAACGGTCCTCAACAGCAGCAGTACCCTTGAACATACGGTTGCGGTCAACCTCGTCATACAGCATTTGCGAACGCAATTCGGCACGGCGCTGCATTTCGCACACACCACCCTGTGCCTTTATCCAACGCAGGTTCTCAAGAGCCACATAAATGGGAAATACAGGAGGGGTATTGTACATAGAACCGCCGTCGATGTGTGTGCGGTAGTTGAGCATTGAAGGAATCTTGCGCTCCACCTGCCCCAAAGCATCTTCTTTTACAATGGCAAAAGCAACACCTGCGGGGGCAAGGTTCTTTTGCGCACCACCATAAATACAGTTATACTTGCTCACGTCGATGGGGCGAGAGAAGATATCCGACGACATATCGGCTATCAAAGGTACGGGAGAATCAATGTCGTGGCGAATCTCAGTACCATAGATTGTATTGTTTGTGGTAATGTGGAAGTAGTCGGCATCGGTGGGAATAACATAGTCCTTGGGAATATAGCTGTAGAGCTTGTCTTTTGAAGAAGCTACCTCAACGGCCTCACCAAGAATCTGCGCCTCCTTCAGCGCCTTCAACGACCAGGTACCGGTGTTCAAATAAGCAGCTTTGGTTTTTAAGAAGTTATAAGGCACCATACAGAACTGCATACTTGCACCACCACCGAGGAAAAGTGTTGTGTAACCATCGGGGATATCGAGTATCTCTTTAAAAAGGGCGCGTGCTTCATCAATCACGGCAACAAAATCCTTTGAACGGTGGCTTATTTCCAATATAGAGAGGCCAATGCCATTAAAATCGAGAACAGCCTTTGCAGCGGCATCAAAAACCTCTTGGGGCATAACAGAGGGCCCTGCATTAAAATTAATCTTTTTCATATCAAAAAAATCGTTATGTATTATAGTTTATTTCTACCTTATATAAAAATAAAACGAGACTGCCCCGGCAGCAAACCGCACCGGCAGCCTTTCTTTGTGATATTCAACAAAGAAAGGTGCAAAGATAGCTCTTTTTTTAAGAGAGAATAATCACAACAACTTTTTTTTGCCTTTTTGCTAAAAAAAGTTATCAACAGGCTGACAAATATTCGTTTTTAATGCATAAAATTGCACAAAACAGCACATTTAAGTGCCATTTGTGCAACAAAAAGGTTGGATTCAAAGACGTTTGTTACCCCCTCACAGGCTCGAATATAGTTTTAATACCCTTGATTTTTTCGCCTTGCACGGTTTTAAGCACATCGCGCATTCTGTTCATCTTCACAGCCACATAGGAGTAGCGGTCGAACACCATAATGGTACCCACCTCGTCGGCACGAAGTCCACCCTTTTTCATAAAGAAGCCTGCAAGGTCGCCACGGCTTATCTTGTCGCGCTTGCCCTTGCCCACATATATAGCAGCCCACTGCGCAGGCTGCGGCAACACAGCCTTACGCGGCAGTACATACTCTTGGAGCACATCGGGAACATAATCGGGCAACTCCTTACCCTCAAAGGTAATTAAATACACAGCACCTTCGGCTTCCCAACGGGCAGTGCGCCCGTTGCGATGGGTAAAGATATCGGCACTCATAGCACGCTGATAATGCACTACGTGCTTAACATCTTTTATATCGAGCCCTCGGGCGGCAATATCGGTACTCACAAGAATATTGGCACACGATGCTGCAAACCTATAAAGAGCTAGTTCTCTATCTTTCTGCTCCATAGCACCATGGTAGGCAGCACAGCGCAGCCCGTTTTTAACGAGGAAAGCCCTCACCTCATCAACACTCTCGCGGAAATTACAAAAAACAATAGCCGGCTCACCATTGAAAGAGCACAAAAGCCTGAACAACGATTGCAAGCGTTCATCAGGTGTAGTAGTTACACTATAAAAAGAGGTACGTGCAAGCGGTTGCATACCATGTTTGCGAAAATCGAGTGGTTCACCGTAATTGGTACCCGCAAAAAGAGGTATCTCCTTGGCATCGGTGGCCGATAGCAGATAACGCGCCTCTACAGCCGACAACAAAGAGAGCAGATTATCCATCTCCTCGCAAAAGCCCATCTCCAAGCACTTGTCAAACTCATCAATTACCACAAGCGAGCAATCATCTACTGCAAATGTACCCTTTTTTATATGGTCGATAAGGCGGCCCGGAGTACCAACCACCACTACAGGCGAGGCACCTGCAAACATTGCAGCCTCCTGCTCCACAGGGCGGCCACCATGCAACGCAACCATCTGATATTGCAACCTCATTCCGCGCCACACCTCGTTCACCTGCTTGGCAAGCTCACGTGTTGGGACTATTATCACAGCCCTGACATTTTTTTTATTGCAACTCTCTATACGCTCAAGCAGTGGCAATAGATAAGCAAGAGTTTTTCCCGTACCTGTGGGCGAGAGCAATATCATACTATTTGCTGCGCGACAATGCTCTATGGCACGTTCTTGCATTTCATTTATATCCTCTATCTTTAGATTGACCAGGGCTTCGCTTTGTATTTTCGTAATTACACGATTCATCTTCAATTTGTTATTATTTATTCTTTTCGGCCTGCAACAGCATCTTCAGCTCTTCAACCACAGCAGGAAACTCATTGGCTACATTCTCTTTTTCATAAGGCGCACGCATATCATAGAGCTGTGGCGCAAGAGAGTAGCCCGTTTCAATCTGTGGCCCCCAAGGAACAATTGCAGGGCCACCTTTCGGCTCTATATATTTCCACAAGGGTGTGCGCAGAGAAAGAGTGTGATTTGCAGCTTGAGTTATAACATACTCACGCGAACAGTTTTCGCCACCAAGCCACGCAGCAAGACAATCTCTACCATCTATAAGCGAATCGGCAGAAGCCTCAACACCCACAAGAGCCGCCATTGTGGGTAGAAAATCGACCTGCGACACAAGGCCGGCGCACTCCCCTTCACAAGGCACAACTGCCGGCCAGGACACTATAAAAGGCACGCGCGCACCACCCTCAAAAGCACTGTATTTACCACCGCGTAACCCACCTGTGGGAGAGTGAGTTCCCAACATCTCATCGGCACGGTCGGAATAGCCATCATCTGTTACAGGGCCATTGTCGCTTGTGAGTATAATTAAAGTATTTTCCAATATTCCACACTCGCGCAGAGCTCCTACAAGCTGCCCCACCGACCAGTCGAACTGCGCTATTGCATCACCACGTAACCCCATACTGCTACAACCTCTGAAGCGTTCGTGCGGGAAACGTGGGACATGAATGTCATTTGCTGCAAAATAGAGAAAGAAAGGCTCTGAAGCATTAGAGTGTATGTAATCGACGGCATGGGCAGTTATAGAATCGGCTATATTTTCGTCTTTCCAAAGCGCACTACCTCCACCTTTCATATAGCCAATGCGGCCTATTCCATTGACTATAGACATATTATGCCCGTGGCTAGACTTTAAATTATACAACAATTCGGGGTTGTTCTTCCCTGTAGGCTCTCCATCAAAATTTGCTTTATAACTAACCTCTATGGGCGCAGAGGGATCATACCCAGCCACCACCCCGTTTTCTATAAAAACACAAGGCACGCGGTCGGCAGTTGCAGCCATAATATAATGGTCATCAAAACCTATATCGGCAGGCGAGGGCGACACCCGGTCATTCCACTCCTGCTCACCTGTTACGGCCCCCAAGCCAAGGTGCCATTTACCAAAAACAGCAGTACGATAACCCGCATTCTTAAAGACATCGGCAACTGTATGATTTTCGGGCTTGATAATCATTGCTGCATCACCTGCTGCGACATCAGTTCCCTCTCTGCGCCAAGCATATACGCCTGTTAGCAAAGAGTAACGCGAAGGCGTGCTTGTAGAAGCAGTTGCATAGGCATTCGCAAATAAAACACCCCTTTCCCGCAAGGCGTTTATATTAGGAGTGGGAACTCCCTGCGCACCATAACACTCAACATCGCCATAGCCTAAATCGTCTGCATAAATCAACAGAACATTCGGCTTAACAGGCTCCTCGGCACACGCCTGAATAGGTAGCGTTGCAAAAAGAGCCATAGAGAGAAAAACATTTTTTTCAGCAGCCATAGTAAATATCATTGTTTTCACTATGCGAATATAGCAATTCCATCTATAATTCACAGCATCAACTGCCATTCAATGGAGACAAAAACGAGAAAACTGCCAAAATGACACACATATTTACACAAAAAAGAGTAACTTTGCCGGAAATTGCGCCAAAAACCCTTTTGGCAAGCTATTTGTTATTTCTTAAATGAACAAATCAAGAAAATAATTATGAGCGAAAACAAAACCGATAAAGAGTTTGAAAACGAGACTATAGACGAAACAAAAAACAACACACCGGAACCCGCGCAAGAAGAGGCTGCTACAGAAGAAACTACCGAGCTCACAGGCGAAGAGTTGCTACAAAAGCAGCTTGACGATGCCAATGAAAAAATAGCCACACTCGAAGATAAATATTTGCGACAAGTTGCAGAATTCGACAACTATCGCAAACGCACCATCAAAGAGAAAGCGGAACTTATAAAAAACGGCGGAGAGCGTGCAATAGAATCAATTCTGCCGGTACTCGATGACTTCGAGCGCGCAATACAGAATATGTCGAAAGACGAAAGCACTGCCGAAATGCTTACAGGCGTAGAGCTCATATACAACAAATTCATAGGTATATTAAAGCAGAACGGCTTGCAGAAAATAGAAACCGAGGGAAAAGATTTTGACACAGACTACCACGAAGCAATAGCTATGATACCCGCCCCCGACGAGAGTCTGAAGGGGAAAGTATTGGATTGTGTTCAAACAGGTTATATACTAAACGATAAAGTAATACGCCACGCAAAAGTTGCAGTGGGTGAATAACAAAGAATATGGCAAAACGAGACTACTATGAAGTGCTGGGCGTAGATAGAAACGCATCGGCAAGCGACATAAAAAAAGCCTACCGCAAAAAAGCGATAGAGTACCACCCCGACAAGAACCCCGGCAACAAAGAAGCCGAGGAGAAGTTCAAGGAGGCAGCCGAGGCGTACAGCGTACTTAGCGACCCCGACAAAAAGGCACGTTACGACCAATTCGGTTTTGAAGGTGTGAGCGGTGCCGGTGGTGCCGGAGGATTCGGACAAGGCATGGACATGAACGACATATTCTCCATGTTCGGCGACATTTTTGGTGGCGGTGGCGGCTTTGGCGGCTTCAGCGGTTTTAGTGGCGGACGCAGTTCGGGCCCGGCAAAATTCCGTGGCAGCGACCTCCGTGTAAAGGTAAAGCTTACGCTACAGGAGATTGCCAATGGCGTTACAAAAAAATTCAAACTAAAGAAGAACGTAGCCTGCCAACACTGTGGTGGCAGCGGTGCCGAAGGCAACGCAACAGAGACCTGCCCCGAGTGCAACGGAACAGGCCGTGTAGTGCGCACACAACAGAGTTTCTTTGGAATGATGCGTACCGAGGTGGCTTGTACACGTTGTAATGGCACAGGTAAGATAATAAAGAACAAGTGCAAGCACTGCAATGGCGACGGAGTTGTCATGGGCGAGGAGGTTGTAGAGGTGCAAATACCCGCAGGTGTTGCCGACGGAATGCAGCTCTCTATGCGTGGCAAAGGCAACGCCGGCAAGCACAACGGCATTAACGGCGACCTGCTCATACAGGTAGAGGAAGAGAAGCACCCGCAGCTTGTGCGCGACGACAACGATTTGATATACAGCCTATTACTCGACATACCCACAGCCACTCTCGGTGGAGTTGCAGAAATACCCACCATAGAGGGCAAGGCCAAAGTAACCATCGATGCCGGCACACAGCCCGGCAAGGTGCTGCGCCTGCGCGGCAAGGGACTGCCTTCGCTCAATGGCTACGGACGTGGAGACATTGTAGTAAACGTGAGCGTTTACATACCCGAATCACTCTCACGCGACGAGAAAAAAGCAATGGAAAGCTTCAAGGAATCGGACAATTTCCGCCCCAGCGAAAGCATTAAGGAGCAGATATTCCGCCGTTTCAAGAACTTCTTCGACTAATATAAAACAAAAAAACGCTATGACATACGACGAAACAGTCGATTATCTCTTTAATTGCGCACCGCCCTTCCAGCAAGTAGGCGGTGCTGCTTACAAAGAGGGGCTTGCAAACACCATTGCAATAGACAACCACCTGGGCAATCCACACCGTAAATTCCGCACAATACACGTTGCCGGCACCAATGGCAAGGGCTCCACGTCGCACACCCTTGCAGCAATACTGCAAGAGGCCGGCTACAAGGTGGGGCTATACACTTCGCCACACCTTATCGACTTTCGCGAGCGCATAAGAGTAAACGGCATACCGGCAAGCAAGCAATTCGTCATAGATTTTGTAGAGAGAGAAAGAGGCTTCTTTGAGCCCCTCTCCCCCTCATTTTTCGAGCTTACCACAGCTATGGCATTTACCTACTTTGCACAAGAGCAGGTAGATGTGGCAATCATAGAGGTGGGGCTTGGAGGCAGGCTCGACTGTACAAACATTATCACCCCCGACCTCTGTGTAATCACAAACATAAGCCTCGACCACACACAATTCCTTGGAAGCACAACCACGGCTATAGCTGCCGAAAAAGCAGGCATAATAAAGCCTGGAATACCTGTAGTAATTGGCGAAGCTACACCGGAAATCAGAAAAATTTTCACAAAAAAGGCAGTCGAAGAGGGCGCGCCAATATTTTTTGCACAAAACGAGAACAATCTAATTTCAGCCACGCCAACAAAGCAAGGCATCACATACACAACCACCCACTATGGAGCATTTGCAGGTGAGCTTGCAGGCGAGTACCAAATAAAAAATACCCAAACCATTCTCACCGCCCTGCACGAGCTTTTGAAAAAAAATTACAGAATCACTGCCGACAACATACAAAAAGGATTCGCCAATGTATGCAAACTCACAGGTTTTATGGGGCGGTGGCAGAAGGTAAGCGACAACCCGCTTACGGTGTGCGACGCAGGGCATAACATAGGAGGCATTGAATACATAACAGCACAACTCGCACGGCAAAAGTGCGACACCCTGCGTATAGTTTTTGGTATGGTGAGCGACAAAGACATAACGGCCGTGCTCTCCATGATGCCACGCAATGCAGCCTATTACTTCACCCAAGCAAGCATAAAACGCGCTATGCCGGCCAACGAGCTACGTTCTAAAGCCGCAGAACACGGGTTGCAAGGCAACAGCTACCCCACAGTGGCCACAGCTCTGCAAGCGGCACAACAAGATGCAGCGAAAGACGATTTTATATTCATCGGCGGCAGTTGTTTCATAGTTGCCGACCTGCTTGCCCACATAACAGACCAAAGAGAGAACAACACTTTGTAACAAAAAAATGTTCAAGTAGAAGAAAAACTGCATTACAACATAATTTTCCAAAATAAATTAAAACAACAGGCAAAAATTCCACTACATTTTTTTGCGGTAAAACATATTTTTATTTTATTTGCAATATTATTGATGCAAAATAGGGCGCAACTGCACGAGCAATTGTTATGCAACGGCTTTTGCACCATTTTACACCCAAGTATTTTTTAAGCAAATAAAAGAATATGAGCTGTACAGAAAACTTATCGCAATTGAAAGCTGCCGATTTCAAAAAGAACGTAGGTGGCAAAGAAACCGCGCTGTTCATTCTTAAAAACAAACAAGGCAGCGAAGTTGCAATAACCAATTATGGTGGTGCCATTTGCACAATTATGGTACCCGACAAAAACGGCAATTATGCCAATGTTATCCAGGGACACGACAGCATAGACAACCTCCTTGCAAGCCCCGAGCCTTTCTTGAGTACTTTAGTAGGCCGCTACGGCAACCGTATATGCAAAGGTAAGTTCACTATTGAAGGAAAGGAATACCAGCTTGCAATAAACAACGGCCCCAACCACCTGCACGGTGGCCCCACAGGTTTCCACGCCCGCGTATGGGACGCAGAGCAAGTAGATGCACAGACACTTAAGCTGCACTACGTATCGGCCGACATGGAAGAGGGCTTTCCCGGTGAGCTCGACATTACAGTAGTATATTCTTGGAGCGACGACAACGAGCTCAAAATCACATACAAAGCAACTACCGACAAAACAACCATCGTAAACCTCACAAGCCACGGTTTCTTCTCATTGTCGGGCATTGCAAACCCCACAGCAACAATAGACAACCTTATATGCGAGATAAACGCAGACTTCTTTGTTCCCATCGACGACACATCGGTACCCTACGGCACCATTGTACCCGTCAAAGGCACAGCATTCGACTTCACCACTCCCACAGAGGTTGGTGCACGCATCGATGCCGACGAGGAGCAGATTAAGCACGGTGCAGGCTACGACCACTGCTACGTATTAAATAAAAAAGAGGTAGGCGAGCTGAGTTTTGCTGCCAAAGTTACCGAGCCTGTAAGCGGCCGTACAATGGAGGTTTACACCACTGAACCCGGCGTGCAGGTATATACATCGAACTGGCACAGCGGTTTTGCCGGCTGGCAAGGTGCCACATTCCCCAAGCGCAGCGCAATCTGCTTCGAGGCACAGCACTTCCCCGACTCTCCCAACCGCGCACACTTCCCCAGCGTGGTATTGAAACCCGGTGAGGAGTATTCACAAGTTACCGTGTATAAATTCGGAGTAGAAAAATAGGAAAGTACATTATTAACAAACCTAAATAAATAAAATTTAAACATTATGAGTAATCAAAAGAAACAATGGGGAGCCATTATCGTTATGATTGCGCTCTTCGCAATGATTGCCTTCGTTACAAACCTGTGTACACCTATGGCAACCATTATCAAAAACCAAGGTCCTATTTCAAACGTGCTTGCACAGATTGGTAACTATGGTAACTTTGTTGCTTATTTGGTTATGGGTATCCCCGCAGGTATGCTCATCTCTAAATTCGGTTACAAAAAGACCGCCCTCATTGGTCTTGCAGTAGGTGCAACAGGTATTCTCATTCAGTGGGTAAGCGGTTTGCTTGATGTTGAGCAGAACCTCGGCCTTGTATTCGGCGTTTACCTTGTAGGTGCATTCATTGCAGGTCTTTGCATGTGTATTCTTAACTGCGTTGTAAACCCCATGCTTAACCTTTTGGGTGGTGGCGGTAACAGCGGTAACCAGCTCATTCAGATTGGCGGTGTGTTCAACTCATCTGCAGCTGTAGCTTGCTACATTCTTATGGGTGCTCTCATTGCCGATGCATCAAAAGCAAAAATCGCCGATGCTACTCCCGCGCTTATGATTGCCCTTGCAATCTTCGTTATCGCATTCATTGTTATCTCTTTCACAAAGATTGAAGAGCCCGAGCAGGCTCCCGTTGAGCTCAGTCTCATCAAGGGTGCTATGAGCTACCGCCACTTTGCACTCGGTGCATTGGCTATTTTCTTGTACATGGGTATCGAGGTTGGTGTACCTAACTTCGTTCAGCAGTACTTGATTGCCGACGGTATTCCCGCAGGTACAGTAGGTATGCTTGTAGCTGTTTACTGGTTTATGATGCTCATCGGCCGTTTCGTTGGTGCGGGTATCGGTAACAAGGTATCGAGCCGCGCTATGATTACCACAGTATCTATCGCAACACTCATTCTCGTATTGTTCGGAATGTACGCTCCCACCGATGTTATCGTATCATTCCCCGGTGTCGATTGGGGCCAGTTGGTACTCATTTGGCAGCCTATTCCCGTTGGTATCTTTGCATTCTTGCTTGTAGGTCTCTGCACATCGGTTATGTGGGGTGCTATCTTCAACATGGCTGTTGAGGGCCTTGGCAAGTACACCGCAATCGCTTCGGGCATCTTCATGACAATGGTATTCGGTTGCGCTGTAATGATGGCTATTCAGGCTGCTGTTGCCGATGCTACTAACTACATTACCAGCTTCTGGGTAGTTGTGTTCTGCGCTGCATACCTCTTGTTCTATGCACTTGTTGGCTCAAAACCCGCAAAGAAGTAATTAAGATTTATTATAACCTTTTAGTAACTAACCTATAAAATTATAAAAGCTATGGATATAGATTTCGTAAGAAGTAGATTCATCAAACACTTCGATGGTACAACAGGAAGTATCTATGCCTCTCCCGGCCGCATCAACCTCATTGGCGAGCACACCGACTACAACAACGGTTTTGTATTCCCCGGTGCAGTTAATAAAGGTATTATGGCCGAGATTAAGGCTAACGGCACAGACAAGGTTTGCGCTTACTCTATCGACGAGAAAGACTACGTAGAGTTTGGCCTAAACGAGGAAGATGCACCCCGCGCATCTTGGGCACGTTACATCTTCGGTGTATGCCGCGAGATGATTAAACGTGGCGTTGACGTTAAGGGTTTCAACACCGCATTTGCAGGTGATGTACCCCTCGGTGCAGGTATGTCCTCATCTGCTGCTTTGGAGAGCACATTTGCTTTCGCATTGAACGATATGTTCGGCGACAATAAAATCGACAAATTCGAGCTTGCAAAGGTAGGCCAGGCTACAGAGCACAACTACATCGGTGTTAAGTGCGGTATCATGGACCAGTTTGCCAGCGTATTCGGAAAGGCAGGCAGCCTTATCCGTCTCGACTGCCGCAACTTGGAGTACCAGTACTTCCCCTTCAAGCCCACAGGCTACAAACTCGTTCTTTTGAACACTTGCGTTAAGCACGAATTGGCAGGTTCACCCTACAACGAGCGTCGTTTGAGCTGCGAGCACGTAGCAGAGCTCATTAAGGCTAAACACCCCGAGGTTCAGTCTTTGCGTGATGCAAACTTTGAGATGCTCGAGGAGGTTAAGCCCGAGTTGAAGCCCGAGGATTACAGCCGCGCTAAATATGTTATCGGTGAGGTTGTTCGCGTTCTCGACGTATGTGCAGCTCTTGAAGCAGGCGACTACGAGACTGTAGGTAAGAAGATGTACGAGACACACTTCGGCTTGAGCAAGGACTACGATGTAAGCTGCGAGGAGCTCGACTTCTTGGTAGATGTAGCTATCGACTGTGGCGTTACCGGTTCACGTATGATGGGTGGCGGTTTCGGTGGTTGCACCATCAACCTTGTAAAAGAGGAGCTATACGATATCTTCATCGAGAAAGCCAACGAGCGTTACAACGAGAAATATGGTAAATCGCCCAAGGTTTACGACGTTGTTATCGGCGACGGTTCTCGCAAAATTTGCTAATTCCCTGTTTAGCATAAACGAAAAAAAATCGAGGTGCAGCTGCACCTCGATTTTTTGTTTACATATAATTGAATGCTATTTGCACAATGAAACATAACGATTTTCATTCAAAACAAAACATTGTTCAAAAGGAAAGGCAACAAAATCCTCGGGAATAAATGTTGAAGAAAAACAAGCATCACCAAAACCCGGTTCCGAGTATGCCTCAACGACACCATCGCTCACAAAAAGCAGTGTAGAAAAGTAGTCAAAGTTTGCATTCGCTCTACAACGTCCCCTTAAGCTATCCGACATTTTCAGTTTTGCAAACACCCCTTTATCCACATTCGCATAAGGATGTAGAACATAGATGCTATCATACTCATTCTCACAATATTGTGCAAATGAAAATGGCACCCCCACAGCTTGTTCATCAAAAGAGAATAGAAGTTCGTGTTCCGAAGGGCCACACGAGCACAGTATAAACAAACAAAATACAGGTAAGAGGGATGTCCTACAAACCAATTTGCAACATTCCATCTTTTGCAGATTTAATTACGTTATTAAAGATTCTATACCCCCTT
Source organism: Bacteroidaceae bacterium (assembly GCA_017481875.1). Taxonomy (GTDB): domain Bacteria; phylum Bacteroidota; class Bacteroidia; order Bacteroidales; family Bacteroidaceae; genus HGM04593. Next base: position 20,275 of record JAFUOP010000013.1, read on the forward strand.
CATACTAAGGCTTATGCGGCGGCGTTTCAAATCGACCTCCACCACACGCACCATTACCTGTTGCCCCAGCTTAACCACATCGGTGGGAGAAGAGACATAGCGGTCGGCAAGCTGTGATATATGCACAAGCCCGTCCTGGTGTACACCGATATTAACAAATGCGCCAAAGGCTGTAATATTGGAAACCAGCCCGGGAAGAACCATACCCTCGCGCAAGTCCTCAATTTCGTGCACATTGGCATCAAAAGCAAAAGCACGCGCCTTTTCACGCGGGTCGAGCCCACGTTTGTTCAGCGCATCTATAATATCATTGAGTGTTGGCATACCTACCTTATCGGTAATATAGTTCTTAAGCACCACACGTTTGCGCAGCTCACTATCGGTAATAAAATTCTCCAAGCTCACGCCAAGGTCGGCAGCCATCTTCTCCACAATGCCATACGATTCGGGGTGCACAGCGGTATTGTCGAGCAACTCTTTGCCACCAACAACACGCAAGAAGCCTGCAGCTTGCTCAAACGCCTTGTTGCCCAAGCGCGGCACTTTAAGCAGTGCCTTGCGCGAGCGAAAATCGCCATTTTCGGCACGGTACTTCACAATATTGTCGGCAAGCACAGGGCCCAAGCCCGATATGTGAGTAAGTATCTGCTTGGTAGCCGTATTCAGGTTCACCCCAACCATATTTACACAACTCTCGACAACCACGTCGAGCCTATCTTTCAACTTGCCCTGGTCAACACTATGCTGATACTGCCCCACCCCTATCGAGCGAGGCTCTATTTTCACAAGCTCCGACAAAGGGTCTATCAAGCGACGACCAATAGACACCGCACCACGCACCGTAACGTCCTCTTCGGGAAACTCCTCGCGTGCCACAGCCGAAGCCGAATATACCGACGCGCCGTCTTCATTAACTACAAAGACATCGGGAGCAAGCCCCAAGCGACGCACAAAATCCTCGGTCTCACGCCCCGCAGTGCCATTACCTATGGCATAGGCCTCTATAGAATAACGCTTCACAAGAGAGGCTATAGTATCTGCGGCACCCTCACGGTCGTTCTGTGGCGGGTGAGGGTATATAACGGTGTGGTGTAGCAGATTACCCTGTTTATCGAGAGCAACAACTTTGCAGCCGGTGCGGAAACCCGGGTCTATTGCAAGCACAGCCTTCTGTCCAAGGGGTGAGGATAGCAATAACTGACGTAGATTTTCCGCAAAAACAGCAATAGCCTCGTCGTCAGCCTTTTGCTTGGCATTGGAACGTGCTTCATTCTCCATTGATGGCGCAAGCAGGCGTTTGAAACCATCGGCCACAGCAGCCTCCATTATATTCTTCACAGGAGAACCACGTTTTATGAAACGACGGAACAGCTGTTCCTGAGCCTCGTCGCCATCAACTGTTATATTCATACGCAGGAATCCCTCTTCCTCGCCACGCATAATAGCAAGCAAGCGATGAGATGTAATACGCGCCAAGGGCTCCTGCCACTCATAGTAATCGGAATATTTTATGCCATCGGGCTCTTTGCCCTTCACCACACGCGACGACAATACCCCTTGACGTGCAAACAGCCTGCGCATTGCTGCACGCGCCCCTTCATCTTCGGCAATACGTTCGGCAATTATATCCGATGCACCGGAGATAGCTTCATCTACCGTTGGAACATCTTTGTTTATAAACATTCTTGCCCTGCCGGCAACATCATTTGTCTGTTGCAACCAGATAATGTCGGCAAGCGGTTCCAGGCCTTTTTCTCTAGCAATTGTTGCACGCGTACGGCGTTTAGGTTTGTATGGCAGGTAAATATCTTCAAGCTCAACAGCATCAAAGCAATTGTCTATGCGCCGCTTAAGTTCCTCGGTAAGCTTCCCTTGCTCCTCTATAGTAGCCACAATAGTAGCTTTACGCTGCACAAGAGTTTTCAGTTTTTCATACATATCCTTCACATTACCCACAGCCACCTCGTCCATCGACCCCGTAGCCTCTTTACGGTAACGAGCAATAAATGGTACTGTGGCACCTCCTTCGAGCAACTCCACAGTATTGCGCACATTAACAGGCGCAAGCCCAAACTCTTTCGATATTAAATTTACAAGCATCATATTATTATTTACAAAGCGAAGATAGCACAAAAGAGGGCAAATAAAAATTCTAAAGAGTGAAAAGCTCTTAAAAAACAATATTGTTATGAGATAAAATATAAATCATTGGAAAATCGTTGCAGAATTATGCACTACTTTCAAACAAAAAGTACTATTTTTGCAATTAAATATATAAGTAATAAAACAAGCGGGATACTCTGCCAAGAACTGTATCGCGCTTCAAAAATAAGATAAAGACATGAACAGCAAGCAACTGATGAACAAGGCGGCAGACAACATAAGAATACTTTCTGCTGCAATGGTTGAGAAAGCAAAATCGGGACACCCCGGCGGTGCTATGGGTGGTGCCGACTTTATTAATGTTCTCTATTCCGAGTTTATGGTTTACGACCCTGAAAACCCGCTATGGGAGGGCCGCGACCGTTTCTTCCTCGACCCCGGGCACATGTCTCCTATGCTCTATTCAGTGCTTGCGCTAAGCGACAAATACACAATGGACGAGCTCAAGGAGCTACGTCAATGGGGCAGTGCCACTCCGGGCCACCCCGAAGTAAACTTTGCTCGTGGCATTGAAAACACTTCGGGCCCTCTGGGCCAGGGACACACCTACGCCGTGGGTGCTGCCATAGCTGCAAAATTCCTTGAAGCACGTTTAGGCAAAGAGGTTATGGGCCAGACAATTTATGCCTTCATTTCCGACGGTGGTGTGCAAGAAGAAATTTCACAAGGCGCAGGCCGCATGGCAGGTTTCTTGAAGCTCAACAACCTCATTATGTTCTACGATGCCAACCAGATACAGCTATCGACACGCTGCGACCAAGTAATGTGGGAAGACACAGCCAAGAAATATGAGGCTTGGGGTTGGAAAGTTATAACCATTGATGGCAACGACTGCGATGCAATACGTGCAGCCCTCACCGAGGCTAAAGCAGAGCAAGAACGCCCCACCCTCATCATTGGCAACACAGTGATGGGCAAGGGAGCACGCAGAGCCGATGGCACAAGTTATGAATTTGACTGCGCAACACACGGAGCACCACTCGGTGGCGATGCCTATATAAACACAATCAAGAACTTGGGTGGCGACGTAGAAAACCCATTCGTGTTCTTCCCCGAGGTGAAAGAGATGTACAACAACCGCCTTGCCGAGCTCCGCAATATTGTAGCTGAGCGCAAGCAGCAGAAAGCAGCCTGGGCGGCAGCAAACCCCGACAAAGCCGTAAAACTTGCAGAGTGGTTTGGTGGTGTACACCCCACAATCGACTGGGCCGGCATAGAACAGAAAGCCGACAGCCCCACTCGCAACGCATCGGCAACAGTGCTTGGAATTCTTGCCGAGAAATATGAGAATATGATTGTATCATCTGCCGACCTCAGCAACAGCGACAAGACCGATGGCTTCCTCAAAAAAACACACGCATTTACTCCCGGTGATTTCACAGGTGCATTCCTGCACGCCGGTGTTTCGGAGCTCACAATGGCCTGCCTATGCATAGGTATGGCATTGCACGGTGGCGTTATTGCCGCTTGTGGAACATTCTTTGTGTTCAGCGACTATATGAAACCCGCAATACGTATGGCAGCCCTAATGGAATTGCCCGTTAAGTTTATATGGTCTCACGACGCCTTCCGTGTAGGCGAGGACGGCCCCACACACGAGCCCGTAGAGCAAGAGGCGCAAATACGTCTGATGGAAAAGGTGAAGAACCACCATGGCCACAACTCAATGCTCGTACTCCGCCCTGCCGATGTAAATGAAGCCACACAGGCTTGGAAGCTGGCAATGGAGAACGACTGCACACCCACAGGACTCATCTTCTCACGACAGAATATTACAAACTTGCCCGAGGGCACCAATTACGCCGACACAAGCAAGGGAGCATACGTAATTGCAGGCTCCGACGAGGACTATGATATTATACTCCTTGCATCAGGCTCAGAGGTATCTACCCTTGTTGAGGGTGCAAAACTGCTAAAAGCCGATGGTATAAAAACACGCATAGTATCTGTACCCTCCGAAGGACTTTTCCGTTCACAGTCCACACAGTACCAAGAAAGCATACTACCCCGCGATGCTAAAATATTCGGCCTCACAGCCGGCCTCCCCTGCAACCTGCAAGGCCTTGTAGGCCCCTGTGGAAAAGTTTACGGCTTAGAGTCATTCGGTTATTCGGCACCCTTTAAAGTGTTAGACGAAAAACTCGGCTTCACTGCACAAAATGTATATGAGCAGGTAAAAGCAATGTTGTAAACAAAAACAAGCATAGAATATGAGCAAAATAATCGGACTGGCAAGCGACCACGCAGGGTATCCACTCAAAGAGACCGTAAAACAATGGCTCACCGAGTGGGGCTACAGCTACAAGGATTTTGGAACAAACAGCACCGACAGCTGCAACTACCCGGAATTCGGGCACGCACTTGCCAATGCAATAGAGGGTGGAGAGTTTGAAACCGGTATTGCAATCTGCGGCACAGGTAACGGCATAAATATGTCGGTGAACCACCACGTAGGTATTCGCGGTGCCCTATGCTGGCAACCGGAAATTGCCGAGCTTGCACGCCAGCACAATAATGCCAATATTCTTGTCATGCCGGGGCGTTTCATTGACGAGGAAACCGCCAAGCAATGTGTAGAGAGATTCTTGAACACACCTTTTGAAGGAGGCAGACACCAAGCAAGAATAGATGCCATTCCGGTAAAATAAAAACACAAAAAAGCCTGCCGCAAGCAGGCTTTTTTGTGAACATACACCGCCAAAGAAAAGTTATATAACACACACAGTAAAGCACGTCCACCAAAAAAGAAAGAGCAATGAATTTTATTGTAAGGTACAAGCACCACTACTCCACCATAATACGCTTGGGAACCCCAATCGTACTTGGGCAGTTAGGTAATGTCATACTAGGCTTCATCGACACCATTATGGTAGGGCAATATAGCGGTGCTGCACTTTCAGCTGCAGGTTTTGTAAACAATATCTTTAACTTAGGAATTTTCGCTATGCTTGGCTTCAGCTACGGAGCAACACCCATAATTGGAGCATTCTATGGACGTAACGAAAACGACAACGTGGGACACTCGTTCCGCGACAGTATATGGGCAAATATACTTTTCGGGACAATCATTATAATGGCATACAGCCTGCTATACATTAACCTTGAGCACCTTAACCAGCCCAAGGAACTTCTACCGCTAATGCGCCCCTATTTTATCACACTGCTGGCGTCGCTACCCTTTGTCATTCTATTTAACAGTTTCAAGCAATTCACCGACACTGTAGCTGCAACAAAAACAGCAATGTGGGTTATTATTGTCGGTAATATTACAAATATACTCCTTAACTACATACTGATTTTTGGAAAATGCGGATTTCCGGAAATGGGGCTTACCGGTGCAGGCATAGCCACACTGCTCTCACGCGTACTTATGGCAGTACTATATGTAATATTAATAGCCGGGCAAAAAAAGTTTATAAACTATAAAAATGGCTTTAAAACACAGCGGAGCAAGCGAAAAGATGTAACCCGACTATTCAAAGTAGGCACACCACTTGCCGTGCAAATGGGAATGGAAACAGCATCATTCTCTTTAGCATCACTCCTTATGGGCTGGCTGGGAGCTGTTGAGCTTGCTGCATTTCAGGTAATGTGCACCACCGGGTCTCTATGCTTCCTTGTATATTATGGCATTGCTGCAGCTGCCTGCATACGCATAAGCCACTACCGTGGCCGCGGAGAGTGGAACAAAGTAAACGACATTGCAAATGCAAGCCTGCATATAATACTCTTTACAGCAGCAATACTATCAACAATTATAATTATTTTCAAATGTCAACTGGCCGCAGTATTCACATCTGACGTTGCAATACAAGAAATGTTCATAGCATTGTTAATACCACTACTTGCATATCAAATAAGCGATGGGATACAGATAAACTACGCCAATGCACTACGTGGCATAGAGATAACAAAGCCTATGAGTATATATGCATTAATTTCATACATACTTCTTGCTCTACCGGTAAGCTACATCTTTGGATTCACCCTGGAGCTTGGCAGTATAGGTGTTGCCTATGGACTCCCGGTAGGCCTTACAAGTGCCGCAATTCTCTACTTTACACGTTTCCACAAGGAGATTAAAAACAAGATTTAGAAACCCAATATTGCAATAACTACAACACCTACAACACCTACCCCTATACACAAAAAATGTGGCTAATGAAGCAGTACTTCATTAGCCACATTTTTTTATTTCAGTAATAAGTTACCTATTCTGTAATGCTATTTAAAAAGGAACATTTATACCAAATGAAACACTTGCATTCATATCCTCAATAGGAACAAACTGCTTATTAACCTTGCTCAAGAAACAATCTGTGCCAATGAAGAATCCAAAGCCGGGGCAATGAATATTTGCCATAGCACCAAAACCGGTTCCATAATCTGTTACAGTTCCACTAACGGCAAAATCGAGAACTTTATTGGGAGAGAGACTCAACACAAGCGATGCCTGGTTGTACGAGAATACATCATCGAAGCAGTGTGTGTAAAGGAAACCTGCCGACAACTTATTGTAGAAAGGCATCTTATACTCAGCACCAATATTGAACTTAGCTCCAATACCTGTGGTAACACTGCTCTCACCTTTATCTTCCAACGCGAAGAAATCCTCTAAATCATCACGCATGCTCGACCATTGGTCGTCGAGTGTAGTGCTTTGAGCACCATTTTCGGGGCTGTGTATGCCCATATTCTCAAAACCGTCGAAAACATATTTATCCTCGGGAGCAATTGCAGCATTAGCAGCACCACTCCAAGAGATGAAGCCTAAATCGGTAATAGAAGCCGATACTGTAAGACCATCGACAAGAACCTCGCTTAAATCATATGTAGCACCCAAATCGATACCCATACCAAAGCCCTGCATACCTACTGAAATATCTTCATATCCATCGACAACGGTTTTTCCACTTACTGTTTTCTCGTCAGAATACTTGAACGCGCCACCAAGTGCTATATTGGCCTCACCTTTTGCAGCAATCTCCCAACGGGTACCACTTGTGTGAATATCCATCTGGTCGAAAGTCATATCGGCATAACCAAGACCGAAAAGGAATTTAACACGTCCACCAACAGTTAGAGCATCGTTAATTTTACGAGAGTGTCCAAGAGAAAGATCGGCAAAATTACGTGTCTGCATTTTCATATCACTAAATGAATAATCGTCATTGCCCATCTTCTTCATGAATTCAAACATTCCGTAAGGAAGATTCATTCCTGTATTAGAACGCACTGTAAGGTCAATGGTATTAACACCGCCAAAAGCATTGAATGCCACAGAAAGGAGTGTGAAATCCAAGTCCATACGCATTATATTCTCGTCTTCAAGGTCGCCCAAGAATTCGTCGGCACTCACAGAGTTATGCATAAATGTAACAAGCTCATCGCCATTGTAAGGGCTGTCATAAAGGAAATTACCTACACCAACATTACCCATAGCACTAACCTGCACACCACCCAACACAGGAACGGCAACGTGGTTACGGGTACTCTGTAAAGCCGGATTCAAACGATAGCGATATATATTACCGTCCATAAAATATCCGGTTCTCAAAGCCTGGGCCTGAATATCGGCAGCAAAGAGAACGAGCGCAGCAACAAAAAGCACTCTAAACATATTTAAAGCTATATTTTTCATATTCATTCTTATATTTATATTACAATTCATTAACATACGCCGGTATTAGTTCAAATCTACAATTATAGGCTCGTCTATGGTAACAGCAATGTTTCTCAAAGTAACATATGCATTCTCATTCAACTTCACATTATAACCATGACCGTTAAGTTTGATATCGAGGTTGCATATTTTCTCAATTGTGCCATCAGCCGCACTTAACACAGCCTTAACATTGGTAGCTACAGGCTCTGCATCGTGTCCTTTACCGGCCTTAATTACAATAGGCTTGCCATTCTTATCAACAAAATTAGCAACAACGCCTTCTATTTTCTTACCGTTACTATCGAGTGCAATAACATCGACATCAAAATCGGCAGGAACAGTATTTAGGGCCTCAAACTCAACAGAAACAGATTTTACTTCAGTAATATAGTCGGTAATATCCTCGGGGTTCTCTCCCAAAACATCTTCAATGGTTTCTGTGTAGGTAAGCTTCACCTCATTGAATATCATAGGAATATTTATATCATAAGCACCGCTTATCAGCATCTCATTGCCAAGCGTTACCTCTTGTACCTTATTCACAATTTTAGGTTTAATATCCTCTATCTTAACCTTGTGAGGAACTTTGGCAAGCAGAGAACTGAGGTTGGCCTCACCCGCTTTGAAAAAGTCATTTGTTATATGGTATATATTCTCACCTTTTACTATAGTAAGAGGAATCTGCACACCATTGCCGGTTGTTATCTCATTGCCATTGTCGTCATAGCTACGTAGAACGATTGTAGCTTCAGCTTCAAGCTCTGCACTACTGTTAATGGTAATATCTATTTGCGGATTGGCAAAGTCGAAAATTGCACCATTCTCATATACAAAATCCATATCCTCACCTAAATCAAGCTCAACCATATCTACGCTGATTGGGTCAATCTCGGGAGCAAATACACCTTTAACCTTCTTTAGAGTGAAAGAGTACTCACCGTTAGCGGTCTTCTCGCCAATAGAAACAGTAGCATCGAGAGTAACATCTTCAATAGTAAGCGCGTTAGCCAAGCTTACCTCAATGGCGTTAGCAGTTATACAACCTTCTGCAGAATACTCCTGCTCAATGTCGATTTTTCCGTTTACAATCTCAACATCGTCTTTTGTAAAATCGAAACCTTTTACTTTATATACACGGGTAAGGTGCTTTATATTTTTATTATTCTCATCTCTGTGTGTCGCACCACCCTCAATATACAGCTTGTTAAATTTACCATCTGCCGAGGGAACAATATCTGCACCTTCCTCAAATACCAAGAACTTGGGAACACCCACATAGAATCTCTCACCCTCCTGATTTCCATAAAGATTTATAGTTTTTACAAGCTCACCAAAATCTTGCTTGTCATCTCCATGTACCGCAATGGCAATATCGATGGTAAGGTCGGTAAGTTCTTCAAATGTAACGGTCTCAACCTCTTTAACCTCATCGGGAACATCTACAGAGAGGTTATAGTTAATTTTTGAAGTCTCACCTGTAATCTCGTGATTAATCTCTCCAAGGTTAACATCCTTGGCCAACGCCTCATCATACTTCTTAATCACCTCGTTGTATTGCTCAGCAATTTCATTCATTGCATCGGTGTAAGCCTGGTCTATAGCTTCATTAGCCTCAATGAATTGGGTATTAATGCTGGCAACAGCCTCCTGGTATGCTTTATCAGCCTCCTCTTTTGCCTGTTTGTTAAGTGCAGGGTCGCTTATTTCTGCATCAATCTTCTTATAAGCGTCTTTTTTTGCCTGCTCAGCTTCGGCCATAGCATCATTTTTTGCCTGCTCAGCTTCGGCTTTAGCATTGTTCTTTGTATCCAAAGTTCTCTGCTCAACGTCATTTCTTGCAGCAATAGCCTCGCTCTTAAGCTTTTCTATATCCGCTTTAGATTGGGTAATAATCTGAAGGTCGAAACTTTCACTGTGGCTCACAGGCTTAACTGTTACATCAACCTCATCTATTTCCACACTTGTTTCATCGATTTTATCTCCTTTTGTTATCACATAGTTACCCTCGGCATCAGTATTTAGTACATCACTGCTTTCAGGGTCAATCATCTCGGTAAGCATAATTTTTTCAGTCGAACCGAGAGGCAATGAGATTCCATCACCTACTGCTACTGTTGCATCAATATCTTTTGACAAATCATGTGTATCTTCAACACTACATGCTGCCATAAAAGAAGCTAATGCCATAAATGCAACCTTAGCTGTCATTTTTGTTTTAATCTTCATATTTACACTGTTTTATGTTAATAATAATTCAATCTTCTAAACGATTGCAAAAATAACACAAAAAACAAAAAAACATAAAATAAAAAAACAAAAAACAAGAACGAAAGTCAATTTTTTAACTATTAAACTGATGCACAAAGAAATAGCATCGCCAAAACGCAACTTAAGCACAAAAGAAAAATGTTCAATTTTATTTAAACAGCTCCACAAAAGCTGTTGCGCACATATCACAGGAAAGAATTATTAACAACCGGCAACAATAAAGGCAAAAAAAATGCGCCTCCCTTGCAAGGAGGCGCATTAAAAATATCTATTATAAAATTAGAAGCGGAAATCAACACCAACAGCCACGTTGTATGTCTTGCGCATGTAGTGTGAAGCACCGCTCACACCGTGAGCATAGTTGGCATAGCAAGCACCGAAGTTCAAATCCCAGTTCTCATTGAAGCTGTACTTACCACCGGCACCAACCATAAATGAGTCGTCGATGAAAGAAATATCGCTCAAGTAGCTCTCATTCACACCAAAATCGCTAAACTGTACACCGGTAGAGAGAAGGAGCTTGTCAGTAACCTTAACCTCTACACCGGCGAGCAACTCGTATGTGTTGCGGCTCAAAGTCTTCATTGTGTTAGCCTTGCTCATCAAAGATTCAATTGTGGCGTCCTTGTCAAAGTAATATGTTGTAGCACCCATAACCTTCACGCGGTCGCAGATATCATACGAAGCACCTACTGAAAGTTTTGCGGGAGCATCGTTGCGGAACTTTACACCATCGCTCAATGTGGGTAGAGCAGCCAACAATTTCTCCGATGTAGTACCCTTTGTATCGTTCTCTATAATGTTAATTGCGCGGAATTCATACTTAACACCCAAGTTAAAACCACCCACTTTGTAATCAACACCTACAATGGGAGCAAAAGCAACACCGGTTTGAGTCAATTCAAGCTCATAGTTGGGAGCAGCACCTGCCACAACAGCCTCATAAGGAGCAAGTTGAGGAATTGCGCTCATAGGAACCTCTGCCACACCTGTATTATACATAACACCGTTGGGGAAAGATGTCAAAATAGATCCCTCATATGTAAGGCTTGTATAATTGGCACGAAGACCACCGTAAACCGAGAAATTATCATTTACCTTATAGGCTGCACCAAGCTGCAAGCTGAAAAGATACTGTGTAGATGTAAAAGTAGAAGAGGTGCTGTAGCCTGTAACACCGGCAAGAGCGGGGTTCACAGCAGCCAATCCTTGAGCAAACAAGCCGTTAACCATATTATTGAAAACAGGGAGACCATTATCAAAATTAGCCTCGCCACCACCACCGGGCATACCAAAGAAAGCACTGAAAGCCCAATCGCCAGTCTTATATGTAGCGTGGAAAGTAGGCATAATGGGAACATAAACCTCACCCTTATACTCTTTACCGGCATTTAATACATCACGGTCCTGCCAAATCATCTGCCAGTTAGCAGAAACGGTCCAACCCTCCTTCAAGAAAGCTGTACCGGCAGGGTTAAAGTAAACAGCATCTGCGTCCAATGAAGCATAACGAGCAGGGTTACGAACAAAAGCAGCACTCTGGTTTGTGTTTGTCAAAAGACCACCTGCAAACGATGCGATTGCAAATGAAGCTACTGCAATAGTAGAAAAAACTCTTTTAATCATAATATCAAATTTAAAAAGTTACTGATTCTTTTTTATAAATACTATTATATTTAAAATCTGCTGCACAAAGGTACACCATTTGTGCAACAGGAGTAAATAAACAGGCTATTTTAACGTAAAAAACGCATATAATGAAAGGACATTATCCTTTTTATACATCTACACAATACAATATAGACCATATAAAAAAGAATAAAACAAATTGCATAGCACCTGGGCGCAAATACAAAAGATGACGGGTACTACCGAAATGCAATAAAAAAAGCAAGAGCAATTAATAATCACTCTTGCCGTTGGTCGGGGCGACAGGAAAGCGACAAGCTTAGACAATGCGAGCAGCCTATGGTCGCGTGCAGCACAGACGAAGTTTGTGCCACGCGGGTGGCGATAAGCGAGCATTGTCAATCGAACCTGCGACCACCTGGGCGCAAATACAAAAGATGACGGGTACTACCGA